>NZ_JABBXG010000007.1:0-244240 GCF_012932945.1 Thalassotalea sp. Y01
TGGGAGTTCCCATGTGAGAGTAGGTCATCGCCAGGCTCCTATTTAGAAAAGCCCGCTCATTAGAGCGGGCTTTTTACTTTCTGGGTTTTGTGAAGTCTCGACCTACTACGTCGTTATCGAAAATATGCGTCCCTGTACGTCACCGCTCCTGTGCATCCATGCACCCGCGGCATTAGTGCGTCCCTGCACGTCATTGCGGCGAAGGCAGCAACCTCGATTCGTCTCAAGGTGGCTTTACAAACCGCACATCTTTTCCAGCTACTACACGAGAAGAAGAATAAGTTTTTAAGGTACTTAAGTTGTCGCCTTACTAATAATATTGCTTAGCCCTTATTAGTTCTAATGTACAAAATACCCGACTAAATAACTCGAGCTTTAGCGATTAGGAATATCTCCATATACTTTGTAAGACATTGTCCATTGTAAAGTGGAGTATTGGCTATTAATGCCCGACTACATTTCAAAATAACTAGTTTAATCAGTGATTTAAGAACAGTGTGTGTCGATTACCTATTTACTAGCCAATAACTTGCTTGTATCAAATCAATGTTAACGTAAACTTAAAAACAGTTACAGGATGTAACTAGTCAGAAATCAATCAAAGGAATTTTGGTAGGGATGCTATAGGGATAGCTTAAAGGAACATTAATCGACTCAGGAAGAGTTGTTATCAAGGATGTGTGCTGTTACGGAAAGCCTATAAGGTGTCAGGAAGACCGAAAAGAAAAAACAATGTATGGAAACGTAACTCGACATGGATGACGTTGCAAGGATAGGTCAGGGCTGGAGACTAATGCACCAGACATAGACAAAAGTAGTTGTCGAAAGCGAAGGTTAATAACCTTCGCTTTTTTTCTGTCTAAATTTTAATAATATTATCTAAACTTACTTTTTCTTGATATTTTTCACGGTAAGTTGAGCAAAGCTAACTTGGGTGTAATCACCGTTTGCTTTATCTTCTTGCCAGTTACCTGTGCCTGGACATGCAGTATACCAATACAAAGTATCATTCTTGGTACTACATTGGTTATAAGCGCCCGCTTTGAAGTAAAACCAATCCTGACTATAGCCTTTAGGATTATCAAGCTTATCTTCTTTACCATTAGGGTCTATGTTATTAGACAAATCGACCTGATACACCACTTCAGGATGATCTTTGGCAATAAACTTCACATACATGGTATTTTCGTGAACAAGAATCGCATAGCTAAAGTATTCACCTAATGAGATACCTTCTTTGCCTGGATCGTCTAGGTTTTCCCAAGTATTACCCCACACTGGGAAGGCAATATCTGTTCTGTTTGGATCATCCTTTGCTAGGTTACGCTCATACGTCCAAAACACTGAGCCTTTTTCATGACCTGGAAGCTTTTTATAATAGATCTTAATTGGCTCATTGCCCCAGCCAAAACCATCTCCTTTTTCAATTAGCTCTTGGTCTTTACCGGCGTGAATTTGGCCAACAACAACAGAATAGGCGGGTTTCTTATCCGGGTGCCCTGCATTTAGGGCAACATGGTCTACTTTCAATACCGCTTGTAATTGACCACCGACAGAGCCAAATTTCTTCGCTCGTCTATGCGCCTTCAATGCAAAGTTATTGCCACGATCCTTAGTGCCTATTTTGGTATTGTAGCCACGTATCATTTGTCTTAATTCACTACGTGTATTTGATGACGCTTGCGTTGTTAGGCCTTTATTGGGTGCGACAAACACCATATGCTGTTGTTCGTCTAGGTAGAAAAAGTCTTCATGTTGATAGTTTTTCAAATAGTTGGTATCAACCTCATCTACTTTACCGTTACCGTCTTGGTCTATAGGCAGAGTGATTTTCCATTGTTGTAAGGCAAACTTTTCGCCTGGAACCATATCGCTTGCTGCATATGCTGGCATCATCGTCAATGCCAATGCAGCTAAACCGCTAAATGGCTTTGTGAAACGCTTCATATCTATCCTCTTATATTTATAATTTTTAGTATTTACTGGTGAATATCATTCACTATAGGCATAGCCGGTATGGCTATTGCGTAGCTCATAAAAAGTCGCTTGGGTGTATTCACTGCTATCAGCGGAGTTATTGCCATTGTATACACCGGCTTTAAAATACATGTATTGACCGCCTTGATCATAACCACTGCCGCTCATATCAATACTGGTACTAACATCCGGCTTGTTATCACGTTTAATTGTCGCGGTTAATTGGTTGCCTTCTGTTTTAATCACGTAAGTAAACTTTTCATCAAGTGCTATGCCATCGACAGGATCGGCGGCATCATTATCACGGCTACCGATAAGTTCATAATAATCGTCATCTTCACCAATTGGCTCATGGGCAAAATAAACCGAACCTTTACTGTTATTAGGTAGCTTTCGATAATACAACCGAATCGGTTCATCATCATTGGCGTGGATTTGACCTATGACGGCACGGCCAATTTGGTAGCTTTCACCAGTAGTGGTAACACTATTGATAGCAAGGGTCGCAGTAAGTTCGCCATCGACACCGCCTGCGGCATTGATATCTTCGTCTGGAGCAGAGCCAAACACCCAGTTATTTAGATTTACGCCTTGGGTTTTAATGCCGGAGTTACCGCGACGTAGCATTTCTCGCAACTCAACTCGCACATATTTAGTGTTGGTCGAGGTTTTAAAGCCATCGACTGGGCAGCGAAATACCAAACCATTGTCTTCGGATACATAAAAGAATTCATCACTATAGCCATTGGCTAACTTGTTTTCGCTGATTGAGTCGGAGCGACCATTATTGTCTGTATCGGTTGGTACACTTAAATACCAATCGTTAAGCTCGATACCAAGCTCATGGGTACCTAGATCAGTTCGAGTAACACTATTGAATATATTGATGCTTATTTGATGTTTGCTATTGTCTACTGACTGTATGGAAAATGCTTCATCAATAGCTTGTGGATGGCTCAAGGTTTTAATCGTCGCGTTGTTTTCATCGAGTTGGTATTGCCATTCACCATTGCTGCTGATACTGAACCAGCCATAGTTACCTGTTTTTTGCTGTTGCACGATAAACTGGCTTTCGTTGGTGTCTATATCGGTGACTATGATTTGGCCGCTAACTTGGTTTGCCTCATTGACATCAATCGCTGCAAAATCGACATTGTCGCCGCCGCTAAATGTCGGGCTGTCGTTTTGACCTAAGATGGTAATGCTGATTGTCGCCGCTGTTCGATCCGCTGATTCTATGCTGATGTCGTCGGTTAGCTGCTGATCTTGTTGCAATGATTGCACCCGAGCATCATCGCTGTGCAATTGATATGTCCAGTTGCCATCGCTATCTAAACTAAAAATACCATATTGGCTATTTAAGTCGGTAATCTCTCGAAAGCTACTCTCATTACTATTTGGGTCTGTAATGGTAAGTTGGCGATTGATAACGGCTGAGTCATCTTCACTTACGGTCGCAGATAACACACCACCAATATCGGCAGCATAGTTGATATTTTTGTTTTGTTTGTCGCTAGAACTACTAGAAGAACCTGAACCGCAACCAGTTAAACTGATTATTGCGATAGCGAGGTAACCTGCACGAATCATGTTGGTTATGTCCTTAATGTATTGCTACTTTTGTTTTTGTAATGATTTACTTAGCAATGCATTCCCCAACCCATGTTGGTCATAACGCTATAAAAACAAACGATTTATGCTTTATTAACTGCTGACCAATAATATCGCCTAAACAGACAGGATCTGAATCTTAGCAATACTCTGTGAATCGATGGTTTTTATCTTTTGATTCATTAGGTTACGACATTTCATTATTTGGGGATAGCTTGTTGCAAATCTATTATTGTTTTTATTCACACGTAATGTCTTACATCAATATAGGTTTTTTCAACACGAAATGTCAAGCCAAATGCGGGTTTTTGGTTGTATTGATCCTTCATTAGTTATTACCAATTACTGCTTGTTGGTAAGTTTTATTTCGTGCGGCCCAATAACCCGCTGATATCAGTTAGTTAACGAAGATGTAGGGCTCGAGCTATTGGCGCGCGTTATTATCTGCGTTGCTTTTACTTAGGTCATCGGCGCTAAGTTTGTGACCAGGGGGCATAATATTGGTTTTACCAATACGTTGTTATACCACTTTATAGACCAGCGAAGGCAAGCCGTCGTTTTATTTACTCAGAAAGCCAACAAAATCGTATTAAAATGCGACGCACTATTATCCTTATTGGCTAGTTTCGCGTAAAATAGAGCTATTCTTGTTAATTTAAATGACTCGTTATGGCCAGATCGAAAAAATCGCGCAAAGAAGGCGCGTTAATGAAGAAGCTCAATCTCAAACGCCCTGAAAAGGCAGAGAAAGAGCAAAGAAAACGTAAAATGACCGGAAATAAAGCCGGTACACGTCAGAATGTTGCTAAAAACAATACCGAAGCGACAGTGGATAGCAGTAATAAAGATCCACGCTTGGGCAGTAAAAAAGCGATTGATTTAGGCGTCAAGGTTAAATCAGAGAAGCCGCAAGCGAAAAAAGCTGCCGTAGCACCGATAGCCCCAGTTCGTGTTGTTGAAGATGCGCCGCAAAGTAACGATGTAGCGACCAGTGAAGAGGTGATGCAAGCCTATGAACAGGAATTGCATAACCTGGAAAACAATGAACAGTTAATGCTTATTTCTGCGCTTGTTGAATCTGGTGAGGAAATTAGCCCTGAACAAATGGATATGCTTGATAAAGCGCAAAGCCGTTATCAGGAGCTTATGGATTTACTTGGCTACGAGCAACCTGAGCAAGACGATGAACTTGCCGATGACGACGACGACGAGGCGTTATGGGATCGCCTTGATGACAGTGATTTCTCTGATTATAAAGAGTAGTCGTCATGCAAACATCTAACATTATTTTGTTGGTAGTCGCGGCCATAATCATATTTGCCTTAGCAGCGTATGCGAGCTATTTGCTTTTTCAGCTTAAACATCAACGCCAACAGCAGGCTTTAGCGTTAGAGCAACAAAAGCAAAAACACATAAAGCGCGATTTAAAAGCATTAGAGTCTATTAGTCACATCTGTCGGGCGATGGTAGAGAGACAATGCGAGGTGTCGGAAGGCAGTTGGCGTTTATCGGTGTTGATGGAATCGTTGCCAAATTACGTGTCTCAGATGAAAGCTAATTTTCCTGCTATATTTACTTTATATAGCAAGATCAATCATATGCCGATTCTGGAAGAACGAAAGAAGTTATCTAAAAAAGAACGCTTTAAACTTGATATAGAGCGTGCCGGCCATGAAGAAGAGCATGAAAATGCGATATACGATGAGGTAGAAAAGTTGCTGCCTTATACGTTAACGTTGATTGAATCGTTGCAAAAAAGCTAACGGACAATAACAACGTATTGGGTGGTCGTGATGAGAGAGCAATTAAAAGCAGAATTTACCAAGCGTATCGTTGCCTTGCAGGCAAGGGTAGATTCAATTCATGATGATTTTGCTGAAGGTCGCGCCGCCGATTGGTCTGAACAAGCCGGTGAAAGAGAGAACGACGAAGTACTAAATGCTTTGGAAGTTGAAGCCAAAATTGAAATTCAACAACTATCCAATGCTATAACTCGAATCGAAGCCGGTACCTATGGCATATGCAGTGCCTGTGGCGACGATATCGCTGTCGCCAGATTGGAAGTACAACCTTCTGCAACAAAGTGCATTAATTGCGCCGATTAGCGCCCGCTAGCCCTTATCAATTGTTAATCATTTGCAAAAACATTGCGCTCGATCAATAAAATCAGGCGCTTAGTTTTTTATACTTGCCGGTAATTCTACTAATGGGTTTTATTCTGTGTCGGCAACTCAATTTTCTCACAACATTTTTAGTGAAATGTTCTCCCCGCAAATGTTAAGTAAGTATGATGTTAGTGGTCCTCGATATACCTCATACCCGACGGCGGTTGAGTTTAGTGACGACTTTCAAAACAGCGATTTAGTCAATGCGATTGCCGCGTCTGACACCGATGACTTGTCTCTTTATCTTCATATCCCATTTTGCCACAGTCTTTGTTACTACTGTGGTTGCAATAAAATAGTCACTCGCCACAAAGAAAAAGCCGATGAATACATCGATTATTTGTGTCGAGAAATAGATGCTCGCGCACCTTTAGTAAGCAACAAAACCGTAAAGCAAATGCACTGGGGAGGCGGTACACCAACGTTTCTTAGTAAACAGCAAATCTCCCGTTTAGTGGACAAGCTTAAATCGGCGTTTCAGTTTGACCCAAACATCGAGATGGGGATTGAAGTTGACCCCCGTGAAATAGAGTTGGACTTGGTTGATCACTTATACCAAGTCGGTTTTAATCGTTTAAGCATTGGCGTACAAGATGTCGATAGCAAAGTACAAAAGGCGATAAATCGTCTACAAAGTACCGAGTTTATAATTGACTTGGTAAAACGTGCTAAAAAGGTTGGTTTTGACTCTGTTAACATCGATTTAATTTATGGCTTACCGCATCAAACCACCACAAGTTTTGCCAATACTATTGCTGCAGTAAAGAACATCGATCCGGATAGGATTTCTTTGTTTAGTTATGCACACCTGCCGTCACGCTTCGCCGCGCAACGCAAAATTCGTGATCAATGGTTGCCTAGCTCGGCACAAAAATTAGAGTTAATGCAATTTGCAATCGAGTCTCTGGTGGATATGGGTTATGAGTTTATTGGTATGGACCATTTTGCCAAACCAGATGATGAACTGGCCAAGGCTCAATGCCAAGGCACCTTGCATCGTAACTTTCAGGGATATACCACATTAGGTGACTGCGATCTGTTGGCGCTTGGTGTCTCTGCAATTAGTGCAATGGGGCAAAGCTTCAGCCAAAACGTGAAAACGTTAAAAGAATACTATCAGGCAATTGATGGTTATGGTCAGCCATTGGAAAAAGGCATTGTCACCAATACCGATGACGTTATTCGTGCCTTTGTTATTCGTCAATTAATGTGCAATTTTCGGGTTGATAAACACGATGTCGAGCAACGTTTTAATATCGTATTTGATGACTACTTTGCTGATGACTTGCAAACGCTTTTGGTATTTATAAATGACGGATTATTGGTTAATGATAATAATGCCATTGTCGTGAACGCAAAAGCGAGGCTGTTAATTCGTAATATTTGTATGTCGTTTGATGCCTATTTAAAAACCAAATTACATCAGCAGCGCTTTTCTAAAGTGATTTAGTCGTTTTCGAGCACGCCGATGGTGTGCTCAACACCACCGCTATTAATCACCAATTGTTGCTGCTGGCCAGTTTGTTTTTCTTCTGCCAGTTCGGCCCACTGATAAAATACATTACGATGGATGCTAGCATCCAAGTTACGGCGCACATTGACTTGCAGCGTGCCATCAGTATTAAGCTGTATTCTTGTCGCACTATCGAGTATCACTTGATCGCCCAAGTTGGTGGTGAGCAGCATGGTTTTATCAATCGCGTCATCAAGCCAGTGCCATTGGGTAATAACAAAAGGCAAATGCTCTACCTGAATCTTAATCTTCTCTACCGGGGTGACTAAAAAGTATTCGTCATCTTGTTTCTTTAATACCGTTGAAAATAACTTTACCAAGCGTTGTCTGGTTATTTCACTGCCCATATAAAACCAACGACCATCGGCCTTTATTTGCATGTCCATTTCGCCGCAATAGGGTGGATCCCACAACTCGACGGGGGGCAGCTCTTGTTGTTGCTGGGAAAGTTGTTTAGATAGGCGTTCTAAAGACATCAATAACGGCTCTTAAATGAAAAAGGCTATAACCTAATTATAGCCTTATCGAATCATAGTTTGCTGTCTTGTAGTTAAGCAGCGTAATGGGTGACTTTGTTCTTGCCATTAGATTTAGACAAGTACATCGCTTCATCAGCCTTTTTGATGACCGACTCTAGATCGTCTTCTTCACTTAATTGTGCTAATCCAATACTCACTGTGGTCGAAAATTCCATGTCTTCGTAAACAATGACATGGTTTTCAATTGCTTTGCGTATACGTTCGGCTAAGTGATAAGCATCACCCATGGAATTATTATGACAACCGATCATGAATTCTTCACCACCGATACGACCACAAAAATCACTGGCACGAATAATACTGCGGGTAAGATCGCCCACTTCTTTTAAGGTTTTATCACCGGCCGGATGCCCGTATTGGTCATTAATCGTTTTAAAGTTATCAATGTCAAAGGCAATAAACGACAGTGGCTTTTCTTGGCGTACAGCTTGAGCGATGGCCATTTTTGCTAAATTCATAAACGCACGTCGATTTGGTAAATGAGTCAGCATGTCGGTGCGTGCTTCAAATTCAGCTTGTTCTTTTGCCGCCTTGAGCATTTGGTTTTGTTGCTTAACTTGTTCTTGCAGTTCAAATGCGCGTTCGTATGCATCATTGATGGTGTTAATTTCTTCCGCAGAGCCTTCTTTGACATGCACTAAGGCTTTGCTATACATAGCCCAAATCAAACAAATCAGTTGGCCTAACATGCCTATGGTTGGTAAGAATACTAACCCATAGCTCGGCTTGACCCAGCCCCAGGCTTGCAAATTAGTACTGATCAAAACCACAAAAAATAGCAGTTTCGCTAACACCATAGTGGTGATTTGCTTTTCCCCTAAACTGCCACAGTAAATGGCGGCAATGATCGCCACAGGAAAGGTAAAGATAGCAATTTGTTGGATTTGCATGGCCAGTTCATGGAATCCAATAATGGCAACAGGCAGTCCTAATAACACCAAGACCATCGTTAGGTGCATCGCTTTATCAGCCAGTAATGAATGATAGGACGCGTTTGAATAGACTCGAATAAATTGAATGCCAGCGGCCATCATAACCACCATAGATATGGTACCAAGAGGGTGGTAATCGAGACCGGCGACATACAGGTTTAAGATACCAGTACTCAAACCCATCACAGGTATGGAGCTCACTGCAAACAATGAATACCAGAAGAAAAACTTCTCTTTCAAAAATTTATACAAGCCAAAACTTATTAGGCTCGATAACAAAATAAAGGTAACAACCGCAGCAAAGATTAAGTGTTCTAGATTGGTGGCTTTAACAATGGCTTTGGTAGACCACAATCGAAAATCGGTAAATCGCGCGGTGCCAATGTCACTGTATGACTCTACCAGAATCTGTTTGCTTTCATTGGCTTGCAACACAACCGGTAACGTGACGCGGGCAATTGCCATGGCGCGATCGCTGCCAGTTTCAAATTGGCTTGTTTTTTGACGAATGAACTCGGCTGAAGACGGTTGTTTTTGGTAGAGGGCGAGGGTAGCTGGTTGGTGATATGGGTATTCAAAATAAACGGTAACTTCTGAATCGCTGCGATTACTGACCGTATAATAACTCCATACAGAACCGCTAATTTCATCAAGCCATGCATTGCTGTCATCATTGACCTGAAATTGCGACCGCTGCTGCCAGACTTGCTGCGCGGTAAGATCGGATGCTTCATCGAGATAATAATTACCTTTTATCGATAAAGATTGACCATGTTCAGAGCCATCGACAAAAATTTCATTATTTAGACTGTTTGCAAACCCTTGTTTTGCAATGCTAAATAGTAAAATGACGACGAGTGCCTGATAAAAACTCTTAACTCTATTCATTTATTATTATTATTCCTGACAGCATGTCCGTTGCAATCGTCACGATTTATCGTAACTTACATTCCCTAATATTTTTATTATCTTTAGTTACACTTTAAAAATCTAACAGAAATCAACCACTATTGTAAATTTATCGTTAAAGTTTTTGCAAAAAAGCAAAACACAAAGTGTAATTTAGCAAGCTTAACCATTGCTTGCGTAAATTGACTTCTATCTTGGTAAAAACACTTGCCATTAATAAGGATACTGCACTATAATCCGCGCACTGTTTCATACAGTGTTCTTCAGTGGTGGCTGTAGCTCAGTTGGTAGAGCCCCGGATTGTGATTCCGGTTGTCGTGGGTTCAAATCCCATCAGCCACCCCACTTATTTTCTAAAAACAAATCCACTTTCAGATGTCTTGATTCGCCACCTCGCGAAATCACAGGAGATTCTGCCATTCTGGATTGGCGTGTGTTCAAGTCCCATCAGCCTTTAGCTAATTATTGTCTATTTAATATATACCTACGGTCACTGGAAATTGCCGTTTATTGAGCCAGAATTATTGGGTACCGTATCGCTTTTTCAATTCTATTTATGATCTTTCGGGAGAATAGTTGCATGCGCATCGCCATTTTATCTAGAAACGACAACCTTTATTCAACTCGGCGCTTAATTGAGGCAGCAGAACTTCGTGGCCACCAGGTCGATCTAATCGACACTTTGCATTGCTATATGGACATTACCAGTAATCACCCTAAAGTCCGTTATCACGGCGAGGCGCTGCCTAAGTATGATGCGGTTATCCCTAGAATTGGTGCTTCAATTACCTTTTATGGTACGGCGGTTGTTAGGCAGTTTGAAATGATGAACACCTATTGTGTTAATACCTCAGATGCCATTAGTCGCTCACGAGACAAATTACGCTCTTTGCAATTACTGTCACAAAAAGGAATAGGATTACCGAGAACCGGCTATGCAAACAAGCCAGATAAAATTCAGGATGTGATCAAAACCATAGGAGGGGCGCCTTTGGTGATCAAACTACTAGAAGGTACGCAAGGTATCGGTGTGGTTTTGGCTGAAACCAATAAGGCGGCAGAAAGTGTTATGGAAGCGTTTATGGGGCTTAAAGCAAATATACTGGTACAAGAATTTATCAAAGAGGCTAATGGTGCAGATATTCGTTGTTTAGTGGTTGGCGACCAAGTTGTCGCAGCGATGAAACGTCAAGCCGCAGAGGGTGAGTTTCGCTCAAACTTGCATCGCGGTGGCAGTGCCATGTTGGTTGAGTTGTCGGCAGAAGAAAAGGCTACAGCCATTCATTCAGCAAAAGCTATGGGTCTGAACTTATGTGGTGTCGATATTTTGCAATCCAGTCGTGGCCCTGTGGTTATGGAAGTAAATTCATCACCGGGATTAGAGGGCATTGAAGGGGCTACCGGTAAAGATGTCGCCGGTATGGTTATCGATTTTATTGAAAAGCAAGTCATAGCGCATGATGACGAAGGGCTGTGAAATGACAGATACAATTATAATTGGCGGCGAACAAATACTTGCCGGTGAATCAAAACAACTCGCACTGCCTGTAGCGCGCCTTTACACAGACACCGAAGTGTCTATCCCTGTCCATGTCATCAATGCCAAAAAAGCTGGTGATGTGGTTTTTATAAGCGCCGCGGTACATGGTGATGAATTAAATGGTATCGAAATAGTTCGTCGTCTAATTAAGCAAAAAATCAAATTATTACGAGGTACATTAATCTTGGTGCCTATGGTAAATGTACATGGGGTATTAAATCAGAGTCGTTACTTACCTGATCGCCGAGATCTAAATAGATGTTTTCCTGGTTCGGCCAAAGGATCACTAGCATCCAGAGTGGCTCATACGTTTTTAAATGAGATCGTCAAGCACTGTCAGTACGGCATTGATTTGCATACCGGCGCGATACATCGTTCTAATCTGCCACAAATTAGAGCCAACTTGGATGACGAACAAACGCAAAACATTGCCAGAGCGTTTGGTGTGCCTGTTATGTTAAATGCTAATATACGCGATGGTTCATTGCGAGAGTCGGCGGTGAATAATGGTGCCAGAGTATTGCTTTATGAAGCTGGCGAAGCTTTAAGGTTTGACGAATTATCCATTCAATATGGCGTTAAGGGGGTGCTCAATGTGTTGTCTGAATTAAAGTTGATTCGCAAGCGGTCATCGAAGAGAAAACTAGAGCCTTTTATTGCCAATCGCAGCGATTGGACCCGCGCCAACGCCAGTGGTTTTGTTTTAGAGTCGGTTAAAATGGGGGCTCGGGTTGAAAAAGGCGAGGTGCTTGCTGAAATTAACAGCCCCATGGGCGAACTTATCGAGCAAGTGTGCTCATCACGTTCAGGGATCTTAATTGGCAAGCAAAATATCCCTTTAGTACAAGAAGGGGAAGCGCTATATCATATCGCCTATTTTGGCGCAGATGATGAAGAAGTCGCTGAGCATATTGAGCAATTGCAGGAAGATATTGTATAGCGCAGAACAGATCAATACTGGATAATATAATGGGTAGATTATTAATAGGTAATATAGAACTTTGCAGTTTACCTGACTTAGGTATTTATGAGTTGCCGGTGAGGGTAGATACCGGTGCTAAAACCTCGGCATTGCACGTTGATAATATTACAGTGCTTTCTACTAGGGCTAAACCTTTGGTGAGCTTTGATCTGCACCCTGATGTCTACAATCTTGATAAAATTGTTCATTGTACTGCGCCACTCTACGATTCTAGACGAATTAAATCGTCCAATGGTAACAGTGAGCAACGATGCGTTATTCACACTCGGTTTGGCCTAGGTGACCAACAATGGTTGATTGAGTTGACCTTAAGTAATCGGCAAGATATGACTTATCTGATGCTATTAGGCCGAGAAGGGATGGGGGATCGTGTTTATGTTGACCCTTCAGCAACGTTTTTGGTCGATAGTACGCCTCAGATGAAAGCGTAAGGTTAGATCATGCAGCGAGCATTTATTCAGATATATATTGGTGTGCTTTTTGTACTGAGCCAAACATTTTAACCAGCGTATTGCGTTTTTCTTGTTTGACCGAGTCTGGAATATCGTTGTGATCGATTAAAAATAATAATGTTTTAACGATCATTTTCGGTGGTTTATTATTGTCCGTCATAACTATCTCCTAGGCAGATCGCAATTAATGCTAATTGTTGTTGCCTACAACCTCTTTAATAGACTTAGAACAGCCTAAACTAACCGTGTCTATATTAGTGCGACATATCGGACAAAAAAGGCAATAGAAACGACATAATGAGAAAAAACAAATGTTTTTATAGGTTTTTTTGCTGATAGGTTTTCGGTGTCACCGAAAATTTATTCTTGAACGCCTTGGCAAAATAAGAACTGGTGCTAAAGCCAACCTGATGAGCAACAAGATTGACCTGCATCCCTTCAATTAATAACGGCTGACTTTTTGCTAGACGGAAGTTACGTAAGTATTCTATCGGTGACTGATCGGTAATCGCTTTAAGTTTTCGTTGCAATTGCCTGCTACTCATTGCCATTTCACGGGCAATAAACTCAGCATCAAGATTATGCTCAGCAAAGTGTTGCTCTAATAGTCCATCTAACTTACTTAACAATTCATAATCTTGTGGTAATAATATTTGCTGGCGACTAGGTTTGCTACTGACATCACGCTGCGCCATTTTCTCAGCCCAAGTTATCCAGTTTTCGACTTTTAGTTGCAGCTCTTGCAAGTCAAAAGGCTTATCAATAAAGTCGATGGCTTGAGATTTGAAGCCAGTGAGGCGAGTACGTTTGTCGTTCTTTGCTGTTAATAGAATAACCGGAATGTGGCAGGTAAGTTGATGTGCGTTTATCTTGTTCAACATATCAATACCGTTTAGCTTTGGCATCATGATATCTGAGATGATCAAATCCGGTAATTCTTGCTGTGCGAGCAAAAGCCCTTGTTGACCATTATTGGCAACCAAAACATTGTAGTCGTTTCGAAAATCTGCGCGTAAAAACTCATTTAGCTCGAGATTATCTTCAACGATAAGTAAGGTCTTCTTGGTTGCATCGGTGACATAGTCTCTGTCTAAATTATCAGTATATTCCAACACAGGCAATGACTGCGCGCTGACTGCTGGATTGGTGGCATATTGCGGTGGCAATGGGTTATCAATCGTTGCTGCTTGGTCAAAGGTTAACCTAAAACAACAGCCAGAATTTATCTCACTTTCGAGTTCAATGGTCGCGTTAAACTGCTTAGCCAATTCACCGACAATGGCTAAACCAATACCTGAGCCTTCGCTGGTTTGATCAGAATCATCCCCACGATTAAATGGCTCAAAGATATGCTGTTGCTGGGCCTTGGCGATACCTTTACCGCTATCGGTAACAGTTATGACAATCTTATCGTGCTCATCTTTACCGACTTCTAAGCTGATATGACCTTGCTTGGTAAACTTGAAACTGTTGCCGAGTAAATTAATCAGAATTGTTTCTATGCCATGTTCGTGGGCGTCGATATACAAGTTGTCTTCAATATTGCTGTGAAATTCGACGCTATGGCTTTGATAGGCTGAGTTAAATTGGTCTGCGGTTTTACGGGCGATATGAGATACATTAATGCGTTCATTGGTTTTGTCTTTAAATGACTCGATATGAGATAAAGTCAAGACTCGGTTAACCATCGACTTTAATCGTTTGCCGTTGCGCAATATGATTTCGAGATGGCGTTTCTTGGCGCTGTCTTGCTCTTCGTTGAGCAATCTTTGAATCGGCGCAATAATTAAACTCAGCGGCGTACGCAGTTCATGTGAGGCATTGGTAAACAGGCGATTTTTTTCATCCAGTGTCAGCTGCAGCTCATGCGCTTGATGTTCAATGACCTTGCGTTGCTCGGCGATTTCCTCTGTTCGTTGTTCTACTTGAATTGCCAATTGACGCCTTTGCTGTTCAACGCGATAAATACGCATGCGAATCAGCAGGTAAATGATGGCAAGTACTAGCGCGACGTAACCTACATAGGCCCACCAGGTATTCCATGGTGCAGGCACCACATTGATATTGATATAAAGCCTATCGGTATTATTAGTCATGCCATGTTGAATTGCTTTGACCTGCAATTGATATTGGCCAGGATCTAAATTGGTATAGTCAACGGTTAAGCTTTTGCCAAGATGGTATTGCCAGGTGTGATCAAACCCTATTAATCGATAGCTGAACTCGCTGCCCATGTTTTTTACGTACCTTAGATGGGCAAAGGATAGCGACAAACGATTTACTTGATGGGTTAATTCGATGCTTTGTTGTTGCTCAGGTAGACTTGCATACAATGATAAATTGGCATGGCTGTGCTGGTGCAAAGGCTTCTGATCTAATAAAACATTGGTAACAGATATACCGCCAGCGCTGTTATTGACCTTGAGCAATTTTGGGGTAAACGTGGTCACGCCGTTGGTGCCACCAAATGCCAAACGACCATCTTTTAAGGCGACGCTGGCGCCAGCATTATATTCATTTCCGACCAGCCCATCGGTTCTGTCAAAATTGGTAAATAAGCCAACATTAGGGTTAAAGCGACTGATACCTTTATTGGTGCTCAACCACAAATTATCTTGTTGGTCTGCTTCAATGGCATAAACGACTTGATTGGCTAACCCTTGTTCAACACCAAAGTGGTGTGTTTCGCCAGTGGTTTGAGTAATGCGATTTAAACCATTTGACGTACCAACCCAGATATAACCTTGTTTATCTTCATATATGGTACGTACGGTATTATGGCTAATGTGGTATTTGCCAGGCTCGCCTTTGGTATATTGCACTAAGGTGCGTTGTGCGCGATTATATCGATACAGTCCATAGCCATCGGTGCCGACCCAGTAATTGCGATCTTTATCTTGAAATAGGCTGTTGATTTTTTGTGCCGGAATATTGAGCAGCAAATGTGCACTATTATCTTTATGGCTAAAGCTCTGTTGCTGTTGATTAAATCGGTTTAAGCCGCCGCCATCGGTGCCGACCCAAAGTTGTTGTTTGTCATCAATCAATAATGACAAAACATTGTTATCGGCAAGAGAGTGGATATCGGTATCGTCAGCAACAAAATGTATGGTGCTGTTTTGGTTGACATCAATGAGCTCCAGACCGCCGCCCCAGGTACCTATCCATAGCCGCTTTTGCTCGTCTTCAAGCATCGCTTTAATCGCGTTATTATTAAGCAGTGTATTGATACGATTTTGTGCGTCATTGGCGTTAAGATCGCCATCAAAGCTATTAACACCTCCTCCCCATGAACCAACCCACAAATGCTCGTTAGTGTCTTGATATAGTGACCAAATATCTTTGCTGTTGAGGTCTTTAGGTGCTTTTAGATTTTTAAAGACTAACGATAGTGGATCCAGCTTACTAATACCATTGGCAGTGCCAATCCACAGCATACTGTTGTTATCTTCGAAGATGGAATAAATGCGATTATGAGCCAGGCTATATTTGTCACCGATATCGTGTTTAAAATGGCTGAAACTATCGCTATTAGGCTGATATAAATTGAGACCGCCACCACGGGTGCCAACCCACAGTCGATTTTGTCTATCGGAGAAAATCACCCGTACCTGATCGTGAGACAAGCTGGTATTGTTATTGGCATCGTGGCGCCAGTTCCTAAACACCTTTTGCTGTTGATCGTATCGAAATAGACCACCGCCCTGACTGCCGAGCCAGACTTGTTTGTTGTTGTCTTCATGGATGGTAAAAATACTGTTGTGGCTTAAGCCCATACTACTTGTCGTGCCTGAGACGAAGTGGCTTTGTTGGCCGCTTGCTAGGTCATAAAGATAGACACCATCACCATGAGTGCCTACCCACAATTGCAGATGACTATCGATTAATAAACTATATATTGGCTTTTGCGTCTGTAGCAATACTTCGGATACTTTATTGTTGGATTTATCGAAATAGTGCAATTGCCCTTGGTAGGTACCTAGCCATACTCGATTGCCATTAGCATGTAATGCGGTGATACGGTTGCTAGTTAATGCGCTATTGGCAGGCGAATAATGACTAAACCAGTACTTATCCAACGCCAGTTTGTTGATGCCTGCCGAGCGAGTGCCTAACCATAGGTTGTTGTCATCATCATAAGCCAGAGGGTAAATATAGTTATCGGCAATGGCATTGGTTTTATCGGTATCGGTTTTGAATACTTTAAAAGTACTGCCATCAAAACGGTTTAGGCCATCTTGTGTCGCAAACCACATATAGCCGGTTTTGTCTTGAGTAATGTTGAACACAATACTTTGTGACAGACCGTCTTCAATGCTTAAATTATGAAACGATTCCGCTCTAATTGTTAACGGTGAAAGTGCTAATAACAACAATAAAAACAAACAGCTAAAGTGCAGCTTTTGAATGAGAATGTGAGGCGATAGAGGGGTGGCAGCAACCAATTCTTGATATCCCAATCAGCAAACAAGGAGCCGTTTATATGTACATTGTTTACTAACTTACCTTGCTTTTTCGGTCTGCACAATGCTTTATTGCCGGCAGCTATAGATTAAATTCGCTGCCGATATGTTAGCTAACTACGCCATTACGTTTAAGGCCGCGGCGCACATTTTTGCAGAGCTTAGCCAGACGAGAAATCTCACCTAATTTAGGAATTTCACCATGCTCTAGTTTTACTTGCCAATCACATAACTCGGTATCAACGATTTCCAGTAACTTTTTTGGGCAACCAATGCAGTTAATGCCGCAGATATTGGCTTCGCTTTCATTAAATGGAAAGTCATTACGCACCGCAACAATCAATTGTTGCATGGCCGTTGTCGCATCAGGTTTTCTTGGCTGTTCAGCTAGCATATACGAATACCCCTATATATTGGCTGCTATGTTGCAGCGTGACATAAATTGTAACCAATCGGGGTGTTATTTAGTTTTATCCTTTGTGTTAATTTGTTTTTAACTGATTTTCGATTATAACTTGTACAAGCATTTGGAAATAACCAAAAGGAATACTAATAATGCAATTAAAACAGGCTCTTATAGCAGTAGGATTACAGTCGTTAGCGTTCAGCGCACAGGCTAAAGATATTAGTGAAATCGATAAGTCCTTGCTTGAGCTATACGCTGATGATCGCCCAGGAGCGTCAATCATTATTAAGCAAGGAGACCAGGTTTTATTAGAAAAAGGCTATGGTTTAGCCAATATGGAATGGGGGATTGCTAATAATAAAGATACCGTGTTTCGTATCGGCTCTATTTCCAAACAATTTACCGCAGTCGCTATCTTGATGTTAATGGAACAAGAAAAGCTAAAACTTGATGATCGTATTGATTTGTATGTTAGCGATCTAGCAGAAGATACTGCAGCGGTGACCATCGAGCAGCTATTGAATCATACCTCCGGCATACCAAGTTATACCGGTATGCCAAATTGGTTGACACAAATGAAGCAGGATAAGTCACCGACTGAAATGCTGGCTTATTTTAAAGATGCACCGCTTGAATTTACCCCTGGTAGCCAATTTAAATACAACAATTCAGGCTACTTTTTGTTGGGCATGATCATCGAGAAGGTCAGTGGCCAAAGTTACGAAGCGTTTATCGAAGAAAACATCTTTACGCCACTAGGCATGAATGAGTCTTATTACGGTCACCCCAAAGAAGTCGTTGCGAACAGAGCGACCGGTTATGAATTTCATGGCAAGTGGCAAAACAGTGACTATATCAGTATGACTCAACCATATGCTGCGGGTTCTTTACTATCTAGTGTTGGAGATTTGGCGCTATGGGTTGAGGCCGTTAACAGTTACAAGTTTATTTCAAAGCAGACCACGCAAAAGGCGCACACTAAAACCGTGCTCAGCAACGGTGAAGAAGTGGATTACGGTTACGGTTGGTCACTATCGTCGGTACGAGGCAGTGAGTCTATTGCTCACGGTGGTGGCATTAATGGCTTTATAACTTACAGCCAATATATCCCTTCGCAAGACTTATACGTAGCAGTATTGTCGAATCACATGCATACGCCAAATCCAACCATGGTGGCAAAAGTCATTGCTGCTGATATGTTAGGTAAATCTTACCCTAAATTTTCTGATAAGAATGTCGACTTCGATAAAAAGGCGTTAACGCCGTTTGTTGGCCAGTATCGTATCGATGATAACAACACCCGCAAATTGTTTTTACAAGGCGATGGCGTATTTACCCAACGAACCGGTGGTTCGGTAATGCAAGTACGACAAGTTGACCAGGCCACCTTTGTATATCCAGATTCGCTGTCTTACTTTACTATCGAACAGAATGAGCAAGGGGATGTCACAGGCATGCTTATGCGCCAAGGTGGCGACGATGAACAGTTTGCCAGTTATTTAGGGAGCGAATTACCTGAGCCAAAGAAAGCGGTCGAAATAGATACCGCTGTTTATGACTCGTTAGTTGGTCGTTACAAGCTGGCGGATAATTTCATCCTTGAAATAAGCCGAGACGGCGACAAGTTGTTTGCCCAAGCTACCGGGCAACAAAAGCTGCAAATCCACCCTCTGTCACCAACCAGCTACTTTTATAAAGAAGTTGATGCTCAAATCGAATTTGTTGAGCAAGACGGCAAACAAAGTTTGATATTGACGCAAGGCGGGCGTGATATGAAGGCAGACAAGCTAGATTAAAACCTAAACCCTACAAACAAAAACAGCGCCTCAAGGCGCTGTTTTTTTATTAGCTGTATAGCCAGTCAATTACTTCAGAGAAGCCATGTACTCAGCTAGTGCAGCGATATCTTCGTCAGTAAGCTTGGCAGCAATATTTGCCATCATGCTATTCATGTCGTTATTACGAACACCACTGCGGAATTTCTCAAGTTGAACTTTGGTGTAGTCGGCTGTTTGGCTGCCAACTTTAGGGAAACCAGCAAGGCCGGCACCTTTACCGTCAGTACCATGACAAGCGATACATGCGGTAATACCACGAGCGGCGTCACCACCTTGATAAAGCTTCTTACCAACTTCATTTGCCTCAGCAGTAACTGGAGTTACTTTTTTGCTGGCAAAGTAAGCGGCAAGATTTTGCATGTCATCATCACTAAGGCTTGCTACCTGACCGGCCATGATTGCGTCTTCACGATCGCCAGATTTAAAATCTTGCAATTGTTTAACAAGATAGCTTTCATGTTGACCAGCTAGTTTCGGGTGATTTGGTAACGGTTGGTTACCATCTGCACCGTGACACGCTGCACAAACCATTGCTTTTGCTTCACCAGCGTCAGCATCACCGACAAAGGTAAGTTTTTCAGCAGAAGGCTTGCTAGCAACTACGTCAGCAACCGCTTCTGGTGCTTTAAAGTATGCACCTAAGTCAAGAATATCTTGCTCAGTTAAGTTCATTGCAACAGCGTTCATTGATGCATCTACGCGGTCACCAGCGTGAAACGCTTTAAGCTGTTTTTCAATGTACTCAGGATGTTGGTTAGATAGGTTCGGGTTAATCAAAACTTCTGAATTACCTTCTTTGCCGTGACAATCAACACAAGCAGTAATGCCTCGTGTGACGTCACCGTCTTCGTATAAACCTTTACCTGCTACTGGGTCGGCAACAACTTGTGGTGCTGCTGGTGCAGGCGCTGCTGCAGCGGTTTCATCTTCGCCACCGGCTGCTGGCGCATCACCTGATAGAGATAGTGAGCCAAAGTAAGCACCCAGGTCTAACATATCTTGTTCTGACAATGGCATCGCCATTGGTGCCATCACCGGATCGACACGAGAGCCGTCTTTAAAGGCTTTTAATTGCTTAACAATGTAGTCAGCGTGTTGGCCAGCAAGGTTAGGGTAGCTATCGGCGATACCGATACCGTTTGCACCGTGACATGCTGCACACGTAGCTGCTTTAGTTTTACCTGAATCTGCATCACCGGCGGCAAATGCGTTACCAAGTAATCCGCAACCTAGGATTGCTGAAAGAACAAGTTTTTTCATATTTTTTCTGCCTGTTATTACTCGAGAAACAGCCTATAACAGGCCAAATTCTCTCTAATAGCGCGATTAGTTTAATAAATAGATATAAAAATTTACGGTATTTTACACAATTCCCGCGCAGGTGTAATGGTTATTGACAAAATTTCCGCAAAAAAATTGTCAAATTGACCGCTATTTAACGATTACAAAAAAACAATACGAAGCAAATCAAAAAACAGGATATAATTGAACAAGTTATTTTTTACTTGGTAGATGATTTTGACAACAGCTGACGTAAATCTTCATGTCGCGCAATTTATTCTTAGTGCGCCTGATATTCGCAAATTACCTGACGACACCGGCGTCGAGGTGGCTTTCGCTGGCCGATCCAATGCTGGTAAATCAAGTGCACTTAATACGCTGACGAATCAAAAGTCGTTGGCCCGAACCAGTAAAACCCCTGGTCGCACTCAACTTATTAACGTTTTTGATATTCGCGAAAATCGCCGCTTGATTGATTTGCCTGGTTACGGTTATGCCAAAGTACCATTGGAAATGAAAAAGAAATGGCAGAAATCGTTAGCGGAATATTTAGAAAAGCGTGAAAGCTTGAAAGGCTTGGTGGTGCTTATGGATATTCGTCATCCACTAAAAGATCTCGACGTAGATTTGATTCAGTGGGCAAATGATTGCCAATTACCCGTTTTGGCACTGTTGACCAAAGCCGATAAATATAAATCTGGTAAACGCAGCTCTGAAGTGCTGAAAGTGAAGAAAGTCTGTAAAGAATTGCACTCTGACATAAAAGTCATAGCGTTTTCGTCATTAAATAAAGTCGGTTTAGAACAAGCGACCTCAATCATCGGTGATTGGTTTAGCAGCTATAGTGAAGGCGATGAAGGCGATGAAGCCGATTTAGTCGACGTTGAATAACGTCAATTTATCGTTATTGCAGACAAAGGCGCTTCGGCGCCTTTTTTGTTGGCTGGCATTCTGGGCGCAATATGCCAATATTAAACGAAAAGAGGTTTCATATGAAATACATATACTTAACTATTGTTTTGTTGCTAATGCCGGCGTGTTCGGTGATAGAAGACGAAAAACAGAAAGTGCAATTTGATTATGCACAAGATAAGAAACAGCTTTCTTATACTGGCCCGCTAACCCTAGAGGATGTCGAGGCGGCATTGCGTTTAGTTGGTGATAGGCCAATTGAAAGTTTGTCGATATCTAGTGTTGGTGGTTTCACCGATGCCGGCATGCGTTTAGGTTATTGGGTGTTTAATAATCAAATTAGCGTAACCGTTCGTGATATTTGCGCATCAAGCTGTGCTAATTATGTTTTTACCGCTGCTAAGCGTCGCATTATTAGACCAAATACGGTTATCGCTTGGCATGGCGGCGCACTGCAAAATGATTGGGAGATTCCTTGGTATATATCTGAGGACAAGGCTGCCAACATGCTCGAGCAATGGCGTTTTGAAGAACAAGATTTTTTCACGATGATCGGCGTCAATCAATTGATCACGGTAATAGGTCAGCGTTCGCCATATAAAGCCCAAGTCCCGTCTGGCAACTGGACCTATGATCAACAGTCTTTAGTACTGCTTGGTGTCGGTGAGATTGAGTTTGCCGATAATATTGTTACCGACAACAGCATTACCCAAGAGATGAAAATGCAAGTGACGCGTTTAACGATTAATCAGCAACAATTGGATACGTTGCAGGAAAATTAGCATAAAAAAAACCGACGTCACAATGTGCCGTCGGTTGGAAGCTTATGGGGAAGCTAGAAAACAAAAGTTATTACAACAAGAATTCCGTTAGGAATGATTGTAGTTTAGAGTGTTCACTCTAGCTTGTAAAGTATTTATTCTAACTTTTATTACATTTTTTTCAAAAATACGCTACATACGTATGCAAAAAAGCCTTTATTTTGTTTTTTAACTCAATTTTTTGTAATTAAATTACATTTAGTGTGCTTGCTGCCAGTTGTCGCCTGTACCGGCTTCTGAGATCAACGGCACATTTAATTGCACTGCATCGTCCATAATTTCGACTAATTTTGGAACAATTTCATCAATGATGCTTTCATCCACCTCAAATATCAGTTCATCGTGCACTTGCATAGTCATTTTTATGCGCGAATCGTTTTGTTCTAACAACCAAGCATCAACGGCCAACATCGCCTTTTTAATGATATCCGCAGCGGTACCTTGCATTGGCGCATTAATCGCAGCGCGTTCTGCAGCCGCGCGACGAGCACCATTTTTTGATTTAATCTCTGGTAAATATAAGCGACGACCAAATAGAGTTTCGACATAACCTTTGTCACTGGCGTCCATTCGAGTATTTTCCATATACTCTTTTACCCCAGGATAACGCTCAAAATATTTGTTCATGTAATCTTGTGCTTGGTTGCGACCAATATGCAGTTGCTTGGCCAAGCCAAACGCAGACATGCCGTAAATCAAGCCAAAGTTAATTGCCTTAGCACTACGACGGTGATCGGCGGTTACTTGCTCTAATGGAATCGCGAAAATCTCCGCTGCGGTCGCTTGGTGAATATCGCGGCCTTCTGCGAATGCGGTTAACAAGCCTTGGTCATTAGATAAGTGCGCCATGATACGCAATTCAATTTGTGAATAATCGATGGCGACAATCTTGCTGCCTTGTGGGGCGATAAATGCCTGACGGATTTTTTTACCTTCATCAGAACGAATAGGAATATTCTGCAAGTTTGGATCCGTTGATGACAATCGACCTGTGGCTGTTACCGCTTGATGGTACGAGGTGTGAACTCGGCCAGTTTGCGAATCAACCATTAACGGCAGTTTATCGGTGTAGGTTGATTTTAGTTTGGCCAATCCTCGATGCTCAAGAATCAATTTAGGCAGTGGATAATCAAGTGCTAGCTCTTGTAATACCTCTTCGGCTGTCGATGGCGCGCCTTTTGGTGTCTTTTTAATCACCGGAATATTTTGCTCTTCAAACAAAATGGTTTGCAATTGTTTTGGTGAGCTCAGGTTGAAACTCTTGCCTGCGATTTCATGGGCCTTCATTTCTAACTCATCAAGGCGGGCAGCGATGTGCAGTGATTGCTGGTTGAGCAAATCAGAATCAATCAATACACCGGTTTGCTCCATGCGAGCCAATACCGGCATTAATGGCATTTCGATTTCACGGAATACTTGCTGTTGATCGCTATTTTTTTCTAACTTAGGCCACAATACATTGTGCAAACGTAAGGTGATGTCCGCATCTTCTGCGGCATAATGACCGGCCTTGTCGATATCGATTTGGTTAAAGGTTAATTGTTTTACACCTTTACCGGCAATATCTTCAAAGTGCACGGTTTTATAATCGAGATATTTAGCCGCCAACGCATCCATATTATGACGTGTGGCGACACTGTTATAACAATATGACTCGAGCATGGTGTCATATTCAATACCATTTAATTTAATGCCGTGGCGCATTAGCACGTTGGCATCGTATTTTAAGTTTTGACCAATCTTTTTTAACTCGCTGCTTTCTAACAATGGTTTTAACTTTGCCAATACAAGCTCTTTGTCGAGCTGCTTTGGGGCGTCAATATAGTCATGGGCGAATGGCAAATAGGCGGCTTTGCCAGGTTCGGTTGCAAATGACACACCGACCAATTCAGCCTGCATATAGTTAACTGAAGTCGTCTCGGTATCAAAAGCAAAAGTTTTGCTTTGTTCAAGTTGTGCTAACCAATCGTCTAATTGTTGCTCGGTCAATATGATGTCGTAGTCAGCGTCGACTTGTTCAATGACTTCTTCGTTTTCGCTTTCTTCGTCAACGCTGGCTTCTGGGGCACCTTTATCGAGATCCGCCAACAATCGTTTTAATTCAAACTGACTGTACAGCTCTCGTAGCGTCTCTATTTGCGCGGGTTTGGCTTCCATTTCAGCCAATGTCTGTTTAAGCTCTACATCGGTTTTAATGGTGGCCAATTGATATGATAGTGGCAGTTGCTCTAATGCTGAGCGCAGGTTTTCACCGATTTTGCCTTTCACTTGGTCGGCATTAGCCATAACCGCTTCGAGCGTGTCGTGCTGAGCGAGCCATTTAACAGCGGTTTTCGGACCACACTTTTCAACACCCGGAATGTTATCTACTTTGTCACCCATCAAGGCGAGATAGTCGATGATTTGATCAGGACGTACGCCAAACTTTTCAACAACACCGTCGACATCGGTCATGGTGTTGGTCATGGTATTAATTAAACGCACATGCTCCGTTACCAATTGCGCCATATCCTTATCACCAGTGGAAATAATGGTTTCTAAACCTTGTTCACTGGCCTGTTTGGCTAAGGTACCGATCACATCATCGGCTTCAACGCCTTCGATAACCAATAATGGTAAACCCATGGCTTTGATAATTTTATGCAGTGGTTCAATCTGACAGCGCAGATCATCTGGCATCGGCGGACGGTTCGCCTTGTACTCCGGATACATGTCATTGCGGAAGGTTTTGCCCTTGGCATCAAAAACCACCACTACCTTGCCGGTAGGATAATCTTTATTTAAAGAGCGGAGCATGTTTAATACACCAGTGATTGCACCGGTTGGATGACCGTCTTTAGTGGATAATGCTTGTAAATAAGGAACGTAATAGGCACGAAACAGATACGAAGATCCGTCAACAAGAATGTAAGGAGATGACTGGCTCATAAATTTCTAGGTTTAGCTCAATGATAATGCCGATTAGAATGCCACAGATAGAAAATTCAGACCAGAATTAAAATGTTCACATTACCTTGTTAATTGTGGATAACTCTGTGAAAACAATATATGACGCCACCTGACAAAAAGGCAATTGTCAAGTGTGGCTTTGCTCAAGCTCATTAAGAATAGGGTGTGGGGATGATGTAAATGCACTTTCTATTTATTATTATTGGCAAAAATAGATGTGGATAATTATTCCCAGCTCCCGTTTGCGATTGACTAAAAAACATTCATTTTTCGCAAAGGGGATATTGATACTATCAGAACTATTTTTTAAAAAAAACGATTTTTTCAAAAAATATTAATAAATAAAACAGATTGCAATTCACCTTCTTAAACGAAAAAGTTGTATAGCTAGATGTGGCGCGGGCTGACGTTAATCAGCAAAAATGAAAGGGCTTACATGATTGCCAAGCAGACAATAAAAAACCGGAACTAAATTCCGGTTTCTAAAGCTATATCAAATAGTAACGGTAATTACTGAGCTGACTAACGCATGGTAACAAACTCTTCAGCAGCAGTAGGGTGAATGGCGATAGTGTTGTCAAAGTCGGCTTTGGTGGCGCCCATCTTAACCGCCACCGCAAACCCTTGCAGCATTTCATCACTACCCAAACCAATGCCATGCATGCCAACGATTTTCTCATTGTCGCCTTGACATACCAGCTTCATTCGACATGGCTGGCGATATTGGGTTACCGCAGTGTACATCGAGGTAAATTGTGAGGTATACACGGTGATATCTTGCTCACCATACTGTGCAATAGCCTCAGCTTCAGTTAGACCTAAGGTGCCAATTGTTGGGTGCGAAAATACCACGGTTGGAATTTGCGAATAGTCCAAGTGTTCCGTTGGCTTATTATTAAATAGTCGCTCAGACAAGCGACGACCTGCGGCAACGGCTACCGGCGTCAGTTGGGCTCTACCTGTGTTATCGCCGACCGCATAAATGCCATCAACCGCGGTGTTTTGGTACATATCGGTTTCAATAAAGCCGCGCTCATTGGTGGTTAAATCCGCTGCCTGTAGATTAATGTTATCGGTAGCTGGCTCACGGCCAATGGCCCAGATAACACTATCAACACTCAATGATTCACCATTTTCAAGGTGCAAGGTTAATGAGCCATCGTCATTTTTAATCAGCTCTTTAGGGGTGCTGTGTGTTTTCAATGTCAGACCATCTTGCGCCATGATCTCAACGAGTGTGTCTGACAGCATGTCATCAAAATCACGTAGTGGCTTGTGTTTGCGCACCAATAAAGTGGTGTCACTGCCTAGCGCGTTTAATACCCCGGCGATTTCAACGGCGATATAGCCAGCGCCGACCACTGCAACCCGCTGTGGTTGTTCGGTTAATGCAAAAAATCCATCTGAGGTTATACCGTGTTCGGCACCTGGAATGTTAGGAATGCTTGGTCGACCGCCAGTGGCGATAAGAATGTGGTCGGCGGTATAGACTTCACCATTGACTTCAATGGCATTGCTACCGACAAACTTACCAAAGCCGTTGATAACTTCTACGTTATTTTTACCGAGTACATTGTCATAGGAGGCGTGAATTCGTGAGATATACGCTTCGCGACTATCAACCAACTTAGCCCAGTCCAGCTTGCCAGCGGTTAAATCGAAGCCATAATCTTTTGACAAATGCACCGCATCAGCAATCTGACCTGCATACCACATCACTTTTTTAGGGACACAACCGACGTTAACACACGTGCCACCCAAGGCTTTTGCTTCAATTAATGCGCACTTTTTGCCGTGCATGGCAGCACGGTTTATTGAGGCAATGCCACCTGAACCGGCACCAAGGGCAATATAGTCAAAATGTTTACTCATTATTCACTCCAAATCGCGATTATGCATACAAGATGGTGGCCAAATGGCAAATTTTCAAGCGCCGTAGGCAATTCATCGCGGATGACCATCAAACAAATCAATGTTTATTAGAGCGGTGATTTAGGTTTTTCTATTCAAATCGAGTGTTATTTTCTGTGTCCATGGCCAATGAAAATACTGTTGAATGTGATTTCGTTGGCTTTTTATTGCCACCACACCTTGATTCTTGCCCTATTCGATCTTATTTGTACTAATAGATGACTAAAAAAACTAGGCCAGTAATTCATGACTAACCCGTTATTAGAACAAGCCCAACAACAAGGTGCTCTTCCGTTATTTTCTCAAATTAAACCAGAACACATTAAACCCGCGGTCGAAAAGGCCATTAATGATGCTAAGCAAGCGATAGAGTTGATCGCAGCCAAAGGCCAGGACTACAGCTGGCAAAATCTGGTGGCTTATTTAGATGATGTCGATGATATTCTCGAAAAGATTTGGTCTCCGGTATCGCATATGAACTCGGTAGTGAACAGTGATGAGCTACGCGATGCCTATGATTCTTGCCTAGCGACATTATCTGAGTACAGTACTTGGGTGGGCCAACATGAAGGCCTATACAACGCCTATAAGTCGTTGTCCGAAAGTGATGAATTTAATCGCCTTGATGTTGCACAAAAGAAAGTCATAAGCAATGCTTTGCGTGACTTTAAATTGTCGGGTATTGGCTTAGAGCAAAACAAGAAGCAGCGTTATGGTGAGATCCAAACGCGCTTGAGCGAACTGGCATCAAAGTTTAGTAACAACCTGCTTGATGCAACTGGCGCCTTTAGTGTGTTGATTGATGATGAAAGTGATCTAGCCGGTCTTCCCGACAGTGCGTTAGCGGGTGCCAAGCAAATGGCTGAAAGCCAACAAAAACAAGGTTGGTTATTTACGTTGGATATTCCAAGTTACTTGCCGGTAATGATGTACTGTGACAACGCTGAATTGCGAGAAAAGCTCTACGTCGCTTATGTCACACGCGCCTCTGATCAAGGCCCAAATGCCGGTGAGTTTGATAACACAGATATTATGGCTGAAACCTTGGCGTTGCGTCATGAGTTGGCTCAGCTGTTGGGCTTTGACAGTTACGCCGAAGAGTCTTTGGCGACCAAAATGGCTGAAAACAGCGACCAAGTTATGACGTTTTTGCAAGACTTAGCGCAAAAATCTAAAAGCCAAGGCGAGAATGATTTATCAGAGTTATGCACATTTGCACAGCAAGAGTTTGCCAAAACTGACTTACAACCGTGGGATTTGGCCTATTATTCGGAAAAACTAAAACAATCGCGTTATGCGATTTCGGACGAAGATTTACGTCCATATTTCCCTGAAGATAAGGTCATTGCCGGCTTATTTGAAGTGGTGCATCGTTTATACGGTGTAAGCATTAAACAATTAGACGGCATTGATAGCTGGCACCAAGATGTTAGTTTTTACCAAGTCTTTGATCGTGATGATAATTTACGTGGTAGCTTTTACTTAGATTTATATGCCCGTGATAAAAAGCGTGGTGGTGCGTGGATGGCCGATTGCGTTGGCCGTCGTCAGCTCAACGATGACAGTGTGCAACTGCCTGTTGCATTCTTAACCTGTAACTTTACGAAACCTGTAGGTAATAAGCCTGCGTTGTTTACCCATGATGAAGTGGTGACTTTATTCCATGAGTTTGGTCACGGGTTGCACCACATGCTAACGCAAGTGAATGCCTCTGGTGTTGCCGGCATTAACGGTGTTGCTTGGGATGCAGTAGAATTGCCAAGCCAGTTCCTCGAAAATTGGTGTTGGGAACCACAAGCGTTGGCGTTTTTATCAAGTCATCATGAAACCGATGAGCCATTGCCACAAGCCATGCTTGATAAAATGTTAGCGGCAAAGAATTTTCAATCGGCCATGCAAATGCTCCGTCAATTGGAATTCAGCATCTTTGATTTCACCATTCACGCGCAATATGATCCGAGCAAGGGTGATCAAATCCAATCGGTGCTTAATCAAGTACGTGATAAATACGCTGTGGTAAAGGCTCCTGAGTTTAATCGTTTTCAGCACAGCTTTGGTCATATCTTCGCTGGTGGCTATGCCGCCGGTTACTACTCTTATAAATGGGCTGAAGTATTATCTGCAGATGCCTACGCACGGTTTGAGGAAGAGGGTATTTTTAATGCCGACACCGGTAAAGATTTTCTTGAATGTGTACTCGAAAAAGGTGGTAGTGAAGAACCTATGGAATTATTTAAGGCATTTCGCGGCCGTGAACCACAAGTAGACGCGCTATTGCGCCATTCTGGTATCGGCGTATAGTAAAGCCATAAATTTGCCTAGGGCGCCTATTGGCGCCCTTTATTTATTTGCATTATTTGGACGTTAAATATGGAAAAAATCAGCACAATTTATCAACGTGCGCTTGAGAGAAAGGGCAGCGAAGAGAAATTACAGGCGCTGATGCACCCGTATCCGGCTTTGGTAGATAACAATCAGCAATTACGTCAGCTTAGCAGTGACCGTTTTTTGGCTGAGTTCACAAAGAAGGTATTTCAATCGGGTTTTGTTTGGCGCGTTGTTGAAAACAAATGGCCTAACTTCGAACAGTTATTCTTTGAATTTAACATTGAGAAAATGCTGATGATGCCAGAAGAAATGCTTGAGCAAAAAGCATCTGATCCACGCATCATTCGTAACTATAAAAAAGTACAAACGATTAAAGCCAATGCGCAGATGATTTTTGAAACTGAAGTGGAACATGGCAGTTTTGCGTCGTTTATCGCCGATTGGCCAGAAACCGACATTATCGGCTTATGGAATCACCTGAAAAAACACGGTCAACGTTTAGGTGGCAACACCGGCCCTTACGCGTTAAGAGCATTAGGCAAAGACACCTTTTTATTAAGCCGTGATGTCGAGGCCTATTTGCGAGCTCATGATTTGATCTCTGGAGGCTTAACCTCAAAGACAAGCCTTAACAGCATACAGCGGTGTTTTAATGAGTGGCAGCAGCAAAGCGGCTATAGTTTAAAAGAGATTTCCCGCCTTATTGCCCTCAGCACGGGTGATAACTACATTACTTTGGACGGTGAATAATGAGCGATACTCCACACTGCCTAATTTTCGCAGATAATCTTGCCAATGTGATGCAAGCGCAGCAGGTTGCTAACAACTGGCAGTTACCTTATGGCGGTGAATTACGGGATATCAACAAGGTTAAAAGCCCATATTATTTATTAGCCACAGACGACCTTATTAGCCTGCATAAAACCGACGAGCCCAAATTAGGCGGTATTCACGTTGATTTTGTTGGCGGTGCGGTGGGACATCGGGCTAAATTTGGCGGTGGCAGAGGCCAAGATATTGCCAAAGCCATTGGCTTAAAGCATGGCTTTAGTCCAAATGTATTAGATGCTACAGCAGGATTAGGCCGAGATGCCTTTGTATTAGCAAACCTTGGTTGTAAGGTCACCATGATTGAGCGTCAACGACCGGTTGCCGCATTATTAGATGATGGACTGAAACGCGCTAAAACCAGTGATGAAGTGGGCGAGTGGATAGGCCAACGTATGCAGCTTATTAATGCGTCGAGCATCAATGCCATGGGCAAACTAGATGATATCGATGTGGTCTATCTTGATCCTATGTACCCACACCGAGAAAAGTCTGCCGCAGTGAAAAAAGAAATGCGCGTCTTTCAAGGTTTGGTGGGCAGCGACCCTGATGCTGACGATCTGCTCGACCAAGCGTTGGCGTTGGCCAAGTATCGAGTTGTTGTGAAACGTCCTAATTATGCCGAGCCGTTGGCTAATCGCCAGCCGAGCACATCCATCAAAATGAAGAAAAACCGATTTGATATCTATGTTAATCAGGGTATCCCCAAAAATTAACGCCACCAGATCGTCCTTGATTTTAGTGGCATGCGCGAGCATTTTTATAACCATAGTTAGCTATCGGTTAATAGCCGATTAAAACTCTTTTATTAGGTAATCAAAGGCCGATAATGCGGCTTTAGAACCTTCGCCCATGGCAACAATAATTTGCTTGTAAGGTACTGTTGTCACGTCACCCGCGGCGAAAATACCGGGCTCTGTGGTGTGACACTTTTCATCAATAATCACTTCGCCAAAACGGGTGCTTTCAACCACGTTGTGCAGAAATTGGCTGTTTGGCAGCAAACCGATTTGGACGAACACACCGGCTAGTTCAACTTGATGGCTTTGGTTAGTGCTACGATCGGTATATTCAATCGCGCTGACTTTGCCATTGTTGGCAATAATTTGCTTGGTAGCGGCATTATTGATCAAGGTGATTTTATCGTTTGCTCTGGCTTTGTCGAGCAGCACTTGATCAGCCTTAAATTCATCCATAAACTCAAAGACCGTTACCTTATTTACCGTGCCGGCTAAATCTAACGCAGCTTCGATACCTGAGTTACCGCCACCAACGACAGCCACGTCTTTGCCTTTGAAAAAAGGCCCATCACAGTGTGGGCAATAAGCCACACCTGAGCCGACATTTTCTTTTTCACCTGGCACGCCAAGTTCACGCCATTTAGCACCTGTGGCAACAATAATGGTTTTACTGGTAATGGTTTCGCCGGATGACAAATGCAAGGTTTTCAACTTATCGTCGCCACCTTTATCGATATTTTCAACACGAACATGCTCTTTTAAGGTGATGTCGTAATCATACATATGCTGTTGCATGTTATTGGTCAGTTGAGTGCCTGTGGTTTTATTTACCGAAATCAGGTTTTCAATGTCGACCGTGTCTTTCACTTGACCGCCAATACGATCGGCAATCATGGTTACCTTTAAGCCTTTGCGGGCGGCATAAATGGCTGCGGCGACACCCGCTGGACCACCACCAATGACAGTTACATCTTGCGTTGGTAGTTGTTCAGTTTGACTGGTTTTTGCAATGTGTGGGTAGCGTTTAAGTAGCTTGTCGATAAGCTGTGCGGTATCGATTTTACCGTTAGCAAATAACTCGCCGTTAAGGTAAACGCTTGGCACACCTTGAATATTGCGTTCAGCGATTAATTGTTCGTATAAACCACCATCAATCATCTCACTGTTAATGTTGTCATTAATCAGCGCAAATTGATTCAAAGATTGCACTACATCCGGACAGTTATGACAGCTTAGGCTGACGAACACCTCAAAATGCAATGGTTCATCAATATTCTTGAGTAAGCCGGTTAAGGTGTCATCTAGTTTGATTGGTGAACCTGATGACTGCAAAATCGCCAAAATTAGGGAGTTAAATTCGTGACCGCCGGGAATACCAGAAAAAATAATGCCATTAGGCTTGCCATCGACTTGCAGTGCAAATGAAATTGGACTGCGTAAATTGATATCCGCCTGTTGTAAAATCAAGTTGTCGGAAATCGAACAAAGCTTGCTTAAAAAGTCATGTAATTCGTCGCGTTTTTGATGCGCACCGGTTTGCAATACCAATGTCACAGGGTTTTTCATGTTGGCAGTGTAAGTTTTTAATGTGTTGAGAATATCTGGAGATAACATACGAATACCTTTTTGTTAGTTTGGTTATGGACTGAGTGCAAAAAAAATGGCGGGCCGATTAGGCAATTGAATTTGCTAATGCCCGCCGAACGAAGGAAGTAAATGAGTAAGTCGTATTAAGCGTTAGATCTTGCCGACAAGATCAAGGCTTGGTGTTAAGGTTTGCTCGCCTTTTTCCCATGCGGCTGGACATACTTCACCGTCATTTTCGCGAACATATTGTGCTGCTTTTACATTACGAACCATGTCTTTTGCACTGCGACCAATACCGCCGGCGTGAATATGAGCGACTTGAATAACACCGTCTGGGTCAACTAAGAAGGTGCCGCGATGTGCCATATGGTCTTCTTCAATCATCACATCAAAACCTCGAGTAATATGCCCTGTTTGGTCACCTAACATTGGGAATTTGATTTTGCCGATCGCTTCTGAAGAATCGTGCCATGCTTTGTGTGAGAAATGGGTATCGGTCGATACGGCATACACTTCAACACCTAGCTCTTGCAATTCTGCGTAATGGTTTGCCATGTCTTCTAGTTCTGTCGGACATACAAATGTGAAGTCAGCAGGGTAGAACAAGAAGATGCTCCATTTACCTTTTACAGAATCTGAAGTTACTTCTGTGAACTCGCCATTGTGGAATGCTTGTGCGTTGAATTCTGGAATAGTTTGACCGATCTTAGCCATGATGATTTACCTCTATTTTTAAAATTAATATATGATTAACTGTGTGTTATTCGCAGCTGTCTGCGTTTCGATGTGGCTATAGTATGATGTGAGGTTTGATTAGTATAATTGATTAAATTGATTTTTATGTTCTATAAAATTGAATTACAAAAGCCAAGTATTGTTTTATAGTATCGCTATTCACAGGTATTATTTAACAGCGTGCACATTGCCATGATCTCTCTTAAGCAACTTCGTTATGCGTTAGCGGTCGAGAAGACCCTACATTTTAAAAAAGCCGCCGAGTTATGTAATGTCTCGCAATCGGCGTTAAGTACGGCAATCAATGAACTTGAAAAACAGCTAAACCTGCAAATATTTGAGCGTAATAATAAACAAGTATTAGTGACCAATCTCGGTAAGCAGATTTTAGACAAAGCTCGATTTATTAATTTAGAAGTCGATGAGCTGTTACAGTTTGCGCATGTCAATAACGCGCCGTTATCTGCGCCACTAACCATAGGGGTTATCCCGACCATTGGTCCGTATTTACTGCCCAAAGTATTGCCTGAAGTGCGCCGACAATACCCAGAACTGCCGCTTAAAATTGTTGAAGAGCAATCTCATGTTCTCGTTGAAAAGGTGCGTAACGGTGAACTTGATGTGGCTATTTTAGCGCTGCCTTATAACATTGATGGCTTGTTGAGTTTTGAATTTTGGCAAGAGGATTTTTATTGGGTTAGTCATCGTGATGAGTACAACGCATCACTGCAAGAAATCAGCAGCAAAGACCTAGAGATTGATAAACTATTGTTACTTAAAGATGGTCATTGCCTAAAAGATCATGCCTTGGCTGCCTGCCAACTGCAGCCTAAAAATCAACATACAGACTTTGATTCCACCAGCTTGTACACCTTAATTCAGATGGTTGCCGGTAAGTTAGGCACCACACTTGTACCAAAAATGGCATTAGATCAGTTGGTTAGCGCACAATCGGAATTACAGGCCGTACACCTAAATGAACCCGGTCCACATCGCTCAATCGCACTGGTGTTGCGTCCGAACTATGTGCGAGTAAACGATATCACCTTGCTGCAAAAACTGTTTAATCAAGAGTTGAAAAAGCACGATAGATAAAATCGAACCTCAACATCAGTTTTAATCACTGTATCAAGTTGTAACGATTCGGTTTAATGGTGACAACTTATAACATCTCATATGGAGCAAACCATGAGCAATCTAATCAATGTGATAAAACAACTCATTAGCAAACCAACAAAGCATGCATGTCAGTGCAACTATCAAGATAATTATTATGGCGACCAATTGTGTCTGTAGCGTTAATTGCTCAGACTAAAGCAGTAACTCATTATTGATAGGGGTGAAACGATCGCAGGCAATTAACAACGAGTTTGCGGTAAGTTGCTCAACGCCGATTACCTCAACCTGACATTTATATTTTTGCCTTAAATTGTTGACCAATAAATCAAAATCACCATCACCAGAGAGCAAATACACTTTATCGACATCGCTGCCGTGCTCTAAGGCATCAATGGTGATACCAACATCCCAATCGCCTTTGGCGCTGCCGTCATTACGTTGAATAAACGGCTTTAGCTTCACAGTAAAGCCGATGGCACGTAGGATATTCTGGAATTGCTGTTGTTTTTCATTGCCGGCGTCGATGGCGTAAGCAAAGGCATGGTCTATTTGGTGGCTTGCAGCAATGTAAGCCCACAGTTTGTTGTAATCGAAACTGCGCCCAAACGCTTGTCGGCACGTATAGTAAATATTCTGAACATCCACAAAAATAGCTGCGCTAGGCATAACGAAGTTTTCTCTAAACAATGAATGCTCTAAGTCTACGGGAAAAAATGTAAAAATTCAGACAAATGTTAAGCAAGGCTTTATAATCAGATTCAATAACTTAACCAGAACAAAAGTGAACATCATGATAGAAGTTAACAAAGCAGTACCTGCTGGCGAATTACAGCAACTTACCAGCGATGGTATACAAGTTCATCAAGCGAGCGAATTATTTGCCAAAGGGACCAGTGTCGTATTTGCTGTACCTGGCGCCTTTACACCGACCTGTTCGGCAGCACATTTGCCGGGTTTTGTGGTTAACTTCGACGAATTTAACGCTAAAGGCGTTGATCGTGTAGTTTGTGTTGCGGTTAACGATGCTTTTGTGATGGATGCATGGGGTAAATCTGCTAACGCTGAAAACCTAATGATGCTAGCCGATGGTGATGGTAGCTACCATAAAGCGCTTGGTCTTAGTATGGAAACCGGTGGCTTTGGTGGCATTCGTTCACAACGTTATGCCATGGTAATCAAAGATGGTATCGTCAGTCAGTTGTTTGTAGAACAACCAAAACAATTTGAAGTAAGTACCGCAGAAAACGTACTTGCAAACCTTTAAACGCTAATTTCAAATCAGATAAACATAGAGACGTATTATGTTAAAGCAACCTATGATTGAACAGCTCAATGAGCAAATCAATATGGAATTTTATTCTTCTAACCTGTACTTACAAATGAGTGCTTGGTGCGAAGACGCCGGTTTCGAAGGCGCTGCTGCGTTTATGCGCAAGCACGCAATTGAAGAAATGCAGCACATGAACCGCTTGTTTAACTACGTGAGTGAAACAGGTGCAATGCCAATTCTAGGTGCAATTGAAGCGCCACCACATGAATTTGGCTCGTTAGTTGATGTCTTTAAAGAAACCTATGAGCACGAGTGTTTGATCACTGAACGTATTAACGCCCTTGCGCATACCGCGTTTACCACTCAAGACTATTCTACGTTTAACTTCTTACAGTGGTTTGTTGCAGAGCAGCACGAAGAAGAAACCTTATTCAAGTCGATCATCGATAAAATTGAATTGGTTGGCGCGGACGGTCATGCACTGTTCTTCGTCGATAAAGACCTAGCTGAGATGGCGAAAAACGGTCCAACTTCCATTGAAGTACCAGCAGACGGTGCATAATTAATAGATGTCTTTGCAACATTTAGATGTACTTGTGATCGGTGCCGGCGCGGCGGGGCTAATGTGTGCTCTCAACGCCGGTTACCGTGGCCGCAGTGTAACGGTAGTCGATATGGGCAAAAAGCCCGGTCGAAAAATCATTATCAGCGGTGGTGGTCGATGTAATTTCACCAATCAAAACGCCAACCCCGATAATTATCTTTGTCAAAATCCACACTTTGTTAAATCGGCATTAAGCCGCTATACCCAGTATGACTTTATCGACATGGTGGAACGCCATGGTATCGAATATCATCACAAAACCTTAGGCCAATTGTTTTGCGACAACAGTGCTCACGACATTGTCGAGATGCTGATGACCGAATGCGACTGGGCCGGCGTAAAGGTTAAAATGCAGTCGGAAGTGGTTAAAGTGGCCAAAGTTGACGATGGTTTTATCGTCACCACCTCGGGCAAGGATTATCACTGCCAATCATTAGTGGTCGCATCCGGCGGTTTAACCATGCCTAAACTGGGCGCCACGCCAATTGGCTATAAGATTGCTGAGCAATTTGATATTAAGGTTTTACCAACCTGTGCTGCGCTTGTGCCATTTACCTTACATGATAGTGACAAACAGCGTTTTGATGGCTTGTCAGGCATTAGCATTGATTGTGATGTAAGCAGTGAAGATGGCACTAGTTTTAGAGAAAACATCTTGTTTACTCATCGTGGCTTATCTGGACCTGCGATATTACAGATATCTTCTTTTTGGAAGGCTGGTCAGTTTGTAAGCATTAACTTACTGCCAGAAATCAACCTAAGTGAAACACTGCAACAAATCCGCAAAGAGCATCCTGAACGCGGCTTAAAAACCACGTTAAGTCACATCTTACCGAAGCGTTTTATTGAAAGCCTGTATAACGCCAACGAATTACCCGATAAACCATTAAAGCAACTTGACCATAGCGAGTTTGATAGCATTGAGGATTACTTCCACAATTGGCAAATTAAACCGAATGGCACTGAAGGATATCGCACCGCAGAAGTTACATTAGGCGGCGTCGACAGTGATGAACTTTCATCAAAAACTTTAGAGAGTAAAAAAGTTCCAGGCTTATACTTTATTGGTGAAGTAACCGAAGTCACCGGTTGGTTAGGCGGCTATAACTTTCAATGGTCGTGGAGCTCAGGCTGGGCCGCTGGGCAAGTGGTTTAGTGTTTTCTGATAAATAAAACGAAGACTTTTGACACAACAACGAAGACAATCTTATCTTCGAATGCAGCCCAAAAACGCTTAACTTATTGATAGTTAGTATTTAAAGATAGTCTTCGCTTTGACTTATAACCTAAAAATTAATTCTTACTGGGTAGCCTAAAGCTCTAAGGGCTTTATTAGTTCGACCGTTTCTTGGAGGAGTAGTTTCCGGCTGAGCCCAGCCTATTACTTCAGCTATAGAGTTTATGCCATAGTGTGATACCCATAGCTCCTCTGTCTTACTTGCTGCATATATTCTTTCCCAAATGCTTCCAGGTTTACCTGTATAAAGAATATCAAACAGAATTTGACGAATATTTTGCCCCTTTTTATTTCTTTGTGACATAAGCCAAGTGGCGAAAAGTGGCATCCTCTCTTTCCTTGTGAGAGTTGAAGCTTCAGGTCTTCCCAATGTTGCTGTTTTCATCTTTATTACATGATCTTTTGTTGCATGGGTACACCAACAGACCTCTTCAATATCATCAACCGTCAATGTTAATAATTTATCTTTGGCAAGTAACTCCCTAAGTTTTGGGGCACTATAATTAAACGTGTCATCTTCATGAGAAGGAGCTTCTGGCTGGTCTTTCCACCAATTTAAGGCATATGCTAAAGCAGAGTTAGGAGATTTCTCATGCTTTTGATAGAACTCTTCAAAGGGGTAAGTATTATTTTTTTGCTTAACTTTATTGTAGTAATAGGCATGTAAAAATTGATCTACTTGCCAGTAAGACGGCGTATCTGCTGAAATCCAGTTTGGACGATAATCATTGATTTGCGATGCAATGTTGTCAATTATTGAAATAGTTGATTGCCATTCCTTTCTAAAGCTTTCTTTTTCTTATCAACAACGGAGCCTTTTGTATAATCGTTGACTCCATTAAAAATAGGAACTGTTCGCTGTTTTTTTACCTTCTCATCGATTTTATCAACACCTAGCTTTTTTCTCAGTTCTAAAAGTAACTTTTGTTCCTCGATTAACTCTTGAGATAATGGAATTGCTTCTTTTATATCTCTAAGGCCTTCGAAAAAAAACTCCAATTGAGGAATAAGATCATTGCAAATTAATTCTTCCTCAGTAAAAAACATTCCTGCTTCAATATTTGTCCACCAGGCCCTATTAGTATGATTAGCTGACCCAATATAAGCCCCATAACCTTGCCACCAAATTACCTTTGAATGCATTACATCGGGGATTAGCTGACAGAAAATATTATTTTTCATATTTCTTAAAAGCTTAGTTAGCAGCCCTATGCTAACAGGGACTGTTTCATCATGGCGCATCCAAATATCTAATCTGAACTTATTATCCAAGCAATTTTTTAATAGAGTTACATTGTCGGAGTCTTGGCCATATGCAATAGCAGCTAAAACGCCATCCACTTCTTCTCCACTATTAGGCAAGCAGGAAGATAAGAATTGATTATTGATTCCGCTGGCAATGAGTTTCATATATTAAATTACGTCCATGTTGCTAAAGTTAAGCGACTAAGCGAGCCAATTGTCGATCATTGCGGAATAATACACACCACCGAGCGACAGAGGATAATTCCGCCTAGTCTAGAGTCATATTTCTAATATTTACGCAATGTGCCCTAACCTTTTCACGGGCAACAGGGTTACCGCCATTGGTACATCGTGCTTTATGCTTTAAATATTCATCGATTTCTGTCGTTACTTTGAGCAGTGTTAATTTGCATTTAAAACTTTAGGTTTGTGTCTAAAATCTTCAATTTACTTTCTACTAAGTAAGCAAATCGTTCGGAACCCCTACGCTCTAGATACCGCTAAATTCTCTGGCTGACCAGGGAAACGTTGGTATTTAAAACACTCTTGCGATATTGGCTAGGTGTCATACCTTCAAACTTTTTAAAACAAGTATTAAAAACAGATTTACTGTTAAAACCTACATCATAGAAGATTTCCGTAATAGAACGTTCCGGCTCATCAATAAGCAACGCTTTGGCGGCCTCAATTCTGTATTTATTAACGTACTCGTAAAAGTTCATCTGAAAATGGCGATTCAAAGTAATAGACAATTCTTTACTGGAAATCCCAAGCTGGTTTGAAAGTGTTTCGATAGAAATTTCAGTATCAAGGTAAGGCCGCTGTTCCCTCATAAGCGTTTCGATACTGGTCACAAAATCCGGTTTAAAGTCACTTTCAGTATCTTTTGGTTCAGCTGTATTAGAATGTCTTGCCTGTACTTTCATGATAAGTCTGGCAAAAGCAAAACTAATCATAGCTACGACAAACAGGAAGGTAAGGTAATAGCCACTAACACCGATAAAACTCAACACACTGCTATCGATAGGAACATATAAATCAATAACCTTTACACTGCTTAAAACCACTTCTGCAAATGTGATCACCGCAAAAATCAATATCAGCCATTTTAAGAAAATAGCTTCTGCACGTTTTTCCTGAGAAACAGAAGATGAATACAAATAGCGACTGAATAAAGTCCACGCAGCCAGCAGATAAATCAAACGAAGCATTTTAATGGCGGCTTCAGAATAAACGTAATGCCAACTTTCCGTTAATTTCCAGGTATGTACTAATCGTGTCTTTTCTAAATCATCTAGTAGGTAAAAAGCCGACAACATGTATACAAGGTAAATGAAAAATGGCAGGAAATGGCGATAATCTAACTGAGCAAAGGAAAACCTATTGCCCGTTCGTGCGGTTACGTACCAATAGAAAAGTAGCGCATCAAATACGTACGCAAAGCTGCCAATAAAAAATAAATTAGGTGACGTTTCCAATACCGTATAACGGAACTGAATCCCGTAGTAAGTTAACTCATGGATAGCGATCAGCCCATGACTTAACAAAAACAAAGCGAGTAACAGGAAACTCGATGAGCGGTGCTTGTGAAAGGCAAATAAAAACACGCTGGCCAAGATGCAAAGCAACGCGGTTGCAGCCAAAATAAGGTCGTGTAGATTAAATATTATTGTACTCATCAACCCATCTTCGCAGACCTGATATCAGTATCTGCTTTTCATATTTATATTTAGTATGCTCTTTCGATAATATCCTAACTTCTCATACCAATCTAGCACTTGAAAATATAAGTCTTACCGAGCAAAGCCTTGGCTAAGTAAAACACCTTTGCAGCCCTTTATTTACAATAAGGTTCGGTATAAAGATCTATTATTCGAACCTTAAAACCTCTCATTGATTAACAAAAGACTCAAATCCGAACGACTAATTGCTAAAAGCCTCCCAATATTGTTTTGGGGAGGCCGGAAATCGCTGTAATTAATATTGATTTAATTTAGCAGTACAGGGTTGAAGGCTTATCGAAACAAAAAGAAAGAGAGTGTTCATTATGAAATACCGAAAAAAACCAATGATAAAATCAACACTGTTATCGAGTGCAGCGATACTCATTGGCTTAAGTTTTAACGTTTCAGCACAACAATGTCAGATTCCTGTTTTTGAGGATAATTTTGATCAGGCTAGCCTAGATACTTCTGCCTGGGAAATTATGCTCGGTGATGGCTGTGACCAGGGTGCCGGACTTTGCGGATGGGGTAACGAAGAACTGCAAAGCTATCAGGCTGATAACATTACGTTGGCAAATGGCGTTATGACTATAGAAGCCCGGAAAGAACGAATTCGCGGCTCACAATACACATCGGGAAGAATTCGAACAGCGAATATGCCGAATGGCGGCGAATGGGCGTTCGGCCGATTTGAGGCGAGAATGAAGATCCCTGACGGACATGGGATGTGGCCTGCTTTTTGGATGCTACCGACTGATCCAGCGGTGGGTTGGCCTACGAGCGGCGAGATTGATATCTTTGAATCTGTAGGACAAAGTGCAAATACCGCCTACGGCACTATTCACTATGGTCAGCCCTGGCCAGACAATGCGCACCAAGGTGGCAGTATTCTTATGCAACCAGGTAAATGGTCTGATGATTTTCATACTTACGCCATCGAGTGGGAAGCCGAAGAGATCAGATGGTATGTCGATAATCTTCTGTATTCAGTAAAAACACTCGCCGATGTGGCACCAGAAGACTGGCCTTTTGACGGCCGCAATAACTTTCATTTATTGCTTAATCTAGCGGTTGGTGGAACCTGGGGAGGTACCGTTGACGATTCTGCGTTGCCGCAAACTCTGCAGGTCGATTATGTGAGAATCTACGCCGGACCTCAACCGAATCTACAGGGGAATCATTTACCAGCGCCAGGTTCAACAGAGTCTTACTCTGTCATTAATGCCGGCTCTACTACAACCTGGAGTGTCACCGGGGGGACGGTTTCAGGATCGGGTTCAACCGTAGATATCACCTGGGATACAGCTAGTGCTTCAACTGTGCAAACCCTTACCGCAACCACAGCGGGTTGTGAGGTATCGACCAATATTTATGTAGGTAAAAACTTAACCAGCGAAACAATACTGGAAAATTTTGATGGCACCAGCAACATGACCCTGGCTCAGAGTGATGGTATTTATGATGCCAGCAATGGTGTACTAACTTACACTCGAAATGCCGAATTTCAATGGGATGTAGTGCTTTACAATACCAGCGCGATTGCTGACGCAGGTCCATTCATTTCCGGTGATAAAGCATTCGAATTAAAGGTTAATAATTCAGATCCTACGATGGTTGGTAAAGAGATATTGATTCAACTTGAAGATAGAAGCGTTGCCACGCCAGATAACTATCCTAATGGCCGCCATAGTAGCTTTAATTCTTTCATTGAGCATGCGAACGGCTGGCAAACCTTGCGGTTCCAGTTGGCTAGTCGCATAGATGGCGCGACATCAGACTCTGCCGTTGATTCCTTCCTGCTTATGCCTGATCCAGGCAATTTCACGTCAGATACCTACACGTTTGACGATATTGAAATTCTTGGAGCTGGCGGAGGCACATCGAACAACCCTCCTACTGCAGAGTTTTCATTTAACTGTACAGATCTAAGTTGTACATTTGATGGCAGCGGCAGTACTGATATCGATGGTTCTTTAACCTCCTGGGACTGGGACTTTGGTGATGGCAATATTGGCTCTGGTGAAAATGTTAGTCACACATTTGCTCAGGCTGGGACTTACACGGTTACACTAACCGTAACCGATAATTTGAGTGCAACCAATGAAACTCAGTCTTCGGTCACAGTAACGGCGGGCGGCGGCGAAGCAACATCGGTTGTGGTTAGCAGTGTCACTACCACAACCCAAGGTGCTGGAAGAGGTCAAAAATACGGAATTGCCAACGTCACTATTTTGGATAATCTCGGTCAACCTGTTGCTGGTGCAACGGTTAATGGCAACTTCTCAGGGACCTGGAACGAATCAGACGTAGCTGTTACGGATAACAATGGTGTTGCCGTTTTCCAGACCAGTTCACCAGCGTCTGGAGGAGTAAGCGTGAATTTCTGTGTCAGTGATGTAAACGCGGGCCTGCCATTTGACGTTCAAGCTAGCAGCAATGTCTGCCCATAAGCCTTAACCGCTTCATTGAAAAAGCCCGCTTGTCGCGCAATGCTGTTCACTTTAGAGAAGCGGCTTTGCGATTAACAGGATAACGGGTCTTTGATATATTAACCGTCCTAGGTCTTGATGGCCTAGGGCGGTTTTCTTTAAAGAGCATGGTCAAGTCACCTCGAAGCTGGGCTAGCCGCTTGGGTGTATTACCTGGTGAAAGCGCTTTTGCTCAATTGGCTGGCGATGAATTGGCATACATATTTGAAACTGATTTCGTTAGGTGCTCTTGGGTGGGAAACGGCTGCGAAATTTCTGAACCAATCAATTCGCAGCCAACAACCGAGGTGTTTAACCCAAGGCAACATTTAAGTATTTTGAATGTATTTTAGAGGCATTTAGTTTAAGGTCTACGGGCGAACTAAATTGTCAATACACAAGTTGGCAAGACATAAATTGAACGAACAAATTTTACAAACAAGCGGCATGAGTTAACGTTCAAATCTACCTAGGTTACTTCAATTTTATTTGCTTCGATTATTTCTAAAAAATGTGAGTGACCATGCCACATATCAACTTCTTTAGCGTATATGAGCCTTTCATATGGCTCTTCCTGTTGGCCCACAAAATGACAGTAAATTTGTTATACCCCCCCAAGCCTCTTCAGGACTAATGGTATTTATTAGTTGTTGCCTAAAATTATGAACATTTCCAGAACCATCAGTAGCTGAAGTTGGAGTTGATATATCGTCACTATCATTTGAATCTTTATCCGAAGATCAACTTTTTTATCTATTGTTAATATTTACTGATTATTTCAAAAATCTATCAAGCCCTTTACTCGCCTGATGTTCGTGATAATTTCACTTACTCGAACTTTCACTTTTGTCTGTTTTTTTGTTCGAATCGTTCAATCGGACGACATCATTGTACTGCTGTTATAAAAACTTTCTCATGCACTTCTTTTTGCTAATTTGATGCCAACCAATGAAGTGTAAATAACTAAAACTGGAGACCTCTGACAGCGCAACTTGCCTCGCAGAGATGAAATTCAGAAAACAATACCAGTAATGTAAAACATGGGGTTTACAATGAGAAAAAACCAAATTTTTCTCACATTGTCGGTGACAGCTTTGTTGTCTCTTACGGCATGTGGAGATGGGGATGCAGATGATAATGTAGAACGCACATTGTTTGCTGTGGGCGACATCTTTGAGGGTAAAGAAGATGGTGATCCGGTTACAGGGGATGTCAGCAGGAACGATCTAGGTGACGGACTTAGCTTTGCAGTGCCAGAAGGTGCGGCGATGGCAAATGGTGTCCTGGAATTTAACAGTGACGGTACATTTGTTTATACAGCAAATCCTGATTTTAGTGGTGAAGACAGCATTACCTATACGGTAACTCAAGAAGGCACTGGCGAAACCGATAGCGCCCAGCTTACTTTCCTTATTGAGAGTGATTTTGAAACGCTAGCTGAGTATGGCTGGAATTTGGTTTGGGCAGATGAGTTTGATGGCGAAGCATTAGATGATAGTGTTTGGGCAGGTGAAAACACCAGCATGGCTGATGGCCAGCTAGCAATAGCAGCACAACAAGATATGCCGTCGTCACTTAAATCCATTGCCGGTATTTCATCTGGTCGTGTTGAAGCCAGCATCATGGTGCCAGAAGGCACTGATGCCATGTCGGTATTCGGCTTAATGCCAATCAATGATATGTATGATGGCTACAATGCATTAACGGCATTGAAGAGTCACGGCAACGGCTTTATCGCCGGTGCTCATTATGGTCTTGGCTTAACCAGCGGTGTTGAGTTTAACGGTGACAGTGTTTCTGCTGCCAAAGAAGATTTTCAAAATTACGCCATCGAATGGGACGAGAACCAAATTCGTTGGTACATCAATGGCGTTCACGTTCACACGGTTAATCCATTAAACACCTGGGCATACAATATGGCCGGTGAAGATGTTGTCGTTGACAACGACGGTCCTTTCAACCAAGAACTTCAGGTTGTTTTAAAACTTGATGCAGCCGCTGAAAGCGATGCGCAATTACTGGTTGATTACGTCAAGGTTTGGTCTTGTGACCCAAGTGTAGAAGCCAGTGTTGAAAACTGTGCGTCTAATGTTAAATCGGCAATCAGCAAAGCAGCGTCCGATCGAATTGAGTCTGTTGAAACAGTTGTAACCGAGATTTTTAATGACGGTTTCTATGATAAAAAAGACGTCAAAGTATCAGACTTGGAAGCGCTTATATGGCACCACACCGACGTTGTTACTGAATTATCAATTGGTAACTTTAACTCGCCGACAATCGAGATGGTTGAAACAGAAGGCGAGCACAATCTTGTTATCGATGTTAGCCATCCTGAAGGTGATGCCAATATAGGTATTCTGACACCAGGTGTCGAATTGGTTGGTCACAATGCGGTATTAAGCTTTGATTTATACATCGATAGCGCCAATACCACGACCGAAACCCTAGATATTCGCATGGAGACAGGCTGGCCTTATATGGGCATGTTTGTCTGGAATGTTGCCGACTTAGCGCTTGATACCTGGGTAACCTATGAAATCCCAGTAAGTGACTTTGTTGCGAGCCCCTTTCTTGCGCCAAACTGGTTAACTTGGATCCCTGGTGTTGGCGAAGGTGACCCTCTGCCATTAGACACTGCTAATATTGGTGCCTTACTCGTAATTGAATTTCACGGTGGAGTACATTTCCAACTTGATAACGTTCAAGTTAGCTGTGTTTCAAACGAAAGTTGTTTCCAAGCTCCTCTAGCAGAACAAGAAGTTGAATCTACGGGCCCAGCAGGTATTCGCTACGAAGCCGAAAATTGGGATGCCGCGGGTGATGTCGCGACCGAAGATACTCAAGATGAAGACGGTGGTCAAAACGTTGGCTGGATTGATGCTGGCGATTTCCTTGAATACACCATAACCGCCCCTGGCGAAGGTACTTACTATGTTGATTACCGTCTTGCCAGCCAAGGTGGTAGTGACGGTTTTGAATTCTCAATTGATGGCGTTGTGGTTGATACACAAGAAGTTGCCGATACCGGTGGCTGGCAAAACTGGGCAACTCAATCGTCTGCTGAATTTAATTTGACTGCAGGCGAGCATATTGCTCGATTCGACTTTGTCGGCGGTGCTATCAACATCAACTGGTTTGAGCTATTCGCGCCACCATTTGAGATCTTAGTTGAAGCCGAAAATTGGGAAGCCGCGGGTGACGTCGCTACCGAAGATACGGCAGACGAAGGTGGCGGACAAAATGTTGGTTGGATTGATGGCGGTGACTTCTTGGAGTACACCGTAAATATCCCTGCTGACGGTACCTATTTTATTACATATCGACTAGCCAGTCAGGGTGGTAGCGATGGCTTTGAAACCTCAATTGGTGGTGTTGTAGTAGATACACAAGAAGTTGCCGATACCGGCGGCTGGCAAAACTGGGTATCTCAAACTGCAGCGGTAGATTTGGTTGCTGGAGAGCAAACTCTTCGCCTTGATTTTGTTGGCGGCGCAATCAATCTCAACTGGATAAAAATAACAAACTAAGCACCAGTATCTCCTATGTCGGTTCATCGTTTTGTAGTAGCGGTGAGCCGACGACCTAGGAGGTAACTCGCATATTTAGGGTTAACGATTATGTATAATAAAAAATTTAAGCAAAGTGCTCTGGCGATGAGTATCGCGACGGTTCTAGCGACCAGTGCTTATGCTCAAGACGCAACCTCTGACAACGAACAAGAATATGATGAAGCGGAGCAAATGGAAGTCATTGAAGTCACTGGTATCAAAGGTGTCTTCTTACGCTCGATGGATTTAAAAAGGGAAGCAAAAGGTATTGTAGACGGTATATCCGCTGAAGATATCGGTAAATTCCCTGACACCAACTTAGCAGAATCATTGCAACGTATTACCGGTATTGCTATCGAAAGGGATCGCGGTGAAGGTTCAGAGATTACCGTTCGTGGTTTTGGTCCAGATTTCAACTTGGTGACCTTTAATGGTCGTCAAATGCCGACCACAGGTGGCCGTTCATTCGACTTTAGTAATATCGCGTCTGAAGGTATTTCAGCGGTTGAAGTTTACAAATCAGGTCGAGCCAATGTTCCGACTGGTGGTATTGGTGCGGTGGTCAATGTTGTCACCAGCAAACCACTGCAAAGACCAGGCTTACAAGCGGCTTTTAGTGCAAAAGGTGTGCACGACAAAGGTACACGAGAAGGTAACGATGTAACACCAGAATTTGCGGCGTTATTTAGTGACACCTTTGCCGATGATACTTTCGGTATTGGTCTGTCATTTAGTTATCAAGAGCGTGACGGTGGCTGGCAATCAGCAACCACACAAGACTTTATGAGTCGCAACTTCGTCAGCCAAGCTGAAGTTGAAGCCTATGAATTGGAATTTGGTGAACCACACCCAGATAATGAGTGGGGTACGATATTTGTTGGTGATCCAAAAGCTATCGGCTTCCCAACTGAAACCGTAGACGGTATTTATGCCGTGCCAACCAATATTCAATACAACTTGGATGACTTTCATCGTGAGCGTGTTAATGCTCAATTAACCATGCAATGGAAACCTATTGATAGCTTGGTAGCAACCATTGACTATACCTACGCTGAAAACGAAATTGACACGGAACATAAAGATTTATCAGCCTGGTTTGAGCCGTCTTGTAGTACCCGTGAATCGGAATGGGTTAAAGAAGGCAATATCTACTCGCCAACGCGTTATTCTGTGGTTGGCTGTGCTGTCGATCGAATTCAAGGTGTTGGCCGCTTCGCGACTGTAGATGAAAACAACTCTTTAGGTGTTAATTTTGAATGGACACCTAACGATAGTCTAAAGGTTATCGCTGATTACCATGACTCTCGTGGTGAGCAAAAGCCAAACAGTAAATATGGTTCAAGTGGTTTTGTTGCCGTAGCGTCACTTAACCGAATCACGACCGATGGTTATTTTAGTGCCGATGGAATGCCGATTCTGGATATTGAATTAGGTGAGCGTAATTCTAACAACCAAATTATCCGCGTCGATGAACTGGACGTAAATGACATGCAGTTATCAGGTAGTGGCTTTGGCTCTATTGATAACCAAATGGACGTAGAACAACTGCAAATTAGCGGTGAATACGTATTTGATAATGGCTTAACCATTGAAATTGGTGCCGCCCGTGTCGAAGTGGACAACGCCGGTCGTACCGCTTGGGTACCGCGAAATGCTTGGAGTGGTTTAGGTGAACCAGGAGATATTGCCGACTTACTCAGTATCGAATCAATCGATGGCGTTTTTGATGGCATTGAAGGCAGTAACGATCCGCGCATGACCACCGATTATGTTACATGGGATTTTGATGCGCTTATTGAACGTGGTGAGCAGCTGTTAAAATCCGGTTACCATGGCAGTGTTGAAGGAAATGGCGGTCCATGTTTGACCAACTTCTGTCCAACTTATAATTTTGACGTTGATGAAACAACGAGCGAAGAATCAAACTCTTTCTACATACAGGGCCATTATGAAATGGAACTGTTTGAGATGCCGCTTAATATCTTCGTCGGTATTCGCTATGAAGATACCGAAGTTCACTCAAAAGCGTTAGTACCATTATACGATCGCATTGAATGGAGTGTATTTAGCAACGGTTTTGACCTTTATAAGCAAACCAATGCAGATGGCAGCTCAGTTCAAGGTTTCTCTGAAATCAAAGGTGACTACGATATGTGGTTACCTAGCATCGATATTGATTATGAAGTTGTTGAAAATGTCATAATCCGAGCCTCTTATAGCCAAACGATCAGTCGCCCAACGTATAACGACATTAAGGGTGCCTTGTTTATCGATTGGTTTGGTTCAGGTGGTGGCGGTGGTCGTCGTGGTAACCCACAACTCTTGCCAATGGAATCTACCAACTTAGACTTTTCATTTGAGTGGTACTTCGATGAAGCGAGTTATATGTCGGTAGGTTACTGGACCAAAGATGTGGAGAACTTCATTGTTACTAAAACATTTGAAGATCAGCCATTATTTGGCAACTTAACGACGCCGATTGAAGGCGACCTGTACAATCAAGCTATCGAGGATATAACCGGTGGTGACCCATTCTTTGAATACACACCTGAAGATGTGAACGCCTATTTTGCTGAACACTTTGCTGATGAAGCGAATGTTGAAGTGACCGGCGAAGGTGATGAAATTGAAGTTGTGGTAACCGGCTTACCTACCGATCCTGTGGCGACGTTTGATGTGAATATTCCAATTAACCAAAACGAAACCACAGTAGATGGTTGGGAAATTGCGATACAACACACCTTTGGTGACACCGGTTTTGGTGTACAAGCAAACTTCACTATTGTTGAAGGTGATCTTGAGTACGATATCAATAAAAACGAAGACCAATGGGTTGTGCCTGGTATGAGTGATACCGCTAACTTAGTCGCGTTCTATGAGAAATACGGCTTCCAGGTGCGTGTTGCTTATAACTGGCGTGATGATTACTTGCAATCTGCAGGTCGCGATCCGCGCTTTGTTGAAGAGTATTATCAGTGGGATGCCAACATCAGTTACGATATCAATGAACACTTTTCGGTATTTGTTGAAGGCATTAACTTGACCGAAGAAGACCAGCGAATACATGGTCGTTCGAAGTATCAAGTACGTGAGTACTCGGTGGGTCATACTCGCTATAACTTTGGTGCGCGCTATGTGTTCTAAGCACATTTGCTAAGCACAAAATAACAAAGCCGCTATTGTCAGCGGCTTTGTCATTTATATAGCTTAACTAAGTGGTGGTTTTTTAGACACTTGCTCGAGTTGTATATATTAATTGATATTCATGCAAAAATTAATGCATGGTAGGTTGTTAACAATAAGAAGACATTAACATGATGAAGTCACTATTAAAGTATCTGCTTTTTTCATTATCAATTTTAATGATAAGTGCCTGTGGTGGAGGGGGGGGTAGCGACGACACGGATCCGATCGTCAATCCGCAGCCCGACCCGGATGATTCAGGTGATAATTCTGACGATGGCTCAGGCGATGGTGACGATTCAGACCCGCAACCAGAACCTGATGCCAAGGCTAATAAACCGATATTGGTGTTCAGCAAAACCGCTGGCTATCGACATGAATCGATATCTGCTGGGCAAACTATGTTGACCAATATCGCCGATAATATGGGTTGGCAAATCACTTTCAGCGAAGACAGTAATGATTTTAATAGCAGCAATTTAACGGGCTATTCGCTAGTTATATGGCTTAACACCACCGGTGATGTGTTGAACAGTGACCAGCAACAAGCTTTTAAGGACTTTGTTGAATCGGGCGGTGGTTACTTAGGTATTCATGCCGCTAGTGATACTGAATACTCTTGGTCTTGGTATGGCGATTTGGTTGGAGCTTATTTTAGTGCTCATCCGCATGTACAATCAGCCACTTTAAACATTGAAGATGATCAACATCCGGCGACAGAGCATCTTGCTGAAAACTGGACCCATACCGATGAGTGGTATAACTTTCAGCAAAATCCGAGAGCGAATGTAAATGTATTGATGGCTCTCGATGAGACCAGCTATGAACCAGGTAATGGTGCCATGGGGGATGATCATCCTATTACTTGGTATCATCTGGTAGGCGAAGGCCGATCATTTTACACTGGCTTAGGTCATACTCAGCAAACCTATCAACAGCAAGATTTTATCGATCATATCGCAGGCGCTATGATGTGGGCGGGACAATTAGCTGCTGGTACGCCGGTATGGAATGGGGCGGCGCCAAGTGATGCCGACTTTACCAATACCGTATTGGCCAGCTCTATCAACCAACCGATGGAGTTGGATATCTCAGCCGCGGGTGATATTTATATTATTGGTCGTGAAGGTCAGTTTTATGCCATGGAAGATGGTGAATTAGCAGAAAAATCCGTACTTAATGTAAATGCTTCCCATGAAGGCGGCTTGATTGGTTTTGCCCTCGACCCTGATTTTAGCAGCAATCGTTTTGGCTACTTTCACTATACCGATACCAGCTTGGCTCAGCATAATGTATCTCGCATCCCCATAAAAACCGATAACACCCTAGACTTAGCTGCCGAGCAAATTTTGTTGAGCTTTGCTGTGCAAATTGATGAGTGTTGCCATGTAGCAGGGTCGATGGACTTTGATAGCGAGGGCAATTTATATATTGCCGTGGGTGATAATACCAACCCCTTTGCGTCAGACGGTTATACCCCTATTGATGAGCGCCCTGGACGCAGTGCCTGGGATGCGCAGAAATCTTCATCTAACAGCAACGATTTGCGCGGTAAAATATTACGCATTAAGCCTACCGCTGATGGCTACACCATTCCCGCAGGGAATTTATTCGCCCAAGATGAGCAGCATCGAGCGGAAATTTACACCATGGGTCATCGCAATCCCTTTCGTATCGCCATTGATCCGAGCAACGACAATTTACTTTGGGGTGAAATAGGCCCTGATGCAGGTGGCTCTAATGCAAGCCGTGGTCCTGCGGGTTATGATGAGTTAAACATTACCGACAGTGCCGGCAACTTTGGCTGGCCCTATTTTTCCGGTAACAACGAAGCTTATCGAGATTATGACTTTGCCACATCGGTAAGTGGTGCTGCATTTGATGCCAGTAATGTTATTAACGACTCACCTAACAATACGGGTGCCAGCAACTTACCTAATGCCAAACCCGCTTGGGTCACCATGAGCCATCGTGCCTTGATGGTGGCAGGTGTTTATCGTTGGGATAACAGTGTTGAAGATGAGTATAAATTACCGAGTTATTTCGATGGTCGTCTTATCTATTGGAACTTTAATAATGATGAGATGTTTGAAGCGTCCGTTGAACAAAGTGAGCCAACGTTACGACGCTGGCTTGATACTTCCGTAATGGCTGGCATCATCGATGGTGTCATTTCACCGCATAATAATCGATTGTATTTAATTTCATTTGGCGGAAATTGCTGCGGTAAGCCTAATGATGCTGGCTTGTTGGTGGAAGTGAAATACACACCTAATAATGCTGGTAGCACAGACAGTGCCGAAAACACCTATGCCATAAATGCCGGTGGCGCGGCGGTCAATGCTGCCGATGGTACCTTTTATCAAGCCGATGATTTTTTCAGTGGCGGTCACGGTAGTGGCTCGTCTTTAGCGATTTCGGGTACCGATAATGATCGCATTTACCAGTCTCACCATTGGCAAGAAGGTGGCTTTTCATATCATTTGCCAATTGATAATGGTGATTATCAGCTGACGTTAGAATTTGCAGAAACCTATTTTAACAATGCTGGCTTACGGGTGTTTAATGTTGATGCCGAGAATAGCCAAATTATCTCGCAGTTGGATGTCTTTGCCACCGTCGGCGCTGCCAGTGCCTATCAAGTCGTTTCCACCGTCACAGTGAGTGATGGCAGCCTTGATTTACAATTTATTCCGGTCATCGAAAACCCTATGGTCAGTGGCATTAAAGTCATCCCTGTCAGTCGTTTTGTTGCTGGCGATGCGGTTACCTTTATTGCCGCGGTAAATGGCCAATATGTCACCAACGTCGATGGCCAACTAAGCGCAACACAAGAGACTGCTGCCGAAGCAGAAACCTTTATTTTGGTTGATGCTGGCAATGGCTTCGTTGCCTTGCAATCATCAGCAACAGGCAACTATGTCACGGTATTGCCTGATGGTCGTCTTGCAGCGAGCGCCTCTTCGGTTAGTGAACACGAATGGTTTACCTTGGTTGAAAATGACGATGGTTCGTTTGCATTAAAAGCGGCTATTAACGGGCTGTTTGTTGCTGTCGATGATGGTGCAACCGGTGCGCTTATTGCCAATCGAGAGTCTGTCGATTTAAGCGAAACCTTTATCATTAATAAGGCGGAAGTATGTAATCCAGATTTCAGCTACGCCATAGCGTGTCGACCTAATGCTAAGGCCTATTTGGACATGCCAAAACGTGCTGCCGTTGATTTGAGTAATGTGCCGGCACTGCTGTCGCAAACAGGTGCCTTTAGTGACGTGGCCAACTTAACGCCAAGCAGCAGTTTGATTCCATTTGCGCCTATAGCGCCACTTTGGTCTGATAGAGCGGTAAAGCAACGTTGGGTTAGTGTGCCATCAGGTGAAAAAGTGCAGTGGCAACAGCAAGGCAAGTGGCAATGGCCAGCAGGCACTGTGTTTGTTAAACATTTTTCGTTGCCAACACGCGAGCAGGATGCAAGCGCAGTGCGCCGCTTGGAGACTCGCTTATTGGTTATTGGCGAACAGCAAAAGGTCTATGGTGTTACCTACCAATGGCGAGAAGATAATTCAGATGCGGACTTGCTAACTAGCGGCAACTCACAACAATTTACCATCCATTCGAGTGATGGAGATTGGACGCAAACCTGGATGTATCCTAGCCCTAGCGACTGTCTTAATTGTCACAATGATGATGCCGAGAATGTATTGGGCGTAAAAACCGCATCGCTAAATAGCAATTATCAATACCCGTCAGATATCAGTGATAATCAATTGCGCACGCTCAATCATCTTGGTCTCTTTACGGCGGCTCTTAATGAGGCTGACATTTCTGCCTTTCCCGCCCATGCCCACATAAATGATGAAAGCAAAACGTTAACCCACAGAGTGAGATCATATTGGGATATTAACTGCGCATCTTGCCATGGGCCACAAGGCATTGCCGCTTTATGGGATGGAAGATACGAAACGCCATTGGCGGATCAAGGTGTTATTGATGGCGAGTTAGCAAACCAGCGCGATTATTTTGCTGACTATGGCTTGGTCGACCCAAAGGTTGTAGACCCTGGCAATATCAATAATTCAATTATGTATATTCGTGATAAAAGTTCCAACGCAAGTGACCGTATGCCGCCATTAGGACGATTACTAGAAGACAGTGAATACATGGCAGTGTTAGAGCGCTGGATAAACAGCTTAGAGTGAATTGCTTGCAGCATAAACACGCTGTAAGGACGTTAAAAACAGCCTGACTTTGTTCCTGGATTTGGTTCCCTTTGTCAGGCTGCTCAGTTATGTGTTATGCCTGTTGTTCATTTCCCTTGCTTGGTAATATTTATACGCCTCATTTACCCCATCAATGTCTGTCTTTGACGTCAATTTATATCGATTTTTACTCTTTTTATCTTATCCATAACGAACTCCGGAGGATTGCGCCTATCCTTTATTTTATAGGGTTTGTAGCGAAGTTCAGGTTATGTATTTTTAGTCAAACTATCGAAATGTCAGAAAATCTTGGTTCGAATACGTTATCAGGACGACGGCTTAATAGGATTTAGGTGACATTGCATTATCAGCGATATTTTCGAATTTAAAGAGAAACACAAGTTGGCAATTTTGGCTTATATCAGTCAATAAACTTGACCTAAGGTTTCCAATAACAATAAAGAGGAAAGTTCAATGGCAAGTAACGATATTAATCTGGCTGGCAATAAACTGGCTCGAATAATTAAATCAGCCTTGTTAGGTGCCACCATAGTCACTCTATCAGGGTGTTTCGGTGTCGATAGCGATAACGATGGTATCGAAAGTGCAGTAAGTGCCCCAGATACAACGACGCAACAACCAGATGACTCATCTCAGCCGGAACCGGAAATTCCCGATTTAGCATTGGCGGATATCGAGGTACGTGACCGTCCTCATATTGACACATCTCTAGGTTATAACGTTATCCAAACGGATATGAACACCAGCTTACGTGGTGTCAGTTTATCGTTAGATGGCGGAGACCCATATAACGCCGAGCAAGCTAAAACCATACCGACAATTGAGCAATTAGAATCGTTAGTACATGACTACGGTTTTAATACGTTACATGTCTACCTAGAAGGTGATGCAGAACAAAACCCTGATGCTGTTGGTGTTAATGAAACACTGGCGGATGAGCTTGTTGAGCTGACACGTCAGGCAAAAATGTATTTGATTATCACCATTGGTAACAATGGTGAAAATGGTGCTATCCATAGCATGGAAAAATCTTTGGCATTTTGGAATCTATACGGTGCTAAGTATAAAGATGAAACCCATGTTATTTATGAAGCTCACAACGAACCTGTTTCATTAATTAATGAAAACTGGACTGAAGAAGATTGGCAAAGACAAGCACAAATGTATGAAGCAATTCGTACCGTTGCGCCAGATACCATGATTCTACTTGGCTCATTTATGTCTTTCTATGGTGGCTCTGAAGCCATTGCCGGTGCTGATAGTTTAAAAGAGCAGTTTCCTGACATTTGGGACAATGCCGCGTTTGCTTTTCATGCCTATTGGGACCTACCAGGTGTTGAATCGACGATTGCCGCATTTAAAGGCAGTACTGATTACCCAGCATTGGTAAATACTGAATTTTGGCCAGGTGATACCAAGAATGGCTATAACGAAGCATTCGAAAGTCACCATATTGGCTGGATGCAATTTGAATGGTTAGGTGCAAATAACCTTGACCTTGGCCACATTAAATACAGCTTAGACAGTTTTGGCACAGTGTGGCGCCCTGATAGTGGTGTTGCAACTTGGCCTTCAGCGGGTACGCCAACGGTGCCATTTGGTGAAGAAATCGGCTTATATAACCGTGCCGGTCATGCCTTTTTAAGTGTCGATGAGAGCGGCAACTTAATGGTGTCAGATCACAGTTTTGATGGCGAAGGGCAAGACACTTTTGTTGTCGTTGATGCCGGTGACGATGGTCATATCGCGCTTAAAGCTGCCAACGGTAAATACTTAACGGTTGCTGATTTTGGCACGCCAATGACGGCAACCGCCGATGAAATTGGCAGTACAGAAAAACTTAAATGGCTTGAACTGCCTAGCGGGGATATTGCGCTTAGACCTTGGGCAGGCTCTGGTCACTTGGTTGGCTTGATCAGCGATGGTGACGATGCTCATACGGGTTATATTGGTTCCGCTGGCGATGGTGCAATGCTAAACGGTGGCAATACCTTTTTAGTGGTAACCGAGGCAGCCGATGCTCCATTACCTATGTTGGATGAGCCTAGTGATAACCCACCGGGACCTTTCTATGGGCAAGCTTTACCTGTGCCAACCAACGGCGCAGGCGCACATCCATATAACATGGATGCACCGAACGGTCGCTTATGGGCTGCTGATTATGACTTTGGCGGCGAAGGTGTTGCATACCACGATAGCAGTGCTGTGAACTTGGGTGATGCATACCGTTTTGAAGAAGCAGTTGATGTCGAAGCGACTAACGAAGGTTATACAGCAGTTGGATTCTTCGAGGACGAAGAGTGGATGGAATACACCATCGATGTTGCCCAAGCTGGTAACTACATTGTCACTCTGCGTACAGCATCAGCGACAGGCGGCTTATTCAATCTTGAGTCAAATTGTGTTGATTTGACCGGTACCGTAGCCACTCCTAATACAGGTTGGTGGGATATCTGGCAAGACATCGACGTTGAAGTCACATTAGAAGCCGGTGTGCAAAAGCTGCGCGTCGTGAGTGGCGGTGGTTTTAACTTGATGAACATGGATATTCAAGTCGGTGGTGAAGGTAGCACTGAATTTGGCGAAGGTTGTCAATGGGCACCCGAAGAGCCTGCCGACGTTCGTGTTGAAGCGGAAGAGTGGACCAGCGTAATTGAACTGCCTGATGGCGAAGTTGTGCTAGAAACCACCCAAGATGTTGATGGTAACCAAAACGTTGGTTACATCGATCCAGGCGATTGGATGGAATATAGCGTTGAAATCCCAGAAGCCGGTTGTTACATCGCTGATTATCGAGTTGCGACTGAAAGCGGCAGTGAAGGGTTCACTTTAAGCTTTGAAGGTGTGGTCAAAGATACGGTAACCATTCCACCTACAGGTGGCTGGCAAAGTTGGATCACCTTAAGCAATGCAATAGAGCTTAACGGTGGTATGCAAACCATGCGCTTTGATGCGATTGGTGGTGCACAAAATGTAAACTGGTTTGAATTTAACTTGGTTGATGCCAGTGAATGTGAAGAGCAAGGCGAAGTTGTACTTGGTGACAACCTACTAACCAATGGTGCGTTTGACGATGCCACTGGTTGGACGGTCGTTAGTCAATGGGGGGAAGATGTTGATGGTAATGGCGTTGTAACCGTTGCTGATGGTGTTGCTTCGTTTACTGAAACCGTAGCCGGTCCTTGGACTAAGCATATGGGTCTTTATACAACTATTGAGCTGCAACCAGGCACCTACCAATTTGATATGGACATGTCTTATGAAAATATCAATGAACTATGGGGTGAAGTATACATAGGTAGCATGCAACCGCTAGATCATAGTGAGTACAATGGTGATCAGCAAGTAATCAAAGCCTATAACTCTTGGGATTGTCCTGATGTGATCACCTATACAGGTCTGGCAACAGAATCTGGTTGTGACTTAAATGAAAACCCAGGTCGCTTTGAAATAACTGAAGCGGGCACCTACTACTTACTGTTTAGATCGGGTGCCAATACTTATGGTACAACCGGTGTGACTTTGGATAACTGGACAGTAAAGCAAGTCAATCCTCCGGTTACTGAGCCGCCGGTAGCAACAAACTTGATTACCAACGGTTCATTTGAAGATGACAGTGGTTGGACAGTTGTAAGCCAATGGGGTGAAGATGTCGATGGTAATGGTGTGGTCACCATCGCCGATGGTGTCGCCACGTTCGGTGAAACTGTTGCTGGTCCTTGGACTAAGCACATGGGTATGTATACGGTTGTTGATTTGCAACCAGGTACCTATCAGTTTGACATGGACATGTCCTATGCCGATATCAACGAGCTATGGGGTGAAGTCTATATTGGTACCACGCAACCTGAAGATCACAGTGAATACAATGGCGATCAACAAGTGCTTGTTGCTTATAACTCGTGGGATTGTCCAGATGCTATAACGTATACCGGCGCCGCTACTGCGTCTGGTTGTGATGGCAGTGATAACCCTGGTCAATTTGAGATCACAGAAGCCGGTACCCATTACTTGTTGTTCCGTTCAGGCGCTAATACCTACGGTACAACAGGAGTCATTCTAGATAACTGGTCATTAGTTGCGGTTGAATAATCGTCACTAGCTAATGAACATCGATTGCTGAGTGTAGCGCTCAGTAATTGATGCTTTTTTCAAATCAATCCAAGCGTTACAGCAACAATATAAATCATTGCTTTACGGCGATTCTGACATTGATTTGGTTGTTGTAACTTGCTATTAGAATAATTATAAGTTGGGATTTATTATGGCCACAGCACCTGTTTCTGCTGAGCAACCGACGAATGCATCGACCACAAATGGTCATGCAAATTACCGTTTTGCGTTAACATCTCTAACCTCATTATTTTTTATGTGGGGTTTTATTACCTGCTTAAACGATATCTTGATACCGCATTTGAAAGGCATCTTTGATCTGACTTATGCGCAAGCTATGTTGATTCAATTTTGTTTCTTTGGTGCGTATTTTATTGTCTCATTACCTGCGGGTGTACTGGTTAAAAAACTGGGCTATCAATACGGGATTGTCAGCGGTCTGATCATCGCTGCGATGGGTTGTTTGTTATTTTATCCTGCGGCGTCAATGCACAGCTATCCGGTATTCTTGTTCGCGTTATTTGTACTGGCAGCAGGTATTACCGTGCTGCAAGTCTCAGCTAATCCATATGTGAGTTGTTTGGGCAAACCTGAAACCGCGTCTTCTCGTCTTACTTTAACCCAAGCGTTTAATTCATTGGGTACCACGGTTGCGCCTTTCTTCGGTGCCTACCTTATTCTTAACGAAACCGCTGAAGCTATGGTCAATGCACAACAGCAAGCAGAAGCAGTGCAAATGCCATATGTTCTACTTGCCGCTATGCTGCTTATTTTGGCGGCGATATTCGCGAAATTGAAATTACCTCATATCGAACACCAACAAGCACAGGAAAGCTCTTCGAGCAGCATGGGCAGTGCTTGGCAATATTCACACTTGGTGTTAGGTGCGGTTGGTATCTTTGTTTACGTTGGTGCCGAAGTGGCCATCGGCAGTTTCCTTGTTAACTATTTTCATGAGTTACAAATACCAGGCTTAGAGACAGAAGCACAAGCGGCAAAATATATTGCCTATTACTGGGGCGGCGCCATGGTTGGTCGTTTCATCGGTGGTCTGGCGATGCAAAAAATAGCGGCCGGTAAAGCGCTTGCTTTTAATGCGGTCGCTGCCATTTTGCTGATTGCCATCACTATGGTAAGCGATGGGCAACTGGCAATGTGGTCTATTTTATTGGTCGGCTTATGTAACTCAATCATGTTTCCAACCATTTTCTCGCTAGCGGTTACCGGACTTGGTCGTCATACATCTCAAGGTTCTGGGGTGTTGTGTTTGGCCATTGTTGGTGGTGCGATTATTCCGTTAGCACAAGGTTTGTTAGCCGATATGCTCGGCGTACAAACGTCATTTTTCTTACCGATTATCTGTTATGCGTTTATCGTGTTTTATGGTTTGGTCGGTTCAAAACCTAAATTAAAGCAAGCGTAATGAATACGTATAAAAGGGATGCTATGAATTTTAAGCTTAAAAAAATTGCCCTAGGACTGGCGACGAGTTTGCTCGCCCTCGGGTGCAGTGAGACGACTAATGACGGAGCCTATATGGCTGCGCAAGCGCCGCAAGATGCGTCTGTCGTATGGCCTAAGTTAGACATTGCTGTAAAACCAAATCAAGCTGTCGAAGAACGTGTTAACGAGATCTTGGCAGGAATGACTTTACAGCACAAAGTTGCGCAGATGATTCAACCTGAAATTAGAGATATCAGTGTTGCAGATATGCGCAAATACGGTTTTGGTTCATACCTTAACGGTGGCGGCGCGTTTCCAGACAACAATAAGCATGCAACACCACAAGATTGGATAAAACTTGCCGAAGATATGTATCAAGCGGCCATTGATGACTCGCAAGATGGTTCAACCATTCCAACCATGTGGGGTACTGATGCTGTGCATGGTCATAATAATGTCATTGGTGCCACCTTGTTCCCACATAACATCGGTTTAGGGGCAGCGAATAACCCCGCGCTTATCGAGCAAATCGCTACTATAACGGCAAAGGAAGTTATGGTGACCGGCATTGATTGGGTGTTTGCACCGACCGTCGCCGTGGTTCGTGATGACCGTTGGGGGCGAACCTATGAAGGCTACTCCGAAGATCCTCAAATAGTTGGTGAGTATTCAGCCGCTATCGTTAAGGGTTTACAAGGCAGTGCTGATGGAGATTTTCTTTCTGATCAAAGTGTTATTAGTACAGTTAAGCACTTTTTAGGTGATGGCGGTACTGAGAAAGGCGATGATCAGGGCGATAATTTGGCGTCTGAACAACAACTGTTCGATATTCATGCACAAGGTTATGTTGGTGGTTTAAGCGCAGGTTCACAATCGGTTATGGCATCGTTTAATTCGTGGCATGGCAAAAAAAATCACGGCAATAAATACCTTTTGACCGACGTGTTAAAAGAGCAGATGGGTTTTGATGGCTTTGTTGTTGGTGATTGGAACGGTCACGGACAAGTGCAAGGTTGTAGCAATGAAAGTTGCCCGCAAGCTGTAAATGCTGGATTGGATATCTTCATGGTACCGACCGATGCGTGGAAGCCATTGTATGAAAATACCATCGCCCAAGTTGAAGCTGGTGACATATCAATGGCCAGAATTGACGATGCGGTTAAGCGTATTTTGCGAGTCAAAGTGCGTGCTGGTTTGTTTGATAAACCAAGTCCTGCGAAACGTCCATTTTCTGGAAAAACTGAGTTGATTGGTGCCAAAGAGCACAGAGACGTTGCACGTCAAGCGGTGCGTGAGTCTTTAGTGTTATTGAAGAATAATGATGGTCTATTGCCTCTATCGCCAAACCAACACGTATTGGTAGCAGGTGATGCGGCAGACAACATTGGCAAACAGTCCGGTGGCTGGACCATTACGTGGCAAGGTACCAATAATTCCAATGAAGAATTTCCTGGTGGCAGCTCGATCTATGATGGTATATCTGAGCATGTTACTGCTGCGGGCGGTAAGGTATCGTTATCCGTTGATGGCCGTTTTGAAGAAAAGCCTGATGTAGCGATCGTGGTAATTGGAGAAGAGCCATATGCTGAAGGTCATGGCGATCGCAACAATCTTGATTATCAAAGTGGTGAAAAAACCGATTTAGCCTTATTAAAATCTTTGCAAGATCAGGGCATTCCCGTTGTGTCTGTGTTTATCAGTGGTCGCCCATTGTGGGTTAACGCCGAACTCAATGCCTCGGATGCTTTTGTTGCTGCTTGGTTACCTGGTTCAGAAGGTAACGGTGTTGCTGAAGTATTGATGACCGATGCGGATGGTAATGTGCAGTACGACTTTGTCGGAAAATTATCTTACAGCTGGCCAAAAAGTTCTGAGCAAGCCGTCGTAAATAAAGGTGATACGATTTACGAACCGCTACTGCCATATGGTTTTGGCTTAACCTATCAAGACAAATCTACATTGGCGAATAACTTGGATGAAACGGTAACCTTTGATGCTGATACATTGCAAAATCGCAAGATTTTTAGTGGCCAATTGCATAAGCCTTGGTTGATGTTTTTGCAATCTGGTGAGCAATCAATTGATGTTGAATCAAACGCCCACCAAGTCGGTGCAGTAAGTTATCGTACTATTGATAAGTCAGTTCAAGAAGACGCCTTGAAAATTACCTTAGATGGCAGCGCAAATGCCGGCTTGCGTATTACGAGCGAAAGTAATTTTAGAGAAGATTTACGGCCGCAAATGGCGCTTGAGTCGGCCTTATCATTTAACGTCAACGTATTACAGTCGCCAACTGCACCTGTGATGTTGTCGATGATTTGTGAAGTCGGTCTTAATGAAGCGTGTACAGCGGATCTGGATATCACCGAGATGATTGCCAAACTGGAGCCAAATAGTTGGCAAAATGTTTCTATTGACCTTAATTGCTTTAAGCAACAAGGCATGAGCTTTGCAGACTTAAATACACCATTTCAGTTAACTTCAAAAGGTAAAGCAGAGTTTGGTATTGCCGATATCGAGTTAGTCCCGCACTTAGCAAAACATGCAACGATAAGTTGTCAGTAATTTTACTAACGTGAACTAACTTAAAATCCCAGACCTTGGTTTGGGATTTTTTTTGTTTGCTGAGCTTGGTCAGATTGTTAAGTGATTGACATCTTGTGTCGCTCAGGCCGCTTCGAAACATCGAAGGCCTTATATTTGTGACGCACAGGATGTGCTAATGCAAATGGCTTCATGGACGAAGCTTTTATATTTACTATAGTGCTATTTGTCTACTTTGTGAACACTGCTATTGCTACAAATCTGCAGCGCAAAGCAGCGGCTTAACCGCTGCTTTCAGGTATGAGCTTGTCCGTTATTTTGTCAGTTGCCTTTACCGATTGTCGATATTTCGATGGTGTCATGCCTTCAAATTTTTTAAAGAAGGTATAAAACACTGACTTACTATTAAAGCCCACATCCAAATAAATATCGGTAATAGTGGTATCTTTATGGAGCGGCGAGATCAGCATTTTTTTGGCTTCTTCTATGCGGTATTTATTGATAAATTCATAGAAGTTAATACCGTAATGACGATTTATCAGCATCGATAAATCACGAGGGATGATATTAAGAGTTTCCGCCAATTTATCTAGCGTAATATCTGGTTCCATATAAGCCTTGCTCGCTAACATTGCCTTTTCTATTTCATTGGCTTTTTCTGGGTTAAAGAAAGGGTCCTCTACCGGTTTATTGGTTGGCTCTTTATTGCTCACTTTTTTGAAGGTTATAAAGTGGCGAACAGCTAAAAACACTAATAAGTTTACTAAAATAAATGACGCGTAATTGCCGGTAAGGCCTATATAAAAATATACACCGTCACCTAGAGTAAAAAAGAAACTAAGCACCTTAACCGCCGATAACACGGCTTCGGCAAGCATCACCGCCATAAAACCAATGACTAGGCTCGTTAGCCAATGGATATGGCCGCTTTCGATATTTGATTGGGTGTCCTGTAAACGACTGCTGTATTTACTAATCAAGACAAAGCAAGAGATAACATAGAAAACTCGAACGACTTTACTGAACAGGTCGACACTAACAAAGCCGCCACTGTATACAAACGATTCGGTTAGCAACATTTGCATACGTACGTTTTCACTGTATGAGAAATACGTACTCGACATAAACACTACGTAAATAAGCAATGGAACAAGGTGGATAAGGTCTTTTTTCTTAAGGGTAAAATCTTTATAAATTAATGATTTGATGCACAAATATAACAATGCGCCATCCAAAAAATACGCCAATTGTGGAATAAAATATAAATGTGGCCATTGGGATCGTACCTGAAACTTAAATTCAGCTCCCCACATCATTAATTCATTAATCGGGATCAACGCATGAGCAAGCAAAAAGGCAATAAGAAACCACGTACTTTTTAAACGACTGGTATTTGTAACATACAACAACGCACCAAAAAACAAACATTGGATCGCGGTCATGATCAGGATTACGTCATGAAAATTGAACAATACAGTCTGGAACTCAAACGGATTCATCTTTTCCCTTTTTCAAGGCAGATTTTATAATTATTAACGTTGAGCATATCATGCTAAATCTTTGTTGCAATGCATTTTATCCAATGTAAATGATAGCGCTTTCAATACTTTGCTAAATTGGTCATAAAACGTCGCTGTATTTAGTTGAAAATCTACGATTATGCTTTTTTAGCAAGGTTATTTCGTTAGTGGATTTTTTTTATTTTAATCGACTTGCTAATGCTTATTTTGAACACCTCTTTTACACCTTATCTACATGCCTTGAAATCCTTACTTCGCTTCAATGATTCGCCAATAGTTTGTATTGATTAGCTTTATTCGAACTTAGAAAGTTGGTTGATTTGCTGTTTGAGTAATGCAGGCGGACGACAGTTTCTTATCAATACGGTTAATTAAATAGTTATCAAGGGAAAAATGTCTCTTGGTTGTCATCTATCGACTGCAACAACAAGGATTTATTTAGTAAGGAATTTAAAAGCGGTAGATGACTGATAAATAACTAAAAATAATAATGGGGTTTATAAAAAATGAACAAAAGCTCATCTATAAAAACAACAAATAAAAGGTTAACTATCGCAGCAGCGCTGACTATGGCAGCTATGATTAGTGGCGACGCCTTTGCCGCCCGTGATCGTGTCCATATTGATACATCACTTGGTTATAATGTCATCCTATCCGATCAAAACACCACTTTGCGTGGTGTTAGTGTGTCATTAGATGGTGGTGATCCATACGGGTCAATCGAACCTATTCTGCCGTCGCAAGAATCGTTAAATAAATTAGCAACCGAATACGGTTATAACTTGTTGCATGTTTACCTTGAAGGTGATGCTGCGCAGAACCCAGACCCTGTAGGTATAAATGAAGAGTTGGCTGATATTCTCGTCGCTCGTACCGCTGCTGCTAATCTTTACCTGATGATTACCATTGCCAACAATGGTGAGAATGGCGCGATTCATTCAATGCAAAAGACATTAGACTTTTGGAGCTTATATGGCGCCAAATACGCCAATGAAACTCATGTTTTGTTTGAAGCACATAACGAACCTGTTGCCGGGCAAAACCATGCTTGGTCCGATGCTGATTGGGACAAGCAAGTCGAAATGTACAACCACATTCGTTCTTTGGCACCAGATACCATGATCTTCCTTGGTAGCTTCATGTCGTTTAATGGTGCATCTTCGGCAATGTACGGTGCTGATTACATAAAAGCGGGCACTGGTGATGCTAACATCTGGGAAAATGCCGCATTTGCATGGCATGGCTACTGGGATTTACCTGGTATCGAGTCGACCATTAATCCTATTCAAGATGCTGGTACCGATTACCCAGGGTTATTGTGTACCGAATTTTGGCCTGGTGACACTGAAAACGGCTATAACGCCGCATTTGAATCGCACCACATGGGTTGGGCGCAATTCCAATACCTAAATGCACAAGATTTAGATCTGGATAACATCAAGAGTAAAATTGATAACGCTGGTACGGTTTGGAAACCTGACTCACCACTTGCTAATTGGCCTACTGCCGGTGACCCAGCCATCCCGGCAATGGGCACAAAACTTGGTATTTACAGTCATATTGATGGTCAATTTATTACTCATGATGGTACTAACTTGCAAGCTAATGCCGCTGCATATGGTGCTGGTGCGAATGACTCGTTCACCATTGTTGATGCTGGTAATGGTCGCGTTGCTTTGCAAACCGATGCTGGTAACTATTTGAGTGCGACCGGCGATGGCAATCCATTGACTGTGACCGCTGCGACGATTGGCGTTAACGAAATGTGGGAATGGCTACAACTGTGTCCTGAGCAAGATGTCGATGCCATGACATTACGCCCATGGGGCGGAGATGGTCACTTAATTGGTAAAGTAACACGTGGTAAAGATGCGGGTAAGTTATCGGCAAATGCCGATGATGCTTCCTATGACGGTATTGCTGAATTAGGTTTTGTCACCTCAGCAACGGCATCTGCACCTGCCGGTTGTGAAGCTCCTCTACCACCAGCGGCGGGACCATTTTATGGCGCGCCAATGCCAGTACCAACCGACCCATCGCAAGCACACCCATTCAATAGTTCTGCCCCTGGCAATGTGATTTATGCTTCTGACTTTGACCATGGTGGTGAAGGTGTTGCGTATCATGATATTGATGATGAAAACTGGGGTGGTGCATACCGTTGGGACGTAGGTGTTGATATTGAAGCGTCAAATGGTTTCACCAATGTTGGCTGGATCGATCCAGGTGAATGGTTGAATTACACCATTGATGTGCAAGCCGCAGGCGATTATGTACTAACCATGAGCGTGGCATCAGCACAAAATGATGGTCAATTCCATATTGAAATGGACGGTGTAGACGTTACCGGTCCTGTGATCACACCTAACACAGGTGCTTGGAATAGCTATCAAGACATGCAAGTAACTGTCAGTCTAAATGCTGGTGTGCAAGAATTTAGGATGGTTAGTGCCGGCGGCTTTAACTTGATTAGCTTTGATTTACAACCTGGTACGGTAACACCGCCAACTGAAGGTACAGAGTCATCAGTGAACAACATTACCATGACATCGAGCAGCGGTAATGGTGGTCGAGTGACAGCGTATGCAACAGTAACCGTGGTTGATGATCAAGGCACGCCTCTCGAAGGTATCACCGTATCTGGTGATTGGAGTGGTTTATCTAACTCTTCAGCGTCGGCGATAACCAATTCGTCTGGTCAAGTAAGCTTTAGCTCAAGCACAGTGCGCAACCCAAGTGGTACGTTTACCTTCACGGTAACCGATATTACCGGTGGTTTGCCATACAATGCGGCAAGCAATACTGAAACATCGGATTCACTTAGCTTTTAATGGGCATTATTAGCTAACCTGCGAAGGCTGTGTAATGGGTTCATTGCACAGCCTTTTTATTTTAAGCTAGGCAAGCAGTTAAAAGCATGCATTCGCCGTAACAAAATATCCCTCCTCGCAGCAGAACAAGCAGAATTTGCTATTTTTAGTAGAGCAGTAACTTAAATTTAAAAATCCAGTTCATTAAATGGAGTGTTTTCGTGCTTGGCAATACTCGTCGTTTTATTGTTTTCATATTTGTTTGCTTACCTGTTTTTGCATTCGCTCTAGAGTCGTTGCCAGCGGATGCTGAGGACGCTAAAAGCGCCGCGAAACAACTTAAACAAACTCTGTCAGAAATAGCCGATTATCGTGAGTTGATTGAACAAATCGAATCGGAACAAAAAGATGCCTTTGGTTTTCAAAAACGCGCACTGGGTAAGCAACGTCTGAATACCTTGACGCGTTATCGCAATCTATTGCAACAATACATCGAAGATATCACGGCGATAGAGGAGCAAGCGTTTGTTAAAAAACATTATGCAAAAGCGATAAATCTAGTTGAGAAAGCATTGCAGGAAATATACGACGATTTGGCGCTTAGCGATAAAGCCATCGATGATTTAGAGCAAAGCATTGCCGATGCGCGCAAAAATATATTCAGTCTCAATGAAGCCCCAGCCAAAGATCGCATTGCGCAAATGCTATGGAAACTTAATCTCATTCGCCGTTATCAAGAGGATGTGTTTCATGCTTTGGTGTACCTTTCTCTAAGCGCCGAATCGTTGGGACTAAACGCCGATAAATCGCTGGCCTTAGCGGAACAACGAGTTCGTAAACAAGCAGATACCTTATCGGGTTTTATTGGTTTAAATGAAGACAAATTATTGCAACTCGAAAAGAAAAAAGCGGTAGTGCGCACTGAGTCTGATACCGGTAAAGCACTTATTTCTCAGTCGGCATTAGTCAATTTAGAAATACAGGAATACGCTAATCGTTTGCAGCATATGGTGACGTTGCTAAACGAGTTGGGCCTATCGACCGCCTTGTACAAGAAAACCGTAATTCAGGCCCGTGACAGTTTAAGTAAAGAAGTGTTGGATGGTCAGGTGTTTTCACATTTGGTGACCGAATGGTGGCTTGATTTCAAAAAATGGATGCGTCGACAAGCGCCAAGTTTAATTGGTAGCGCGATTACCTTAATTGGTATTTTTGTTGTCGCTTATTTGCTGTCGAAATTGGTACGCCGTATTGTCAGTATCAGTTTGCATCGCAGTCGCCCGAGTATGTCTGAATTGGCGCGTAGCTTTTTAATTGTCAGTTCTGGGCGGTTAATTATATTGCTCGGTATTATTTATGCGCTGGCGCAACTAGGTGTGCAAATAGGGCCGTTATTAGCTGGTTTAGGTATCATGGGGTTTGTAATCGGTTTTGCTCTGCAAGAAACCTTGGCTAATTTCGCCTCGGGGTTGATGATACTTATTTATCGTCCTTATGATATTGGCGATAAAATTCGCGTTGCCGGTCTTGAGGGACGGGTCAAAGAAATGACCTTAGTGACAACGACCATTTTTACCTCTGCGAACCATCATTTAACGGTGCCTAATAACACCATTTGGAAAGATATAATTCAAAACATCACCTCACAACCGCATGTGCGTATGGACTTGTTTTTTACCGCGCCATTTGCATCGGATTCAAAAGCGATACTTAGTGCCATTGACGATGAATTGAATCAAAATAAGGTGGTTGAACAAGACCGCGATAAGCATGCCCGAGTGTATGAGCTTGGTGAGTCTGAAGTTAAGTATATCGCCCGTTTTTGGGTGAGTTCGGATGATATCGATGAAGCAAAGTGGTCTATATCTGAAGCGGTGAAACAACGCTTTGATAATATTGGTATCGGTAAAGGTAGTTAATAATTAGTAGCTCTTAAGCAAAACCTAAATGACCGTTGCGGCTAAATAGATTTTTGAAAGCGGTTTAGAAACTGGTTTTACAGGCAAGTTAGCCGCTACAATGCAGTCGTTGGTAACAATAAATGCTAATCACTGACGCTAATAAAAATTCAAAAATGTAGTATGAGAAATCAATATGAACCCATCCATTGTTTGGAGTGTTTCTGGTAGCGATCCTACCGGTGGTGCTGGAATTCAAGCTGATCTAAAAACCATGCATAACCTCGGCAGTGAGGCTTGCACCATCATTACTGCTGTTACGGCGCAAAATTCACAAGCTGTTGCGAGTATAAATCCGGTTAGCGATGCTATTTTATTGGCTCAGTTTGCTGCCTTGGCTGCTGATAAAACTGCTCAGGTTATTAAAATAGGTATGCTTGCCAATCCACAACAAGTTGAACTAGTCGCTAACCAAATCAACCAGTTTAAGCAGACATGGGATAGCGCACCTCGAGTGGTTTACGATCCGATCGCAATCTCTGTCAGCGGCGATGACTTAACCGAAGATGACATTGTACCGGCTATTAAAAAGTGGTTGTTGCCGTTAGTAGATGTGGTTACGCCCAACAACCAAGAGTTGCAAAAACTAACTGGCGTATATGTATTCAGTTGGGATTGCATGCGCACTGCCGCCAACAGTTTGCTTGATCTGGGCGTAGGTGCGGTGATCATTAAAGGCGGGCATATTGATATCGATCTTGAGAAAGCTGTCGATTATTGTACCGACGGGGAACATCATTATTGGTTGGCAAGCGATCGCATCGAAACGTCATACAGTCATGGTGTTGGTTGTACCTTTGCTAGTGCCATTGCCACATTGTTAGCACAAGACTACTTGTTGCGAGATGCCTTTTCCATAGCAAAAGCCTACGTCAATCAAGGCTTAAAAGCGCAATGCCACGTTAACAAACAGCACGGTAATGGCGGCCCGATATGGCAGGGCACATGGCCAAATAAAGCCTCGGATTTCCCTCATGTATTGGTATCAGGCTCAGAGCTTGCTGATGAGTTGGATTGGCATCATGAATTTGCCGACAATGACGCACATTACGCCACTGGATTTAACACGTTAACCAGTAAACAACTTGCATTGTATCCTCATGTTGACTGCTTAGAATGGTGTGAGCGCTTGCTAAAAATGGGTATAAAGACCATTTGCTATCAAGCCAATAATGCCGACGAGCAAGAACGAGAAGATGCGCTGATTGCGGCTTTAGCGCTGGCGCAACAATATCAGGCTAATATGTTTATAGATGATCACTGGCAGCTGGCAATACAGCATCACGCCTATGGTGTGCACATTCGGATAAGCGATTTAGATGACGTTGACCTCGATGCCATACAAGCCGCCGGCTTATGTTTAGGGATAAGCGGTAAGGGCCATTATGACCTTCTGCAAGCACAGCAATACCAGCCATCTTATTTGCTAATAATTGATATGTTTAATAAAGAAATCAACGATATAACTAATATCGAAGTAGAGCTGAAAAGATTACGCGAATTGGTTACACTCAATGATGATGCGCAGCAAATAACCTTGCTAGCCATGTTACAGGCGCAAGCGGGCATCAGTACAAAAAGCACAGCGAATATTGTCGAAGCAGGCATTGATGCTATCGCAGTTCCTGCAACACTTAGCGAAGCAGAACAGCCTGAGCACGTTATAGAACAATTGCAGCGGATACTAGGTCGTCATATTTAGCCTGGACAGATAGAGTAGATAACAAGTGAGTCCAAAATGAGCTTAACTGATAAAGAGTATATGCGTTATAACCGCCATATCATGGTGGATGAGATAGGTGAAGCTGGTCAGCTTGCCTTTAAAAACGCGCACGTGCTCATTGTTGGTATGGGGGGCTTGGGCTGCCCAGCCAGTCAATATCTGGCAACCGCTGGTATTGGTCATTTAACCTTGGTTGACCATGATGATATAGAGATCACCAATCTGCAACGACAGATACTGTACAGTGATTTTGATTTGGGTGAGGCTAAGGTAGAGGTCGCGCAACAACAACTAGAAAGTCTTAATCCACATTGCCAAATCGATTCTTTAAAGGAATCAATTTTTGATATTGATTTGACGACCATTTTAGCTGGCGTTGATGTCGTTTTGGATTGTACCGATAGCGCTAAAACTCGACAATACATCAACGCTTGTAGTGTTAAAGCTAAGGTTAAATTAGTCAGTGCGGCGGCAATTCGAGGCTCGGGACAACTCACCAGTTTTGATTTTAGTCTTGCTAAATCGCCTTGCTACCATTGTTTGCACCCTGATCTCGATGAACAACAACTTAACTGCGCTAATATGGGCGTCATGGGGCCGCTGTTAGGAGTCATGGGCAGCATGCAAGCGATTGAAACATTACGTTTGTTACTCGGCAAACAAGACAATATTGGTCGATTATTGTTATTTGATGCCTTTACCATGCAGTTTCAACAGTTTAGCTTACCCAAAAGAGATAATTGCCCTGTGTGTGGATAAGCACTGGGTAATATATTGACGTCGAGTTGTGATAAGAAACTGTGGATTTTAATGCCAAATTCAATACATACTAAATGTTATCGTTGTCAGATGAGAAAGTGATGAATCGCTCGAGTAAGTTATTAGTTAAATTCGCAGTATTTACTGGGCTATGTTTGGTTTTATGGCTCGCTAGTGACCCTCTCATCAAACATTTCGCCAATCGCCAATTAGCCGATATGAATGCATCGATTGACTATAAATCGGCTCGTATATCACCATTTGATTTGTCAGTGACAATTGAAGAATTACAGCTCGATTATAAAAGTCAAACCATGCTTAGCGTTGAGCAATTGAGTGTTGATCTAAATTCACATGCGTTGACCGATAAAGAGCTTCACTTTGATCATTTACATATTCGTTCGTTCTATTTTGATAACTCGACATTTCTTGAGTTACTGGAGCAGCTGGCCAATGACCAAGACACTGATGACGATATTGAACAATCATCATTACCTTTATTGATTATTGATGATGTCAGTGCCTCAGGTGAGCTATTGTTTGCCGAGGATAAAGAGCCCGTTACTATCAATGATTTTGCCGCCAATGATGTGTCATATGGTGAGCAAGGCTATAAAGCCAAACTAAACGCGGCACTAAACTATATGCAGAATAGCTTATCTATGGCTGGCACCCTTAACAGTGACAATGATCAGATCAAAATAAATCTGAAAAAGCTTAATAGTCAGTTAAATGTTACCGACCTCAATGAGTTTAGTGAAATTAATTTGCCATTAATTCAAGGCCACATTGATTTTGATACAATGGCCAATGTGTCATATTCGCAACAAGGTTTAAGCATTGATAGCGGACAAAGTGATTTACGCATTAGCGATGGCTTGTTAAACGCTGCAGGCGCTGATAACAGTGAATTGGAAATAAGCTTTGAGCAATTTCAACTTGGCCTCAGTAACAGCCTGTTTGAGATGAAAAGTGATGCATTGAGCGCAACCAAAATCAATATTGAGCAAATGGACATGGCCATCGCCAATGGTTTGGTTAGTGGGGTGCTGCGTTCAGACAATGCCGATTCGCAAATTGAATTTAGTAAAATCCAGATATCAGCAACAAAGAGCCAGATTAGCCTCGATCAGCAAAACCAGCCATTACAGCTCGACACAACAGTGAATATCGACAGCGAACGTCTCGATTGGCATCAACTTGCGTTAAATAATGAACCAAAAGCCTTGGTACTGCATCTTGATGCGGCAACATTGCTTGGCATTCATATAAGTCAGACCGAAAACTCTCAATCGCCGACAGTGGCGATGGATAAAATGACTTTAAAAACAGGGATTTTCTCACAGGTTATTGCGATGCCATTGATCGAGCTGAACAAAAACAAAACCATAGAACCCTTACTTGAGTTTAACCAATTGTCATTAGACAAATTCAGTTTAGCAAATGACGAGCTGGTCATTGGTGGTATAGATATTGATGCCAAACATGTCATTTTTTATAAGAATAAAGACAATGCCATAGCCAATTTTGTCGACCTTTTTGCCAGTGACGAAGAGCAATCTGTCGCGGGGGATGTTCAGGATGAAAACGGCCAGCAGGCAAATAACACAGGTAAACAAGAGTCGACACTAAACCCAGCGCAAGAGCATGACTTATCGATACATGTTGATCGCATTAACCTTACCGGTGAGCCAGTGATAACCTTGTATGATCATTCATTATCCGAGACATTTGAACAACATGTCATCATTGAGCAATTAAGCCTAAGCAATGTTGACAGAGCCAACGATGAAAGCAAAAGCGAAAAAGCTCAATTTAGTCTTAAAGGTCGCATTGGTAAACGCGCGCGTATCGATATTGACGGTGCCTTGTATCCATTTGCGGATGAGCGTGATTTAGAAGCAAAAGGCCAACTTAAGGCCATCGATTTGAAGCGATATACACCTTATGTTGTCGACGCTACGGGGTATGCAATCAAGCAAGGTTTGCTATATGCGGACTTTCAATTTGCCATTAATAACGACGTTATAAAAGGTGATGTCGACACCCGTATTAAAGGCATCGAAATCAGTGAATTGCAAAACAACAAACAGTCGGGCTCTGTATCGACAATGCCCATCAATGTGGTTATTTCGCAACTTAGCGATGAACACGGCAATGTAAATGTTGACGTACCCCTGACAGGACGCATTGATGATCCAAATTTTGGTTTGAGTGGCTTTATTTCACTGGTGACCACGAAAGCGATTAAAGAGGGGGCGAAAACCTATCTTTTGCAAGCGTTAGTGCCCTACGCCAGTGTGGTCAATGTCGCCATGCTCGCATCCGGCAGCCTATTTAAAGTATCGGTCAATGACTTGCCCTATGAAACAGGACAGACAGAATTGCGGCCGATACAAAAAGAGTTTATCCAGCCTTTAGCCGAGCTAATGCAAAGTAAAGAAGAGCTGCACCTAACCATTTGTCCTGTTGTGATAGGTAATTCTGATGACAAAGCACAAGCGAGAGAGTTGCGCAAAGTAGGCCAACTTCGTGGTGAATTGTTTATTGACGCGATGATTGAACAATATCAAATTTCAGATGAGCGATTGATACCGTGTCGTACAAAAATTGTTGAAAAAGGCGTGGTTGGACTGACGTTTAATTTTAATTAACAGGCAACAAATATACTTTAATATAAAATATTAAAATGCTTTGTGAATTCAGAAAAGCGGTTGCTACTAGATTAAAAAGTAACTATTGGTATCGATTACTTGTGAGAAATGGCCACTTGTCTCTGATGATTATGGATGTCTGTGGTATAGACCACGGTATTGTAAAATAATAATGAATAGCCAAGTAATTCTATGCCCTCTTCAAAACTATTTTTGACCTGTCGCACGTAATTATCACCCATTAATTCTTGCCATAAATCCCCCATGCCAAATAGCCTAGAAAAAACTAGAATGATCACTAGCGCAGTACAAAAACTGTAAAAACAATTATGATTTATCAAGTTCGTCAGCGCTGTGATATTGTCTCGCTTTTCTTGCCAAGCATAGGTTATAGATCCCAAGGCAACGAATAGAACGATATAAACCCAGAAACCATGGCGAATTAATTGATCAAAATAAGCATCTAATTCACGAATTAACATGCATGCGAAAAAGCCAGCAAGCAGCACATGAAAATGTCGATGTTGCTGGGTAAATAAACAGATAGAAAGAAAGCAACAAACCACAAGTAACAGCAATGTTTGTTGTGTTATTTCAGTCAATGAGTCTTCATTAATATTCGAACTCAACAGCATAATATCGACACGTATTATCATCGCGACGATAAACACCACAATAACCTGTATCAAGGTGTGGAATATGCCGCGCTTGATTATGCTTTGTTCGGAGTTCTTAGAAGATGAGCTCAACATACCTGTCCAACTTATTTCAGCGAAAATCTCTATGTCAGTTGTAGATAGTTTAGATGGTTTAGCTAATATTGCGAATGGCGAGGACTGAAGTCCGCACGCTATCAATGCTCAACTATTGCATTTGTAAAGCTGATACAGCGGGTTTTTGCTAAGATTGCAGCTAACCATTTGCCCTGTTGTTATGACTCAATCTACTGACTTTTAAGTTTAATGCGTAACTAAGCAGAATAGCATGTGTACTCAATAGTTTACGGTGCGTTGCTAGGTCAAGCAATGCAATGGTGTTAAGTGGCGTTACTGTGATCCAGTTTATCCAACATCTTGGCCAATAATATTTTTTCTTCAGCACTAAATTCTTGCAGTGCCAATTGCTGATGTTGGTAGGCTAACGGCACCAATTCATCATACAACTGTTTGCCTTTTTGTGTTAATTGCAAGTAAAACAAACGGTGATCAAGGTCGCTGGATATTTTTTTAACTATATGTTTTTCAATGAGTTTTTTTACTGATCTGGACACTGCAACTTTATCCATGGCTATTGTTTGGGTGATCTCCACCGCACTTGCTTGGCGTTTTTCTCCAAGCACTGCAATTACTCGCCACTCGCTAACACTTATGCCAAATTGGCTTTGATATTTATTGGCCAAAGACTGGGAAATTCGATTTGCTAAGGTCGCTAATCGATAGGGCAGAAAATCCTGTAAAGATATGGTGCCATTGTCAGAATCAAACATATTGTAACTCGGTTTGAGCAAAGCTCTGTTAACGATTAAAATAGTTTCAATTGAAACTAATAATAGAATAATACGATATTGTCGCACTTACCAGAGCGCAGACGATATTCTAAACAAGAGATGGAGAGTTAGCATGGCTGATTTATTTGAAAACCCAATGGGCTTAGATGGTTTTGAATTTGTAGAATTCACTGCACCAAAAAAAGGTATTTTAGAACCAGTATTTCACAGCATGGGTTTTACTCACGTAGCTAATCATAAATCAAAAGACGTACAGTTATGGCGTCAAGGCGATATTAACTTTATCGCTAACTACGAAAAGAAAAGTCACGCCGACTATTACGCTCAAGAACATGGCCCGTCAGCATGTGGTTTAGCGTTCCGCGTTAAAAATGCCGCATTTGCTTACGAAAATTGTTTGAAAAAAGGTGCTCAGCCTGTTCATGTTGAAACAGGTCCTATGGAATTACGTTTACCAGCAATCAAAGGTATTGGCGGGGCAACGTTATATTTAGTTGACCGTTATGAAGGTACGAATACCATTTATGACATCGACTTTGACTGGATTGAAGGTGTTGACCGTCATCCTGAAGGTTGTGGTTTTCACACCTTAGATCACTTAACTCATAACGTATACCGTGGCCGCATGGACTACTGGGCGAGCTACTACGAAGACTTATTTAACTTCCGTGAAATTCGTTACTTCGATATCAAAGGTGAGTACACAGGTCTTTTATCAAAAGCGATGACAGCACCAGATGGTAAAATTCGTATCCCTCTTAATGAAGAAGCTGCCGGTGGCGGTGGTCAAATAGAAGAGTTTCTAATGAAGTACAACGGTGAAGGTATCCAGCATATTGCATTTGCTTGTGATGATATCATTGCCTGTTGGGATCGTCTAAAAGCGCAAGGTATTAAGTTTATGACAGCGCCACCCTCGACTTACTACGCAATGCTTGAAGAGCGTTTACCAGGTCATGGCGAGCCAGTAGAAGAATTACAAACTCGTGGTATTTTGCTTGATGGTACAACGGAAGGTGAAAAGCCTCGTCTATTACTACAAATCTTCTCTGATACGGTATTAGGCCCAGTATTCTTCGAATTCATTCAACGTAAAGAAGACGATGGTTTCGGTGAAGGTAACTTTAAAGCGCTATTTGAATCTATCGAACGTGATCAGTTAGAGCGTGGCGTAATCGGCGACAAAGAAACTGCTTAAGAGGTATTTATGGCTATCAAGCGTATTCATCATGTAGCTTATCGTTGTAACGATGCCAAAGAAACGGTAGCATTCTACCGCGATTTACTGGGTATGGATTTTCAATTGGCGATTGCTGAGAATGAAGTTCCTTCAACCAAAGCACCAGATCCATATATGCACGTATTTTTGGATGCTGGCATGGGCAATGTCTTAGCGTTTTTTGAATTACCAAATTCGCCAAAAATGGACCGTGACCAGAATACGCCTGAATGGGTTCAGCATATTGCCTTTGAAGTAGAATCTATGGATGAGTTGCTAGAGCAAAAAGCCAAGCTTGAACAAGCTGGTTTGGATGTACTAGGACCAGTAAACCATACTATTTTTGAATCGATATACTTTTTTGATCCAAACGGTCATCGTATTGAGCTTGCCGCACAAACGGCGAAGCCGGGTATGTTAGCAGAGTTAAAACGTGTATCTGTAGAGATGCTAGATGAGTGGGCTGAAACTAAGCGCGCACCTCAGCATGCAGCATGGTTGCACAGTGGCGAAGATTTTCCAGGTGAAAAATAATGAAATTAGCAAGTCTTAAAGCGGGTCGCGATGGCGCCCTAGTCGTGGTAAATACCGCACTTACAAAAATGGTTTCAGCTGAAGCGATTGCACCTACGATGCAATTTGCTATCGATAACTGGGCGGATGTTGAAGCTAAACTTCAAGCCTTATTCATACAGCTTGAAAATGGTGATGTTGAAGGTCAAGCCTTTGAGCAAAGCGACTGTGAATCTCCGCTTCCTCGTGCTTATCAATGGGCTGACGGTAGTGCCTATGTAAACCACGTTGAGCTGGTACGTCGCGCTCGTAATGCGGAAATGCCGGCAAGCTTCTGGACCGACCCACTAATGTATCAAGGTGGTTCTGACAGCTTCTTAGCACCACGTGAAAACATCGTTATGCCAAAAGACGAAGGTTTTGGTATCGACTTTGAAGCCGAAATTGCGGTTATCACCAACGATGTTCCTATGGGTGTTAGTGCGGACGATGCACTACAGCACATCAAACTTATCATGATCGTTAATGACGTATCACTTCGTGGTTTGATTCCAGGTGAACTTGCCAAAGGTTTTGGTTTCTTCCAGTCTAAGCCATCGAGTGCATTCAGCCCGGTATGTGTAACACCGGATATGCTGGGTGATGCATGGCAAGGTGGTGTATTACACCTGCCATTGTGTTCGAAGTACAACAACGAATTATTTGGTAACCCGAATGCGGGCATTGACATGACGTTCCATTTTGGTCAATTGATTGCCCATGCGGCTCGTACCCGCCCATTAGAAGCGGGTACCGTGATTGGTTCAGGTACTGTCTCTAACAAGATGGAAGGTGGCCCGGGTAAGCCAGTGGCTCAAGGTGGTGTTGGTTATAGCTGTATCGCTGAAATCCGCATGATCGAAACTATTGAGAACGGTGCACCAACGACACCATTTATGAGCTTTGGTGATAACATTCAAATTGAAATGTTTAACAACGATGGCCAGTCTATCTTTGGTCAAATCAATCAGAATATTGTAAAAGCTTAATTGCTAAAAATTTGGGGAAGTTAACTGTCTGACGTGTAACAACAGACATCAGCGCTAATACAGAAAAAACATAAAATAAAAAAAATAAAGCGTCCCATTAAAAAACCGCAGTCTAAATTGATTAGGCTGCGGTTTTCTTTATTTGGTTTAAGCAAAAATCAGCTTAGCCAAGCGGCATTGGCATTCCATTGATTAGGGCCTGACCATTATTAAAGCTGAAATCAAACTTCACTTTCTCTTGGTCTTGCACCAACATGTTTTGCATAATCAACGCCTCGATGTTTTCACCCATACCAAGTTGTTCAAAAAACTCGATAGGTGCACTGCCATCGGCTTTGGCATCGAGAGCCATAATCAATGACATCGGGTTGCTGGCGTCTACTTTACTTTCATCGATGGTAATATCCATTTTGCTAGCGATATCACCTTGCTCGGTTTTGACGCCAAGATTATTGATTTTTATTTCCGGCGATGACTCGAAGAATTTTGGAATCAATGCCTGAACTTCCATCGCAAATAGCGCAGGATCTTCTGTTGAGCTGCCACTAACTAGCAGCTTTTGCAATTCAGCATAAACGTCCAAATCGACTTTATTGATGCTGGCGGTGTAATTAAAGTCGCTGAACTTAACCCCCATAGCATCGATACTTTTCGCCGTCATTTTTGCGTCGGCATACATCATGCCTTCTTTGTCTTGGCTGTTGGATATAATCTCGATATCAGAAATGTTGACGCTTTGGCCGGTCACCTCATCAATAAAATTCATCTTGGCTAAATTTACTTTGGTATCACCGACCATAACCGCGGTATTGGCAAAAATATCGCCGCGAACCACTTGCTGATCACCGACCAGATCCATTTTACCAAGGCGTAATACTTCAACATCTGCAGCGGTGACCGTCATACCAAGCCAGTTACCATCAAAGACCAAGGCGCCATCACGGCTAAGGTCAGCTTGCAGTTGCAATGGTAAAATGGCAATGGTTGCGTCTGGCGTGGTGACGTTAATTTGCTCGGATTCCATCACCGAATTCATGCCACCGGTAAAGCTTATCTGGGTCGAGTAATGGATTTTGTCTTTGCTAAAATCATGAATGATGTCGGCATTTTCTGGCATGTTATGCTCAAAATCAAAGCTGTTTACAATATCAGCCAGACCTAAAGCGATGCTGGATTGTGTTAAAATTGGACCATGTTGGATATCGTGTTTGGCAACAAATGTCATGGTTAACGGTTGCACCATATCCGGTATATCTTGCTCTATGGTGACCGATACATCAGCAGTCGAAGAAAACCAGCCTCGTTGATAATTATCAACCTTAATTTGGTATGGCATTGAGGCAGACATTTGCTCATAAATGCTATTGAATTCTTGTTCGACTATTTTGCCTGTAAAATATGGGGCAACCAATAAACCTGCTGCTACGGCAACGACAGGGTAGCGCAATTTCATGAATCCATCCTTATAATAAATGATTTTAAGCTAACACCTTATCACGGTGTTTACATTAATTCAGTTACTTTTCGTCACTGATAAACGACTTTGTTTCCTGTTTTCAGTGGCTTGGGATTCGACTAACGCATCCTAGCTTATTCGCAGATGTACTCTTCACTAAGGTAGTCTTGGTATTCTTTAACGCCAAAATAGCGAATGGATTTCTTTTGCGTTACTTTTTTGGCGATCAGTTTTTCATCACAGTATATTTTTACGATTTGCTTATCGCCATTTGAGTCGACATCGTAGGCGTGGTTTTCATTTAAACGTAAGTCGTCGAATTCAGTGCGCATTATTAGCTTCATTCAGATACCTCTTTATAATGGAATACCTCATCATTGGGGTAATTAAACACATCGGTGATTGTAAAAGCCACCTCAAGCGATGGAGACTATTTACCATCGCTATAGCCATATTAATACCCTCTGCGGTAATAAAACAACCAAGTTAGGTAGATAATAAAAGACAATTTAGCAGGTGATTAAAAATGAAAGCCAATTACATGCCAGATTTTAGTTATTAGCGTTTTGATGAATTAGCTTTTTCAGATGAGTTAGTGATTTTTTTTTGTTCACCAAACGAGCTTGGTAGGATTTCTACGCCAACCATACGGCTGACTTTGATCATCACAGGGATGGTTATCGGTGCGAACGGTAATACAGCAACGACACCAATACCTAAACCCTTAATCAGGTCAAGAAACTGTTGATTGGCCAAATGCATTTCTTCTTTGCTGGCTTTTTTGCGGGTATATTTACCGTAAATCGTGAGCATTTCGCGTGTTTCTTGCTTTTCTTGAGCAAGAGCAAGCTTCAGGGTAAGCATTTGTCGTTTGAAACGATAAACACTGCGCCTTCGCTTTATTTTAAGCGCCCTTACAGGCGCCTTAAAAATAAATACCCTGAGTTTCATCTATGTTGAGATTACTTATTCCGACGTGCTGTTAATGCTAAACCAGCTAAAGCCAATAACCAGCTTGAACTACCGCCACCAGATGAAGAGTCGTCATCACCATCGTCTTTTTCACCGGTATTTCGGCTAGGCAATGGCAATTCATCAATCGTGTTTGGTTCAGAATTGATAACTGTTATTGATTCGACAACAACCAAGTGGTCACCTGTCAACTCTTCACCTTCAGCAGGTTCATGCTGAATTGGTGTTTCGCTAAATGCAGAAGAGCCTAGGTTATAAATTGGTAAATCATTGATGGCATCGATAATTTCCATACCAGGTTCTGTTACGACACCGAATACTGTGAAACCACCGTTTTGGAAATCTAGGTTACTTGCGTTGGCGCCAACGTTAAAAAACCATTCACTGGTTGCACTGTTAGGTTCACCACCAACTTTTGCCATCGCGATGGTGCCGCGAACATTTGAAAACACTGGTTCGTTAATAACTGTCGGCAGTGATGTGATTTCACTGACTTCGTGTTCGTCAAAATCGTAGCTGAAGCCACCACTTTGGGCGATAAAACCTTTTATGCTGCGGTGAAATAGCACGTTATTATAGCTGCCGTTTTCCACGTACGCTAAGAAGTTTTCTACGGTTTTCGGTGTATGTTCGTCCAATAGTTCAACTTCAAAGTCACCCATTGAAGTTTTAAATAGAACTGTTGTAGCTTGAGCTGCCGAGGTTAATAGGGCCGAGCATAATGCTGCCTTACCTAAAAATGCGATTAAATTTTTCATTATTAGTGCTTATGATTTTGAGTTATTGGTATAGTCGCGCAAGCTTAACGAATTGTTGCAACAAATCAAGGTTTGGTTACAAACTGGTTACGCTTTTAACAGATTAGCCGCCAATAGCGGTGATAAAACCGATGATTTAGCGATTTCTCCCGAGCCAAGCAAAGATGAATGCCACGACAAACGGTGTGATGCGCTCGATATAATCGCCTGGTGCCGACGGTAAAAAACTTAAGCCGACGGCAATAAAGAAACCGCTGGCGATAGCCATAAAGGCGTATTTGCCATCAACGGATTTACTCATAACTTTAACAATTAACAATGGACCAAAAGCGGCGCCCAGTGCATTCCAAGCAAACAGAACTCGAGAAAAGATATCTTCTGGGGCATAAAGCGCAATAAACATCGAGATAAGCGACATCACAACCACAGTAATACGGGAGATAAGTAAGCTGTTTTTCTGTGTCTTGTTGTTGCCCATGTCGTAGGATACTGCGGACGCCGAAACCAGTAACTGGCTGTCAGCTGTCGACATCACCGCCGACAAAATAGCGGCAATAATAATGCCGGCGACAACCGGTGGAAACAGCAAATTAGTGACGTCTAACAGGGCTTGTTCATTATTGGCTAACGGCTCTAGCAATACTTTTGCACACCAACCGACAATTAACATGCCGGTGATAACAATAGCCGACCACGCGATGGCGATCATTTTTGCTTGTTGAACCGATTTTTCATCACGGATTGCCATCATACGATTAACCACATGCGGTTGACCTGGATTACCTAAACCAATAGCCAATAAGCCAAAGATGAACGCCAGACCAATCAGACCTTGATGTTGCCCTGTCCAGCTCAGTTGAACGTCGTTAAATGCGCTTTGCATTTGCAGCCATAAATCACTGGGACCTCCGACGGCAATTAAACCGGCAATTGGCAACACCAAGCCTGCTGCCGCCATCAGCAGACCTTGCAGGGTATCGGTAACAGATACCGCCCAAAACCCTCCCAGCAAGGTATATATGACAATGATTGCCGTACCCAAAAACACGCTGTTTTGCATCGATACGTCAAAAGTAGAGGCAAAGGTATTGCCTGCGGCCTGAAATTGCGCAGCGATATAAAAGGTAAAGGCAAATACGATACATAACGAGCACAGCCACATAATCGGCTTTTGCATGCTTTTGCCATCACTGGCCAATAATTCGGTTAGCGTCACTGAGCGTTGTTGTTGTGCTTTCTTTTGCAAGCGCGGTGCTAACCACATCCAATTAAACATATAACCACAGACAACCGCCGGAACGATCCAAATAGCCGACAAGCCCATTGCGTAAGCCGCGCCACTCATGCCGAGCAATGTCCAAGCTGAGGAGGCACTGGCGGCTGAGCTTACCGCGGCTACCCATGGACCGAGACCACGTCCGCCAATAAAATAGTCTTCAGTGCTATCGGTTTTTTTGTTGGCCCAGAAGCCAATGCCTATCAGCACAAGCTTATATATGATGAGGGTCGCAAGGACAGTAGAGGTGTAATCCATGTGGTTATTATTATTGTTATTTATAGGAGCAGAATAACAACTATATTGTTTAAATGCACTGACTATAGGCAAGTCTAAGTGACACAGCAAATCTTGTTATCTTGGCTATAGTTATTGGTTAATATGTCGCGAAATAGAGATAATTTATGAAGCACAGAGTCGATATCATGATATCTGAACAAGACGTTGCTGATCGAGTTAGCCGTTTAGGCAAAGAAATCAGTGAGCATTACCAGGGCAGTGAGCATTTGGTTATGGTTGGTCTATTGCGTGGATCGTTTGTGTTTATGGCCGACTTAGCCCGCAAAATTAGCGTTAATCATGAAGTCGATTTTATGACAGCGTCCAGTTATGGCAATAGCATGGAAAGCTCTCGTGATGTACATATCTTAAAAGATCTCGATGGCGATATCGCTGGTAAAGATGTGCTGCTTATTGAAGATATTATCGATACCGGTAATACCTTAAGCAAGGTGGTACAAATTCTCAATTTACGTGACCCTAAATCGATAAACATTTGTACCTTGCTTGATAAACCATCGCGCCGAGAAGTGGCTGTTGAGGTTAAATGGGTGGGCTTTGATATTCCCGACGAATTTGTCGTTGGCGTTGGCATTGATTATGCGCAAAAATATCGGCACCTACCTTACATAGGTAAAGTGGTGCCTTTATAGAGAAGGTTTTTTATCCCCTGTTATAAACGCCATTCCAATGAAAGGTTCAATTGCAGATCGTCAGCATCTGGTTCGATATAGTTTACGACGCCGGTATACAAGGAGAATGAGTCGGTGATACGCCATGTGTAATCGGTTTTAACACCGTAAAAATCATCATCGTCCCTCAAGGTGTAAAATGCGCCAATACTCCAGCGCTTATTTAAAAACCATTCGGCATTAAATCGCCACCAATCATCGTCAAACGAAAAGTCGCCGCGATCGTTATCGCTATACGACACGTTTAATTCGCTATATTCATAACTGGCCGATAAGTAAATGCCTGCACTATTGGCGATGGGTAACAGGGTTTTTATACCAATGCTGATATCATCTTGCTCGCTATCGTTAAAATCGTTATCGCTTTCTCGATAGGAATAGCTGCCATAAGCTTCAGTGTAAGCATTGATAAAATAGCCACCACGGATGTTATAGATATCACCAATCCTGTCGTCGTTTGGTAAAAATACGCCGCCGCCGATGTACCATTGATTATCGACTACCCAACGACCGGAAATGCCGTTACTGTCGCCATCGAAGTTTTCCACCGTAAGCTCACTCGACTGCGCGAGGAAACCATTCAAGCGATAAGGACCGTTTTGTTCAACTTCATCTAAGTAGTAGGTATATCTGGCAAAGAAAAATCCATCGGAGATGTCATCGGTACTGGTAACGTTGCCAATTTCAATTTGATGATGATACGGGGAGTCTTGTGCGGCTTGCGCTTGATTGACAAATAGTGCTAAACAAGTCGCTAGAATTGCGTGCTTAATGCTCATACATTCCTTTTTATCGTTATTAGAATCCGATTTTAATACGGATTATATTAAGTAAATAACTTATTTTTCAATGGCATAAGAATTATTTTTGCAGCGGTTTTGTAGCCGTCAGAATTAATTTAACGATTTTTGACATCTTTTTCTTACCAGCTCTTTACATTAGAAACTGATTTAACACTGAGTATTAACCAATTGCTAACGACACTTTAAGGAGAGTCGGTTAAATCATTTAAACTTCACATGTACACGGCAAGGGAGTAGGCGTGCCTACCACCATCGGCAAATTTCTCTGGGGATTGATTTGCTGAGCCGGTTTCCTTAATAAAAAACGCAAGTGAATGCTTGCGTTTATTTTTTCCAATAAGTGAGATTAATTATTGTTTGGTGTGCTTATCTAAGCTCTGCTTTAATTGTTTTTTATTGTCTTCTTTTTGTTGCTTTAGCTTGTCGCAATAGGCTGAATTTTCCAAACCCTTACAATTACCCAAGGCAAAGACAAAGTCATCGTTTTCTCGATCTGGATGGTAGTTATCTTCGTCGAGATGATTGTCTAATTCAGGCGTGACATTCGCCTCGTATTTTTCCTGTATAGAAACGCAAGCACTGCAAAGTACGATTAGACTGATCAGCGACATATAGCGCAATAAACCTTGATTCATAATATTTGGTTGATGAAGGGCCTTTACCTTTAGTATATGTGCTAATGACGGGATAGCCAAAAGCACTTTTAATAGCTACTCGCTAGCTACATGGGTTGTCTCTATATGCCAGGTATACAGGCTTTGATATGTGAATTCAAGATCTGAAAAGTTTTCTTCGACCGCTTTAAGTTGCTCTTTTTGAGCTACATTCGCTATGGTTATGATGGTTCTGGTTTCGCTAGGATATGGATTACGACAATCACTACTTAAGAACCGTGGCTCTATGGTATAACTCACATAGTGGTCAGCAAGAGTCTCTGCAAAATCAGCCGAGCAGGTTTCGCCATTTTCGTAGGATATGTGGCGGCCAGCGCTGATCTCATTAGGCTTTCCTTGCGACCATTGATAAGAAATATCATTGACAAAGGGGTTAAACTCAACGATATCTGTGGCGTGGTTGTATACATCTAATTGAGTAGGCAGCTGATATTCAGCACTGCGTTCAGCACCTTTATAGATAAAACTGATTTTTGCCGATGAAACATTGTCTATGTCAGCTATCTCAAGTCGGTAGAAACCGGGTGATGAACCAAACTTTATGCTGCTATTTTCGACGTAATATTCCCGCAAATTATAATCTGAACCATTTAGGGTCAAGTAGAATTCATCGGCCGGGCCTACGCGAATTCGACTATTGGTTTCATCTTCCATAAACAAGTTGATTTGTAATGACGTTACCGTTTTCTGCTCTGTTGCTGCATCCGATTCGGTTTGCGTAAATAGAAACTCAGCCTCAAGCGTGATTTTAGATGATAGACTCAGTTCTTGTGAATTTTTGTTTGGGTTGCTACCGCCACAGGCGACCATTGTGCAGCAGGCTAGGGTGGCCAGAAAATGTGAATAGCTCAGAGGGGGTTTGTCCGTGTGAGGCATGCTTAACGTCCTTTGTAAAAAATTAAAACCATTTTATTTTGATAAAAATCAAATGTATAGGTTTGCATGTCGGTTGTTAAGTAGATTTTTTTATAAATAAAAAAACGCAGGCTAGGCCCTGCGTTTTTGCTTATCTTATGATGGCTTTGCCGTTAGAAAAATGCCTGCAAACCAGTTTGATCACGACCTAAGATCAGTGCGTGAATATCATGGGTACCTTCGTAGGTATTCACGGTTTCTAGGTTAATCATATGACGAATAACGTGGAATTCATCGGCAATACCATTACCACCATGCATATCGCGAGCGATACGGGCAATATCCAACGCCTTGCCGCAGTTATTGCGTTTTACTAGTGAAATCATCGCTGGTTTGAAGCGTTTTTCATCAATCAAGCGACCTACGCGAAGAGATGCTTGTAAACCCAAAGTGATCTCGGTTTGCATATCAGCCAATTTCTTCTGAAATAGCTGGGTTTGCGCCAAAGGTTTGCCAAATTGTTGACGATCAAGACCATATTGTCGCGCACGATGCCAGCAATCTTCAGCAGCACCCATGGCACCCCATGAGATACCATAGCGAGCCATGTTCAAACAACTGAATGGGCCTTTTAAGCCGCGTACTTCCGGGAACATGTTTTCTTCTGGGACAAACACATTGTCCATCACAATTTCACCGGTAATCGATGCTTTAAGCGACATTTTGCCTTCAATTTTGGGTGCGCTTAGGCCTTGCATGCCTTTTTCAAGAACAAAACCACAAATTTGATTATCGTGGGCTGCAGATTTAGCCCAAACCACAAACACATCGGCGATAGGTGAATTGGTGATCCACATTTTACTGCCGGTCAGGCTATAACCACCATCAACCTTTTTGGCACGGGTTTTCATGCCGGCCGGGTCAGAACCTGCATCAGGCTCGGTTAGGCCGAAACAGCCAATCCACTCACCAGTGGCAAGTTTTGGTAAATACTTTTCTTTTTGTGCCTCGCTACCCCAAGTATAAATAGGATGCATAACCAGTGACGACTGCACACTCATGGCGCTGCGGTAACCTGAGTCGACACGTTCAACTTCACGCGCTACCAAACCGTAAGAAACATAGGATACGCCAGGGCAGCCATAACCGTCGATGGTCGCACCCAATAAACCAAGTTCACCAAATTGACGCATGATCTTAGGGTCGAACTCCTCGTTGCGGTTGGCCATTAAAATGCCAGGCTGTAGTTCGTTTTGACAGAAATCACGAGCCATGTCTCGTATCATGCGCTCGTCTTCTGTTAATTGGTCATCTAGTAATAGAATGTCTTCCCAATTAGATTGTATTTCGCTCACGTTTTCTCTCCTGCTAGCGGCCTATTGTTATGGAAATTGACAAATGTCTATATTCAAAATACCGCTGTTTGTGTTGTAACTGCGACTCATCAATAATGATTGCAAGCTTAACAAGGCAAATGTTATAAGAATATGTCAAATATCAAATTTGCCGATATTCATGGTGGTACTATAAATGGAAACGACGACAAAAACAGCAAAAGAATCTATTTGGAAATAAAAGCCAACCCTGCTCGCAAGAAGTTTGGTTTTGGCAATAAAGCCGTACTTGTTAACATCGATCCGCAAAAAGCGTATACCTGTGTTGATGAGTTTAAAACCGCGTATGAAACCGACCCAAATCAATTGCATTATGTTAATAAACTGGCGGAAGAGTTTCGTCGTCTAGGTTGGCCCGTGGTCTGGACTCATGTTGCTTATATGGGTTCTGGTGAAGATGCAGGTATTTGGGGCACTCGTACCGACACTGAGGATTCGCTGCAAAACATAAAGTTTGATTCACGTCGCAGTGAGTTTGACGATCGCCTAGATATTGATAAAGACAAAGATGTCATTTATTTGAAGAAGATGCCATCGGCATTTTTCGAAACGCAACTGCAGTCATTATTGGTTTGGCATCAGGTTGATACCGTGATTCTAACTGGTGGTTCAACCTCTGGTTGTATCCGTGCCACTGCTGTTGATAGCCTATCTCGAGGTTACCGAACTATCGTGCCGGAGCAATGTGTTGCTGACAAACACGAAAGCTTCCATTACGCTAATCTAACTGACTTATTACTTAAATATGCTGATGTTGAAGAGGTTGATGACGTATTAACCTGGTTGGCATCTCAACAGCAACGCTAGGAGCAGCGATGAAGCCAAACCCAGGATATTATGATTATTGGCCTTATGAAGGTAGGCCAAAAATTACGTGGCCTAATGGTGCTAAGATTGCCTTTTGGGTGGCACCTAATATTGAGTTTTATGAGTTAAATCCGCCAGTCAATCCACATCGCGCTGCATGGCCGCAACCTAACCCTGCGGTTGCTGGTTACTCTATTCGTGATTACGGTAACCGTGTTGGTCATATGCGACAGATGAAACTATTGGAAAAATACGGTATCCGCGGTTCGATTTCGTTATCAACTGCGTTGTGTGATCATCACCCAGAAATCATCGAGATGTGTAAAGAACGTGATTGGGAATTTTTCTCGCACGGTATTTACAACACCCGCTACACCTATGGCATGAGCGAACAACAAGAACGCGACATGATCAAAGACTCGATGGAAACCATACTCAAGCATACCGGTCAACAATGTGCCGGTTATTTAGCACCAGCGCTGTCTCATTCTGATCACACCATCGACTTATTTGCTGAAGTCGGCACCGAGCTGTTTGGTGATGATGGTGGTATATATACCTGTGATTTATTTCACGATGATCAACCAACGCCGATTCATACCCGCAGTGGTAAGCGTTTTGTCTCTATTCCTTATTCATTAGAAATGAACGATACCATTGCCTTTGTCGTGAATAAGATTGAACCACGCCGTTATGGTCAGATGCTTAAAGATAACTTTGACCGCTTATACGCAGAAGGTGCAGAATCAGGCACGGTGATGTGCATCCCAACCCACAATTACCAAATCAGTTGCCCGCATCGGATAAAGGCATTTGAAGAGGCACTTGAATACATTACTTCACATGACGATGTTTGGCTGGCGACCGGCAGAGAAATTGCCGAGTATTATCGCGAGCATTATTTTGAGTTAGCCAAGCAAGATATCAATGATCGTATTGCCGGCCTTAGGCACTCTGTGAAATCTGCGGGAGAGCGATAATGGCATTAGATAAAGACTATATACAGTACCTTGAACGCAGCTACGGTATGGACCATGATCATTATGACTGGAGTATGCTCAGTGAACGCAAAGCGATTGAATGGCCACAAGGTAAAAATTTAGCGGTTTGGGTCAATGTTGGCCTGCAGCATTTTCCATTAGACCAAAAGGGTGTCCCTTTTAAAGTGCCTGGTGGCATGACCATGCCGTATCCTGATTTACGTCATTACAGCTTACGTGATTACGGTAACCGTGTTGGTATTTATCGTTTGCTCAAAGCGTTTGATGCGTACAACATTAAACCGACGTTTGCGATGAACGCTGAATTGGCGCAAAACAATCCCTATTTGTTAGAAACCATCTGTGAACATGGTGATGAAATCATCTGTCATGGTTGGAATATGGACAGCTTGCATTATGGTGGTCAAGATAAGAGCGCTGAAACTGAGTTGGTGGAAAAGTCGCTTAGCACGTTACGTGAACTGAGTGGTCAAGCGATACGAGGTTGGTTATCACCGGCGAAAAATCAAAGTGAGAATACCCCAGAATTGCTGCATGCAAACGGTGTTGAATATCATTGTGATTGGGTTAATGATGATATGCCGTATCGATTTAAAACCGCCAATGGTGATTTATGGTCAATGCCATTATCAACGGAGCTTAGCGATCAGTTTATCTTGGTGAGTAATCTTCACTCGGAAGATTCATGGTTAGAACAAATCATCGACTCCACCAATATGCTGACCCGAGAGGCTAACCAGCAAGGTGGTCGTATTTTATCGATTCAAATCCATCCATGGTTAATGGGCCAACCACATCGTATCGCTAAATTAGAGGCGTTATTGCACAAGCTAACCCGTCGCGAAGATGTATGGTTTGCTCATGCAGGCGAAATTCTTGATCAGTTTATCGAACAGCAATAAAAAAACTTCAAGGGGTCAGAACAGTTGAAATTTCAACTGTTCTGACCCCTTGAAATACGCTTGTCGATGGTTATTGCTGGTTGCATGGCAATAAGAGCACAAGCAATCAAGGCCATAGCAGAAATATTGATAACCAAACCGTAATGGTCGTCACCTAACAACATGGCAGCGACCATAGGGCCAGAAGCTAAGCCCATTTTTGAAGCGAAACCACCTAATGCAGCCATTTGTCCGGCTTTATCGAATTCAGAACACAAGCCAAATAGATAAGACAAGGCAAATGCCCAGGTGATACCAATAACGACATTGGTGATCAGGTAGATGCTTTCCACTTCACTGTAGTGCAATAACCAAGTACAGATTGCGGTGAGCATAACCGATAATAAAATAGGTAACGAGCGGCCAAACTTAGTCCCTATGATGATCACTAAGAACGAACCAAGCAGAGCAATCCAGCTCGCCATAGCAAGCGCCGGGCTCATAAAGTCAAGGCTAAGACCTTCTGCTTTACCTAATCCAATGACATAGGCAAATAAGCCCATATTAGCCGCTTGAAATAAAAATATTGCCGCGAGAGTGAGCATTAATGGCAACGTTAATACTTTGCTTTTAGCTGTTGAGCTTGACTCTTTCGATACCGGATAAGACGGTAAAAAAGGCAACATAAGCAGTGTTATTAAGGTAAAGGCAATCAATGATATAAATAAAATACCTGTGCCGTATACCGGTACCATGGCCGGTAAATACATAATGCCTAAGCCACCCAACCCCCATTGAATAAATAACAGATAGCCAAAGGTCTTATCGGACTCGGTGGTTCGCGACATAATACAAAAGCCAATACCTACCAACAGGCCGCCGGTGATACCATGCAAACCACGAACAGCGATCATAACGCTCGCCGACTCAATATAGACACACAGTAAATCAATCACTAACAACGACATGAGTAAGCCATAAGACCAGCGACGCCAATTGATTTTTTTGATCATTAATACTGCAGCAAACGAGCCAATAGCCGCACCATATAAATTGGCACTGCTGACAAACCCAGCTTGCTGATTAGTAAACATCAAACCTTCTTTTAAACCGTTCACAAGGGCAGGCATAATATTGACGTAGAATATTCCTGCGGTTGCCAAAAAGGCTAAACAAACCCGGGCGATGGCTGAATTTGGTGCCAATTTATAGCTTTTGTTCATGGGATTCTCATTACTGGTTGATGTTGCCGTCATGTCATTTGTTCCATTGTTTATTCGCTATCAAGCAAGTCAGCTTGCTGAAGAATGTTCTGCATAGGCTGGAGTTGCTGCTGATAGTGACGCCATTTATTGACTGATTTATTGTGAATGGATTGACGCACTTGACTGGCACTGGCGGTGGTCACATGAGTCGATGAGTTTTCAATGTTGGCGTAGTTGTCATGCCACTGCAACTGTAAGAACTGGTACAAGGCTTTGCCTTGTTGCTGTGGATCGGCAACCAAGTCTTCATATTGCAGCTGATACATGCTGTCGCCGCAAAGTTGTTGCCAATGTTGCATCAATTGGCGATAGGCAACGTAGTATTGTGCCAACTCGGTTTGCTCATAGGAAAATGGATAAACCTGCTGAAACAAGGTCTTGTAAACCGCATAACAGGTATCCATAGGATCGCGTTGAACATGGATAAACTTGGCATTAGGAATGGCGGCTTTAATTAAGCCAACATATAAATAATTTAGTGGTAATTTATCGCTAAACATGCGCTTATTAACGAGTTTTTCCGCAAATTGTTGCTGTACTGATTGGCTATAGCGCTGACCAAGCTGAGCAAAATCTACCTCACTGGCGCAACGTACAAATTGTTCTGCGCTATTAATCGGTTTTTTCAGCTGTCGGGAAAGTTGTGATAATACACTGGAAAAATGATTTAATTCTCCCAGGGGCTGAATCTGTTGCGACATCGCTAATAGCTGATCCACCATGGTTGAACCGACTCTAGGCATGCCGATGATAAACACAGGTGCCGATGAATTGTTGTCTATTGGTGTTGAACCATGTTGTTGCAGCCAATTGGCATCAAATACCTCTTTGATGCTATCAATTATTTTAATATCTTGATTTATGTCGTAATTAAGGTGTTTTCGGCGCAGCTGACAACCTTCATCAAGATGCTTAAATGCTTGCCCATATTGCTGCAAATCTTCGTAACTTTTTGCCAACGCAAACTGCACTTGCACCGTATCCTTGGCTGACAATGATCGGCCAAGAAGGCTGTGCAATTGTTCTATGTAATTGCCTTGCTTGGTTTGCTTGCGCAAGTCCACCCGCAAACAATGGGCGTCAACATCTAGTGGGTTTAATTCGATGGCTTTCGTTAAACTACGTTCGGCGTCAACCAAGTCGCCTTGATGGCGTTGCACCGCACCGAGACTGTAATAATGTTGATGATTGCTGGCATCTTTATTGATTGCCGATTGGTAATGTTGAATGGCGAGCTTTGGTGAATCGAGTTGGCTCAGCAGTAGCGCTAATTGATTATCTTGATTGGCGCTTAAGGTCTGCGAACTGAGTTGTTGCACCAGTTTTTTGGCCTTGGCATATTGTTGACCTTGCAGTGCAAGCTTGGCTAATTGCAATTGCCAGTTAGGGTTGTTATTGAGTGCACAAGCTTTGTCTAAACTAGTCAAAGCGACATTGAGGTTACCGCTAGCTAGGGCAACTTGATTGGTAAAGTACCAACTGTTGGCGCAATCGGGATAGTCGTGATTTAACGACCGACTTACAGCGATAGCTTGTTGTAATTGTTTGTTTTTAAGGTATTCAACACCTTGATTTAGCCGTTGTTGTTTTAAGCTGAATTGACTCATTTAAGCATTTCTTTTTGCTTTATCATAGCGACAGAATACAAACAATGGAACCATGACGTTTGCCATGGCTCCATTATTTGCTGGGAGTTAGAATTTATAGGAAATTGCCGCACCGATAGTGCGAGGTGTGGCTATATATTCTTTTTGGTTATTACCGTAGTAGTTTTCAAATGCGCCTGTATCGGTAGATAAGTAAGCATCTGGGTAACTGGCGGTAACCCCTTCTTCATTGCCGATATTTTTCGCGTATACAGTCAAACCCCAATTATCCATTAGGAACTGCACTGATGCGTTAAAGATAGTGAAACTATCGAACTCATCGTAAATCGTGCTGGTTTCTGAAATATGGTTGGTTGTATCTGACTGATAGTAAGCGGAGATATTAGACAACATCTCAATTTCATCGGTTAATTGCATGGTGTGATTCAAGCTGGCTGAAAATACATTCTCAGCAACGCCCGGTAAACTTGCACCTGACTCTGCCACTATGCCACCGGTTTGCGGTTGAATCACATCATCGCTAAGCTCGGCATCGGTATAAGAGTAACCAAAGTGCATGTTAAGGTTTTGCGATACAGCAATGTTGAATTCAGCTTCAAAACCTTTGGTTTCTGCTGACTCACCATTTTGTGCCATAAAAAATGCCCACCAGGCGGTACCGGTATTTAGCTGCGGATCTTCCCAATCAACAAAATAAATATCAGCTGAGAAAGAGTACCAATCACCAAAGCCTTTTAAACCAAGCTCATAGTTTTTCACGGTATCTTTTTCAAAGGTCTCAACGGTCTCTGGGTTAAGCTCTGCGAATGGGCCGTCTGTCGGAATTGCATTTGAGCCACCGCGACGGAAACCTTCAGAGTAGGTTGCGTAAGTCATCAAGGTATCGCTAATGTCGTAAGCCAAGTTAAACTTCAGCAATACATCATCTTCATCCTGGTCTGGAAAGTCTTCAAAAGGAATCTCGCGAGGTTGCCCATAGTATGCATTAATCGCTGTTTCATTTTCCAGGCTGTTATCAAACCAACGCGCGCCAGCAGTCAAGTGCAAGTCATCGGTTAGATGATAGGTAAGCTCACCGTAAAGCGCCAAATCTTCAAAGGTTTCTTTACGAATATAGGTAAAATCCTTATCTGTTGGCGCACCGACCCACCAAGACCAACATGGTGCATCATCCGGTAATTCATTACAGGCAACACCATATTCTTCTAAACCACGTAAGTGCGAAAAGTTATTGGTTTCACGATCTTGGTCCATATAGTAAACACCAAGGATCCAATCAATCTTGTCGTTGCCATCATTATTGGAAACGAGGCGTAATTCTTGAACCAATGCTTCCTCGTCAAAACCCGCTTCAACATGTGATGCAGGTCTTGGGTTACCGCGATACCATGCGTTGTACCAGTCACGACCGCCAGATACCCATAAACCTGTGTTATCTCGCCAGCCGTTACCGTCATGTTCATAAAACGACGTGTTTGATGTCAATGTGGCAAAACCAAGATCTGCGCTTAATTCTAAACTGGTCAATGACATATCGCGTTCAGAAGGCTCAAGTAAGGTTGAACCGTTATCGTATTCACCGTATTCGTTGCCAAGATAGTCTGCACCACGAGTTACTGCACGACGACCGCCGATTTCATCTTCTTGGTAGTGATGTGTCAAAAGTAAGTTGACGTTATCAGTAATTTCCCAACCAAAAGCAACCTTAACGTAAGTGATTTCAACGGTATCAACATCGTCTTTGCTTTCATAACAAGCACCGTTATAAACGATTTCGTCGGCAGTTAAACCGCTGTCACGAGGGCTAGTACAGCTACCATCATCAGCTTCGACCATTGGGATGCCATTGTCGTCGAGCTTATACAATAACGGGTGATCAATAACCCCGTCATTATCAATGTGGCTCAACACAATACGTACCGCAGACTTGTCGGTTATAGGCATATTGAACATACCGTCAAATGCCATGTTTTCGCCATCAGAACCGTCTGTTTGGCCGATATCAAATTTGAAACTACCTTCGGTTAAATCTGCATCAGGACGGTTCATGATGTAACGCACGGTACCACCTAAGGCACCAGAGCCGTATAGCGTACCTTGTGGGCCACGCAATACTTCCACACGTTGTAAATCTTTCAGTAAGAAATTAGCAAATACAGGCGTGCTATCGACATAAGTAGCAACGGTTGGTGCGGTAGATAAACCTACGTTGGCACCGGCGACGCCGTTATCAACGTTGATACCTCGAACCACCATAGAATTGGCAAGTCCGCCGTTACGGTGACCGCGGTCAATGATGGTGATACCCGCGACGTTACGCAGTAATTCGGTGTTGTCGACGATATTGTTGCGTTCGATGTCGCTGCCTAATACCGAGGAAATATTAAAAGGCAATTCTTCTTGCGCAACCAGGCGGTGAGTAGCCGTTACCTGAATACGTTCGATTTGTGCCTCATCAGTCTCTACGCTGGCTTGCTCTTCGGCATAGCTCAGTGCTGGCATGCTGACCAACAGCGCTGTGCTGATAGCCGAGGCAATACTCGATCGATTAAAGGTTACTCTTGTCATAGTGGGCTCCGTATTGTTGTTTTTTTCGCCTGCTTTGAGAGTAGACCAGTCAACCACTATCTCTTAGTACCAGTTCAAGAGATATAATAGGTCCAGTTCAGAGGCTCGCTAATTTAAATCATTACTTAGTTTTTTTAGCTGGCACTTCCAGTGCGCCAAATTTATTTAACTCTTTGTTTTTAATTGCTTTGTCTTGATAGATGGGGAATTCAACCGCGTTGTCTCTAAAGCTTTTTAATACTTGTCCAAGGCCATGCAAGCCTCGCTCGCGATTATGGCGTACTTGGTTAAAATCAATCTCGATAGGGATAATTTCGCTGTCGGCCGTAGCTTGATATACCACCCCACCATCTGGGCCAACCACAATCGATTGACCATTACCCGTGTCACTCGCAGCGTTAATGGAAAATACATAGGCTTGGTTACTGGCTGCCGTAGCTTGCGCCATTGCCAGCTCTACTGGTCGGTCAATGGTGCCAGTCAGTGTTGGGTAAATAAGCACTTCTGCACCTTGGCAAGCCATGCTGCGTGCCACTTCACCGAACCACAGATCATAACAAATCGCCACACCAATACGGCCTCCGGGTACATCAAAGACGATACATTCTGATCCGGCGGCTACATCGCTTTCATATGGATAGAAAGGATATATTTTTCTATATCTTTCAATAACTTCACCCTGGTTGTTGATAACGCTGGCGGTATTGTATATTTGCTCATCAAGTTGTTCGTAATGACTGCCTGGTATTAACCAAACGTTAAGGTCTTTTGCCAACTGACAATAAAATTGTTCTGTTTTTGAGGGGAGCGGCTCAGCATGGGCTTTATCTGTACCAAAGGTGGCCAATTCACTGAGCACTATCATGTCAACCCAAGGAAACCGACGTTTGGTTTCTTTAATTTTGCTGGTTATCAATGGCAGGTTGTCTTGCTCGGGTAAACGCAGTTGTAAACCGGCAATGGCAAAATGACTCATGAAATTCGCCTCTTATGGGTCGTATAGATTGAATGAATGATTTTTAAGCTAAAGGAATGCTTAGATTTTGGTTAGTACCAGATTGTTGTTATGTATGGTACCAGTTTTATGGTGAGGCACTTGGCACCGCTATCAAGACCTTGAAAGATGGGCCGTGGCGGGGTGTTCGCGGCAATAGTCCAGTTGGCGTACAAAGCAATAATTTTGATCGAACCACTTCATTTCATCTCCGTCCATGATCACATAAAAGCCTTTCATCTCACCATAACCCCATAAATTCCATTTTCGGTAATACATGCCGTTATGGATCCACCAACGGCCACTATCGACTTCATTATCGTTGCCGCCGGTACGACCTAACATCACGCCATTTTCTTTAAGCTCTATGGTGCATGGCACACCATAGACCATTTGGCACTCAAGAATTGAGCCAGGCAGCACCTGTTGTAACTCATCATCAGTGAGTAATTTACCTTTGGCGCTAGACAAGGTTTCTTCATGCTCTTGGGTCAATTGGTGGATTAAGTCGGCGAGTTTTTCTACGCCTTCACGAATGCGATCGTTAGCAATACTGGTGATACCCATGCGAAAGCAATTGCTCGGGTATGACGTACCGGCAAAATAGCGCTTTACAGGCTCGATTAAGATGCCATGTTCGACCGCCTTTTGGCGCAAATATTCACCGTCTAATTGTTTTGGCCCTGTAATCCAATAAGCGGTACCACCTTGGATAGGTCCAGTATTGATACAATCGGGAAGGTAGATGTTTAATGCCTCTCGCAGGGTCAGCCAACGCTCAAAAAACACCTGATGCAAATGCATCATATAGGCGTCGTAATAGCCCATCGACAAAAAGTAAGCCACTGAACGCTGATTGTTCAAGGGGGGATTACGTAACATCAGCTTACGTATTTTCTTAAGCTCGGTAATGACGCTTGGATCGGCAACGATAAAACCAAGCTGCACACCAGAGGCGATGACCTTTGACAGACATGAGATGTAAACCACTCGATTGTCTTTATCTAGGCTGCGTAATGCCGGGTGTGGTTGACCTAAAAAATTACTCTCAAATTCAAAATCATCTTCAATAATCAATAAATCTTGTTGCTGGGCTTTACTCAGTAGCTCGTCTCGTCGATCCATTGGCATGGTGATACTGGTCGGGGTTTGGTGACTTGGTGTGGTGTAAATAATGTCGCACTGATCTAACTTGTCATCGACGATAATGCCTTTGTCGTCTAGCGCTTGTAACTGAATTTTCGCCCCACTGTGTTGCAATAACTCACGCATTTCCGGGTAACCAGGTTCTTCAACGGCGACTTGAACCTCATTATTCACAAATAACTGACAGATTAGATGTAGCGCTTGTTGCGTACCAACGGTGATCAATATTTCATCGGTACTGGCTTGAATGCCACGGCGTGGTAGCAGTTTGGTGCGAATTTGGTCGAGCAGCATTGGGTCATCTTCTGTGCTCTGTAATTTGCCCCAAGCTTGTATTTCGCTACTGGCATTGGCTTTCGCATTGGCTTCGCGCCATTCTTTTATTGGCATCAATGATGAGTCGTATTTACCGTCGATAAATGGAAAGCGATAGTTGCGCCAATCTGCCGGACAGGATGTCGCATTGGTGGTGGCAATCGCGCCTTTAAAGCGATGTTTGTTCGAACTGTTGGTGCCATTAAAGCGTTTTTCGCTTGGCGATTGTTCCACTTTACCTTGGCTGATCGCCTCGCTAACAAAAATGCCGCTGCGCTCTTTTGATTCAATGTAACCTTCTGCGATGAGCGCTTGATAAACCAGTACCACAGTATTACGCGACACATTAAGCTGGCTCGCGAGTTTTCGGCTTGATGGTAGCTTGCTGCCTGGGGCGATAGCGCCAACTAATATACCTTCCACCAGTTTTTGCCGAATCTGCGTTTGCAGCGATTCAGATAAACTGGCGTCGATATGTATTAGTCGATTAAGCATTGAGAAGCTAGACATATTATTGCTTATTAAATAATAACTTAACTCAATGGCTACCTAGCTTGCAAGTTTATGAAACAGACGTACAAAATCATTTAGGCCTTCATTCATAATTTCATTGCTGATGGTCAAAGCCGGCAAAAAGCGAATCACATTGCCATAGAATCCACAGGCGAGCAGGATCAAACCGTGCTGCGCTGCATGGGCAATAATCTTTTGCGTCAATTCAACATTGGCTTGCTTGGCATCACCGTTTTTAATTAACTCGATAGCGATCATTGCGCCTTGATTGCGTACTTGCAAAATCAACTGTGGGTATTGTTGTTGCAACAAGCTCAAATGTTCATTAAAGGTATCGCCAATAAAGTTGGCTCGCTCTACTAGATTTTCTTCGGCGATAACATCTAATACCGCTAGTGCGGCGCTACAACCTATTGGCGATGCCGCGTAAGTTCCGCCCAAACCGCCGGGTAATGGCGCATCCATTATCGCTGACTTGCCAACAACAGCGGCAATAGGAAAGCCACCGGCGATGCCTTTTGCCATGGTGATTAAATCGGGCTCAACAGCGGCATGTTGGCAACTAAACATTGCCCCGGTGCGGCCAAATCCGGTTTGTATTTCATCGGCAATTAACACAATGCCATGATCATCACACAAATCGCGCAATGCCTGTAAAAATTGCACTGGGGCTTGATAAAAGCCACCTTCGCCTTGTACCGGCTCGACGATAATCGCCGCGGTATCGCTTGGTGCTATAGCGACTTTAAACAAATTATTAAGCGCGTTTAAAGACTCTTCAATCGTGACCTGATGGCAATCAATTGGGAATGGCGCATGATAAATATCGCCAGGAAACGGGCCAAATAAATTCTTGTACGGTGCAATTTTACCGGTCAATCCCATTGCTAAATTGGTGCGTCCATGAAACCCCCCATTAAAGGCGATGACGCCGCGACGACCTGTGTGAGCACGAGCAATTTTGATACAGTTTTCCACAGCCTCAGCGCCGGTGGTAACGAATATGGCTTTTTTGTCACTATCACCTGGGGCAATTTCACACAACCTTTCAGCGAGCGCAATGGCCTCTGGGTAGGGATTAACCATCACACAGCTGTGGCTAAAACGACTTAATTGCTCACTTACTGCAGCAACGACTTTAGGGTGACTATGGCCGGTATTACATACCGCGATGCCGGTACCAAAGTCGATATAACGATTGCCTTCAACATCCCACACTTCGCTGTTTAATGCACGGTCGACATAGACCGGGTAAACGTTTCCTTGGCCGCGGGCAATGCTTGCTTGCTTTCTATCCTGCCATTGTTGATTGCTTAGCTTACTCATCTATCGATACCTCCCATACATAAATACTTGATTTCAAGATAATCATCGAGACCATACATAGACCCTTCACGGCCATTGCCCGATTGTTTAACGCCGCCAAATGGCGCTGCGGCATTGGATATAATGCCTTCATTGATACCTACCATGCCATACTCGAGCGCTTCAGCGACGCGCCAAATACGGCCAATGTCGCGACTATAAAAGTATGCGGCTAGACCGTATTCTGTATCGTTCGCCATTGCAATCACTTGCTGCTCATCATCAAAAGTTATGATAGGTGTTACCGGGCCAAATATTTCATTGCATGCAATCGCCATTTGATTGCTAACTTGCGTCATAATCGTTGGTTTGTAATAACGCTCACCATAGGGGTGGCGTTCACCACCCAAGGCTAAATGTGCACCTTCAGCGATGGATTGTTGCACCAAAGTATCAACATCATCGACCGCTTGTTTAGATATCATCGGGCCAATTTGCACACCTTCTTGCATACCGTCACCTACGGTTAATTGGTTAACCGCAGCAATAAATTTCTCACTGAATTGTTCGGCAATTTTGCTGTGCACAAAAATTCGATTGGTACAGACACACGTTTGTCCTGCATTACGGTATTTTGAGGCGATCGCACCTTGCACCGCGGCGTCGATATCGGCATCATCAAAGACGATAAATGGCGCATTACCACCTAATTCCATCGAGACTTTTTTAACCGTTGATGCGCATTGACTGATCAATGACTTGCCAACCGCGGTGGAGCCGGTAAAGGTAAACTTAGCAATATCTGGATGAGTGGTCAGTACTTGTCCCATGGCTCTGGCGTTATCGCCGACCACCACATTAAACACACCTTTAGGGATGCCAGCTTGTTCAGCAAGCTCGGCCATTGCAAGCGCTGATAGCGGTGTTTGTGTAGCCGGACGAACCACAAAGGTACAACCGGCAGCAAGTGCCGCGGCTGCTTTGCGGGCAATCATGGCGTTTGGAAAATTCCATGGGGTAATAGCCGCGACAACGCCGACAGGTTGTTTGATAACAACGATACGTTTGTCGCCTGCAGGAGCAGGAATGGTATCACCATAGACGCGTTTGGCTTCTTCACTAAACCAATCAATAAAGGCGGCACCATAAGCTATTTCGCCTTTCGCTTCCGCCAGTGGTTTGCCCTGTTCGGCGGTGAGAATGATGCCCAAATCGTGTTGGTTTTGCATCATTAAGTCATACCACTTGCGCATCAATTGTGCGCGATTGGCCGCCGGCATTTGTTGCCACGCTTTTTGAGCCTTTTTGGCGGCCTCGACAGCGGTGACAACATTTTGTGCATTTGCATTAGCAATAGTATGCACCAATTCACCATTGACTGGGTTTCTAACGCCCAAGTGTTGATTGTCTTGGTGCCAATTGCCGTCAATATATGAGCCAGACTTTAATAAAGCAGGGTTAGTTAAACTGAGCATGTGTACCTCCAAGTGTTTTAGTTATTGAAGTACAAAAGCTAATTATGTTAAATATAAAACATTAAATCTTTAGTTTGATGTTTATCAAACATTAAATCGGTGTATAAGGATGAGCAAAAGTTTCACTATCCCCAAGCCTATCAGCGAATATGACATTCGCCTATTACGAATTTTTAAAGCGGTTGTTGAAAGTGGTGGATTTGCTGCGGCTGAATCGGTATTAGGCATTACTCGGTCAACCATTAGCATACATATGTCGAGTTTAGAAACTCGAATGAAGCTGACCCTATGTTTACGCGGCCGTGGTGGTTTTGCGTTAACCGATGCCGGTCAAGCGGTTTATCGAGCGACCTTAGCCTTGTTTGAATCCCTTAATGACTTTTCATTGTTGGTCAGCGGGCTTGAAGGCGACTATGCGGGTGAGCTGGTTATCTTATGCGCTGATCAGTTAGACGATAATAAGCAACGAGTACTCGCACAAATGATTGATGCGATTAATGACGTAGCGCCGAAACTGCACTTGGTGGTTGATCAAGAGCCAATTGCCAGTATCGAAAAGAAACTGCTTAATGACAAAATTCATGCGGGAATATTTCCTGGTTATCAACAAATTGATAACTTTGATTATCACCCATTTAGTAGTGAACCTATCTATTTATGTTGCGGTAAAGGGCACCCTTTGTTTAACTCTGAGCAGGGCGAGATTGAACCGCACATACTGCAGCAATACCCTGCAATTCATCCTGGTATCGAAATAAACAAACAAGGTAAGCAGGTCCTGCAAAACCTCAATTTTACTGCTCGCGCCTATCAATTTGATGCTCGCAAAGCGATGCTGCTTTCTGGCCGCTATCTCGGCTTTTTACCGACACAAACCATTGCCAATGAGCTAGCTAACGACGAAATAAAATTGTTGTTCCAAGACAGCTTAAATTATCAGTTTGACTTGTCGTTGGTGACCCGAAAAGCCGCTCGAGAACCCCATAAAATCCAGCTTATCAAAGACGTCGCTGAAACCTATTGTCGATGCTAACTGGTACGATAAAGTTAACCAAACTGGCTCTATTGTTTATTTTTTGTTCTGTATAAGGTGAATTGATCCTGGTATCAGTTTCGTTTGCCAGCAGTACTGCAAATGCTCTGATTAATAACAATAAACAAGAGTATCAACAATGAAACTTTTTATAGATATTACCGGTGCGGTGTTGTTGGCAATGTCCGCTTCGGCTCAAGCACAAACTATTTTTTCCGATGATTTTAATGACGGAAACCTAACGGGATGGACGGTCTCAGGCTTAGGAAAAGCCAAAAATGTTAACAATCAGGCGCAACTATCACGCACCACAGCCATGACGCAAACGGTGTCTGCTAGTGGTTTTAGTAACGTGCAAATCAGCATTGACCATGCCTCGCAAGGGCTTGAATCGGGCGATAGCTGCATATCCGAATTATCATTAGATGCCGGCAATTCATTTACCACCGTTGGCACTACCACAAAAGCCAGTCAAACAATTGTCGCTAGCCCATCAGGGATAGATAATAATAGTGATTTGGTGGTTCGCGTTAGAGCCAACAATAACAGTACCAAAGACTATTGCCTATTTGACAACATTGTCATCTCAGGCGACCCAGAAACCCCAGATCCACAACCAGAAATAGAGGTTTCTGGAAACAGCGCCTTTGGCAATGTTGACCTTGGTGAAACAGCCTCTAGCGTACTGACGGTCAATAATCTAGGTGATGCCAATTTGGTTATTAGCAGCGTTTCCGTGTTAACGTCACCATTTAATGTTAGCAGCGATAATTGTTCTAATAGTCAGGTCTCTGCCGGCAGTGGATGTACCATAACCCTTACTTTTACACCGACCGTAGCGCAAGCGAGTATGGCGACATTGTCGATTCCATCTAACGACAGTTCCGAGCCAACCAGTCAGGTTAGTGTTACTGGAACCGGTGTCGATCCGGGCAGTAGCAGTGGGCCACTGTTTAGTGAAGACTTTGAATCGGCTGCGGATGGCTGGAGCATCGCTGGCGATGGTGACAGTGGTGTGGTCAGTAAATCTGGGTCTAATATGTTAAACCTCGCGAAAACCGCGCAAGCGACTATCGCCGTATCCACCGCCAATAAGACCGATGTGGTGGTGTCGTTAGAAATGGTTGCTGCATCGCTTGAAGAAGGTGATACCTGTATTGCTGAAGCACAAGGCAGCGGCAGTTGGGTGACCGTTGGTATGTTAGAAAACGGCCAAGATGACAGCAGTATTTATAATGTCGCGGCATCAAACGGCAGTTTCGATAACACTACATTGACCTTACGTTTAAGAGCCAGTGGCAATATTAATTCAGATGATTGTTATTTTGACAACATTTCTATTGAGCCTATCCCAGGCGGCGTACCTCGTGATGAGGCAACGTATGCCTATTTGATGGGCAGTACAGATCAAACCTTCTCAACATCTGCGTTTGTTGCGACCAAATACAATACCCCAGCTAATACCTTTAGCGGTAACTTGGTGATCACTGGCACCCCAGTATTTAGCAAAAACTATGGTGTGACCGGCGACTTACCAACCGGTTACAGTCAGTGGCCTGGTTTTGATTACGAATTTGTGCAAGATGGTAATCGCTTGATTCCGGTCGATCGTGGTCATAGTTTTGTTGGTAATGGTGCTTGGTCTATCAGTGCTGGTGTAGGAGCGGTTTGGGATGAAGTATCTGATAACGGTTATTCTCGTGCTGCATTCCCATACACCATTAAGCAAAATAACAGCAATTGTGAGCATAATGGTCTGGCTACATTTTTGTTTAAAGATGACGGGTCAATGTCCAACGTGCATGTTCAAAACGTCGCAGAAACGTGTATTTTTTACGGCTTTGAGTTCTATGGCACCTTATCGGCTAGCTATAATAAGCACAGTGTCGCTAATGCCACTGAGGTTATTGCCAGACGAGATGCTGAAGAAGCTGCTTGGCTTCCGACCAAACCACTTGCCGATTTGGCAGTAGACTTTCCAGGTGTTGATTTAAGTAACTATGGTTATGCCATCGATGCTGCCGACCTAAATGGTTACAGTATCTTGGTCAATGGCACCAGCTATGTTGATGGCTGTGGCACGCGTTATGGTACTCATCCATATTGCATGGATAAAACCATCGGTATTTATTCATTCACGAAATCAATGCATGCCTTTTTAGTGGTTGCGGCACTGGAAAAACAATATCCGGGCTTTAAGAGTCAGCTGATTAAAGACTTAGTACCAGAATGTCAAAATGACAGTCGCTGGAATGGCGTAACGGTAGAGCATGCATTGGATATGGCGACCGGTAATTACACCTCAGCCAATTACGAAGTCGATGAAGGCAGTTCTGCCATCGTTGCCGGCTTTTTTGACCCAACAACCCGTAGTCAACGAGCGGCATTCTCTTGTACCGGGTGGCCAAACAAAGTGGCACCAGGAACTTATCATGTCTATCACACCACAGACACTGAACTGGTGAGCTATGCAGCAGCGAAATTCGCCAACAACCAACTCGGTGGTTCGGCCGAAGCATTTAACGATGTTTTAGTGCCAGTCTATGAAGCGATTGGTTTAAGTGATTACATCAAAGGCATACAACGCACCTCAGATACCATGGACGCATGGGGTGGTTATGGCTTGTCGGTGACACTCAATGACGTGGTGCGTTTTTCGCAATTCTTACGTGATGAAGCAGTAACCAGTGGATTATTGGATGCCACCATGGTCAATGAAGTGATATCGGGTGCGAGCAAAGGGTTGTATGCGCAGTTATCTAACTTCAACTATGACAATGGCTTTTGGCGCTACCATGTCGGTGCTGCTACCGATATGAGTGCTTGTGGCAGTGCCACGCAGGTGCCAGTGATGTCGGGCTATGGAGGCCATACCAGCATTATTTTGCCTGAGGTGATTATCACTCAGTTAACCGATGGTGGTGGTATTGGTTTTATTAGCACCATTAATGATGTGTTTGCCAACATCAGTAATGCTTGTCCAACGCCTTAATCGTTAACCAATAACAAAGGGGCTGAGTAGCAATACTCAGCCCCTTTTGTTTATTCATGGTCAAAGAAGGGCTCTGAATAACGGAAACGGAGCCAAAGTATTAAACTTAACTGCGGATAAAATCGGTTATCGCATCGTGATCAACAATTGTGATCAGCGAGTTACTGTTTATGTTAATCCAATCTTTCTTCTTCAGCTTAGTGAAACCACGACAGGCCGTCGATACGGTCATACCAAGATAATCGGCGATATCTTGACGACTCATCGGTAAATGATACTGGCCTTTATGGCAAAACAAGCGTTTTTCCATGTCCAATAAAAAGTGTGCTAAACGCTGATGTGCGGTACGCTGCCCCATAACAAATAAATGATCTAACATACCAGCAAGAACCATTTCAGTGCGATTATGGAATTTCTTCGCCACATCATGATGCGCATCAAAATAGGTTTCTAAGTCTTTGCGGCGAATTTTAATCGCGCTTAAATCGGTCAACGCCTTGGCACTAAAATTATAACTATCAATGCTGGCGGTTGATAAACCAAGAATATTGCCGGTAAACAAAAATGCGTAAACCTGACGAGCACCATTGGACGCGGTACGTTCAAGCATGACAGTGCCGGATGTTGGAATATATACGTAGTCGGCTTGTTTACCTTATTTTATCAAATAGTTTTCTGCAGAAACCGTGACTTCTTCCGCTTTTTCGGAAATAAGTTTCACGAATTCATCGCCACCGCTTAAGGTGTCAATAGCACTACCAAAGCAACTTGATAAGGCGTTGCGAATTGAAATTTTACAAATATCTAGGCTCATAATATCTACTACTTATTTGTAATTATTGTGCATCTAGCAATAAGACTTAGCGGTTAATTTACACTCGAAGATTGGACAACGCTAGTGTTTTCGTATGCAAAAACTAGTCTTTACTGGGATAAAGCACACTGGAGTGTACAAATCGTTGTTGTGGGTAAAAACTGGTGGCAATTAAGATAATCGCTTGTTCATTTTTGTACTGATATCTACGGCTTATTTGCAATGCCGCTAAGCCGGTGCGGCAATCGAGGATGTGCGCCATATCATTGTCTAAACTGGTGGCACTAATATGCTGTTCAATTGAGCCGATATGCTCAGGTTTTACCGCCTCAATTAGCGCATAAATTGCTTGGTCTTTGGCAATGTTTTGTTTGTCGCTCGGCTTGTCAACGCGCAAATATAAGATCGAGTAACACAGTGGTTGTCGACTATCTGAGCCCCAGCGCAGGCCAGTGATATGCAAATACACGCCGGGCATTTCTTGATCAAGCTGATTGGCAATATCAGAGGTTAGTGGCAAATACTTTGCTTGTATGATTTCAAAACGAGTATTGTTGCCAAACGATAGCAAGTCTTCAACAGAGTTTACATGCTGGCTGGCTTTCTCTGGCAGCTCATTATTGATCACGCGAGTGCCTGAGCCTTGACGCTTTTCTACCAAACCTAACTGTTCAACATAACGCAATGCTTCGCGAGCGGTGTGGCGCGAGATTTGATAGGTCTCACACAATTGCTTTTCGGTCGGCAACAATACGCCAATATGATAGCGACCAGCGCAAATCTGCAGTTGCAGTTGCTCACCGATTTGTCGATATTTTGGCTGTGACAAATTGATATTAGTCATTTGTTACCTGCTTGCTTGAGTTTGTTACTTGCCTATTTCTGGAAATAGACGATATCTTAGGAAGTAAATTGGTACGGACAAATTTGTTCGACTACTCAAGGTTATAACAACAAACGATGAAACAATCTTTAACAGAACAGCTCATAATTGATATTTGGCAAATTTCTGTCACCGATGCCGATAGGCAGCGTGCTACCAAGCATGTGGTTGACTATTTGGCCTGTGCTGCGGTTGGCGCTAAAAGCGCACAAGGTTTGGTGTATGCCAAGCTTGTTGAGCAGGCAGCTTCTGGCTCTATTAGCGCCGTGTTTAATCGCTGTTGCGATTTACAAACCGCGTTGGCATTTAACGCGGCCATCGGTAATGTTATGGAAATGGACGATATTCATCGAAGTTCAATTTTACACCCAGGTCCAGTTGTGATTCCGGCGGCATTGGCTCTTGCGGAACAACAGCAGGTGAGCATGCAATGTTTCTTAGATGCGGTTATCAAAGGTTATGAAGTGACCATACGTATGGGCCAGTCCATTGGCCGAAGTCATTACAAGTATTTTCATAATACTTCAACTTGTGCCGCATTAGATGCGGCAACCGCCGCCGCGGTCATTCTTGGTTTGAATGCTGAGCAAACGGTGAATGCCATAGGTAATGCTGGTTCTCGTACCGGAGGTTTATGGCAAATGCGTCATGAAAATGTGATGAGCAAGCAATGGCATAACAGCGAAGCGGCAAAAAGTGGTGTTAATGCAGCGATTATGGCCAGTTATGGACTGACTGGGCCGAAAACGATTTTAGAAGGTGAACTTGGCATCTTTAATGCGTTAAGCGACGCCGCAAACCCACAAGCATTTGTCGCCAAGCACGATAACTGGCTTATCTATGATGTTAGCTTTAAACCGTGGCCGGCATGTCGCCATGCCCATCCGGCGATTGATGCCTTTAACCACGCACTCGCCAGCGCACAGCAGCCTGTAGACGTCGAGGATATCGACGCGGTGCGCGTTGAAACCTATCAGGATGCGAAACTGTTTTGTGATCGCTTGCATATAGACAGTGATGTAGCGGCAAAATTTTCTATTCAGCATGCGCTGGCGGCGATAGTTGTTTTTGGTAAACCTAAGCTAGAGCATTATAGTGCGAAGGTTTATCAACGTTCCGACATTGGCAAATTGCGTGAGAAAATTAGCGTCGATGTGTCGCCGACTATTGAAGCGGATTATCCACAACACTATGGTGCTCGCTGCGAGATCACACTGAAATCCGGTATTCAGCTCAGTGGTTATCGTCAAGATACGTTAGGGGATCCGGAAACGCCGTTAAGCGAACAACAATTTTGTGATAAAGCGCAGATGCTGTTTGCTGCTGCAGACATAGACCAGCATCGTATTGAGCACATCGTCGCCATGCAGTGGCAACAACACAATGACATTACCGCCTTGAGCAAATTATTGGATTAAACAATGACACAATCGCCAACTCCATCGGCAACACAACCGCAAGCAAAACCGGCAGCAATTGATGCGTTGATTGAATATATTGAGTGTAGTGAATACAGCACATTGCCACAATCAGCCATCGATGCGGCGAAAATATTTATTTTTGACTCCATCGGAGTCGGTATCAGTGGCTCACGAGTTGAAAGGGTTAATGAGGTCAAAGCCGCTGCTAATTTGTGGGGGCAGGGTAAACAAGCACAAGTGTGGGTGACAGGGGAATGGCTGCCTGCAAGTTCAGCGGCGTTATTAAATGGTTTTCAAATACATAATCAAGAATGGGATTGTGTTCACGAAGGCGCTGTTGTTCACCCAATGGCAACCATTTTGTCTGCCTTGACCGCTTATGGTCAACGCGAAGGCTTGTCTGGGAAAGATCTTATTCATGGTGTCATCGTTGCGGTTGATGTTGCAACCTTAATCGGCGGGGCAGTAACCTCGGGATTGAAATTTTTCCGGCCATCGGTATGTGGCTGTTTAGGCGCAACCGCCGGTATTTGTACCATGTTAGGCATCAAAGGCATTGAACTTAAAAATGCATTGGGGATTGCCTACAGCCAAATCAGTGGCACCATGCAATCTCATGTTGAAGGCTCGCCGATGTTAGCGATGCAAATTGGTTTCAATTCACAAAGCGCGGTAATGGCGGTGGATATGGCGCGCGCTGGGTTTTCAGGTCCACACGATATTCTTGAAGGCCCCTTTGGTTATTATCGCCTATTTGAAGACGACTATGCGTTGGATGACTTTTATCAAAAACTAGGCCACCAATATCAAATCGAGCAGGTCAGTCATAAACCGTTTCCGACGGGCCGTGCCGCTCATGGTACCGTCGACGCACTACAAAGTTTACAGGCGGAGCATGGTTTTAGTGCGGCGGATATTGAATCCGTGGTGGTGTACGCCACGCCATTGATTAATCGACTTGTTGGCCGCCCAGTAAAAGACGATATGGATGTAAGTTACGCAAAATTGTGTAATGGCTATATTGGCGCAACCGCATTGTTAAGCGGTAATGTCACCGTCGAAGATTTTGACGATAAGTGTTTGCTAGATAAGCAACGTCTATCGTTGGCAAAAAAATTCACTATCCGAGTCAATAATTGCACCGACCCTAATGCCTTGGCGCCGATTTCTGTTGAGGTGGCATTGACTGATGGGCGTCAGTTGGCAATCGATATGCCAGCGATATTGGGTAATCCAGTTCGGCCGATGAGCAAGGCCATGCAGATTGACAAATTTCGCGCCGCATGTGCCAGCGCCAGTGTCGCTTTTAGTGTCGAGCATACCGATAAATTGATAAATAGCATAGACGCTTTAGAGCAAATCCAGAATATTAACACCCTGATTAAACAAATGGTTTCTCCTATTTAAGCAGCGACCTGACAGCGACAATAACATAAGGTTGTCAGAGACAAGAGCCGAGATGAGCGAGTATTAATAATGAGCAGTTTTCCAACCTATCTAGAGTGTTTTGACGTAAACAACCTTCTTGAAAATTACCCGATTGGCGATGACTTGATCAGTCACTTTCAGGGCATGAGTCAAGCCGAGCTAAAGCAATTGCAAAACCAGCGATTTATGCAAGTAATAGAGCGTGCTTGGCAGATCCCATTTTATCAGCGTGTATGGGGCAAAGCTGGGGTGACACCGGCGGACATTCAGTCACTCGATGATATTGAAAAACTGCCTTTAATATCGAAGACAGATATTATGGACAGTGTTGAGCAATTTCCACCAATCGGCGATTTTCACGGTCTCGATGATATTCCTAAACAACAACGTCCCCCCATAGTGTTCCATACCACCAGTGGCACCACAGGCACACCACAACCGTTATTATTTGGTCCAAAAAGTCGTGAAGTGCAGTCTCTACTTGTTGGCCGTTCATACCGATTTATGGGATTGCCGGCAGCCTCAACCATTCAGAGTTGTTATGGTCACGGCATGATAAACGGTGGTCACTATATTCGTGAAGCAGTTACCCATTATACCAATTCGATGTTTTTAAGTGCCGGCACCGGTGTTGAGACTCGCTCAGCACAGCAAGTTAATCTGATGAAAACCTTTGATGTTAATGTACTGGTTGGCTTTGTCGATTACATCAAGCGTTTAGCGGATGTTGCACAAGAAGAAGGCTTGCAGCCAGGAAAGGACATCAACATCGATATGATCATTGGTCACTTTGGTATGGAGTCCAGAGACTCCATCGCCAAAGCATGGGGTAACCCGAAAATGTTTGATTGGTACGGTGTTGGTGATACCGGTTGTATTGCCGCCGAAGGCCCCGACCATAATGGTATGTATGTTTGGGAGGACGCACACTTCTTAGAGCTGCTAGACCCAGAAGATAATAGCCCGGTAAAAGACGGGGACAAGGGCAACATGGTGGTCACTTGTTTGTATAAAGACGATGTCTACCCAATCATTCGCTTTAATACCTATGATTTGACCGAAGTGGTTACAGGTGAAAGTGAACTTGGTTTGCCGTTTAAGCGCATTCGTGGTTTTATGGGAAGAAGCGATAATATGGTAAAACTGCGCGGCATCAATATTTATCCTCAGGGTGTTGGTCCAATGATGGATGAGCGAGACGATTTTCTCGGGGAATTTATCTGTGTCGCCGTGCGCGATGACAGCGGCCGAGACGAGATGATTGTCAAAGTAGAAGTCTCTGCTCAAGGCGCAGAACGAGACGCTATTTTGTCTGAATATAAAGCCCTATTGAAACAGAAGATTGGTATTGCTGTTCAAGTAGAGCTGCTCGGCGAAGGTGAATTAACGCCATTGACCCAAGTAGATGTTAGACAAAAGCCAGTTCGCCTGATCGATAAGCGTTTTAATTAATTTACAAGGCAAGCGAAACACACGGATTTAACATGAAACTAGACAGCAAGCTGTTATTCAGTGATTTAACATCACAAATTAGCATGATTGAGCAAGGCGAGATCTCTGCCAATGAGCTCTTTGCTATGCAGTTGTCGTTTAATGAAAAAATCAATCCGTTAGTTAATGCATTTATCTGTCTTGAACAATCTAATCAGGTCGTCAAAGACAATGACTTAGCGCTGCATGGTGTCTCTATTGCCGTGAAAGACAATATTGATGTCCATGGTTTTAATACCACCGCAGGTCTAGAAATCTTGCGTCACAATCGACCCCATGAAGACGCCTTTAGTGTCGCCAAACTGCGCGCAGCCGGTGCCAGCTTTATTGGTAAATTAAATATGCATGAAGGGGCATTAGGTGCCAGTAATCATAATACTCATTTTGGCAATTGCTACAATCCTCATAATGTTGAGTTAACCCCCGGCGGTTCTTCGGGTGGCAGTGGCGCAGCGGTGGCAGCGGGGATGACGCCGTTAGCACTTGGCACCGATACCATGGGTTCGGTACGTATTCCGGCATCTTATTGTGGCGTATTCGGCTTTAAAGGCAGTAAGGGCGCTATCTCTAATCGAGGCAGTGTGCCTTGTGGTCGCAGCCTAGATAACATTGGACCTTTGGCACGAAGTGCACGAGATTTAACGTTGGCATTTACCCTGATGCAAGGACACGATGTGCAATCGGCGCAGTCGCTCAGCATGAATTATGCCTCGCCTAATGAACAAATGCCAAACTTGTTGATACCAAATGATTTGTCTGTATTTTCTGTTGATAGCGACGTTATCGATGATTTTGAACGCAATATCGATACATTTTCCCAAATGGGTTGTCGCCTTAAAGGTGTTGATTTTAGTGGTTATGACTTCTCTGCTGCCCGTCGTGCAGGTTTAATCATTTGCGAAGCGGATATGCGCTTAACCCATCAGCAGGCGTGGCTAAATAGCCCTGATTTATTTTCTCCCTACTTACGGAATTTGCTGAGTTACATCGACGGTAAAACACCGATGGATGTGATGCGCGCAGAACAAACAATTGAGGCCGCTGTGGTGATGGCGAAGCAGTTGTTTAACGAAGGCGATATGTTGTTAATGCCAACGGCACCGCAACGGGCATTTGCGATGAACGCAGATGTTCCGGCTAATCAGGCCGACCTTACAGGTTTTGCCAACATGGCAGGGTTACCCGCATTGTCTATGCCCATGATCAGCGACAGACCATTACCGGCAGGTATGCAACTGGTTGGCCCGGGTGGCAGCGATCTGCAGATTCTAGCCATTGCAGAGCGCTGGCAACAAAGCACCGGTTTTAGCTGCGACATTCCGAGCGCGATAAGCGCATTTATTTAATCTTTTAGTAAGGTAATCTCTGGAGACTTTATGGCAGGTCCATTAACCGGAATCAAAGTACTGGATTTAAGTCGCATTCTTGCCGGCCCTTGGGCGACGCAAGTATTGGCTGACTATGGTGCAGAAGTCTACAAAATTGAACGCCCAGTAAGTGGTGACGACACTCGTCATTGGGGGCCGCCTTATGTGCAAAATAGTGATGGCACTGATACTCAGGAATCCGCTTATTATGTTGCTGCCAATCGTGGTAAGCAGTCTTTTGCCATTGATATCACTAGCGAACAAGGGCAAGCGCAAATCAAACAGATGGTGCTAGATGCGGATATCGTTGTTGAGAATTACAAGGTCGGTGGTCTGAAGAAATACGGTCTTGATTATGATGCATTAGCACAACTGAATCCGGGCATTATTTATTGTTCAATTACCGGCTTTGGGCAAACAGGCCCATATGCCAATAAAGCCGGATATGATGCCATGATTCAAGCCATGGGTGGCTTGATGAGCATTACCGGCGAAAAAGACGATAATCCCGGTGGCGGGCCACAAAAGGTAGGTGTTGCCGTTGCTGATTTGATGACCGGTATGTATGCGGTATCTGGTATTTTGGCGGCATTGAATTATAAAAATCAAACGGGCGAGGGCCAGCATATCGATTTAGCCCTGCTCGATACTCAGGTGGCCTGGTTGGCAAATCAGGCCAGTAATTATCTGATTGGTGGTGATGTACCAAAACGATTAGGTACCGCCCACCCGAATATCGTCCCGTATCAGGCGATGAAGGTAAAAAATGGCCATATCATGCTGGCGGTTGGTAATGATCGTCAGTTTCAGAAGTGCTGTGAAATATTGGGGGCGGCTGAATTAGCGCAGCAGCCGGACTACGCCAGCAACGATCAGCGCGTTGCCAACCGAGATGTATTAATTAATAAATTAGAAGCGCTGTTCTTACGCCATGATATTGATTACTGGCTTGAGCATTTGTCGGCTGCGCATGTACCATGCGGACCAATCAATACCATAGACAGAGTGTTCGATAATCCGCAGATTCAACACCGGAAAATGCTGTTTGAATTGGAGCACCCTACCGCCGGTACGGTACCGCAAGTGGCCAACCCGGTGAAGTTTTCAAAAACGCCAATTGAGTACAAACATTTGGCGCCAACGTTAGGCAACAAATTAAAATAAAGCGACTTTAATAAACAAGTCGCTTATAAAAATTACATCAGTGTTATTTTTTTGCGGCAATGGCAGCACGAGCTGCATGCAGTTTTTTGTAACTTTCGATAAGTTTTAAATGCTTGTCGATCCCTTCCAGTTTCATGCTAGTAGGCGTTAAACCGTAAAACTTAATATCACCATTAATGGTGCCAATAACATTGTTCATGTTCTCTTCACCGAACATGCGATTGAAGGCGGTATGATAATCATCAAATTCTAAATCATCATCGATAGCGACTTGTAAGGTAACCTGCATTGCCTGATAAAAGCTGCTGCGACCGGCTAACGAATTGTCGTTGTATTGCAGGAATTCACCGATCAATTCCTGCGCCTCATCCAGTGCACCAAGGGCAAGATAAATCAGGATTTTCAGCTCAAGAATGGTTAATTGACCCCAAGCAGTATTATCGTCAAATTCAATGCCGATCAGGGTGATAATATCAATGTAATTATCCAGCTGGCTGTCTTCCAAACGCTGAACTAAATCGGCCAGTTGATCTTCGTCCAGGCTGTGAATGTTTAAGATATCTTCTCGGTACTGTAGTGCCCTGTTGGTGTTATCCCAGATAAGATCTTCAACCGGATAAACTTCCGAATAATCTGGAACCAAGATTCGACAGGCAACACCGATATCGGTGTATTCGGCAATGTAGGCTTCTTTGCCCATTTGTTCGAGAATGGCAAATAGCGCATTACATTCTTCTTCGTTTGTCCCGGAGAAATCCCATTCAACAAAGTCGTACTCAGTGGCGGCACTGAAAAAACGCCATGAAATCACCCCGGTTGAATCGATAAAGTGTTCAACAAAGTTTTCTGGCTCTTTTACTGCCATTGAATTGAAGGTTGGTTTTTGCACATCGTTCAAACCTTCGAAACTGCGGCCTTGCAGCAGCTCAGTTAAACTGCGCTCTAATGCCACCTCAAAACTTGGGTGTGCACCAAAAGAGGCAAATACACCACCGGTACGTGGATTCATCAAAGTCACACACATCACCGGAAATTGTCCGCCTAATGAGGCATCTTTAACGACGATAGGAAAACCTTGTTTTTCCAGTGCGTCAATGCCAGCAAGAATGCTTGGATATTTCTCCAATACTTCATGAGGCACGTCAGGTAAGACAATTTCTTGTTCGATGATCTGGCGTTTTACCGCCCGTTCAAATATTTCAGATAGACACTGAACCTTGGCTTCGAATAGGTTGTTACCGGCACTCATACCATTACTTAGATACAAGTTTTCAATCAGATTTGATGGGATATAAACGGTCTCACCATCACTGTGGCGGGTATATGGAATCGAAACGATACCACGCTCAACATTACCAGAGTTGGTATCGATTAAGTGCGAACCTTGCAACTCGCCATCCGGGTTATAAATATCCAACGTGTAGTCATCAAGGATGCCTTCAGGTAGCTCATCATTGGCGCCGGGCTTAAACCACTTTTCATTTGGATAATGCACAAATTCACTGTTGGCAATATCTTCACCAAAGAACTGATCATTATAGAAAAAGTTACAGTTTAAACGTTCGATAAACTCGCCTAATGCCGAGCAAAGAGCACTTTCTTTTGTTGCGCCTTTACCATTAGTGAAACACATAAATGAGGCAGCATCGCGAATATGCAAAGACCAGACATTTGGTACGATATTGCGCCATGAAGACACTTCAATCTTCATACCCAGATCTTCAAGTATCGAAGTCATATCCTCGATGGTTTGTTCAAGAGGTAAGTCTTTACCCAAAATAAAGGTGTTAGTATCGCCTTCAGGTTGGCCCATGATCATCGCTTGTGAGTCTTCATCCAGGCTATCAACCTGTTCAATTTTAAACTCAGGGCCGGTTTGTACGACTTTTTTCACGGTACAGCGTTCGATCGAACGTAAGATACCCTGGCGGTCTTTATCGGAAATATTGTCAGGTAGTTCTACCTGAATCTGGAATATTTGATTATATCTGTCTTCAGGATCAACAATGTTATTTTGCGACAGGCGAATATTGTCTGTTGGAATATCACGAGCTTTACAGTACACCTTGACAAAATAGGCCGCACAAAGGGCTGATGACGCCAAAAAATAATCGAACGGACTTGGTGCTGAGCCGTCGCCTTTGTAGCGAATTGGCTGATCAGCGACAACGGTAAAGTCGTCGAATTTGGCCTCAACTTTTAAGTTGTCGAGAAAGTTAACTTTGATTTCCATGGATAATTACCGCACTAGCATGCCGAAAAACGGCGATATGTGTTTAATGGCGCTAATTATCGTTGTTTTTGCGGGATTAGTCTTGGTTTAATTGTAAAAAAGCGGCAATAACTTATGCCGCTCGTTTATATCTTCAGATTAGCAGACAGGCTTATCGGTATTGTCCTGAGGTGATGAACTCGGAAAATGATTCGCACCAGACAACCACAGTATCGAACTGGGCGAGGTCGGTGCCAGCCGGCAAGTCCAGTAAAAAGTTCTCAAACGTTTTCACATCGCCGATTTGTACCATATTGGCTTTGTTGGCTAAAAACTGCTGCTCATCTTCAACGTAAGTTGGTGATAGATAGACTTTGTAATCTGGACCAGGTGCCAGTTCGCCAACAAAAGCAATGCTGTCTTTATTGATGCTTACTTTACCCTCACCCCAATGGAGAAAATCGCTACCGGCACGATTACGATCAAATTTGGCTTCAAATTCCGCCGCGGCGGTGGCTAAGCTAACACGTTCGGCATCCGGCGAAGAAGGTGCAGTTAAAATCGGCAGCGCAGGCGTTATTGGCGAACACAACCGCCATCGCCTTGCGCTAGTGTCAGCACTTATCTACTTGGGCATGAGGTAGCTAAGCTCCATGTCCAAGATCACATCTTGATGATAACGCCCGCTGTCACTGTCTTGAATATAAGACATTGTCGTCGGGTGATTGTTTTTAAAGCCCAGTAATTGTACCTTAACCAGCGACAGGTCATCTCTGTCACTATATTGGTCTATAGCAATAATGTTGCTTTGCGCGTAAATGGTATCACCGGCGAAGCTCGGATTGGTATGTTTACCTGAGTGTATCGCCGTCAGATACAGACCGTTAGCTAAACCATTGTAACTTAGCGACCGGCAAACACTGATAACATGACCGCCATATACCAAGCGTTTGCCATGCTTTTGTGATTGCATCAAGTGTTGGTCAAAGTGTACTCTGGCGTTGTTCTGATATAGACGAGTCGCCATACTGTGATCAGAATCGTTTAAGGTCACGCCGTCTTGGTGAAAAATACTGTCACCGACATTCAATTGTGAGGCTCGTAACTGGTTATCGCTGACATAATCTTGCCAGCGAGACAGATTCATACAGTGCGGGATAAGCTGACTACTGGCTTCAACTTCAGATTGTAAGTCTGGTACGCTATCGCTGCTATCGTTTGCAAAAGGATCACGCTTGTTGATCATTACCCAGCGTTTAAATTGCAATACCAGCTGTTGGCGTTGGTTATAGGCTTTGGAGTGCACATATACCACACCTGTTTTACCATTGGAATTGGCTTTCTTGCCGATCACTTCACTGCAGACGTAAATGGTATCGTCGGGATATACGGTGGTAAAAAACTGCACTTCGGCGTAACCAAGATTAGCAACCGCATTGCGAGATACATCGTTGACAGTCTTACCAAAGGCAATATTAAACAGCAAAAAGTTGTCGACAGGTGTGGTACGAAAGCCGACTCTAGTGGCGACAGGTTCAGCACAATGCAAGGCAAAACGAGAGCCGGTAAGGGCTAAATACATACTGCAATCAGCATCGGTTATGGTACGTGGCACGCCATGTTTGATCTGTTGACCAATATAGAAGTCTTCAAAAAACATACCTTGATTTTGTGTATCCATGATTTGTACTCCTCGAGCGTCAATTAACAGGGTTTACCAAACAATTCATCTTGACCCATCTCACTGACTTTGTTGTATAGGCAAATAACCCGATTCGCCCATTGCTCTAGACAGGGTTCGATAAGTCTGTCGTCAATAACCGCGACCGATTGACCTTGCTGTTGGGCTAACTCCATGGCAGTGATGATGTCTTTTGCCTTTTTAATGTCTTCCGCTTTTGGTGTTAAAGCATCATTGGTATAGGTAAGCTGTACTGGGTGAATGACCGCTTTACCGTCAAAGCCTAAATCGCGCGCTTGACGACAGCTAAATTCACAGGCCATGGCGTCTTTTAGGTTAAAGTGAGGGCCATCGATGATCGCTTTATTGTGTGCTCGCGCGCTAAGGATACACATTGATAGATAAGTCAATAAACCTTGGCGATCGAGGGTCATATTGATGCGCAATGAGTTGGCTAAATCGGTTGTGCCCATGACTATGGTGGTGAGTCTATCCGTTGATGCGCAAATTTGTTCACAGCGCAATACCCCTAATGGCGACTCGATATTGGCCATCACTGACAACTTGTGACCACCGTGATGGTTTAATATGGCAATGTTATTGGCTAACTGTTCTTCGCTTTCAATATCTGGGAATAACACACCGTCAATATTCAGTGCGGCGATGGCGGCGATATCTTCTTTACCCCATGGGGAATCAAGTCGATTTACTCGAACGATTTTTTCTGAATAACCAAAATCATAATCGCTTAATTGCTGCACCAATAATTGACGTGCTTGCTCTTTGCGTGCCGGCGGAACCGACTCTTGCAAGTCAAAGATGATTACATCGGACTTTAAGTCTCGAGACTTTTCGATGTAGTGTTGGTGGTGTGCCGGCACATACAGCGCGCTGCGACGAGGGCGGTACTTAGGTTGAGTATTACAAGTCATCGTGTTCTCCAGCATTAAACGGCTTTTTGGTTTGAGTTATGTAAATCGTTTAGCATTTGTTTGCGCAGTACTTTGCCATTTTTAGTGCGAGGAAAGTCCTGATAGAAATGCACCAGCTTGGGTGCTTTGTATTTGGCTAATCGGTCACTGGCAAAGTTAATAATATCTTGTTCGGTGGTGCTGACGTTGCACTGCAATATGACGCAGGCACTAACCAAAGTTTTATCGCCTTCTAATTGCTGGCCTAAGGCAACGCAATCGGCGACATCGGGATGGGTTTTGATGACACGTTCTATTTCATGTGGTGAGACGCGGTAACCAAAGGTGTTAATGATGTCGTCTTTACGACCAACAAACCAAATATAACCGTCATCGTCTATACGAGCGTAATCGCCTGTATAAAAGTAACCGTGGTGACGAGACTTTGCGGTTTCATCGGGCAATTGCCAATATTTTAAAAACAGTCCAGGATCATTATCTTTTATGGCAATCATGCCTTCTTCGCCAGGTTTGGCCGGCTGATTTTGCTCATTTAGTAGTACCACCTCATGACCCGGTTGCACGAAGCCTGCGGCACCTGGTCGAATCGCTCGACGCTTGTTTTGTGAGATGTAATAAGAGAATTCACTCATACCAATGGCTTCATAAACATCCATACCAAAACGCTCGCGCCAAGCGATTAACATCTCATCGCTAAGATGTTCGCCAGCACTCATACAGTGACGCAAGCTAGGTACCTGCTGTTGATCAAAATCGGTTTTTTGAATGATTTGTCGATAAATGGTTGGAACGCCAATGAAAATATTGCAATTATGTTTTTTTATCAGTCTTGGCCATGTTGAGGCATCGTTTTTACCCTCATGAACAATCACGGTATGGCCGTGAAATAACGGGTCCATTAACGCAGAGCCCAACACATAGGTCCAATTAAATTTGCCAGAATGCATGATGCGGTCGCCGTCTTTAAAATCAAACCAATGACGACTGGCGGGCAAGCGACCTATTAGTGACCGATGCGCATGTAACACACCTTTGGGATAACCGGTTGTACCTGAGGTATATACCAGATACGCGGCATCATCGGGTTTACTGGCAACAATGCTGTCATCAACCGGCACCTGTGTTAACAAGGTGTGCAAGTCGATGAGCTCTAAATTGCTGTCATCGACTGGCATCTCACCGTCGCCGGTAAGTAACACGGTGCGTAATTGGCTGTCGCTGTTAGCGATATCTTTTAACTCTGGCCACATAGACTTGGCTGTTATCAGTACTTTCGCTGCCGAGTCTTGTGCTAAATAGGCCACTTCTGCCGCGGATAATAAAGTTGAGGTTGGCACCGCAATGGCACCATATTTTAAACAACCGAAAAAGCTGGTTGGGTAATCCACTGAATTGGGTAAACGAATAAGTACTCGATCCGTCTGTTGTAAACCCAATTGACGCAACACATAAACCAGTCGCCCTGATAGTTGGTCAAGCTGTTGATAACTTAGTTCGCTGCTACCAAGACAATCATCTTCTACGATAAGTGCCGTTTTCGCACCGTTACCGGCTTCAACATGTTGACGCACACAAGCGTGGGCAATATTAAAATACTCAGGGATATGCCATTGCCAGCCGTGATCCTTTTCTGTAAGTAAGTCTTCATAGTTCATAATCGACCTCCTATATGCGACCGTATGGCCAGTTTTCGCGAATCACCGTAATAGGCAGGCGTTTAAGCACGTCCATGGCAAATTGTTTGTCTTTATCATCGAGAGATTTTAATGCGTAGGCTCGCAGTAGTGTTTGTAATGCTTTACCAAACATTGGCGGGTCGAGCATTTCACCTTCAAACTTAATGGCACCTCCGAGCAAGGCATCGGCATCAATTGCCGCCTGTAATATTTCAACATTGCGTTTGATTTCTTTTGGAGAAGGGGTGAACGCCACTTTACATAAATGAATATGATACGGGTGAATCAACTGTTTACCGGTTAAGCCCATTTTGGTTTCTACCATCGCATGGTCATGGACTACATGAGATTCATGATCGCCATGCAAATCGAGCCAACGTCTAACATCGTCTGGTTCGATAAAATGCTCTGGCATCGGTGTATCGTTAATTAATACTTCAACACCACCGATAACCCCTTTACCGGCAATTCTCGCTTCCAGCAGTAAGTTTCGTAGGTAAGTTAATAACTCATCAATCCAACCCTCAGGAGTTAGATGAATCGCCATCGCTTTAGAGAAATCGTGGATACCAAACACCACATGTTTAACCGATGGAAATGCCATTAGTTCGGCGGCAATTTTCAAACTGCGTGGATGTTCTATAATCGGCTGTATTTCGATATCCGGGTTTACACCTAATAGCCAGGCCGACAGATCTCGGATTTCCGCGGCACCATACATTTCCCCAGCTTTTGCGAGAACAATAACGTCGATGTGTTCAGCCACTTGCATAATCATCGCTAAGTCTTTTTCATACTCTTCGGTGCGAAAGGGGTTGATACGCACGGCAATTTGAAAATCTCGTTGTGGAAACTTAGGCAACTCATTAAGTAATAACTCCCGACTCATGGCTTTCTGACGACAGCCATCTTCTAAGTCGAACAATAGCGTGTGCGCTTGACAATTATGAGCGTGCTTGCGAATACGTTCGCTGGCTTGTTGCATCGATTCATAGGTGCCATCTTTAGGAGAATACTTAACCGGCGGATAATACAATTGAATGCCAGGCCAAAAGCCACCGAGTACATCTTGCTCATCTACCTGCTCTAAAAATTCATTGTGGTAATTCATTTTCTCTCCCCTGTTTGAGCTATTTAAGCGCTTTATTGCTAATATCTTCTGGTCATACCTTGACCAAAAAATGAAAGCTTTTATTAACAATTACACTATTAGAGTAATTATTTCAATCAAATGTTTTAAAAAAGTGTTTGAATTTTTTTTGCGCAGAGGCTAGGGTAAAAAACAACAAGTTGCTTATTTACTCACCAATGCATTGACACTAAAGGTCTTTAAAGGGCATTGTTTGAGTGAATAAGGCGATATTTGATTATTAGTGGCCAGTATAAACCTTTGTCACCAATGGCTACCTAGAGACAGGGGTAAGCACATAATCTAATCATGGCTTGTTTTGTGTAAATATCTAACTTTCATTGAGTATGTAATAAAATTACATAATGGCGACGCCATTAATATTAAAATAGCGGAGATTTTTATGAGCGCTCTTGTTCACCCAAACGAAGCTTTATTTGAAGCGGAGAAACCATTTCCAGTGATCCCATCGTGTGAGCATTTTGCTGGTAGCGAAAAGCTAATCAACAAGGCAATGGCTATGCAACAACAGCTTGGACCGGTTTTCGATATCACTTGTGATTGTGAAGATGGCGCAGCAGCTGGCAGTGAACAACAACACGCTGAAATGGTGGCACGCTTGATTGCCTCTGATGACAATCAGTTCGCTATGTTGGGAGTAAGGGTGCATGATTATTCGCACCCACATTGGAAGAAAGACCTGGAAATACTGATCCCAGCTTGTGGTCATAAAGTTGCCTACATTACCTTGCCCAAGTGTACTGCGGGCAGTCAGATCGAAGAGATGGTTAAATATATTCAGGGACTATGTGAATACCATTCTATCGACCGCGAAATTCCCATTCACGTGTTAATTGAAACCCACGGCGCCTTGCGTGATGTGTGGCAAATTGCAGCAACACCATGGGTGCAGGTATTGGACTTTGGTATGATGGATTTTGTCTCTGGTCATTACGGTGCGATTCCAGCGAGTTGTATGCGCAGCCCAGGACAATTTGACCATGCGTTGTTGTATCGTGCAAAAACCGAAATGGTGGCAGCCGCGTTAGCGCATGGCGTGATACCCGCCCACAATGTCACCTTAGATTTAAAAAATGTGCAGCAGACATTAGATGATGCCAAGCGCGCTCGTGATGAGTTCGGCTTTATGCGTATGTGGTCCATTTACCCAACACAAATTCAAGCCATCGTTGACGCGATGAAACCAAACTATGAAGAAGTAGAAGACGCCGAAGCGATTTTATTAGCGGCGCAGCAAAATGCTTGGGGACCGATTCAACACAAAGGTGAACTGCACGATCGTGCGACTTATCGCTACTATTGGCAATTATTGCAACGTGCACAAGTCAGTGGCATTGATATAGGGCAAGCTGCTCGAACGGCGTTTTTCTAAGGCGCCAATCTTACCTCTCGCAGCTCGATTGATTTAATTAGGGTCAAAGCCTTATCAAGTGGTAAGGCTTTGCTATATATGGCATTATAAATTCAATAGTTACTGATCAGACCACCTATGACTAAGACCAATGTGGGCTTCGCCCTTAAATTAATCGACGATGTCGAAACGCCACTATCGCAACGCTTAGAATTAATTGAAAAACCAATTCCAGCACTAAAGCCTGGGCAAGTGTTGGTGAAAATGTTGGCGGCGCCAATCAATCCATCTGATTTAGTCTATCTGATGGGCAAATATGGCTTGCCTCCGGTTGATGGTGCGTACGCTGGATTCGAAGGATGCGGTGAAGTTATTGATGCCAACGCCGGATTATATGGCAAATATTTAACAGGTAAACGTGTCGCTTTATCGGCAGCACCGGGCGGCGATGGGGTTTGGGGTAAATACGCTATTACCTACGCGAACTACTGTTTACCTGTTCGCAAAGAATTGACCAATACGCAAGCGGCAACCCTGATCGTTAACCCCTGCACATCGGTTTGCTTGGTTGAACGCGCCAAACAATTAGGCGCTAAGGCGATCGTAATAAATGCCGCAGCGAGCCAAGTCGGTAAAGGCGTTATTCGCTATGCGAAATTGCAAGGAATCAAAACCATTGCGACGGTACGTTCAGAAAAAAACATTACCATTTTAAAAGATTTAGCCGCAGATCGCGTACTTTTAACCGAAGATAGTGACTTTAAAGTGCAATTAAAACAAGCGTGCAATGATTTAAAGGCGAGTGTGTTTCTTGACGCTGTTGCCGATAAAGAGACACCGCGGGTGATGTCACAAATGGGCAAGGGCGCAACAGCGATTGTTTATGGTCGACTCACAGAAACATTACACCCTTTTGGCGGTTACTTCTCGGTGTCGGATTTATTGTTTAAAGATCAGCACATCGAAGGGTTTTGGCTAGCGACTTATATTGGTAAAGCCAATCCATTACAAGTTTTGGCTTTATCGCGCAAAGTGCAAAAGCTGTTCAGTGACGGTATTTTTGAGACCGATGTTTACGGCCACTTTAAACCACAACAATTTTTGTCGGCGTTAGAGCATTATGCTGTGCACAAGAGTGATGGCAAGGTATTGCTAATGTTCGATTAAAACAGGCAAAAGCGGCGCAATACCAAGCTCATTAAACTCATCGTCTGCTTCTATCCAGCATGATTCACTATAGTGCTCAAAGTGTAAGACAAAGTCTTGCTCGGCAAAGCGAAAACGACAATCAAATCGATCAGCTCCGGCTATCGTTTCAATGACTTGATGTTGGCCAAGTTTGGCGAGGATCTCCTGGCTTAAGGAAAGAGCTTGTTCTTGGTCCCATTGGTTAGCCAAATCAAGGCTAACTGTATGACTATTAATTTTTGTTAGTTTCATTATTTTCTTCAAAGTGCTTGGCGCCTTTATCGTGTTTAGCGTTTTTACTGCATTCGCTCTGTTATGTTGATCATGCCGCTTACCGCCTTGTAGTTACGTGCCACAAAAGGTACGGTAATGACGATCACCATCTGCCGGTAAATCCTGATACTTTCCTGTATCTTGTTGCTGCTGATACGGTGAACTCATCACCGTCAAAAACTCGTCAATGTGGGCGCTATCATCTACTTGCTTTAAGGCATTGTCATAGCTTTGACTTATAATCGCCTCAACATGATGGTTACGCGGTATCACCAGTGGGTTGGTTTTGCGCATCATGGCAACGGCTTGCTGCACATCTTTTATTTGTTGCTGCCAACTAACCAGCCATGTCTGCAAAACCTGCGGTACGGCCTGGGCCGATTGCTGGCCAGATAACGATTGCTCGAGCTGCACAAAAGTCGCGGTATAGTCGAGCTGCTTTTCTTGCATGATATTCAGCAGTTGTTCGACTAATTGCAGCGTCGTCTTGTTTACATCGAGTAAGCCAATTTTATTGACCATCATGGCATTATTAGCGCCATTAAATTTATCGTTAAACGCCATAATTATAGGTTTCACTTTAGCCACAGCTTGCTCGCTATCTGCATCAATCAGCGGTAATAATGTTTCGGCGAAACGTGCTATATTCCACTGACAAATAGCCGGTTGGTTACCATAAGCATAACGACCATTTTGGTCAATCGAACTAAACACGGTACCCGGGTGGTAGTCCGCCATCATGGCACATGGACCATAATCAATGGTCTCGCCGCTAATGGCGGTATTATCGGTATTCATAACGCCGTGAATAAAGCCGACTCGCAGCCAATGCACTACCAATTCGATTTGTTTGTCGATAACCGCCGCTAAAAACTCAAGTAAATAATCTTTGTTGCTTATGTCGATATGTGAGTAATGTCGCTCGATGGCAAAATTGGCTAGGGTTTTTACACTGTCAAAATCGTTACGAGCGGCAAAATATTGAAAGCTGCCAACCCGTATATGACTGCTCGCTATTCGGCTAACAACGGCACCCGGTAATGCTTGCTCGCGAAACACGATTTCATTGGTGCGCACCACACTCAAACACCGACTGGTAGGCACACCAAGCGCAAACATGGCTTCGCTCATAACGTATTCACGAACCGCCGGCCCTAGCGCACATTTGCCATCGCCTTGGCGTGAAAACGGTGTCTGACCTGATCCTTTTAACTGAATTTCCTGTACCTTATTATGTTGATCAATTATTTCGCCAAGTAAGTGCGCACGGCCGTCGCCTAGTTGCGGATTGAAATGACCAAATTGATGACCGGCATAAGCCAATGCAATCGGTGTGATTTGCTGGCCACTGAGATCACCAGAAAACAATTTACTAACCGCTGATTTATCGCTAATCAAAGCGTTCGGAAAATTCAATTCTTGCGCGAGTTTAATGTTAAATAACAGTGTTGTAGGTTTGTCTGGTTGCGCCGGAACAACCTTTTGGTAAAATTGTGAACCTAATGTTAAATAGCTGTTTTGAAATTCGAGCATAATGGCCTTGATTAGTGAGCAACACTGTTATTTTACTTGAGATAGAACAAAGATATATGTTTTTGCGAAAAAACCACAGACATGTTCAGTTTTTTTCCATATAATCAACACAGTGTTCAAATATTTAATTAAACAAAAAAGAGTAGTGACTATGAAAAAATTAACTCTAGCTCTAGCTGCATCTGTTGTTTTAGCTGCCCCTGCAATGGCTGCTGATGTTGAAGCTGGTAAAGCCAAGGCTGCTGTATGTGCAGCATGTCACGGTGCTGAAGGTATCTCTGCTGTACCAATGTACCCAAACCTTGCAGGTCAAAAAGAAGCTTACATTGCGAAGCAACTTAAAGACTTCAAATCTGGTACTCGTAAAGACCCAGTTATGGCACCAATGGCGATGCCTTTGACTGATGCAGATATTGCTAATCTTTCTGCATATTACGCTAGCTTGAAATAAGCTAAATAGATTCTGTAAAAAAGCGCATGTTAATGCGCTTTTTTTATAGCTCAAACAAAATCTTACCAGTTTTTTAAATATCCAAAAATGTATTATGGTAAACAATAAACGAATTTTTAGCCTTTGTGCTTTGTTATGGCTGACAGGGCAAAGCCAAGCGTCTCAATTAAGCATGGATGTTATCGAGCAAAGTGTTGTCGATAAACGACTAGAACAAGGCCTAGCATTTGCTGAGCAAGAGTTAAAAGCCGAACGGTTGGCACAGCAAAAGCTTAAGCAGAATGTTGCTTATTGCACCCCTTGTCATGGTGGTAATGGTAAAGGTGCACTCGCGATTTATCCTGATCTTGCTGGCCATAACCAAGACTACTTGTTTGAGCAGATGCAAAATTATAAATACCGACGTTTAAAAAACGATATAAAGCAAACCATGATGGTGCGTTTTAACGACGAAGATATGTTGGCCTTAGCAGAGTACTTTGCGGGCTTTGCTCTGGAACAGGAATAATCACAATGTTGACACGATTTAATAAATGGCTCGTCGCTTTATGCTGTATTGGCGTTATTGCTTGTACCGATAATAGCGAATCGCCAAGCGAGGATAGTATGAACCAATTAGCTGAACGTTACGTTAAATTGGCGCTATTGGTCGGTAAACATCAAGACTATTACATCGACGCTTACTATGGACCGAGTGAATGGCAGCAGCAGGCCCAAAAACTGCCGCTTGAGCAATTACAAAGCCAGGCACAGAGTTTAATTGACGACATTGATAAGACTGAGCCGTTAGAGACCGAAGTATTGCGCAAAGATATGCTTATGGTGCAAACGCGCTCGGTGATGGCGTTTATTGAACAGTTAAACGGTAAAACCTTTAGCTTCGATGATGAGTCGATGGCACTGTATGACGCAAAATCGCCTAATTTAAGCGAAGCCGATTTCGATAAGGCATTACTTGAATTGAATGGGTTAGTTCCAGGTGAGGGCGATCTCAATAGTCGTCTTGAGGCCTTTCAAAGTGAGTTCGTTATCCCTAAGGATAAGCTTGGTAAAGTCTTTGTCGCTGCCATAGAAGAAGCGCAAAAACGTACCAAGGCGATGATTGAATTGCCAGAAAATGAAGCCTTTACTATTGAGTATGTCACTGACAAACCTTGGAGTGGCTATAACTGGTATAAAGGCAATAGCTTTAGTCTGATTCAAGTTAATACAGACTTACCGATTCAAATTGATCGTGCTATCGATTTGGCCAGTCATGAAGGTTACCCTGGTCATCACGTGTTCAATTCTCTGATGGAAAAGCATTTGGTTGATGGTAAAGGTTGGATTGAGTACTCGGTATATCCACTTTATTCGCCTTTATCTTTATTGGCAGAAGGCAGTGCCAATTACGGAATTGAGGTCGCGTTTCCACAGCAGCAACGCCTGCAATTTGAAAAACAGGTACTCTTTACATTAGCCGGTCTTGACGCCAGTAAAGTAGAACTCTACTACCAAGTACAAGCCATTTTAGGCCAGTTATCTTATGCCGGTAATGTCGCAGCAAAGCGCTATCTCGATGGTCAAATAGATAAACCAAAAGCGGTGGCATTTCTGATGAAATATGCTTTGAGTAACGAGAAAAAATCAAAGCAACGCATTGATTTTATTGAGCGTTACCGCGCATACGTTATCAACTATAACCTTGGTCAGGACCTAGTGAAAGATTACGTTGAGTACCAAAGTGGCGGCGATATGGATAAACGTTGGCAAGTGTTTGCTGAATTGTTGGCAAACCCAAAAAGTGCGTCAATGATGGTGGTCCGTTAATCGTTACAGATTAGCGTTAACACATAATAAAAAAGGCGGTGCATATTGTTTGCAACCGCCTTTTTTGTACTTATCAGTTTATAAGTTAAGTGCGGCCCTACTGCCCAAACCTGGACCATAGACGATGGCATTTAATAATAATCGCGCCGTGCCTTTGGTGGCGCCCCTGAAGTTAGGCGAATTAGCAAATAGAATGACCTGACCATGGCCTTTACTTTCACGCACTAGATACGCAGCATTACTGATGCGTTGCGCAGCCTCTGGCCATAACAAACCACTCATGCGTAAATACAGATCTTTGCCAGCAGGTATGGTTGACCAACCTATCAGCCGTTCTTCGGCTTTTTTATTGTCGCTAAGCACACCATAACGCACCACCGCTGAAGTTGGTGATTTGCTCATCAACAACGGTTGGTTGTCGGTCAATACAGGTAACACCTCGTTGACGCCAAAGGTTAACCAGCTCTTTTGATCAGTGCGGGATGCAACCAGTGCACCTGATGGCATAAAGTTCGCGGTCCAGGTGTTCCAGCGTTTAAGCTGTTCTTTGTTCATTGGCTTCATGTCCGCCAACCCTTGCCATGGGAACCATATTTGATCACTGACTTTATGGTTTTTAGTCAATTTCTGATTCGATATGCTGGCCTGCTGCGATAACCATTCTCGATATAAGGCAACATTATATTGCTCCATATCAGCAAAGGCATCGTCAAGGGTTACGGTTTTAACAAAGTCTTTGGCTTTGGCGAATTGATTGGCTGAATTGCCTGTGACCACTAGGGTGCCACCGGCTTTTACCCAGGTATCAATGACTTTGATATTGCCTGCGGATAATTTACCGTACCAGCGGCCAGGGACGATCAATACGTTATATGGACGTAAATCCATACTGCTTAGCAACTCTTGATTTAGATGTGAGTGGCGAATACCCAACTCGGTATCCAACATATGCCAAATATGACCATGCTCATATACGCTGATACCAGCGTGGCTTAATAGGGCTATTTGCGGACGTTGCAGCAACTTAAAGTGGTCACCACCGATATCCGGTAAGTCACCATCACCAAGTCCTTGGTTAATACCTATAACCTGTGCCTTGGTATTTTGAGCCACTTGTTTTACGGTATCGACAATTTGTTGCCAGTTAGTATTATCATGCTTGCTGACCACTATTGACCCGCGACTAAAGCTGGTGCCGTTAAATTCACCTTGTTTATCTAGGGCGCGAACATTCACCCCTAATTCCATTAAGCGAGCGGCAAAGCCAACTGAATTATCATTGGCACCATCGACTAAATAAGCGATAGCATTATCGATATCCGTAAACGATGACGATGTCTTTGCTTGGTAGACGTCCAATCCAGACCTGAGGTTTTGATTGACTTCTAACGCTTCAAGGCCATACATCATGGTAAGGTTCCAGGCAGTAGAATCATACATAACGGAACTGCCATCACGCAGCACTTTTTGTCGCTCTTCAAGCAATACAGAATCTTTTATGTTGGCGTCAAATTCGAGAATGGCGGCGATTAACGGCGCATCATATTGGCGATTTGGGATGATAATTGCGCCGGGTTCAATCATTTGACTACTAATCTTTTGACCTAATTGATTGACCGCATTACGTACACTGATACGGCTATCATTTTTATAATATTCAATACCTTGCAAATCGAGCAAATCAAGAAATTTATGTAAACGAGACTGATTCTTACTCGGTAATATTACCCAACTTTTATTGGCATAAGGGCCTTTGGCGGAGATATGTGAATTACGGTTTTTGACAAAATCAGCAAAGATTTTTTGCTTGTTGTTTGCCAATGTTTGTAAGTTTGCTATCGAGCTCAGCAATTGATGATGAACGGACTTTTTATAACTGCGAATCTGGCCATTGTTCAAGCGCACCCCATCTTCTGCGGTACGGGCTTGTTCGTAAAGAATATGAATGGAGCCTTTGTATTCTGAATAATTAGAATAACCAGGATATAGGTTTTCAAACCATTCACCGGTGTAATATGGCCAACCTTTACTATCAAATGCCGCGGCTTGTTCGCTGGCAAATACTTTGCTCCAACGATTGATGCTATCGGCGATGTGCTCGTTAATCGGTTCACGCGGAGGCCCAAATAAAAACGTATCTAAGGCGCCCATCTCATGACCGTCAATCATTAGTAACGGTAACCATTGATTGATGGCTTTGATACGACCGCGTGACTCTGGGTTAACCGCGTAATAAAAATCGCGGTTTAGGTCAAAGCCATAATGATTGGTGCGCCCGAACGGCCAAATGCCACTGTGTAATGTTGATTGCACATCAAAGTTGGGACTGGTTGCACGGTTTTGTTCGAGTTGTTTGGTAAAGCGTGCGCGACCATCCGGATTCATCATCGGATCGATAAATATCACTAACTTATTGAGTAAGTCGCTGACATCACTCTCTTCACTGGCGAGCAAATGATAGAGCAAGGCAATGGCGGCGTCGGCACCTGAGGATTCATTACCATGAATGCTATAGGCCATCCAAGCAGTACCCGGTGTGCTGTTGATTAATTCATTTACTTTGTTTGGAGCCAAACTTTTTGGTTCACTGAGCTGGCTGATATTGTCTTTAATGGTGTCAATGTTTGCCAAGTTTTGTTCACTACTGACAATCAAATAATGCAATGGTCTGCCTTCATAGCTGCGCGCGTATTCAACCAGTTTGGCCCTTTTGCTTTGCGTAGCCCATAGGGTCACTAATTGCGTTATCTGCTCCGGGGTTGCGGTGCGTGCACCGGCAGAAAAACCGAGAACCGTTTCCGGTTTGCTAATGTCTTGATGGTGTTTGCCGCTAAACAGGCTAGGGTATTCGGCATCGGGTAAAGGAGTGGGTTTCATCAACACGCTGGCATTCGCCGATGTGCTGATCATTAGGCTGGCAAGGATTGCCAGAAAAGTGTGCATAACCGTTTTTATCATGATCTGCTCTTGTTGTTTTTTTAATCACCTCTAACTATAACCAATCGCCACTCTAGTGCAACCATACAATGCGTACGACTTTTAACTAATTGAATTTAATACTAGGATACGTGGAAGAGAAAAGTTGTGGCATCTTTGAAATAGACTATGCTTAGCGTGTAAATTTGACCTTTGTACAAGAATATTTCGCAGTATATTCAGCCTTTGTATCCGGGTGTCCTAACAAAAAACAAAGGAGCACACGATGAACAAGCAGTCTATATTCTACCTATTTAGTTGTCTCGCTTTTTGCTTTTCCACAGCACATGCCGCGGAAGAAGAAAAAAGCATGCCGTTTTCATACGCCAGTTATTTTCAATGTTCACCTGCCAGTGAAGCCGATGTTGATGAATTGGTGACCACCACGTATGCCAAAGCATATGATGAAGCAAAAAAAGAAGGCGCGATTTTAGGCTGGGGGTGGTTACAACACCATACCGGTGGTAAATGGCGTCGGATTTTGTACCACACAGCAGCAGATATAAACGCCTTGCTGGACGCGCAAGAGGTCATTGGTGAGAAGCTCACTAAGGCCATAGGCGATGGACCCGATGCTTTATCTAAAGGTTGTACAACCCATGAAGACTATATTTGGCAATATGTCACAGGGTCTAACCCAGAAGGTCCGGCTGATCGCGGTACAGCGTCAATGTCGGTGTATTTCTACTGTGATATTACCGCAGATGAAAAAATTGATGAGATCGTCAAAACCACGTTTGCCAAAGTCTATGATGCCAATGTCGGCGAAGGTAAACTAACGTCTTGGGGTTGGAATACCCATGTTGTCGGTGGCAAGTATCGTAAATTAGCAACCATGACGGCAGCCAATTACAAAGATTTGTTAGCGGCTCGAGAAGTCATTTTAGAGCAGCTTTATTCAGACAAAGCCAATGAAAAGCCGGCGCAAGAATTCAGTAAGATGTGTAAGTCACACAGCGATTACCTATGGACGATTGTTAAAGAAAACTAAACGCGTTTGACGCCAAAAAACAAAACGGGGTCGTAATGACCCCGTTTTTTATACACGTTATTTAAACTTTTTAAGGCGTTTAGATAAACGCGAAAGCATCGGCAAACATGTGCTCGGATAGCGCGCCATGATTGATAAATTCGTTGCGTAAAAAACCGACCATATCGAATCTACCGGCCATATAAAGATCATAAGACTCTAGCGATACCACGTCTTTTAACAGCGGTTCGTGTACCTTGCCGACACGACCTTGCCAGTGTTCATCGGCACTCTCGACCACAGGGATAAATTGACCATGTGCCAATTTGTCGGTCATTGCTTGCGTTTCTGCTAATTGATAACAGGCCGCAGGCTCCCGTAAGCCCCAGTATACCAATACAGGTTGTTGATAATTACGCTCAACCAATTCACCTAGAATCGACTTAATGTAAGAAAAACCGGTGCCACCAGCTAATAGTACGATAGGGCGGTTACTGTCTCGGCGTAGTTGCGCCACACCACCGGGCATTTCTACCTCAACATACTCATTGTCTTTGATGCGTTCAATAACTTGCATCGCCCAACTGTCGGCGGCAAACGCACCAATTTGCAATTCAATAAGCGCATCGCTCGGGCTTGATGCGATTGAAAATGGACGCTTATCTTCGTCACTCATGACGAAATTTAAGTACTGGCCAGCTTCAAACGAGACAGCCTGTTCAGGTTTTAGTAATACCTGAAAAACGGTGTTTGTCAGTGGTTGTAGCGAAGCAACCTGACAACGGATTCTGTTCATATTGTTTCTTACTAATAATTAATCTTGTGACGGCGGTGTATTGAGAATGTCTAATTCATCCCATATACCATCAACATACTGCTTGATTTCATCATCCATGGTAATTGGTTCGCCCCATTCCCTGTCGGTTTCTCCCGACCACTTATTGGTGGCATCAAGGCCCATTTTTGAGCCGAGTCCGGATACCGGAGAGGCAAAGTCGAGATAATCAATGGGTGTATTTTCTACCATAACGGTATCTCGTGCTGGGTCCATGCGCGTCGTCATCGCCCAAATAACGTCTTTCCAATCTCTGGCATTGACGTCGTCATCACAGACGATGACAAATTTGGTGTACATAAACTGGCGCAAGAATGACCATACACCCATCATTACTCGCTTGGCGTGTCCTGGATATTGCTTTTTCATGGTCACCACGGCAAGGCGATATGAACAACCCTCCGGTGGCAGATAAAAGTCGACAATTTCAGGAAATTGCTTCTGGATAATAGGCACAAACACTTCGTTAAGTGCGACCCCTAAAATCGCTGGCTCATCTGGCGGGCGACCAGTATAGGTGCTGTGATAAATCGGGTCTTGGCGCATACTAACGTGCGTGACGGTCATCACTGGGAAGTCATCGACTTCATTATAATAGCCGGTATGATCACCGTATGGGCCTTCCGGTGCCATTTCTTCAGGATCTAAATAACCTTCAAGAATGATTTCAGCCGATGCTGGCACTTCTAAGTCGTTACTCAGACTTTTTACCACCTCGGTTTTACTGCCACGCAATAAACCGGCAAAAGCATATTCAGATAAGGTGTCTGGTACTGGTGTAACCGCGCCTAATATGGTCGCAGGGTCGGCACCTAAGGCAACCGATACCGGATATTTTTCGCCAGGGTGACGTTTTTTAAATTCCTGAAAGTCTAAGGCACCACCACGGTGCGATAACCAACGCATAATGATTTTGTTTTTGCCCAACAACTGTTGACGATAAATGCCAAGGTTTTGACGTTCTTTCTCGGGACCGCGAGTGACCGTTAAGCCCCATGTGATCAGGGGAGCAACGTCGCCTGGCCAGCATTTTTGAATTGGCAACTTGGTTAAGTCTACTTCATCGCCTTGATAGACAATTTCCTGACATGGCGCCTTTTTCAAACGCTTGGTCGGCATATTCAATACTTGCTTAAATATCGGCAATTTATCCAGCGCATCCTTAAACCCTTTTGGTGGTTCAGGTTCTTTTAAGGTGGCCAACAGTTTGCCTACGTCACGCAAGGCAGTGACATCTTGCTGGCCCATGGCCATCGCAACCCGATCAGGCGTACCAAATAAATTGGTCAATACTGGCATATCGAAACCAATCGGGTTTTCGAATAACAAAGCCGGTCCACCAGCACGCAGGGTACGATCACTGATCTCTGTCATCGCCAATTCGGTCGATATAGGTTGTGTGATGCGCTTTAACTGACCGACTTGTTCTAATTGGTCGATAAAGTCGCGCAAGTCCTTATATTTCATAGTATCTATCTTGCATTGATTTGCGGGCATTATAACCAGTAAAGGCTATAATACCAATCGGCAATCGTCGCAAAGCAATGTATTTTATTTTCGCCAAAAACCGTATACGGACGGCGGTAATTGTGATTGCCTTGTGCTCAAAAGCGGTTTAACGTGATTACAGTATATACCGCAATGAGTAACTCGTTTAAGGCACGGTCATGAAAAAAATCATAATATTAATCAGCATCTTGTTAATACAAAGCAATAATGCATGGGCTAACGGTAATTGCAGCGAAGCAGAATACCGACAATTTGATTTTTGGTTAGGGCAGTGGCAAGTCACTAACAAGCAAAATGATAATGTCTCTGCCAGTAAAATCAGCTCGATTCTCGATTCATGCGTCATTCTTGAAGAATATCAAACGCCAACCGGGTTTAAAGGCAAGAGCCTCAATATGTATGATAAACAGCGCAAGGTTTGGCACCAAACATGGATGGATAACAGCGGTTTATTATTGCAACTTGAGGGAGTATTGGAAGGTCAGTCAATGGTACTAAAAGGTCGTGGTAAGAGTGCTGAAGGCGCCTTACTGTGGCATAAAATTAGCTGGACCCCAAATAGTGATGGTAGCGTGCGCCAGCATTGGCAGCAAAGCCTCGATGAAGGTAAAACATGGTCGACACTATTTGATGGTATGTATAGAAAAATCAAACAGTAATGGTCATTGATTTGCCGATGATTAACGTCATTTTCACGACAAGTTGCGATGACTTTAGCAATCGTACTTGTTAGAGTAATTGGTTCTAATAACACATAAAGATGGAAAACTATGAAAACAGTCAATAAAGTCTTATTGACTTCAGTTTCCTTACTAAGCGCGGCCATTTTAAGTGGTTGTGGTGGTAACGAGACTAAAGTTGATAAAAAGCAGGCTGCCTTTGTTGAAATCAACAAAGACCCATTCCCAAGTACCTATAAACCAATGCCAAGTCAGGCCACCGTAATCACAAATGTAAATATCTACGATGGCCTTGGTGGTATGGCAGAAAACGTTTCGGTATTAATGGAAAATGGCAAGATTGTTGCCGTTGGTAAGGACGTGGACGAAGCCAGTGCCGTTAACGTCATCGATGGCACAGGTAAATGGTTAACGCCAGGTATTATTGATGTGCATAGTCATCTTGGTGTTTACGCGACTCCAGACGCCGAATCCCATGCAGATGGTAATGAAATGACCAAGCCAGTGACCGCTGCGGTTTGGGCTGAACATTCAATTTGGCCGCAAGACCCTGGTTTTCGTCGTGCCCTTGCCGGTGGTGTAACCTCAATGCAAATCTTACCGGGTTCCGCTAACTTGGTGGGTGGTCGCAGTGTCACCGTTAAAAACCTGCCTGGTCGAGTTATTCAGGATATGAAATTCCCAGACGCGCCGTACGGTTTGAAGATGGCCTGTGGTGAAAACCCAAAACGTGTATACGGTAAAAAAGGCGGGCCAATGACCCGAATGGGTAACGTTGCGGGTTACCGCCAAGCGTGGTCTGATGCTCAAGATTACAAGCGCGCTTGGGAAAAGTATGAAGAAGATTACAACGCAGGTAAAAATGCCAAGCCACCTAAACGTGACTTAAATAAAGAAACACTTATGGGTGTGCTTGATGGCGAGATCTTAGTGCACATGCATTGTTACCGTGCCGATGATATGGGCACTATGATCGATGTGATGAAAGAGTTTGATTATAAAATAACGTCATTCCAACATGCGGTTGAGTCATACAAAATTGCCGACAAGCTGGCGGAAAATAATATCTGTTCCGCAATGTGGGCAGATTGGTGGGGCTTTAAAATGGAAGCATACGATGGTATCCGAGAAAATATTCCTATGGTTCACCAAGCGAAAGCATGTGCTATCGTTCATTCGGATTCTGACCAAGGTATTCAGCGACTAAACCAAGAAGCGGCCAAAGCCTTGTCTGATGGTCGTCGTGCTGGTATCGATATTTCCAAAGCCGATGCTTGGATTTGGTTAACCTCAAATGCGGCAAAATCTCTAGGTATTTTTGAACAAACCGGTTCTTTAGAAGCGGGCAAAAATGCAGACGTGGTGTTATGGAGTGCTGAGCCATTTTCTACCTATGCGCAAGCTGAGTTAGTATTTATCGACGGTGGTTTAGCGTTTGATCGCAGTAAACCTGAAACCTGGGCGATTGCCGATTACGAGTTAGGACAAGTAGGTGAGGGAGATCGCAAATGAGAACTTTGACATTAACGGCACTTGCCGCAGTAACCGCGTTATCGTTTAGCGCAAACGCTGAAAAAATCGCTCTTGTCGGTGGTACGATTCATACCATGGGCGCAAAAGGCACCATTGAAAAAGGTACCGTGTTAATTGATGATGGTAAAATTACTCAGGTAATCGACCAAACAGTGAGCACCGATGAAAGCTACCGCGTGATTGACGCCAAAGGTAAAATCATCACCCCTGGCTTTATTGGCGCATACACATCGTTAGGTTTAGTCGAAGTACCGTCTTGGGCTAATACTGTCGATGCAACAGCAGCGAAAAGCAGCTACCAAGCCTCGTTAGACGCTACCGTTGCTATCAGCCCAGATACCACCTTACGCAATATTTCACGTATCGAAGGTATTACCAGCGCGGCAACCGCATTAAGCGGTTCAGATACCATGTTTCATGGTCGTGGTGCGATTATCACCTTAGGTGATGATGTTGACCCACTATTGAAGAAACGTGCTTTTATGGCCATCGACGTATCGAATTCTGGTGCCAATAAAATGGGGGGCACTCGAGCGGCTATGTGGTTAAGTTTACGCGATGCGTTTAACGAAGCCTTATACGCTCAAACGATTAGCTTTACACCACAAACCGAATGGCACGGCACATTATCTAAGGCCGATGTAGAAGCTATGGTTCCGGTTGTACAAGGCGATGTGCCAGTACTATTTAAAGTCCACCGTGCCGCAGATATCCGTCGCATTTTGCATATGATGCAAAACTTTAAGCGCCTAAACGTCACCTTAGTCGGTGCGGCAGAAGCGTGGCGAGTTGCCGATGAATTGGCCGCTGCTGGCGTTGAAGTGATTCTAAACCCAGAATCGAATTTACCTTATGCGTTTGAACAAAACGGCGCAACTATGGAAAACGCTGCTCGCTTGCACAAAGCGGGTGTGAAAGTCGCTGTTGGTATGAATACCCATAATATTCGCCTTGCCCCACAGCATGCTGGTAATGCGGTTGCTAATGGTTTGCCATATCAAGCCGGTCTTGCATCACTGACCACCGTACCTGCTGAGATTTATGGTATGGCTGACAGGCTAGGCCAAATTAAGGCTGGTATGCAAGCGGATGTCGTGGTTTGGTCAGGTGACCCACTAGAAGTGATGGAAGCACCGACCAATGTCATCATTAATGGTGAAGAAATCGAGCTTGAGTCTCGTCAAACCAAGTTGCGTGATCGTTACCTTAACCTTGATAAAGAAAAACCTCAGCAATATACACGACCGTAGTTTATTGTTGTAAGCTTGTAAAAAAGCGCTAGTTATCAACTTGATAGCTAGCGCTTTTTGTTTTTAACGATTGACTTGCGTTAATTATCCTACATACACTGGCAATTGCTGAGTATGCCTTACAAGTCGGCGCCAGGGTAACCTAATTGGCGCCATGCTTCGTACACAAGTACAGCAACCGAGTTAGATAGATTCATGCTGCGCGAGTCTTGCACCATAGGGATACGCACTTTGTGTTGTTGTGGTATTTGCGCATGAACGTCGTCAGGTAACCCGCGAGTTTCTGAGCCAAAGAGTATGTAGTCACCTTCACCAAATGTGATGTCGGTGTGTGGTTGGCTACCGCGAGTGGTTGAGGCAATAATGCGCTTAGGTTGTTCGCTGTTAATGAAATCATCGAAGCTTTTGTGACGTTTTAAATTAGCGAACTCGTGATAATCGAGTCCCGCTCGGCGCAGACGTTTGTCGTCAATATCAAACCCTAATGGTTCGATAAGGTGCAAACGAAAACCACTGTTGGCACATAAGCGAATGATATTACCGGTGTTAGGTGGGATTTCCGGTTCAAATAAAACAATGTCTAACATAGTGAAATACAGCGAAAAATAAAAGCGATTATACTATGGATGATGACTATATAGTAGATGCAAGGTCGGTATGAGTGTAAACAACAAAGGCAGTTATGAAAGTTTAGTGCGCTTTGCTAGCGGCTCGGCGGTCTTTGTAGCCGTGGTATTGGTACTCAGTAAGGTGTGGGCTTGGTGGTTATCGGGTTCTGCATCAATGTTGGCTTCAAGTACCGATTCCTTGCTCGACGTCTTTGCCTCATTAACCAGCTTTATTATTTTGCGTTATTCGCTGGCACCAGCAGATGATGAACATCGCTTTGGTCATGGCAAGGCGGAAAACTTAGCAGCGTTGATGCAAGCTTCGTTTGTCTTAGGCTCGGCGATTTTGCTTATATTGCACGGTGTCGAGCGCACTGTGTCACCGCAACCTGTTAGCCACAACTTTGCCGCGATCATGGTAAGCATTGTCGCCATTTTACTGACTTTAGGCTTGGTTGTTATTCAACGACACGTAATAAACAAAACGCGCTCAATCGCCATTTCCGCAGACACGTTGCATTATCAAAGTGATTTATTACTAAACCTCGGGGTGATTATCGCCTTGCTGTTAAGCCAATACGGCTTTATTTATGCCGATGGTGCATTTGCGGTTTTGGTTGGTGTTTTTTTAGGGGTTGGAGCGATCAAAATTAGCATCCGCGCTGTGCATGACTTAATGGATCATGAATTAAGTGAGCAGCAGGTCGAGCGCATCACCGATCTCATTCGTGCCAACGAACAGGCGCTAGGTTTTCACGAACTGCGCACTCGCCAATCTGGAAAAATTGCGTTTATTCAATTCCACCTTGAGCTCAAAGACGACCTTACATTATACCAAGCACACAGTATCGCAGATAACATTGAGCAAGCCATTGTTAAAGAGTTTCCTAATGCGCAAGTGCTAATACATCAAGATCCGCAATCAGTGGTGAAGCAGGAGTTGTCAGGTGAACAACAACGCTAGTCAAAAGGTTAAGGTGAAGGGTAAAGAGAAGGTTAGTGTTTGTTGAACCAATCTAACGTCGTAGTCAGCGATTGATTGCGCATCGCATCAGACTCAAACAATAATTCATGTTTTGCCCCTTTAATTACGACCGCCTTGCCATTGATGCAGGAGTCGGCATGGTGCTGATGCAATTGTTGGCAAAACTCATCTTGTTTTTCATTACTTACCACAGTGTCTAACTCCGCCTGCATGACCATGATTGGCGTGCTAAGTTGTTTAATATTGGCAAAAATGGCTTTATCACTGGCAATTGCAGCATCGAGCCACGCCAAAGTAACGCCGCCTAATTGGATCTTTTTAGTCTGTTTATAAAGGGTTTGGAAAATATCAAAACGCACTTTTGAGTGCATCAAATCATTGTTGGTAAACTGCTTTTCTTTGAAACCACCATGACCTATAAAATAACTGGATTGGTCGGTAAACAGAGTATTAAAAAAGTGCGAGCTTTGAATAAGCGGCGCGGCTAACCATGCCGGAGCAGGATCGGCATTAATGGCAATCATCGGTGATGATAAACTGGCCGCTACAAATGTTTTCGGGTGTTGTTGCATGTACAGAATACCGATGTTACCGCCCATAGAGTGGGCCAATAAATATAATTGGTTACCAAGCTGTTGTTTTACAACTTGCTCAATGAAAATATGAAAATCATCGACATAATTCTGGAAATCAGCAACATAACCCTTCTCTTTATCTTCCAGCTCACGTGATGATAACCCTTGGCCACGATGATCTATCATAGCAACGTTATAACCTTGATTGATCAGGTCATACGTCAGTTCTTTGTATTTTAGGTAGCTTTCTGAGCGACCAGGTGAAACAACGATTGTCGCAGCATCGTCATGGGTATTGAATAAAGCATAATGAATATCTAAGTCATCGCCTGATTTAAAGTGGGCAAACACACCTTTTTGCCAAAGCTGATCAATGCTGGGTTGAGCGGCGATCAAGTTTGCTTCTTGGCTAAATGAGTAGGTCGTTGCTAATGTCGGAGCTGTTATCATTATGGTGTTAATAAAAATTATTAGGGTCAGAAAACGAGTCATGATGTGCAACACAACTTTTTGGTAAATTGCTAATAAATAACGGTATCTAGTTATTTAGTGTAGCATCATAAGGTAATTTTATCGTTACTTGCAAACCTGGATTGGTTTTATTTTTACTGGCAATTTGCGCGTAAATATCACCACCATGTGCGGCAATAGCTCGACTGGCTATGGCAAGACCGAGACCTGTACCGCCACTGATTCGATCCCGTGCTTCACTGGTGCGATAAAATGGTTTGAATATTTGGTGCAACTGACTTGCTTCAACACCTTGTCCTTGATCGGTAATAACGATATGAATAAAGCCATCATAAACTTGGCACGATAACTGGATTTGCGTTTGTTCTGGGCTGTAACGAATCGCATTACTAAGCAAGTTTTCGATAGCAGAAGATAGCATTGCCGCATCGCCTTCGATGATCAGGTTCTGTGCAATATCGCTGTGCAATTGCAGTTGTTTTTCGGCTAGTACCAGCTCATAGTCGTTGACTAACTTGCCGCATATATTACCGATATTTACAGGCTCTGAGTTCATATGGACAAGCTGATTTTCAAGTCGAGATAATTGCAATGCTTGGCTTATCATGTCATCAAGACGTGCCACTTCGGTTTCGCAGCGTTGCAAGTAACGCTGCATTTCGTCAGAACGGTCATTGACTCGATTTGCCAGTGATAAAGCCAGTTGTAAGCGGGTTAATGGTGACCGTAATTCGTGGGAAATATCGCCTAACAGGCGCTGTTGTGAACTGACTGATTCTTGGATGCGCTCAGCCATGATATTAAACGCCTGACCAAGTTGACCAAATTCATCAATGCGTTGATCAAACTGCGGAATACGCGTATTTAACTCACCCCCACCAAATTTTTCACTGGCTTGCTTTAACACATTCATTGGCCGCATAAATAGTCGAGCCAGTAGCCAAGAAAGCAGACCGGTAACCAATAATGTGGTGACAATGCGCAGCCAAAATGGGATAGCATGAATGCGGCCTAAAAAATCCTTACCATGCAGAGGGCGTGATACAAACAGTTGATATGAATGATCGTTAAACTGCAAATCGATTGGTCCGAGTAGTTGGCTGTTGCCAAAAACACGTGCCACAGGATGGTCAAATTGTGAGTTTAATATATAGTCTTTGATTTCCGCTGTTTGCTTGCGAGCATTGCTGGCGATACGGTGCGAATCAGCGGATTTTAACCAAATTTCTTTCGGTACTCGTTTGTCACGGTTGTCTATTAAACGCCAAATTTTCTCGCCGTGACGTTCTCCGGTTTGAATAAGTCGATTATTCACTTTTTTCAAGGTGTGCATCGCACTTCTTGGGATCGGTCTGATCTCTTCCATTTCGGTAAATTTTACCGACACCCACCGTGTGGCAAGAATGGCACAGATGGCTATGATCCAAAAGCCAAAGAACATTTTGACACTGAACATTGAAAAAATACTGAGTAGGCGTTTCATTGGTCACCGCTTATAAATACATAGCCAACACCGCGTATGGTTTTAATTTTTTCATCGTCAGCAAATTGCTGTAGTTTGCGGCGAATATTGGATAAATGCATATCGATGCTGCGATCGAATGCCGCCAGAGGGCGGCCTAAAATTTGTTCACTTATTTGCTCTTTGGAAATAATGCTGTCAGGAGAAGACATTAGCAGATGCAATATTTCATATTCGGTACCGGTCAGCACAACCTGTTGTTGTTGGCATAACACTTCGCGGCTGGCACCTTTGATCTGCACTTGATTTAATTCGATATTAAGCTGTTTATTTTTATTGTTAATAATGTCGACACGGCGCAAAATGGCTCGAATACGCGCCAGTAATTCATTTGGATTATATGGTTTAGCTAGATAGTCATCAGCGCCTAATTCAAGACCTAATACACGATCGGTATCATCGCCTTTGGCGGTTAGCATTAAAATGGGCGTTTGATGACGACCACCCAGAGCGCGCAGCACGTCAAGACCGTTTACTTTGGGCATCATAATATCGAGCAGTATTATATCAAACTGTTGTTGTTGAATTTGTTGTAAGCCTTGCTCACCATCAAATGCGCAGCTAATGGCAAACCCTTCGGATTGTAATAGTTCAGATAATAGTTCGACTAATTCACGATCATCGTCAATAAGCAACAAATGTTTGGGTGTCATATGCTATGCCTCGAGGTTGTCTGTATGCCTATTTTAACCGCAATATTGCCTTGTTCTTTAATATTTACCAAATCTTTACATGGCCTTTGCACAAGCTTGCAGTTGGATTGACTATGATTAGCTTACCCCAACTAATAACGTTTATAGGAGTCATTTATGACACTCGTTAACAAGAAAACTGTAATAGTATCAATACTATGTATGTTTGTTTCAGTAACCGCAATCGCTAAATCACATAATGGTCAACATCGCAGTCTGGAACTCGGCCGCTTTGTCGAAAAACTCGATTTGAGTGAGCAACAACGTACCGATATTAAAGCAATACAAGCCGATGCGAAGCAGCGATATAAAGCATTGAAAGATGAACAAGATGAGTCGGCGTCGGGTGAGCAATTGGCCGAATTAATGAAACAAGAAACATTTGATCAAGGCAAATTTGAACAACTATACGATGAAAAATCGGCCAAAAAGAAGCAGATGGCGCTGATTCGCGCGCAATCTATGCATAAAATGTATCAGCTACTTAATGAGCAGCAGCGTGCAGAACTTGAACAGATGATGCAAAAGCACAAAGAGAAACACAAAATGCGCAAGCAAAAGCATAAACAAAAACGCGACAGCGCAGAACAAGCAGAACAATAGAAAATAATTTGTAATAAATTCGCTCGTGTTATGACTATTAATGCAACCCTAGTTTAGGGTTGCATTTTTTTGTTATAAAAGGATGCACAACAGTGGTGACTTAGTACTGGTACAAACTGTCGTTAGTTGTTATAAAACAATAGTTAATTGTGTGTATTTAATTGATTCAGGGGCACTTTTTGTTCTTTAAGCTATGGCGTTCCAACAACAAATTGGAGCAAGAGTTACAGCAACACTTACCAATGCTGGAGCGTATTGTCGCTTCCTATGAAGCAAATCCAGCTATCGCCGAAGAGGTTATGCAGGAAGTGGTTTTAGCCATATTTAACGCGTTTGATAAATTTCAAGGGCAGTCCAGTAGCAAAACCTATTTTGCTCGTATTGCTCATAACCGCTGCATTAGTCACGTTGATAAAGCGGTTAAGCAAGTCGCGACGCAAACGATAGATGATGGCTACTCTGAGCAACAACATAGCGCCGACAAGCACACCTTGATTGAGCATGATATGCGTAAACAACAGCTTGATAAATTAATTCATGATTTACCACTGCTACAGCGTCAGGTTTTTACTCTGTTTCTTGAAGGCTTTAGCTATCAACAAATCGCGGATATATGTGGTACGGGTAGCAGTAATGTTGGGGTTATTTTGAGTCGTCTAAAAAAACAGTTTTCGGTTAAGTTTCAACAGGAGCAATAATGAAAGACCAGGATTTACAAAGATTGTGGCAAAGTGACCAACAGCCACATACTAACGCTGGTGAGTTGCTGAAGCAGGCTAAACGCGCCCAGTTGCGTATGCTGGTGTTAATGAGTATCGATTTTTTGGTTTGGTTGGCGATGGTGATCTGGGCGAGCTTGATGATCCGCGATAATCAGCAACCGGAAAGTTTTGCCGTTGGGGTGTTCACCATTATCGCCGTCAGTGTCGCCACCGGCTATTTGTTGTGGTTGCGAACCTCGACTTGGGGCAGTGACGCTCTTGATGTAAAGAGCATTCTCAAATTAGCGATAATGCGTTGCGATGGTGCGATACAAATAGTGGCGGTAACCTATATGTTTACTGCGCTTGTTGTTATCGGCTTTGTCGTACTGCACCAATTTTATCCCATTCCAGAGACGAGAATAAACAAAATAGTCAGTTGGTTGGCAATTTATAGCACGGTGGTCGTGGCAGCAGGGCAGTGGTATCGGGCAAAACAGCAACAGAAAAAAAAGGTCTATTTGCTGCGCCTGCAGCAAATGCAGGAATCTGAATAATAAGCCTAGGCCGGTTCTGTCAATTGCTGACGCAATATATCAACGATATCGGCTTTGCTTTGCTCGCAATCTATTTGCGAAAGCGTTTGTAAAATGAGTTGTTTATGACAACCTGCAAAGGCTTTGCTGGTGACATCAGCAATAACCTGCGCTTGAATCTGTGCGCGACTCGCTACCGTCATATAGACATGGGCTCGATTATCTTCATCACGCAATACCAACCCTTTGGTATGCATTATTTGCAGCAATTTAAGTACAGAGGTGTAACCCATAGGGTGATAGGCGCTAAGATTCTCGTGCACCTGTCGTACCGTTGCCGGACCAAGTTGCCAAAGAATGTTGAGAAGTTCCAACTCGGTATCTGTCGGTAGCTTCATTTTTGCCAGTACGTTATTTGTCATTATTGTTGTTTTTATTGTTGTTTTTATTGTTGTTTTTATTGTTGTTTTTATTGTTGTTTTTATTGTTATAAATAACGGCTGTTTAGCGGTTATTTAGTTATTTAATTAGCTATTTAAGTCGCGTGAATTTTAACCAATATTCGATGTAAGCTGGCGCCTAAACTACGAACCTCACTATGGCGCATCACATCTTTTAATTTACCTTGGGCAAACGCCTCGAACGATTTCGCCACGGTAATTTGCTCAGCCGTTACTGTAACGCCTAAATTTGAAAGCAACATGCGTAAAGCAACCAAGCCTCGAATACCACCTTGCGGGCCGGGAGATGCCGACATTAGGGTGGCAAATTTACCTTGATAGGTTGCCAAAGGGACTTCATCGGCACTGGTAGCTCGTGATGCCCAGGTTAAGGCGTTAAGTAACAAAGGGCTACACGCACTGTTGTATTCTGGTGATGCGATGAGCATGCCATGATGGTCTTCAATGAGCTGCTTAAACTGCAAAGCCTTTTCTGGCATACCGTATCGCGATTGTAAGTCTTCGCTAAAGATAGGCATGTCATAGTCAGCCAAATTGATAACCGTTACTTCACTTCCTTCACTCAGTGCTCCGCAGGCCGCAATAGACACCAGTTGTTGGTTGAAGCTGCCACCTCGAGCGCTACCAGAAAATGCCAGTATTTTACTCATAAACGTTTGTATTTAATTAAAAATATAAAAACTACAATAGAACAACATTTCTCCTATTGCCAGCCCGTTTAGCGCATTTTTAGCGACTAATAAAAACTCGTAGTATGCATCTAAAAGCGCCTGTTTATCGCTTAAAGCCAGCTAATTTCAAGGCTCTGGCGATGTTTTCACTGGTGTTGACTAGGTTCTGTTCGGCGTCGATTAGTGCGTCTGTTAACGATTGCGGCTTGGCGAGGATACTAAATACCGCATCAATGCCATGTGCATATACTTTTTCGTAGTCATCACCGATTGAACCACATACTGCTATGGTGGGCACATGATATTGACGACTTACTCGGCTCACACCGACAGGCGTTTTTCCATGCACACTTTGACCATCTATTCGCCCTTCACCGGTAATCACAAGATCGCTCGTTGCGATCCTATCGGCGAGTTGTAATTGCTCAATTAGCATGTCAATACCAGGTTGCATTTGCGCATTCACTGTCGCCATTAATGCCGCTGCTGTACCGCCGGCGGCGCCGCTACCTGGGCGGTCAATAATCTGACAATGAAATGTTTGCTGTAATAGCTCGGCAAAGTGTTTTAGTGCACCGTCGAGTTGCTTAATCACCTCAGCTGTTGCACCTTTTTGTGGGCCAAAAATATGTGAAGCGCCCTGTGGACCGCACAATGGGTTATCGACATCACAGGCTAAGGTGATATTTGTCTGTGCCAAAAGGGGGTTAACATGACTGTCATCGATAGCCATTACTTCAGACAAATGTATACCGCCAGGAGCAACATCGTCATGCTTAGCGTCAAGTAATTTAAAACCAAGCGCACGCAACATCCCGGCTCCGGCATCATTGGTGGCACTGCCGCCCAAACAGACAATGATATGTTCAACACCTTGTTGCAGAGCATCATTAATTAATTCACCGGTGCCAAAACTGCAACTGTAACGAGCGTCACGTTGTTGTGGTGCGAGCAAGTGTAATCCAGACGCCGCAGCCATTTCGATAATAGCGGTTTTGCCTGCATCGATTAGGCCATAAAAAGCCTCAACCGTTTCACCTGCCGGGCCTTGGACCTGCACAAATCGTTTGTTGCCAGCGGTTGCTGCGAGCATGGCATCAACACTTCCTTCACCGCCATCCGCCATAGGAACTAACTCAAACTCAGCGTCGCAAAATACCCGTTGCATGCCTTGTTTAATTGCGCAGCATACTTGATAGGCTGTTAAGCTTTCTTTAAATGAGTCTGGTGCGATGATCACTTTCACGTTAATTCCCGATTTAAATCAATAAGATTTACCAGTTAAAGAGTATCTGTGAAAATGAAAAGGGGCAACAATAGTCGCCCCTTTTGTAGTTGAAATTAATTCAATTAAGGTTTCTTGGCTTTAGCAAATGCTTCGGCAAACGCGTTACCCATCATATTATTGGCAGGCGCTTTTTGTTTTTTCGTTTGATTTTTGTGGTTAGGTTTGGCCTTTGCCTTCGGCGCGCTTTTCTTGTTTTGCGCTTGGTTATTGTTGGCATCGTCTTCAAGACGCATGGTCAAACTAATGCGCTTGCGTGGCGCATCGACTTCCAACACTTTAACTTTGACAATGTCACCGGCTTTAACCACATCACGTGGATCGTTGATAAATTTGTTCGTTAACGCAGAGATGTGTACCAAACCATCTTGATGCACGCCAATATCGACAAAGGCACCAAAGTTAGTAACGTTGGAGATTACCCCTTCGAGAATCATGTTCTGTTCTAGGTCCTTGATGGTTTCGACGCCATCTTTAAAGCTGGCGGTTTTAAATTGTGGTCGTGGATCTCGACCTGGCTTATCCAGTTCGGCAATAATATCTTGTACCGTTGGCAAACCAAATAGATCGCTAACAAAGTCACTTGCGTTGATTTGCTTTAAACGCTGTTGATCTGTCATCAATTGGTCGATTTGACACTCTGCATTTTTGGCCATCGCTTCGACCACGCTATAACTTTCAGGATGCACCGCGGACGCGTCAAGAGGGTTATCGCCTTGAGTAATGCGCAAAAAGCCTGCGGCTTGTTCGAACGCTTTCGGACCAAGGCGAGATACTTTTTTAAGTTGCTTACGATTATCGAAACGACCATATTGATCACGATAGGCGACAATATTTTGCGCCATGGTTTTGCTTAAACCGGCAACGCGGTTTAGCAACGGCATTGAGGCGCTGTTGACATCGACGCCAACGGCGTTTACACAGTCTTCGACCACAGCATCCAAGGTGCGACTTAATTGGCTTTGACTAACGTCGTGTTGATACTGGCCAACACCGATGGCTTTAGGTTCGATTTTGACTAATTCTGCTAATGGGTCTTGTAAGCGTCTTGCAATGGAGACCGCGCCACGCAGAGATACATCCAACTCGGGAAATTCATTGGCAGCAAATTCTGAGGCAGAATAAACACTGGCACCAGCTTCACTAACGATCAGTTTCGCCGGTGCTTTATCTAGCTTGGCAAACGCTTCAGTACATAAGCGATCGGTTTCACGTGACCCTGTACCATTACCAATGGCCACCAATTCTATTTTGTATTGATTGATGAGGTTGGTTAGGGTACGAATTGATTTATCCCAATGCTTTTGTGGCTCATGAGGGTAAATGGTGGTGGTATAAAGCAGTTTAGCGGTGGCATCGACGATGGCCAATTTACAGCCCGTTCGTATGCCTGGATCAATACCTAAGGTGACTTTGGCGCCGCCAGGTGCGGCCATCAACAAATCATTAAGATTTTGTGCGAACACATTAATCGCTTCACTTTCAGCTTTTTCGCGTATCTGTGAAAGTAATTCTGTTTCCAGAGACATCGATAGCTTAACGCGCCAAGTTAAACGTACTAGACGATTTATCCAGTCCGCCGCAGGTTGACTATTAACGTTTAAGTGCAGATGTTCACGAATCATTGCTTGCGCACTAGGCTCTGCTAACTCTTGTCCAGGATCGGCATTTAGCGATAACTGCAACACGCCTTCATTGCGGCCGCGCAACATAGCAAGGGCACGATGAGAAGGCACCTTACTAAGCTTTTCGCTGTGTTGAAAATAATCTTTGTATTTACTCGCCTGCGCTTCTTTGCCTTTAACCAGCTGACTCTCTATATGGCCTTTATTGATTAGATGGCGGCGCAGCTTTTGAATCAAAACCGCGTCTTCGCTAAAGCGTTCCATTAGGATATAAGTCGCGCCTTCGAGCGCCGCTTTGCTGTCGTCAACGCCTTTTTGGCTGTCGATATAATCTTTACTTACTACCTCAGGGTGAAGTTGCCAGTCATTGAATAAGGCATCGGCTAATGGTTGTAAACCCGCTTCGATGGCCATTTGTCCTTTGGTACGACGCTTTGGGCGATAAGGCAGGTACAAGTCTTCTAATTCGGTTTTATTATCAACCTTGGTAATTTGTTGACGTAAAGAATCAGAAAGTTTGCCCTGATCAGCTATATTTTTAAGCACCAGTTGTTTACGTTCATCCAGTTCACGTAAATAACCTAGACGTTGTTCAAGATGACGCAGATGACCATCATCTAAACCCGAGGTCACTTCTTTTCGATAGCGTGCTATAAAAGGAACAGTGGCGCCGTCATCGAGTAATCTTACCGCAGCATCAATTTGCGCTGCTTTAACATTTAACTCGTTGGCAATCGTTTGCGAGATATTTAGCATATGAGTTGTCGCTAATAATATAAAATTAGGAGTTGCAGAGTATATACCTTTAGGACGACAATAATTCCAGTTAAATTACAATATTTTTAAGTTTATGAGTAAATCAAATTACATTACCCGTGAAGGTTGGCAGCGTCTTGATGAAGAGTTGAAATTTTTGTGGAAAGATGAACGCCCTAAGGTAACCAAAGCGGTATCTGAGGCGGCAGCTCTTGGCGATCGCAGTGAAAATGCCGAGTATATTTATGGTAAAAAACGCTTGCGAGAGATCGATCGCCGGGTTCGCTTTCTTAGTAAGCGACTGGATCAATTAAACATTGTTTACCCAGAAAAACAGCAAGAAGGCAAAGTGTTTTTTGGCGCGTGGGTAAAAGTGATTGATGAAAATGAGCAGCAATTTGAATATCGTTTGGTTGGACCCGACGAGTGGGATGTGAAAAAAGGCGAAATCAGTATTGATTCACCGGTAGCCCGAGCGTTACTGGGTAAGCAGGTTGATGATGAAGTGATGGTTAAAACCCCAGATGGTGAGCGTTATTTGGAAATAACCGAGATTCACTATAAGCGTTAATAGTTTGTAACAAATATACGCTTAATTAACTGTTAATCATCACCAAAATTCAATAAAGTAAAGTATAAAAACAATGGGATAGGGTTTTCGAGAGGCAGCTATGGGACATGAAACACCGAAAGTTTTGGTGGTAGATGATGATATGCGTTTACGAGCATTGCTTGAACGTTATCTAGTAGAACAGGGATATGTAGTGCGCAGTGCTGCCAATTCCGAGCAAATGGATCGCTTGTTAGAACGCGAAAATTTCCACCTAATTGTACTTGATTTGATGTTGCCGGGTGAGGACGGACTTTCTATCTGTCGTCGCTTGCGTCAAGACGATAATGAAATACCTATTATCATGTTGACGGCCAAAGGTGATGAAGTTGACCGTATCATCGGCCTCGAGCTAGGTGCGGATGACTATATGCCTAAGCCATTTAACCCGCGTGAGTTACTTGCCCGCATTAAAGCGGTATTGCGTCGCAAAACCAATGAAGCGCCAGGCGCACCATCGTTGGCAGAAGAAGTCATCGAATTCGGTGACTTTAGCTTAAACCTTGCGACCCGTGAAATGCGCAAAGGCGATCTTGCCATGCCGCTGACCAGTGGCGAATTTGCGGTACTCAAAGCCTTAATTACACACCCGAGAGAGCCATTGTCTCGAGATAAATTAATGAACCTTGCACGCGGCCGCGATTACTCGGCATTAGAACGAAGCATTGATGTACAGGTGTCAAGATTACGTCGTATGTTGGAGCAAGACCCCGCGAATCCTCGTTATATCCAAACGGTTTGGGGCTTAGGCTATGTGTTTGTTCCTGATGGCTCACCGGCCTAATCCGATGACTGGTTAATTGAAACCTTAAATGAAACTGTTTCCGCGAAGTGCGTTTGGCCAAACCGTGTTATTGATCGGCTTTTTATTGCTGATCAATCAGGTGGTCTCTTACCTTAGTGTCGCTATCTATGTTATCAAACCAAACCTAGAACAAATCAATCAGCTGTTGGCAAAACAAGTCAAAGTGGTGTTTATCGATGGTGGTGACGCGAATTTTAATCCGCAATTGGCAGAGGCGTTTCATCGTGAAACCGGAATTGGTGTTTACCGCGAACAAGATGCGTTAATGCTTGGCTTGGCTGATGCTGCGTATTATCCATACCTTTCAATGCAAATGACCGAATTGCTAGAGGGCGAAGCCGAAGTTCGTATCTCGCAAGGTGAAGAGTATTTATTTTGGATCAGACCACCACAAGCGCCGCAATTGTGGGTGAAAATTCCATTGCATGGTTTAGAAGAGGCGAGCTTTTATCCGCTTATTTTTTACCTCGTGGTTATTGGTGGCTTAAGTGTCGCCGGTGGGTATTTGTTTGTTCGACAATTAAATAGGCCATTAAAGGCATTACAAAAAGCCGCTATCGACGTCAGTCGAGGTAAATTTCCAGAGCCACTTAAAGAGCAAGGTTCTAGTGAGATAGTGTCGGTAACCCAAGCGTTTAATCGCATGTCGACAGGTATCAAGCAATTGGAGTCTGACCGTAGCTTGTTAATGGCTGGTATTTCACACGATTTGCGTACCCCATTAACGCGTATTCGTCTCGCCTCTGAAATGATGAGTGAAGATGAAGATTACCTCAAAGAAGGTATCGAGAAAGACATCGATGATATGAACTCGATCATCGACCAATTTATTGATTACATTCGTCATGACATGATGGAAAAATCGCGCATCTGTCAAATGAATACCCTGATTCGCGAAGTGGTGGAGTTAGAAAAATCCGACCAACATCAATTGCATCTCGATTTGCGTGAACTGCCTAAAGTGCCGATGGTTTACCCAGCGATAAAAAGGGTATTAACTAACTTGATTCAAAATGCCTATAAGTACTCAGAACAAGACGTTGAAGTACGCTCAGGCCATGATAAACAGCGTGGTGTTGTTTATTTTACGGTATCGGATCGAGGTCCTGGTATCAGTGAGAAAGACGTCGAACGATTATTTCAGCCATTCACTCAAGGTGATACCGCACGTGGTACCAAAGGTAGTGGACTTGGGTTGGCGATCATTAAGCGTATTGTTGATGGTCATGGCGGGCGAGTGTCATTAAGTAATCGTCGAGGTGGTGGCCTGGAAGCTCGAGTCGAACTTCCAGTTGCCGAATAAAGCTGAAAATTAATACATGATATTAATGTAATATGCACTAGCGTTTAAGATAATGATGATACAAAGTATCGGTCGTGACATCTCTTTTGATAGTGAGCAAAACGCCATTGCAGCAAAAATCTGTAATATTTTACCGAACGCGACACCACTAAAAATACCAAATTGCTGAGCCAATAGTCGTATCACCCAGTTTCCTTCCAGTTGTATTCCGCCAGTGGTCATAAAATTAATTGTTGAAACGTAGTCTAATGTTGCAGTAAGGCACAAAAGCAACCAAAGCAGACGATGTGTTTGCAACGCGTATACCAGATTATTTGTTACTGGTACTTGATGATCAAGAATGGTCATATATGTTTTGATGGTTAATCAAAATCCAGACAGTAGCGCAACCGTCATGTCGTTATTCTTATCTCCCTTTGCTGATGATCGCCATAAACTCCTGTTATTGTTGTGGGGGTAAAATTTAGTGTAGTTGAGAATTTATGAAGCGCTAACGTCGCTCACCGGTTTTTAGGTTTAAGTAGCCAAAAGGGCGCGGCTCTTGTAGGCACTCAATTAGCTTGATTAGCTCAACGTTAATACTACTTAAGGTTCTGTTTTTAAGTGTTATTTGTAAATGTTCTTGTTTATTGCCATGGTGATCTTTGTTAATCACTACCTGGTCGGCGACGGCAATTATTTTATTGCCATCTTGCAAGGTTAACTTTACCTCGGTTTGGTACAGGCAAATGATTTCGAGGTAATCGTGTAAGTCACAACTGAGCAATTGCTAATCCGTATATTGTCCATGGTCACTCAATTATGGCACAGCGTTTTTGCTATCTCGCACAAACAAAAACGCCGCGCAATTGCGCGGCGTTTTACTGTCGTTAGCGGAGCTTACAATGTAGGTCCTGCGGCAACTAAGTTTTGACCATGTTCAGTATCTGTGAACTTGTCAAAGTTAGCGATAAACTTAGCAGCAAGATCTGTAGCTTTGTCATCCCAGTCAGCAGCATCTTTGTATGTATCACGAGGATCTAGAATATTGCTATCTACATCGTGTAATGCTGTTGGTACAGATAAGTTGAACATTGGTAGAGTTTGGCATTCTGCTTGTTCAATTGAACCATCCAAGATAGCGTCAATAATGGCGCGAGTATCTTTGATAGAAATACGCTTACCTGAACCATTCCAACCGGTGTTCACAAGGTATGCTTCTGCACCTGCCGCTTGCATGCGTTTAACCAACACATCAGCGTATTTGGTCGGATGTAAGCTTAAGAACGCAGCACCAAAACAACTTGAAAAGGTTGGTGTCGGCTCGGTAATACCACGTTCGGTACCGGCTAATTTAGCGGTAAAACCAGACAAGAAATAGTACTCAGTTTGCTCTGGTGTTAACTTAGCCACCGGTGGCAAAACGCCAAATGCATCGGCGGTAAGGAAAATAACCTTGTTCGCGTGACCGCCACGAGATATTGGCTTTACGATGTTATCAATATGATGGATAGGGTAAGAAACACGCGTATTCTCTGTTTTTGAACCATTGTCAAAATCAATACTGCCATCGGTTCTGACCACAACGTTTTCCAGCAATGCGTCACGACGAATAGCATTGTAGATATCAGGTTCGTTTTCTTTGCTTAGGTTGATGGTTTTTGCGTAACAACCGCCTTCGAAATTGAAGATACCATTGTCGTCCCAGCCGTGCTCGTCGTCACCAATTAATTGACGATTTGGATCCGTTGAAAGCGTGGTTTTACCTGTGCCTGATAGGCCGAAGAAGATCGCTGTGTCACCATCTTTACCAATATTGGCACTACAGTGCATCGACGCAATTCCTTTTAGTGGTAATAGGTAGTTCATCATTGAGAACATACCCTTTTTCATTTCACCGCCGTACCAAGTGCCACCGATAAGTTGCATTCTCTCGGTTAGGTTAAAGGCGACGAAGTTTTCTGAATTCAATTCTTGTTGCTGCCAATCAGCGTTATTTGTTTTGGCGCCGTTCATGACCACGAAATCAGGTTCGTATTCAGCCAGTTCTGCGTCGCTTGGGCGAATAAACATGTTCTTAACGAAATGAGCTTGCCATGCAACTTCAGTAATAAAGCGCACTTTAAGACGCGTATCTTCGTTTGCACCACAGAAGGTATCTACTACGAATAGACGTTTGCCAGATAATTGTTCTGTAACTAAACCCTTAAGCTGAGACCATGTTTCCTGACTCATAGGCTTGTTATCATTTTGACCTTGATCTGACCACCAAACCGTATCGCGGGTGGTGTCATCACGAACAATGTATTTATCTTTTGGCGAGCGGCCAGTGAAAATGCCAGTATCGACAGCAACAGCGCCGGTATTTGTTACAGTACCTTGTTCATAACCTTCTAAACCTGCTTTGGTTTCTTCAGCGAATAGCAGGTCATAAGATGGGTTGTACACGACATCGGTTGTGTCATTGATACCATATTGCGACAAATCAATATTTTTTGGCGTTAAATCAATGGCTTTCGCAGTACTCATTAGCGCGGCTCCTGGCATTACAAGTAAAAGTTAGAGTAATAATTCTAAATCTTCGTTAGATTGCTCGCATAGTAACGAAAATGAATTGTAAATAAAAGGAAAATGTAAGTGGTTTTGAAAGTTTTTTGGTAGGATAACGAAAGTGGCGTTAACTATCGAAAATTGCACGCTTATTCGACAGTTTAACGCCATAAAAGTAGTAAAATTACACCATTCTTAAACATCGATGTAATTGATACTTAGTTTGGATTCGGTTTGTTTTAGTTAGGATTAAGTAATTGTTTGAGTTTTTCACGATCAAATCGATATTCTCGTAAACAGAAATCGCAATTAATATTTATTTCACCATGTTCTTGTAAATGCTCTTCAATCCCGTCACGTCCAATATTGGCGATGGCGGTTAAGCATTTGTCCTCGCTGCAACCACAAACAAAACTGACTTGTTGTGGCTCAAACATACGTACCGTTTCTTCGTGATATAAGCGATACAGTATTTCTTCAGCAGGCAGACTGAACACTTCTTCGGCTTTAAGCGTTGCTGTTAGTTGACTGATGTGCTCAAAGTCCTGCATTTGCTGGTTTTTATCTTCGCTATCCGGAAGTACCTGCACAAAAGCGCCACCCGCTGTTACCGTGTCAGTATCCGCATACAGCCAGATTTTGGTTGCCAATTGTTCTGAGGTCGCAAAATAATGCTCAAGCGATTCTGCTAATGAATCACCCTGCAAGGCAACGATGCCTTGATAGCGCTCACCTTTATTAGGAATAACAGTGATCACCATATTCGCCTTGCCCAGCATTTGTTGTAGGCTATCACCTTCAATCGTACCGTCCACTTTGGCGATACCACGCATTTGCTGTTGATGATTACCATTTATTACCGCATATTTTACCGGACCGTCACCTTGGATTTGCACCGCAATCTCACCTTCAAATTTCAAGGTGGCGGTTAACAGACTGGTTGCTGCCATCAACTCGCCAAGTAATTTACTTACCGGCTGAGGATAATTGTGATTTTCGATAATTTGCTTAAAGCTTTGATCAAGTTGAACCAACTCACCACGGGCATGTAGGTCATCAAATAGGTAGCGGTTCAATACATCTGTTGGCATTGTCACATTAGATCCTTTCTTTAAATTCTCTTAATTTACGACGTTGTTTTTTGTCTGGTTTGCTGTCACTGGCTGGGCTAAATAATGTACCTTGCTTGCGCGCCAATGCAGTATCTTCACGGGTTTTTAGACTTTGCTCTGTTTCTTGGTATAACGTTTGCGCAAATGTCGCATCGCGACGACGATCTGCGAGGGCAACGACAATAACTTCTTTTTCATCGTAACCTTGGCGTATACGAATACGATCACCAATACTGACACTTTTACTGGATTTACTGCGCTGACCGTTATAAAACACTTTACCGCCGTCAATCATTTGCTTGGCAATGGCTCTGGTTTTGTAAAAACGCGCTGCCCACAGCCATTTATCGAGGCGAACAGAGTCGTTTTCAATGTCTTGAGTCGATTTTTTTGTCACGATTTTCTCAGCCTAGAAATTTGCCGGCATTTTTACCATAGTTGTTAAATTTTAGCCACTTTTGCCGTTGTTCGGCGGTAAAATCGTCAATTTTCTGGTTACGTTTTTTAACAGTTACAATTTTTTATTACTAAAAACTTGTTAAATCCTTGTTAATGCTAGATCATTTAGTGTTAGTGGCAGGTAAATTTAACGATCTGTACACACCTGATTACAATAAATATGTAAACCAACTGTAAACCTAAAAACTTTGTCACAAAAAAACGATGACAGCGCTTGTTACTGTTGATTTCGTTAAGTATTATCAGGGACGGATATTTATTATGATTATTTTATATAACGAAAAGCAATTATGGATTTAGCGCAAATTACAATTCAGTTACAGAGCTTATGGCAAAAAGTGCCACAGCAGGCACTCACGCGCGCGCTAATTACTTTACTTGTTATCTATATTGCCTTTTGGGCAGCCAACTTTACCTGGATGTTGGTTCCGCAAGCGGAAAAAGCAACTTCTGGCGTTCCTACAAGTCAAACCATTGCCGGTAAAAGTAGCAGCAAAAATCTTGATATTAGTTCAATCACTAAATTGAACCTGTTTGGTGAATACAACAAACAGGTTGAAGTTGAAACGCCGGTTGAGACAATTGAGTCGGCACCAGAGACAAAATTAAGACTGACATTAACCGGTGTTGTTGCCTCTGATGATCAAACAACGGCCGCCGCCATAGTTGAATCAAAAGGTGTACAGGAAACCTACGGCATTGACGATAAAATTACCGGCACACGTGCAATTTTGAAACAAGTGCACAATGACCGCGTCATAATCCAAAGTTCAGGTCGTATGGAAACCTTAATGCTTGATGGCTTTGAATACACCAAGGAAATTCGCGCGGATCAACCAGCCGCTGACGAAGTTAAAATCAAAACTACGGTTAAGTCGACCAAGAAAAATAACCCTGGGGTTAACAAAGATGATTCTGAACGTCAGGCTCGTATTAAAGAACGTGTCGCTCAGGCGCGTTCAGAGATCCTTGATAACCCAGGTAAATTAACAGACTACATAAAAATTTCACCGTACCGTGTCGAAGGTAAAGTCGCTGGCTATCGTTTGATGCCGAGCAAAAATCCGGAATTTTTTCAGGAAGTAGGCTTACAACCAGGCGATGTGGCGGTACAAATAAATGGTCGTGATTTGACCGATATGCGCGAAGCGCAAAAAGCATTAGCAGAACTAAGAAAATCAGAACATGTCGATTTGCTAGTTGAACGTGACGGCGTGTTACACGACATTTCATTGGGACTGGATAACTAACTGGAGAGCATTCATGCGCCGAACATTTTGCGCAAAACAATTAAAACGAGCCTCAGCGAGTATGTTGGCAGCCATGACTATGGCATGTACCTTAAGCGTCAGCAACGCTTATGCAGCACAATATTCTCCAAATTTTAAAGGCACAGAAATTACCGAATTTATCAACATAGTTGGTAAAAACCTGCAAAAAACCATCATTGTTGACCCGAAAGTTCGTGGTAAAATTAATGTCCGCAGCTATGACCTGTTAAGCGAAGAGCAGTACTATCAGTTTTTCCTTAACGTACTAGAAGTCTATGGTTTTTCCGTTGTAGAAATGGAAAACAATATCATCAAGGTGATCCCTAATAAGGATGCTAAAACCGCAAATATTCCGGTTGTTGGTGATAAGAATTCTGGTGTTGGTGACGAAATGGTCACCCGCGTCATTGAAGTTAAGAATGTATCTGTTCGAGAATTATCGCCATTGCTTCGTCAACTAAGTGATCAGGCCGGCGGTGGTAATGTGGTTCACTATGAACCATCTAACGTTATTATGATGACTGGTACGGCAGCGGTAGTTAATCGACTTGTCAATATCATTCAACGAGTAGACCGAGCTGGTGACCAAGGCGTACAAATCGTCAAGCTTGAATTTGCATCAGCGGGTGAAATGGTGCGCATTATTGAAAATATCAATAAGCCACAGAGCGGCAAATCGGATACTCCAGCGTTTCTAATACCAAAAATTGTTGCCGATGAGCGAACTAACTCGGTCATTGTCTCAGGTGAGCTGAAAGCGCGTGAACGTATTGCCAGACTGATTTCCAAGTTAGACAGTGAATTAGAAACCTCAGGTAATACCCGCGTGTATTACTTAAAATACGCAAAAGCAGCAGATCTAGTGCAGGTGATGCAGTCGGTATCTGACAGTATCCAACGCAGTTCCACAACAACCGGCACCACCAAAACCACAACCGCACGTCGTAACAGTTCAAATCGTAATGTATCGATTGAAGCGCATGATGATACCAATACCTTGGTAATTACCGCAGAGCCAGATATGTTACGTTCATTGGAAGCGGTTATTCGTCAATTGGATATCCGCCGAGCACAAGTCTTAGTTGAAGCAATTATTGTTGAAGTATTCGAATCTGACGGTGCGCAACTTGGTGTGCAGTGGTATCACGAAGACGGTGGCTTTACCCAGTTTAACAATGGTGTTGTGCCTATTTCAGGTATTGCCGCCGGCGCTATTGCTGCTGAAGGTGAAGAAGCGTCGCAAACCATTATTACCAACCCTGATGGTTCTATAACTGAATCAAACAATCCTGACACTCAAGGTGATTACACAATTCTTGCGCAATTACTTGGTAATGTAAGCGGTATGATGTTTGGTATTGTTGAAGACGATTGGGGTGCTATCGTGCAAGCGGTAAGCACGGACGTTAATTCTAATATTTTGGCAACGCCGAGTATTACCACATTAGATAACGAAGAAGCCTATTTTATTGTTGGTCAGGAAGTACCTATTATTACCGGTTCGCAAACCGGTAGTAACAATTCGAATCCATTTACCACGGTTGATCGCAAAGAAGTTGGTATCAAGCTAAAAGTTACGCCACAAGTTAATGAAGGCAGTGGTGTACAGCTTACTATCGAACAGGAAGTGTCGTCGGTGAGTGGTGCGACAGGAGTTGATATCTCAATCAATAAACGTGAAATAAAAACCACGGTTATGGCCGATAACGGCGCCACCATTATTCTTGGTGGTCTGATCGATGAAGACGTACAAGAATCGATGCAAAAGGTGCCTATTTTAGGTGATATTCCATTACTTGGTGCATTATTCCGTTCAACCGGCAGTACAACGCGTAAGCGTAATCTTATGGTGTTCTTGCGTCCAACCATTATCCGTGAAGGTACGGCAATGGATGCTATAACCAAGAAACGCTACAACTACATGCGTGCTGTAGAGATGGAAAAACAAGAAGCAGGTTTGCAGTTGATGGATGATGCTAAATTACCATTGCTACCTGAATGGGAAGAGAACTTAGAGCTTCCACCATCGTTTGATGAATATATGCAACAACGTGCTATTGATAAGTTAGATGAATCTGACGGATCAAATACGCAAGAAGATACAAATGAGTAGTAACGAAAATAACGATATTATCAACGAAGCAAACGAGCTGGCCGACGAATTGGCCAGCCCGGAAGAGTTGTTTGATGAACTCCCTGAGGAAGCTGAATTAGCTGATCCGATTCGTTTGCCTTTTGGTTTTGCCAAACGTCATGGTGTGTTAACCGAGCAAACCGAAGATGGATTACTGATGCATACCGCAGGTCAAGCCAACTTGCACGCTGTGTTAGAAGCGCAGCGTTATGTCTCGCAGCCGTTTTCGATAACCAAGCACAGCCCAGAAGAATTTGAGCGTTTATTAACGTTAGCTTATCAACGCGATTCATCTGAAGCGCAACAGTTGATGGAAGATATCGGTAATGAAGCAAACTTGTATTCATTGGCCGATGAAATCCATGACGCAGAAGATTTACTCGAAAACGAAGACGACGCGCCGATTATCAAATTAATCAATGCCATGTTGTCTGAAGCGATTAAAGAAAACGCCTCTGATATACATATCGAAACCTTTGAAAAAATGCTAAAAATACGCTTTCGTATTGATGGTGTGTTACGAGAAATCCTTAAGCCAAATCGTAAGCTTGCGTCGATGCTAGTATCTCGCATTAAGGTTATGGCAAAGCTCGATATAGCCGAAAAGCGAATCCCTCAGGATGGTCGTATTTCGTTGCTTATCGGTGGTCGTGCGGTTGATGTCCGTGTATCAACCATGCCTTCAAGTCACGGTGAACGAGTGGTGTTACGTCTACTCGATAAAAACGCCGCGCGATTAAATCTTATCGACTTAGGTATGACAGACGAAGCACGTAAGAAGTTTACCGATGTCATTGCCAAGCCACATGGCATTATTTTGGTGACCGGCCCAACCGGCTCCGGTAAAAGTACCACCTTGTATGCAGGTTTAACGCAAATAGACTCATCCGAACGTAATATCCTTACCGTCGAAGATCCAATCGAATTCGCGATAGAAGGCATTGGTCAGACTCAGGTGAATACTAAGGTAGATATGACCTTTGCCCGAGGTCTGCGTGCGATATTGCGTCAAGATCCAGACGTGGTAATGGTCGGTGAGATTCGTGACCTTGAGACCGCACAAATTGCGGTTCAAGCGAGTTTGACCGGTCACCTGGTGTTGTCGACGCTGCATACCAATACCGCAGCAGGTGCGATTACCCGTCTTGAAGATATGGGTATTGAACCGTTTCTACTTTCGTCGAGCTTAATCGGTGTACTGGCACAGCGCTTAGTTCGTACCTTGTGCCCACATTGTAAAGAAGCCCATGTGGTGAACGACGAAGAAGCTCGTTTATTAGATATCCATGATCAACAAGAACACACCATATATCGAGCTGTTGGTTGTGAGAAATGTAAGTATCTTGGTTATCGCGGTCGTACCGGTATCCATGAACTTTTGGTGGTTGATGATAGCGTTCGAGAATTGATTCAAAATAACGCTGGTGAACAAGCCATCGTTAGGGCGGTACGCGCCAAAACACCAAGTATTCGCCATGATGGTTTTGATAAAGTCCTAGCTGGTATTACAACGTTGGAAGAAATCTTACGTGTAACCCGAGAAGGTTAGTCTAAATGGCAGCATTTGATTATCAAGCGGTCGATGACCGTGGTAAAAATAAAAAGGGCGTTCTTGAAGGCGATAACGCTAAGCAAGTGCGGTCAATATTGCGCGAGCGTGGTCTGATCCCGATTGAAGTGACGCCGGCGTTAGCCAAAGCCAAACAACAAGCCGCTGGCGGTGCCTTTGGCAGCAAAAAAATATCATCTTCTGAGCTCGCTTTGATAACACGTCAAATGGCTACTCTGGTAGAATCAGGGTTACCATTGGAAGAAACGCTTGTTGCGGTTGCTGAGCAGTGTGAAAAAGACAAGCTGAAAAGTATGATCATGTCGGTACGTTCTAAGGTCAATGAAGGTTTCACCTTAGCGGAATCGATGGCGGAATTTCCTAATATATTCGACAACCTGTTTCGCGCCATGGTGGCGGCAGGTGAAAAGTCGGGACATTTGGATAAAGTTCTCAATCGTTTGGCGGACTATACCGAACAACGTCAAAACATGCGTTCGCAAATCATTCAGGCGTCAATTTATCCAATCATTATGACGCTCGTCGCGGTATCGGTAATCGTCGTGTTGTTAGTCGCGGTTGTGCCGCAAATCGTTGGTCAGTTTGATCATTTAGGCGAACAATTGCCAGGTTCTACGCAAGTGTTGATTGCGGTCAGTGATTTTCTCAAAAATTATGTGTTGTGGATCTTGGCATTTATTGTGCTGTGCATGTTTGGCTTTAGACAAATGATGAAAAAAGCCGGCTTTAGAATGAAGGTTCATGAGAAGTCTTTGAGTTTGCCTATTACAGGTAAAGTCACCAAAGGCTTGAATACTGCACGCTTCGCCCGCACTTTAAGTATACTGACCGCAAGTTCTGTTCCTTTGCTGGAAAGTATGCGTATTGCAGGTGAGGTTTTGACCAATGATTATATAAAATTACGGGTCAGCGAAGCTGCAGATAAGGTTAGAGAAGGTGCGAGCTTGCAAGCTTCACTGAAACAAACCAAACTATTTCCGCCGATGATGGTCCATATGATAGCCAGTGGTGAAAAATCAGGTGAGTTGGAATCAATGCTCGAACGAGCTGCTGATAACCAAGATCGCCAATTTGAAGCGCTGGTCAGTATATCGTTAAAAATCTTTGAACCAGCGCTAATGGTAACTATGGGAACCATAGTTTTATTTATTGTAATGGCAATCGTTCAGCCAATACTGCAGTTAAATACAATGATATAAGGTGTCAAAATGAAAGTGCAAAAACGCCGTAATGTTCGCGGTTTTACCTTGTTTGAAATTATGATCGTAATCGTAATTCTCGGTTTATTAGGTGCAATGGTATTGCCTAATGTTATGGGTAACTTGGACCGTGCTAATGTTCAAAAGGCAATTTCAGACGTACAAGCTTTGGAAAAAGCGATGATCACGTATAAGGCCGATAACTTTAAATTTCCAACCACAGAACAAGGCTTAGAAGCCTTAGTTGAAGAGACTGATATTGAGCCTCTTCCGCGTCGCTTTTTACCGGGTGGCTATGTATCGAGTCTGCCACAAGACCCTTGGGGTAATGAATATATCTTAATTAGCCCAGGTGAATTTGGTCGCTACGATATCTTCTCTTCTGGTGAAGATGGTGAACCAGGTACTGATGATGACATTGGTAACTGGAATATCAAAGAGTGGCAAGCCGGTGGTCCGGGTTCTGAAGGCTAATTTGGCTTAGGATGTGTTTGTGTCTCGTCGTGTTAAGGGTTTTACCTTACTTGAAATAATGTTGGTATTGGTTGTATTGGGAATGATGTATACCGCAGTCATTCCAAATATACGTGGTACTGAGCCTGCCGACGAGTTGGAAAAACACAGCCATACATTTGCCGAGTTATTTTCATTGGCAAGTGAGTATGCCCTGCTCAATAATCTTGAGCTGGGCTTACATGTAGAAGACAACGTCTATCGTTTTCTCGCCTTTGATGGTACCCGTTGGGTGCCTGTTCCAGATCAGGATATTCTTACCGAAGTCGCTTTTGATGAACCTTTCGCTATCGAGTTGAGCCTTGATGACTTGCCAATCGACGAAGACGCTATGCAAGTTAATCAAAGCATGTTTGAAGACTTCGAATACGATGAAGGTTTCAAGGAAGAGGAAGAGCCTGTTTATCCGCAAGTATTTATCTTGTCAGGTGGTGATATTACACCATTTAAGTTGACCTTCATTTACGATGACAACTATGACATCCCGGTTTTTTACGAAGTACTCGCTGAATATACCTTACCGCTAAAAGTCGAGGGGCCGTTTGAAGATGAACAAGGCTAACGGATTCACCCTTATAGAAGTGTTGTTGGCACTTACGGTATTTGCCTTGGCAGGTACCGCGGTGATGAATGTTGCTGCCACCAGTTTAAACGGTACCGCCAATCTAGAAGTTAAAAGCATCGCTACTTGGGTCGCTTCAAACCAACTGGTTGAGGCAAACTTGCAGCAACAGTGGCCACCGAAAAAGAAAAACGGTAAGGAAGAAATGGCCGGCCATGAATGGCATTGGCAAAGTATTATTCAGGAAACTGAAGACAAGAACATGCGTGCCATTACCATTGAGGTAAGGGAAAGCGAAGATGACAAATACCCGCTTGCCAGTTTGGTCACTTACGTTAGTAACCCTAAGGTAAGAAAATGATGCGTCAAACTGGTTTTACGCTTATTGAAATTCTTATCGCAATTTTCATTTTTGCTCTGATTTCTCTTGGCAGTACCGCGGTATTATCGACCATAAATGCCTCCAGTGAAGTTAATGCCGAAAAGGGCGCGCGTTTAACCGAATTACAACGCGCATTTTTGGTTATGGAACGAGATTTTCTACAAATGACCAAGCGCTCAGTGCGCTTAAATGGTGAAGAGCCACTAGAAAGTTTCGTCTTTTCTAATGAATCGACCTATTCAAGTAATACCCATGGTATCGCCTTCGTGCGTCAAGGTTGGCGCAACCCTGCATTATTATTACCACGCTCTGATGTGCAAGCGGTATCCTATCAATTAGAGGAACAGACTTTAAATCGTCTCCATTATATCTTCGTTGATTCGGTCATAGGTACCGAACCAAAAGTTAGACCCTTGATAACTGGTGTTGAACAAGTAGACTTTGAATTTTTTGATGGTAATAAATGGGTTAAAGAAATTCCGAGTAAAGAATTACCACTGGCTGTCGCTATTGAAATGACGCTAACCGATACTGGTATGATTCGCCGCCAGTTTTTGGTTCCCGGCATCGTTGATAAGTCTGGGGGCAATGATGATCAAAACTAGCACTAAACAACAACGCGGCGTTGCATTGATTACGGTTATGCTGGTGCTGGCAATTTGTGTGATCATCGCCAGTCGCATGAGCGCGGCACTAATTTTTCAAGTACAACGTACGGAAAATATCAATTCCAATCAGCAGGCCTATTGGTACGCCATGGGCGCAGAAGCGTTTGGTAAGACGGTATTAGCCTTGTCTTTTCAAGACAATAAAGACAAGACGGTCACTCATTTAGGGCAACCTTGGGCTGCTGGGGAAACCGCGTTTCCTGTTGATTTGGGTGAAATTAGCGGTGAAATTAAAGATTTACAATCTTGCTTTAATCTTAACGCATTGAATAACCCAAACCAGAGCAATAACTACGATGATAATGCGCCGGATCAGGGTGATGATGAGAACAATGACTCGGATAATGATCCCGATAACGGAGAATCGCAAAATCCAGGTAATGGCAATGATGATGATGACAATCAGCAGGGCAAAGAAATTAAAAACAAGGCGAAACAAGCCTTTATCGAATTAGTCAGTTTACTCGATATTGAAGGTGTTGATCGCTATACTGCTGAAGCAATGGCTGAAGCTTTACAAGATTGGCTTGATGAAGATTCGATGATTGCTGCGCCAGGTGGTGCCGAAGACAATGATTATGCGTCACGTGAGTACCCATATTTGGCAGCCAATAGCTTGATGGTTAGCAGTAATGAATTGCGTTTAGTTGAACATTTTAGCGCCCAGGCAATATTAGCCTTGCAAGATTATGTTTGTGTCATACCGAACTCACATCGCCATCAAATTAATATCAATACATTAGATGAAGAAAAGATTGAGTTATTACAAGCCTTGTTTGGGGGTATAGACTCCAGTACTGCGGAAGAAATCCTAGCAGAACGTGGCGAAGAAGGGTTTAAAGATTTGAGCGCCTTATATGATTTAAGTGTGGTCAAAGGTATCAAGAATCAAAAGCAGTGGCGTCAGCAATTCGTGGTCGACAGTGACTACTTTATGTTGACCACAAAGACGTCATTTAACGACAGTTATTTCAGTATGAAATCTGTGATGAAAATTAATGAAGATGAATCTATTAGTGTGGTAGATAGGACGATCGGAGCAAATTAATGCGGGAAACATTATTTATACGTATCTCTGCCCAACCACAAGCTCCGCTGCAATGGCTGATTTTGTCCCATGAACATGAGGATGAGATTGCCAGTGGCGAACTTGACAGTAAAGAGCAGTTAGCGACATTGCTTGAGAAAGCCGAAGGTCGCCAACTGACGGTATTGGTTGACAGTACGGCCATTGGTTTGCGCAAGCTAAAAGTACCAGGCAAAAATGACCGCTCAATACGGGCGGCAACACCTTATATGTTGGAAGAAGAGCTAGCTGAAGACGTAGATGAGTTGTTTTTTGCCTACGCCAATAAGCCCAAAGATTTTCAAGGCGACGAGAATTGCTTTGTTGCCTACAGCAGCCATCAACAAATAAATACCTGGCTATCTTGGTTTGAAGAGGCCGGCTTGGTGGTTAAACGCATTATTCCTGATGTGCTATGTATGCCATTGCACGATGGCTTGAGCATGGTGGCTATCAACGATCAATGTTTATTGCGTTACGGTGGCTTTAGTGGGTTTGTGGTCGATAAGTCGTTGTTACCGTTGGCGGTAGAGCACTTAGCACAGGTTAATGAAGAAGGCGAAGACGATGCCGAGCCAATGCGTATGCATTGTTATAGCCCGTTTGAAACCGAACTTGAATCCGTTGATGTCGTCAGTGAAGCATACCCATTGCCCTTGTTATTACTTGCTCGCCATAGCAAAGATGTTAGCTTTAACTTATTGCAAGGTGACTTTCAGGTTAAAGAGAAGCGCTCACCACATATTCAAAACTGGTTATGGGTGGCAGGTATTGCCGCCTTTGCATTGTTGTTGAATTTGATCGGCAAAGTGGTTCAGCTTAATCAATTAGAAAATCAATACACCGCGGTTGGCAAGCAAATTGAAGCCAGCTATAAAAAGGCGTTCCCAAAGACCAAGCGTGTCCGCTTAACAACGGTTAAGAGTCAAATTGAAAGACAGTTGCAAGCCCTAGGTGCTAGTGGTGAAGGTAATGGCTTTTTACCCATCCTCGCTGACGTGCAACCTGCATTTGCTGATGTGCCGCAAATTAAACCGAGTTCGATTCGCTTCGATGGCAAGCGCCAAGAACTGCGACTTTCCGTTGTTGGCAATGACTATCAGAGTTTTGAACGTTTTAAGCAAAAACTTGAAAGTTCTAATTTTGACGTTAAAGTTGGTGCTCAGAACAATCAAGGCGACCAGATAAGTGGTTCGTTTAATATCAGGAGTAAGTCATGAAACAATGGTGGTTAGGACTTAATCCAAGAGAACAAAAATTAGCGTCGATTATGGGCGCCGTTGTTGCGATATTTATATTTTATTTTTTAATATGGCAGCCATTGAACAACAGCGTAGAAAAGGCACAACAGAAGCTTGAGAGACAGCAGCAATTAGCGGCTTGGGTTGATGAGAATCTACCAAAACTGCAAGCATTGCAAAAAGCTGGTGGTATTAAGAGCACTGGTGGCAGTTTATCAAGCATTGTTAATCGCACGGCTAAACGTCAATCGATTGCTATTGCTCGCATGCAGCCGCAAGGTGACGATTTGCAAGTTTGGATTGATGAAGTGCCTTTTAATACTTTCGTTAGCTGGCTTAATAATTTGAATAGTAACGAAGGTGTACTTATTGAATCCATAGATATTACCGAAGGTAATGCGCCGGGAACTATTGCGGTGCGTCGTTTACAATTAGCTAAAGCAGGATAAGATGGCTATCGTTAAGAAGTATTTAGCCCCTGCCGGGGCATTTCTAGTATTGTATTTGCTATTTGTTGTAGCCAATGCACCGGCAAAGAAAATCATTGGTCATTTTAAATTGCCAAAAACCGTTCATCTAGGTCAGATCTCTGGCTCTATATTTTCCGGTAACGTCGACAGCGTTTACTTAGGTCAACACAAAATAGAAGATGTGCGATGGTCATTAAGTGTTTTGTCATTAATAACCTTTAACCCGAGTGCCGATGTTGAATTTGGTAACCCGCGATTGGGTTATAGTGGTCGCTTTACCGCATCTGATCTATTGTCTGTGGCGTCATTACAAGATGTCAAAATCAGTGCCGATGCCGACTACATTGCCAGCAAACTCAATCTAATGATTGATATTAAGGCTGCAGGGCAAGTACAGCTAGACTTACCACAGTACACCCCAGGCAAAGCCGTATGCAATGCAGCTACAGGTGTTGTTAATTGGCAGCAAGCACAACTTGATGCAACCGGCGAATATGTCCCGTTAGGCGATTTGGCTGCGGATATTAGCTGTGAAAAAGGCAACGTGCTGCTGGCAGTTAAACCAGAAAATAACCTCGGCTTGCAACTCGATGCGATATTTAATGGTCGTCGTTTATCAGCAACGGGTTTCCTACAACCAGGCGCTAAATTCCCAGAGCAGCTGCAACCAATGCTAGGCTTTATGGGCAAAAAAGATAATCAAGGGCGTTATCGAATACGACTGTAAGACATATTGCGGTGACAAATTGATTTAGTTAATAGGGGCATCCGATTTTGGTGCCCCTTTTAAATGGGCGATTTTCAGTAATGAACGGGTCGGGTAATTGCTAAAAATAGCATCGACACCAAGCTGGTGCATGGCGATGATATCTTCTTCGTCATCGACGGTATAAACATATACTTTAAGGCCGCGTTTATGGGCGTCGTCGACAAAAGCCTGATTAATAAAATCAATGCTGATATGCACACTATAGGCGTTTAATCGCTGTGCGAATGCGGCATAATCGAGAGGGCAGCTGGCGGTTAATGCACCGATTCGTATCGCCTTATTTAGCGATTTTATCTGCAATAATAAGTGGTGATTAAAGCTCGACAAGAGAAATTTATCGTAGTCGAATCCATATTCTTGAACCGCTTTATCGATGGCGGATAAGGTGGCAACAACGGTATTATCCGTTTTCAGTTCGATATTTACTGGACACTTACCTTGAACAAGCTCAAGCACTTCATCTAAGGTCGGGATTTGTTGCCCTTTACCGGCATCGAGCTGTCGAATTTGCGCAAAGCTGAGGTTCTTTAATTGGCCTTGACCATCGGTGGTTTTATCAACTTTTCGATCATGAATAACCACTAGCTCACCATCGGCCCAGTGCACATCAATTTCAATGGCGTCAACCTGCATTTGCAAGGCCTTTTCTATCGCCAATAATGTGTTTTCAGGTTCGTGACCGCTGGCACCGCGGTGAGCTAAAACTAACATGGTAGTTATTCGCTTTTGTTTAAATATCCGTATGGCTTACCAAGACGGGTAATAGTACCAGGACAATCATCAGTGCAAAAATCCATGGTGTCTGCTGGGAAACAACATACTGTGGTTGAGCCAAGTTTAAAGCGACCCATTTCTTCGCCTTTCTCTAGGGTAATGGCACCGGCTTCGTCAGCGGCAGGGTAGTGCCAACGTTTAAGTGCTTTACCGCCACTCGGTGCGATTGTACCTGCCCATACGGTTTCCATGCTGGCAACGATAGTTGCACCAACTAGAACCAAGGCCATTGGGCCAATTTCAGTGTCAAATATGGTGACTACGCGCTCATTACGAGCAAATAAATTAGGTACATTTTCAGCGGTTAGTGGGTTAACACTAAATAGCTCACCTGGAACGAAAATCATTTCTCGTAAGGTACCTTTGATTGGCATATGGATGCGATGATAATCTTTAGGTGCCAAATAGATGGTTGAGAACTTACCACCTTGAAAAGGTTCAGCGGTTTTCGGATCACCGCCAAGTAAGGTTTCTAATGAATAATTGAAGCCTTTGGCCTGAATGATTTGATCATTAACGATATCGCCTTGCTGACTTATGGTGCCATCAACAGGAAAACATATTTCATTAGTGTCAGGATCGATTGGACGAATACCGTCTTTCAATTCACGAGTAAAGAATTCATTAAAAGTGGCAAAGTCGCTGGCATTCTCCAGTTTCGCTTCGCTCATATCAATGCCGTAAGACTTGATAAAACGTTTGATAGCAAAGGTTGTCACTGCACCTGCTTTGGCACCGGCGAATTTGCCAACCAATCGAGATAACGCAGTTTTAGGTAGTGCGTATTGCAGGGCAATTTTTAAATTATCCAAAGACACTTGGTTTTCCTTTTTCGTACCTGGCCTTAGCGCAGGTTGGTTATTATAGGTTATTTAAAACGGGATGTTAGTGTATTACTGCCCAGGCTGGCAAGTATTCGTTGATAACTGGCAAACCTTAATGGGTTAATATGGCCATCTTCAACTGCTTTTTGCAATGCGCAACCAGGATCGTCCTGATGTTTGCAGTCGCGAAACTTGCAATAGCCAAAGTATTCTTGAAATTCAATAAAGCCTTGATCGACTTGGTCAGGGGTTAAATGCCAAAGACCAAACTCTCGAATCCCTGGTGAGTCGATTAAATGACCTCCGCTTGGGAAGTCATATAAACGGGCAACGGTGGTGGTGTGCTGACCTAGACCGGACATTTCACTGACTTCATTGGTGACCAAATCCAGCTCTGGCATTAGCTTGTTTACTAAGGTTGATTTACCAACACCGGATTGACCGACAAAAATGCTGGTTTGATTGAGCAAGCGTTGCTCTATCGCTTGCAGCCCTTGCTGATGTTTGGAGCTTATTTTAAGTACTTCATAGCCAATCTCATCGTACAGGCTTAAATGACGGTCAATAAGCTCTTGATTGTCTGCGCTGAGCAAGTCGATTTTATTAAGCACAATAATAGGCTTGATACCGGTTAATTCGGTGGCAACCAAATAACGATCGATAATATCTGGGTTAAATGCTGGAACTACCGATGAGACGATAAAAATTTGATCAATGTTGGCAGCAATCGGCTTAACGCCGTCGTAAACATCAGGACGTGACAACAGTGAATGGCGCTCGTGCACCGCTTCAATCACACCGCTGATACTGTGCTTGGTTTCTTTGCCCGGACGCCAAAGTACATTATCACCGCAAACCAATGAATCGACCGTGCGGCGGATGTTGCATCGAACGATATCACCAGCTTGACTTTTTACGTCGGCGTGTTGGCCAAAACGGCTGATAATAATCCCTTGTTCGGCATCGCCAAGTTCAGAATCTTGCCATACTTCTTGCTTACTTTTATTCAACTTTTCAGCAAGATTTTTCTTGATTCGTCGGTGTTGTCCTTTGGTCAGTTTTTTCGCTTTTGCCACTATGAAATTGCTTTGGTTGCTTATTCAAGTATATGAATAGTTATGAATATGCCGTATTATACTCGCAGCAGCACAAGAATGAAAATTATCAATCGGTAGGCAAAGAAATGGCAGTAGATGTAAACAATCTAGTATGGTTAGATTTGGAGATGACCGGACTTAATCCTGAACAGGATGTTATTCTTGAAATTGCCACAATTATTACCGATGCCGACTTAAATATCCTTGCCGAAGGTCCGGTATTTGCCATTCATCAGTCTGACCATGTGCTCACTAATATGAATGAATGGTGTATTAAACAACATGGTGCAAGCGGTTTGACCGAACGTTGTCGCCAATCAACAACGAGTTTGGCAGAAGCGGAACGACAAACCATCGCATTTATAGAGCAGTATGTTGATAAAGGCGTATCGCCAATGTGTGGTAATTCTATAGGGCAGGATCGCCGCTTTATTAATGCCTATATGAAAGATTTTGAACAGTGGTTTCATTACCGCAATGTAGACGTCAGTACCATCAAAGAATTGGTGCGTCGCTGGCAACCAGAATTACTCGATAAAGTGAGTAAACAAGGCACCCATTTGGCGCTTGATGATATTCGTGAATCGATAGCCGAATTACAAACTTACCGTAAATGGGTCTTTAAAATTTGATCGGTTAGCGTTGTGCTGTTGCAATAAATTGCACAAACACGCAAACAGATCGATAATACCAAATATAGATAACAATGGATTGTGATTTATTTTTGACCAAGAGTTGCTATTATGAGGTTAGCTCTTGGCAAAATTCGTCACCTATAAAAATAAAAATAAAGGATTTGTGGCAATGACCGACACCACATCGCATTTAAAAACCCCCGGTATCATCGTATCTAAAGCCGTGATATACCTCGGCCTGTTGCTGGCAACCATGGCCTTGCTGGTTGGTACCTCTTTGTGGCTATACAACCAACAAGCCAATAAAGCGCAGTTTCTTAAGCAACAACAAATCCCATTTATTAAAAATAACGCTCAGTTAATGAAAAGCGTAGCCGAACTGGAAAACCAGCTGGTGGCGCAGCAGTTAGCAATACGTCATCAGCAATTGGAACAACCCCTAGAAGATTTAAAAGTGGCTTGGGAAGAAATTGTTGAGTTGAGTAAGCATCATGTGGATATGGTCAATGATAATCTGCGTGATAATAATGCCGAAGAAATAGCGGCCACCGCGCAATCTTTTGCCAACGGTTACAAACGATTTGTTAACTTGGTTGATGATCTGATCTTAATCCGCCAATCGCGCAATAATCAATACAATGCCAACGTTGCTACCTTAAAGGAAATTGTCCACTCGGTAGATTTGTTACGTAACGCTAAGTTAAATGAACTGAATAGTCAGTCGTTTGCATTTGTGAACAAACAGAGTCGAGTACAAACCCAATCATTGAATGAAATGTTGGCGGTGATGAATAAAGCGCAATTTTATCAGCACATTTATCAAGAATTACTCAAGGTAGAAAATCAGATCACAGCCTTGTCGAGTATGGTGACCGCGCATAAATTCAATCAAGTCTCGACTCAAATTGCCAACCTTACCCGTAATATCAATAAAGAGCTGCATTCACGTAAAGCCGATCCCGATCTCGAGCAGGTACAAGATGATATCGCCGCTATTACCAATCAGTTAATGGGCTCTGGGCAATTGTTTGCCAAATGGCGTGACGAAAACATCACCACCGCAAAAGTGATTGAGCAATTACGTGATTACCAAAGTTTCTTAGCGGAAACCGTCGACTTAATTGAAAAACCAAATTTTTATGACTTACCGGAATTTGAACTTAACCTGCCTGTATTCAGTGTCAGAGTAAAAGAATCCACCATGATGCCGGTAGCTTTTTTGTTTATTTTGGTGTTATTAAGCTTTAGCTCGTTTATCGCTTGGCGTTTGTTTATGTTGGTGACGCGCAGTTATAAAGCCGGTGCCAAATATATGGACTCTGAGCATGAGAAAGAAAAGGCGGCGGAACAAGCCTTGTTGAATGTGAAGGTCAAAGAAAAGCAACAACTTGAGCATATTCTTGATGGCGTTGCTAAGCCAAAGGAAGCAACAGAAAACGCCGGTGTTAAAGAGATAGATTTTGAATCTGAGGAAAGTTCACCAAGCTTTTATAAGGTTAATAATTTGGTGATGAATCTGGATAAATTTAATCAGTATCATGGCAGTGCTGAAATGGCGGTTTATATGTTGGATGACTACATTGAGCGCAACAATAAGAACTTCGCTAAATTAAAAGAAGCGCTGGCTCATGAGAATTTACCTCAGGTTAGTCAAGTTAATAATGCCATTCTTAAAATAGCTAACATCCTTTCGGCGCCGCGCTTAATTAAAGTCTGTGAGCAAATGCAGAGTGTCTGTCAGCGACAAAAAATGCATCAGGCAATTCCGCTGTTAATTGAAATGAACTCAGCGATAAAAGAAGTTAGTGAGTATGTCGCTGAAGCCTAACGAAACCGAAGCTAGCCACATAAAAAAACGCCCATAAGGGCGTTTTTTTATGGTAAAAACAATGTTGCTGAGTGTTTAGCTTTTGCGACTCTGTTGGTAGACTTCACTCGCCACAAATTCGTCGGTACTGATCATTTCACTGAGCGCTTGCTCATCAAGTTCAATGGCAAAACGTTTCTCTAATACGTTGATGGTCGCCATGGCCAGTTTAAAGTCTTTATCTGCTATTGCTGAGACCAGCAATACGACATAACTTTCCACCAAGTTTGGCTCATTAAAGATGGCTTGGTGAGACAGTTTAATCGATGTCTTGTGGTTGTTTAACTCACCGTAAATTGCCGCCTTTTCCAACAGCATGACTGAATTGTCGCGAATTTGCAGTGGTGCTGAGTCAAGTGCTTTAAGAGCAAGTTCAAGCTTACCCTGCTCAATCAACAAGCCTTCAAAGCTGTAAGGCAACGTATCCATGCGAGTAAAGTCGTTGATGACGCGAGTAACGAATGTTTTTGGCAGCCAATTGCTATGCAAACTGATAAGGCGAATATTTAAATCCTGAATAAACGGCAGCGCCATTTGCTCAGCAGATAAACTGTCGTAATGTTTAAGTACATTAACGCCGTCTTTATTGCTGGCTGACATCAACAGGCCCTTGAAGGCGTCTTCAGCCTGACATACGGGTTTCGCATCGGTTTGGCAAAACTCAATATCGGACACGCGATTTAAGAACACAGTGGTACTGTACATGGTCGATAAATCGTGGGCATCAATGATTTTAAAGCTGTTTTTATCTATCTCTAACTCGACAAAGTGAAAGCCGTCATCGCTATCACCGCGAAACAGGGTGCGTACCGTGTTTTTATCCAGTTGGCGGGTCGATTGATAAGACCAGAATACTTGTGATTCCATAAATAGATTAAAAATGCTGTTGGCATACGCTTGTTGCCAATTCGCGCCAAAGGTTTTTTCAATACGACTTGGTTGGCGCAGCTTTAATGCTTTATTGCTTGAGTATAGGGCTTTTAATGCGGCTACATCTTGTTGTTGTAACAAGGCTTCAACATGCATATTAAATTGAAATACATTTTGGTAGTTCACTTGTTGAACGGGTGTTGTTACCGTCTCAGTTGATTTACAACCGGTAATCGCCAGCAATGACAATACGGCAATAATTTTTAAGGTGTTATTCATCTTATTCGCTTCCCATCGATTTTTCGTTGAGCATTTCCATCAAGGTTTGCATTTCGTTGATACCTGGGTCTTGCATGACTTGTAAAATGCTGCGGTAGTAACCGAGATAATCGTCAACTTCGTTAATATCACGGACAAACGTACCGGCATCTTGAGCTTCAATATGATTTTTATGGTTACGATACTTGGTGTGGTAAGTCAGGGTACGACTGTCTTGTGTTAATACCGCGCTAAAACTGAAATAGTCATTGTTGACTGCCACGTTTTCCATATCACCAAACTGAATAAACTCAGGGAATTGCATACTGACTTTATGATCGACATTAAGTGGCCAGTGCAACCAGAAAGGGTCTTGTCGTTTTACTGTGGTTGGTGGGTTCACATACGAGGCCAGATAATCAGCGACTAACGAAAACTCTGCATCTTGTTCACTGTATTGCCAGTATTCCGGCACAAGATATTGTTCGGTTAAGGTTATGCGGTTATTGTCACGATCATCATTAATCTGCATTGGCTTGGCAGAGACAATCAGAGGATGTTTTTTGGCATAGTAGTTTAGGTATTGACGCTCAAGTTCGTCAACGCCGCTGGAAGCTAAACGATAACGCAAATATTCTGCTTCACGATTGTTAAACGTCGTTGTAATTTGCCAGCTAATCGGAGAAAAATAATCAACCGCAATTTTTTTCTCTTCAATGGTCACTTCAGACAGGTTGTTCATGGTTGGCTTAGCGTCACTAAGTTGACTTGTTTGCGCATCAACAATTAGCGCGATGCCATAATCAGGCTGGTGCAAACTTTGGTAACTGCCGCCTTGATAGTTTATGGTCGGGTCGATCCAATATTGTTTGCCATCAACTTCGGCTTTCACAATGACATGGTTAAATAGTGAATGAGTTGGTAGATAATCGCGCACATTGTGTTGCATATCGGTAGACACAAGTGCCGGTGATGCCTCGATACCAAGCTCTCTAAAGATAGTGGTTAGCAACAAAGTTTTATCTTTACAATCGCCATAACGATTATTAAATACTTCATTAGGGGCATGCGGTAAATGTGAATTCTCGGCAATTTCAATACCGAAATAACGGACTTCATCTTGCACAAATGTGATTGCAGAATCTATTGCCTGCTCGCTTGGCAATTGCTTAAGTTCGTTGATGTAGGTTGCTAGTTCGCTATTGCTGTCAGGCTTAACGCTAAACAATTCATCGGCCCATAGCGCTACTTGATTCCATGACTGATAACTGCTTAGTTGCAGATACGGGTATGGATTGTGCCAGCTTGGCGCATTGTCATCCATATGTCGTTTTTTGGTATTGGCCAAATCTACAGCCAAAACTTTGTATGTTGGATGGGGAATGGTTTTAATTTCAACAGAGCTATCAGATACTTTGCTGTATATCGGCATGTCTTTGTCGAGAATAAAGCGATAGCGCACCTGGTTAATTGCAATAGACCAGCCTAAGCCACTGATATAAGAGAAGTTATTTTTAAATACTGGGTTGCTACCTTCAATGGTAAAGCTGTAATCGATGATATCACCAACTCGCGCATCTTCTAATACCAACAATGCCGCAACTTGGCCGTTTAGGATTTGGCTGTCTTGCTCTGTCTCGTCATTAACAACGCGAATTTTACTCATATCCAGTTTATCGATCACTTTACCGTTACGGATAATATTGATTTGATGGATAAGCAGGGTTTCATAATCCGGGGCAAAACTGATGCGAATATCGGCGTTTTCAGCGACGCCAGAGGTATTGTTGAGGCGATAACTGTAGCGATAATATTTTTGTTTTTGCTCAAGCGTGTTATTTACTTGGCGGTCAAGCAATAGATAGGTGAGCTGTTCAAACGGGCTGTTCTCAACCTCACTGTCGAGGCTAAATTGATCAACCCAGGCTGGGGTTGATTGTTTAATTGGCGCATCCTTGGCAAACACCTGATTACTGCTCGCAAGCAAGCAGATAATGGCGCACAACATGGGCGCCAGAGTTTTTCGGGTAAGGCTCATGATAATCCTAATCTGTCTGTTTTTAATTATTTTTCTGTACAGTGACCTTTGGGGTCGAGGTCTTATTTGAGCACAATTAGGGTTAAAAAGTAAGCGTAAAATTACAAAAAAGGCTATTGATAATACGCTTGTTTTTGTAGGATAAAGCCGTATCTGGCTAGGGCAATCGCCTAGTGCTAGGCGTCTCTTGGTAAACCTTTCTCTATGGTTCGAATCAGGCGGGCTGTTAACCGCGATTCACCTTGTTGTCGTTGCTGTTTTTCGCTTTGTTGGCTCAATGCCCAATCGATGTGCTCTTGCACCATGGCACTGTTGTTGTCGCTTTGCTGCAGCGCGGTGACGATGTGTGCACTGTGTGGGGCATTACCTAAGGCAACAGCAATATTGCGCTGCCAACACTCAAAGCCAATACGTCGAATTGGCGAGCCCTGAGTATTGTCGAGGAATTGCTGCTCATTCCAAGCAAACAGTGCTAATAATTCTACCGAATCAAAGTTGTTACGAGGCTTGAAGTCATCGACACTGGAAAGTTGGCCAAACTTGTTCCATGGACAGACTAATTGGCAATCGTCACAGCCATAGATTCGATTACCAAGTAATGGTCTAAATTCAATAGGGATGGCGTCACGCAACTCAATGGTGAGATAAGAAATACAACGTCTAGCGTCTACCACGTAAGGTTCAACGATGGCTTGCGTAGGGCAAATTTTTATACAGGCGACACAACTGCCGCATTGGTTGTCACTTTTGTTGTCTTGCGGTAATGGAATATCAACCAATAATTCACCCAGAAAAAACCAAGAACCAGCCTCTTTATTGATCAGCAATGAATGTTTGCCAACCCAACCAAGACCGGCTTTTTCGGCTAACGGTCGCTCGAGCACCGGCGCTGAGTCGACAAATGGTCGAAAGTTGAGTTGCTGGCAATACGCTTCAATTTTCTCGCCGAGTTTCTTTAGACGGTTACGCATTAGCTTGTGATAGTCACGGCCTAACGCGTAACGTGAAATGTAGGCTTTATTGGCATCATTTAGGGTGCTGGCAAATTTAGCATCTTCAATCAGATAATCCATGCGTGCTGAAATCACCCGAATGGTGCCAGGCAATAGTTGCTCGGGGTTAGCACGCAACTCTTGATGGCGTTGCATGTAATCCATACCACCTTGATAGCCTTTGTCTAGCCAGTTTTCTAGGGCTTGTTGATGGCTACTTAGGTCGATATCGCTTATGCCTATTTGGGAAAAGCCAAGTTCTTTGCCCCAAACCTTGATTTTTTCAGCAAGTTCTTGATAGTTAATAGATATCGAATCAGTCATGGAAAGATTTAGGATGTTATGTTGCCAGTAAAGTTAGCCTCAAGCATACCACAATATGCCTATCGGGCAGAAACCATTAGACAACAAGAGGCCATCGTTGCTCGAGAGCAAGGCGTTAGTATGTGGTCGTTAATGCAAACAGCAGGGGGGGCTGGTTTCCATTTGTTGCAACAATTATGGCCAAAAGCGAATACCATTTTGGTGGTGTGTGGCAGTGGCAATAATGCTGGTGATGGTTTTGTTCTTGCAACGGCGGCATTAAAACAAGGTCTGCGGGTGTATTTGCATAGTCTACAAGCTATCGAAAATTACCATGACGACGCGGCGCTAGCTTGTCAGCAGTTTTTAAAGGCTGGCGGCAGTATTTGCAAGATAAATGATGTTGATTTTCAACGCGTTGATGTTGTCATAGATGCGCTGCTAGGTACTGGTATCAAAGGCCAAGTGCGGCAAAATTATCGAGACTTAATCGGTCTGATTAATAAGTTGGCGCAGCCCGTGCTTAGTTTAGACTTGCCTTCAGGACTCAATGGTGAAACCGGCCAACCGCAAGGTGACTGTGTACAAGCCGATGCCACTGTGACCTTTATTGCTGTTAAACAAGGTTTACTAACTGGCCGCGGCATCGAATTTTGTGGTGATATATATCTAGCCGATTTAGGTTTAGCTAAAGCCTTTAATGCCATGGTTACTGCCGATGTGCAGTTATTGGCTCCACCGTATGTACCCGAACTAGAATCTCGCGCTTGGTCAGCGCACAAGGGAAGCTCTGGTACGGTATTGGTTGCCGGCGGCAACCAAGGATTTTCAGGTGCGGTGAGACTAGCGGCAGAAGCAGCATTGCGCAGTGGCGCAGGTTTAGTAGCGGTTGATTGCCATTCGACAATGCAGAACGTGGTGAGCAGTCAGCGCCCAGAGTTCGTTATGGCGGATGCGACTGCGAGTGATTGTCATAATCAGCGTTTACTCAACAAAGTTGATAGTATCTGCCTTGGCCCCGGACTTGGTTTGGATCAGTTTGCCAAAGCGCGTTTACCGTTATTGGCCATGGATAAAGTTCTAGTGGTTGATGCTGACGCCTTGACCTTACTAGCACATCAACCGATGACTCGGAAAAATTGGGTATTAACACCGCACCCCAAAGAAGCTGCTACCTTGTTGGGGTGTAGCGTTGCCAAAGTGCAACAAGACCGATTTGCAGCGGTCAAAGCGATTGCTGATAAGTATCAAGCCATTTGTGTGTTAAAAGGTGCAGGCACGTTAATTAGCGATGGCCAGCAGGTATTTATCAATATGTCTGGTAATCCGGGGATGGCTGTTGCCGGTATGGGCGACGTATTAGCTGGAATCATCGCCGCGTTAGGTTTACAATCGCAGTCTTTATTTAAAGCGGTTCTCACCGCTGTCTATATTCATGGTCGTGCTGCTGATATTGCGGCGTTAGACGGTCGCAAAGGCATGTTGCCTTCAGACTTATTTGTGTATATCCGACAGCTGGTTAATCAACACTAAGATTTGGTCAAGGTTTATCAATAAATGGCTCTTTCTCTGAGTAAAACGTTACGCGACGAACAACAAACTGTAGCGTTCGGTGCAACATTAGCAGCGGCATTGCAAACACTCGATTTGCAAAGTCTGGTGGTGTTTTTACATGGTGACTTAGGTGCAGGCAAAACCACTTTAACCCGTGGCTTTGTGCAAGCAATGGGTCACAATGGCAATGTCAAAAGCCCAACCTACACCCTGGTTGAGCCTTATGAGCTGCCGCCATGGCATATTTATCATTTTGATTTATACCGCTTGGCTGATCCGGAAGAGCTTGAATATATGGGGATTCGAGATTATTTTTTACAAAAGTCTTGCTGTTTTGTTGAATGGTCTGAAAAAGGGGCTGGCCTTTTACCACCAGAGGATCTTATTATAGACTTATCATATAATGGTCATGAAAGGTTGATTAACGTCACTGCCAACACCTCTGTTGGTGAACTAATCCTTAAACAATTGACCTAATAAACAATAAGATAACTATAAGAATTAAGGTCGCTGAGAATGAAAACACGTATTGGAACAATACTGCTGTTGTTGTTTTCCTTATGCAGCTTTACTGCGTTTTCACAAAACATGATAGAGAGTGTGCGTATTTGGCCATCGCCAGATAACACTCGAGTTGTGTTTGATTTAAGTGAACAACCCGATTATTCCTACTTTTTTCTGAGCAATCCTAATCGTTTGGTCATTGATTTTAAGAATACCGACAACATAGCCGCACTTGCTAACTTAGCAAAAAATGACAACCGTATTAATAAAGTTCGCACCAGTAAGGGCAAAAACAGTAAGTCCGCTAGGATCGTGCTTGATTTAAGCAAAAGCTTCAAAGAGAAAGTGTTTGTGTTGGCGCCGACCGGTCCGTATGGCAATCGTCTGGTTGTCGATTTGCACGATAAACAATCCACTAAAGTCGTTAAAAGTAAGCCTAAACAGAAAAATCGTGATGTCATTATTGGTATTGATGCCGGTCATGGTGGTGAAGACCCAGGTTCGATTGCAAAAAATGGCACCTACGAAAAGAAAATTACTCTGGCGGTAGCGAAACGACTGCAGCGCATCATCAATGGCGAAAAAGGCATGAAAGCGGTGATGATACGTACCGGTGACTATTTCGTTAATCTTAATAAGCGCACCGAGCTGGCGCGCAAGCAGCAAGTCGACTTTTTGGTGTCAATACATGCCGACGCATTCCACAGTTCAAAGCCTCGCGGGGCGTCGGTTTGGATCGTAAATGATAGTCGTGCTGAATCGGAATTATCGAGATGGCTAAAGCATCGTGAGAAAAACTCTGAGCTACTTGGCGGAGGTGGTCAGCTGATCAAGGCAACCAATGACGATAATCTTGCGGTATTTTTAGCGGATCTCACCAAAGATAAATCACTGGAAATCAGTGATCGCATCGCTCGTAATGTCATTGCCGAATTAAAGAAAATTACCCGCATGCATAAAACTAAGCCGCAAAACGCCAGCCTAGCGGTGCTTAAGTCATCAGACATTCCGTCGATGCTGGTGGAAACGGGCTTTATTTCTAATCCGTATGATTTCAAAAATCTGATGTCGAAGAATCATCAGGAAAAGCTAGCCAAAGCGATGTTTAAAGGCATTAAGCAGTATTTTACTCGCTATCCACCACAAGACTCATTGTTGGCAAGCATACAGCCGCAAAAGCACAAAATCAGTCGTGGTGAATCGTTATCGGTCGTTGCACAACGCTATAACGTGTCGGTGAAACAATTGAAATTAGCCAACAACCTGAAATCTGACGTGGTGCGTATAGGCCAGACTCTGACTATACCTCGAGTAAATTAATGACAATTAGTATCCTTCCTGCACGCCTGGCGAACCAAATTGCCGCCGGCGAGGTTGTCGAGCGTCCGGCATCTGTTGTAAAAGAATTGGTTGAAAACGCAATTGATGCCGGAGCGACGAAAATTGTTATCGATATTGAAAAAGGTGGCAGCAAGCGTATACGTATAACTGACAATGGTCATGGTATCGAAAAAGATGAACTGACCTTAGCCTTGTCTCGTCATGCCACCAGTAAAATCAAATCATTGGATGATCTTGAAGCCATTGATAGCCTAGGTTTTCGCGGCGAAGCGTTAGCCAGTATAAGCTCCGTCTCACGCCTTACATTAACCTCAAAGCCGGCAGCGCAGCAAGCGGCATGGCAAGCGATCGCCGTAGGGCGTGATATGCAGGTCGATATTAAGCCTGCTGCGCACCCTGATGGTACCACCATTGATGTCGAAGATTTGTTTTTCAATACACCGGCAAGACGAAAGTTTTTGCGTACCGAGAAAACCGAATTTTCTCATGTTGACGAAGTGATTAAACGCATCGGTTTATCGCAGCTGCAATTAACTTTGATTCTTAATCACAATGGTAAAACCATACGCTCTTATCGTTCTGCTCAAACCGATAAACAAATTGAAAAACGTATTGCTGCGGTATGTTCTCAGGGGTTTATTGATAACGCTTTGCCTTTGCAATACCAACATTCGGGTATGCGTTTATGGGGGTGGGTAGGCTCGCCACGTTATGCACGTAATCAAAATGATTTGAGCTACAGCTATGTTAATGGCCGTATGATGCGCGATAAATTGATAAATCACGCCATCCGTCAAGCATATGGTCATCGTTTAAGCAGTGATGTTTATCCGGCATTTGTACTGTATTTTGAATTGAATCACGGTGATGTTGACGTCAATGTCCATCCGGCGAAACACGAAGTTCGCTTTCATCAGGCGCGTTTGGTGCATGATTTTATTGCCGCAGCCGTTGAGCAAACATTACAAGATGACGCATCACTAGCTCTTGATACCGAAACCGGTGAGTTACTTAGCGTTGATGCGGGAGCAACAAGCGATCCCCATGGCAATCGTGATTATGTGCAACCATTGCGTAATGACACTAATGCCACACCTTATCAAGCCACATCTTATCAATCGCCATCGACAACGCCGTCGTCAGCTCGCTCAGCGACAGCAAGTGCTGGGCGAAACTATCGCGACAAGATCAGCGACCAAGCAGTAAGCAACTATCAAAAATTGATGTCGCCTGCTGAGCGAGTCGCTATTGCAGAAAGTGATTTTGACCACTCTGATGACTCAAATGCTACGCCGGCAACGAGTCCATCACCGGCTATGCCGCCAGCGACTAGCCAACCACAGGTTGCCATTACCGCGGATAGCGATATTAAGTTGTTCAGCGTATTAGCCGACCACGTGTTATTACTAGAATGGCAGCAAAGTCTGTATTGTTGTAATTTCAAAGCACTGCGTCAGCAGGTGCTTCATTACCGCTTAACCAGCCGTTATCCACAAGGCTTGGTATCGCAACCATTGTTATTGCCGGTTGCTGTTAAGTTGCAGTCAAGCCAAGTTAAATTTATTGCTAGCAACATTGCCAGCTTTGAATTTATTGGCGTGCATCTCAGTGTCAATGGCAGCAAAGTCGTCATTCGCCAATACCCCGCACAACTGCGTGAGCAAGACATTAGCGACAGTTTTATCGAGTTACTGACGATTTTGATGACCAAGCAAGAGCTTGCGGATAACGATTGGATGACGGCAATTGCTCAGTTAAAATGCAGCCAAAACTTCGACCTTGGCAAGGCGGCACAATTGTTAGTCGATGTTAATCAAATACAAAACTTTGATCTTTTTACCTACATGCGCTTGAATTCAAAGGCAGTAGACCTTACATCAGACATTCAGTCGTTATTGTCTTAATTGCAGAGCAAGTTCATGAGCCAACGTATACCGGCAAGCGATAAACCGCCGATTATTTGTATTATGGGGCCAACCGCCTCAGGCAAGACCGATCTGGCTTTCAAGCTCAGTGATGTATTGCCATGCGATATTATCAGTGTTGATTCTGCGTTAATTTATAAAGGCATGGATATTGGCAGTGCCAAGCCAACCCCTGACGAATTGCAACGTTATCCGCATCGATTGGTCGATATCATCGACCCTGCACAGAGTTATTCTGCAGCCGACTTTTGTCGCGATGCGAAGCGTGAAATCGCTGAAATTCAAAGTAATGGTCGTATTCCGATATTAGTCGGCGGAACCATGATGTATTTTAAGAGTCTGTTAGAGGGCATTTCACCATTGCCAAAAGCTGACCCTGCAATACGAGCTGATATTGAAGCGTTAGCACAGCAGCACGGTTGGCAACATGTACATCAGTTATTGGCGGATGTTGATTCGGTATCGGCTGAACGTATCCATCCAAATGATCCACAACGACTAACACGTGCGTTAGAAGTATATCGCATTAGTGGTAAATCGCTGACCGAGTTAACCGCAATAAAGGGTGACACTCTCGAAGGTGATATTTATCAGTTTGCGATTTCTACGGACCAACGTAGCGAGTTGCATGAGCGCATTGAATTACGTTATCAAATAATGCTTGAACAAGGTTTTGAGCAGGAAGTGAAGCAATTGATGACTCGTGCTGATTTGCACCAAGATTTACCGTCGATACGATGTGTTGGTTATCGACAAATGTGGCAGCACCTAAATGGTGAATGCGACTATGATGAAATGGTGTTTCGCGGTGTGTGCGCAACACGACAATTAGCCAAGCGACAGTTAACATGGCTGCGCAGTTGGCAAAACCTGAACTGGCTGACAACTAATGATCCTGACAACCTTAAAAAAGTCATGGATATCATAGGTTTTAAGGCTTAGTTAAAAAACTTTTACGACTTAGCTTATTGATTAGCAAAGTTAAAATCTTCGTGTATACTTAAATGGCTCGGTGTATTTATGACTTACCCGTGAACCATGGAGAGTCATCTAGTTTGATGATTTCGTTGAATATTTAAGTGTAAGTTAATTGGATTAACAATAACAATAAGGAGCCAAACTAATGGCGAAAGGGCAATCATTACAAGACCCGTTTTTAAATGCATTACGACGTGATCGAATTCCAGTAGCTATTTATCTTGTAAACGGTATTAAATTACAAGGTCAAGTAGAGTCTTTCGATCAGTTTGTTATTTTATTAAAAAATACTGTAAGCCAGATGGTCTATAAGCATGCAATCTCAACGGTTGTGCCATCGCGTGCAGTCAATACAGCACCGGTTGATGGAACTCAGCCCGCGGAATAATTAAATGAAAATGAATTGGAGTTGCTCATTTGTTTGATAGACATCAAGCAGGTGAGCAAGCAGTACTTGTTCACATAGACTTTCCCCAAGAAAACGCTCGCGAAGATTTATCAGAATTTGAAATGTTGGTGTCCTCAGCGGGCGTCAACTCTTTAACCGTTGTCAGCGGTAAACGCGATAAACCTCATCCTAAATTTTTTGTCGGTTCAGGCAAAGCTGAAGAGATCCGTGACGCTGTACAAATGTATAATGCCGATGTGATATTGTTCAATCATGCTTTGTCACCTTCGCAAGAAAAAAATATTGAAGCTTTATGTGAATGTCGAGTCATTGACAGAACCACGTTGATTCTTGATATATTTGCGCAACGAGCGCGTACTCATGAAGGTAAGTTGCAAGTTGAATTAGCGCAATTGCGACATATCAGCTCGCGCTTGATTCGAGGTTGGACTCACCTTGAGCGGCAAAAAGGTGGTATTGGTTTACGCGGTCCTGGTGAAACACAGCTGGAAACGGATCGACGTTTACTGCGCGAACGTATGCAAACCATACGTGGTCGTTTAGAAAAGGTTGAAAAGCAACGCCAGCAAGGGCGTCGAGCGCGTGAACGAGCAGAAATACCAACAGTATCACTGGTCGGTTATACCAATGCCGGTAAGTCAACCTTGTTTAATCGCATCACTAATGCAGATGTTTACGCAGCGGATCAATTGTTCGCTACCCTTGATCCAACCTTGCGTCGACTCCATATAGAAGATGTAGGGCGGATAATTCTCGCAGACACTGTGGGCTTTATTCGTCACTTACCGCATGATTTGGTTGCTGCCTTTAAAGCGACGTTAACGGAAACGAGAGAAGCGCATCTACAATTGCATGTCATTGATATTGCTGACGATCGTCGCGCAGACAATATTGCTCAGGTTGAGCAAGTGCTGCAAGATATAGAAGCCGATGACATTCCACAGTTGTTAATTTGTAACAAAATTGACAAGTTTGATGATGTTGCGCCGCGTATTGACCGAGACGAACAAGGTAAACCGATTCGTGTTTGGTTGTCAGCACAAGCTAACTTGGGACTTGAGTTACTGTCCCAAGCATTAACTGAAGTACTGGCAACTGATATTGTTGAATATCGCCTTAAAATACCGCCTACAGCGGGTAAATGGCGTGGTACCTTATATGAGTTAAATTGCATCAAGGACGAACAGTATGACGAACAAGGTAACTGTTTATTAGATGTAACATTGCCTTTACGGGAATGGAATAAATTGTTGAAAGCTGGAAAAACCGAACTGGAAACCTTTATCCAGCACTAAGCTACTGATAAGATTAAAACTTACTATACTTGATTATAGGCAGGCGAAAGTCTGACTAGAGAATAACAATTGGGTAATTACGGAGACCATAATGGCGTGGAATGAACCGGGGAAAAATGATAATGATCCCTGGAAAAATAAAGGTGGGCGCGATCAGGGGCCACCAGACCTAGATGAATTATTAAAAGACCTAGGCAATAAATTTGGTGGAATGTTTGGTGGTAAAAAACCTGGCAATCCGGGCGGTGGCAGCAGTTTTTCTGGTTTTGGCGCCAGTTTGGTGGTCATCATTGCATTGGTTGTTTGGGCTTTTAGTGGTTTTTATACCATTAAAGAAGCTCAAAAGGGCGTTGTATTGCAATTTGGTGAATACAATACTCTCGTGGATCCAGGTATTCACTGGCAACCGACATTTATTCAAAAAGTTATCCCAGTTGATGTGCAAACAACACGTAATATCGCAGCGAAAGGCTTTATGCTAACCGAAGATGAAAATCTGGTCAGCGTAGAGATGCAAGTGCAATATCGTATTATTGACGCGCGTAATTACCTATTTAATGTTACCAATGCTGACAACAGCCTGGAACATGCGTTTGACAGTGCCATCCGTTATGTAATCGGTCATTCTAACATGGACGAAGTACTAACATCTGGACGTGAACAAGTACGTCAATCGGTATGGGCTGAGCTTGAGAAAATCATTGAACCGTATAATTTAGGTATTTTGATTTCCGACGTTAACTTCAAGAATTCTCGCCCGCCAGAGCAAGTTAAAGACGCATTTGATGATGCTATCGCGGCTCGAGAAGATGAAGAACGTTTCATTTTGGAAGCTGAAGCATATGCTTTATCAGAAGAGCCAAAAGCACGTGGTGAAGCCAAACGCATTGAGCAACAAGCACTAGGTTACAGCGAGCAGGTTGTTCTTGAAGCACAGGGTAATGTTGCTAAGTTTAATAAATTGTTGCCAGAATATCAGGCGGCACCTGAAGTAACACGTCAGCGTTTGTATCTTACGACTATGGAAAAAGTCTATTCAAACACCTCGAAAGTTATGGTTGATGTTGAAGGTGGGAATAACATGATGTATTTGCCGCTAGATAAAATTATGCAGCAACAATCATCAAACTTACCACAAACCTTTAAACGTGAAGTTGCGCCGTTAATTCAACGCAACCCAACGCAAGGTCAAAACTCTAGCGTTAATTCAAGTTCATCGCGAAACGATCGCTTTAACCGAGGAGGAAACTAATCATGAAAAATTTCTCTTTAATCGTATTGGTTATTCTCGGTTTATTGACCGTATCATCGGTATTCGTCGTTAATGAAATGGAACGCGGTATTGTCTTTCAATTTTCAAAGATCAAACGTGATAGTGGTGGTGAAGTAAAAATTTACGAGCCAGGCTTACACTTTAAGATTCCGTTAATTGAACGTGTCAATAAACTTGATGCCCGTATCCAAACATTGGATGACCGTGCTGACCGGTTTGTTACTGCTGAGAAAAAAGACGTATTGGTAGACAGCTACGTGAAATGGCGTATTGTTGATTTCCCAACGTTTTACGTTCGTACCAGTGGTGGTGATCTTGCCAATGCTGAAGCACTATTAAAGCAAAAAGTGAATAACGGCCTACGTACTGAGTTTGGTGCTCGTACCATTAAACAGATCGTATCCGGTGACCGTGACTCGCTGATGGAAGAAGCCATGCTAAGTGCTGAGTCGAGTAAAGCTGAACTTGGTATCGAGGTTATCGATGTGCGTGTTAAACGAATCAACTTACCGGATGAGGTAAGTGAGTCTATTTATCAACGTATGCGTGCTGACCGTATTGCGGTAGCAAAAGAACATCGCTCGAAAGGTCGTGAGAAAGCGGCGGTAATTGAAGCTGAAATCAATAAGAAGATTGCCGTTCTATTGGCGACTGCCCATAAAACGTCTTTTGAAGTACGTGGTTCCGGCGACGCATTGGCTGCTAAAGTCTACGCTGATTCATTTAATCAAGACCCAGAATTTTACAACTTTGTTCGTAGTCTTGAAGCGTATGAAAAGAGTTTCAGTAATAAAGGAGATATCATGATCGTTAAACCAGACAGTGATTTCTTCCATTACTTAAAAGACAATAAAGCAAATAGATAAACCCAAAAGCCCACTTCAATGTGGGCTTTTTATTTGTGCCTCGTTACGTTAGCCTATTCACTATATTAATAAAAATATCGATGAAAGCTCATGACTATTGAAATTGTGCTTATTGCCTTTGCCTTGATGCTGATGTTTGAAGGTTTAGGACCTTTACTATTCCCTAACCGTTGGCGCAATTTTATGATGCAATTGGCTAAGGAAAAACCAACCACAATACGGCAAATTGGTTTGGTTTTAGTGACCATTGGCGCGGTATTGTTTATGGCCAATTATTAACAATTTGTAGAATACTCACCGCGATAACTCTAAGTTCTTACATTTGTTAACCCCACCGTTAACAATTTAACTACAAAAAAGTTCATAAAACAGATGATCTAGACCCGCGTATTTGCTAAGATCCCCGCCTAATTTTCTTTCCGATTTGCAAAATATATTATGGGCAAAAACGTCGTTGTTCTAGGCACCCAATGGGGTGATGAAGGTAAAGGTAAAGTTGTTGACTTATTAACGGATAAGGCGAAGTACGTCGTTCGTTATCAAGGTGGTCACAACGCAGGTCATACATTGATCGTTGACGGTGAAAAAACTGTTCTCCACTTGATTCCATCAGGGGTATTACGTGACAACGTAAAATGTCTGATCGGTAACGGTGTTGTTTTATGTCCGACAGCCTTGATGAAAGAAATCAACATGTTAGAAGAGCGTAACGTACCAGTACGTGAGCGCTTACTAATCAGTGATGCTTGTCCTCTTATTATGCCGTACCACGTTGCGTTAGATAATGCTCGTGAAACAGCTCGCGGCTCTAAGAAAATCGGTACAACAGGTCGTGGTATCGGCCCAGCATATGAAGATAAAGTAGCCCGTCGTGGTCTTCGTGTAGGCGACTTACTAGATGCTGAATCATTTAAAGCGAAGTTAACTGAAATCATGGAATACCATAATTTCGTATTAACGAGCTACTACAAAGCAGAAGCTTTGGACGTTGAGCAAGTGTGCAAAGATGTTATGGCTATCGCGCCGACCATTATTGCTATGATGGACGATATCAGCGAAACCTTAGATCAAGCACGCAAAAACGGTGAGTCAATCATGTTTGAAGGTGCTCAAGGTACCTTACTTGATATCGACCACGGTACATACCCATATGTTACCTCTTCAAATACCACGGTTGGTGGTGTTGCCACAGGTTGTGGTTTTGGTCCTCGTTACCTTGACTATGTATTAGGTATTACCAAAGCATACACGACTCGTGTTGGTTCAGGTCCATTCCCGACAGAGCTAAACGATGAAGTCGGTCACCATTTAGGTACTGTTGGTCACGAGTTCGGTGCAACTACCGGTCGTGAACGTCGTTGTGGTTGGTTTGATGCCGTCGCTATGCACCGTGCAGTACAAGTTAACTCTATTTCTGGTTTCTGTTTAACCAAACTAGATGTATTGGATGGTCTAAAAGAATTGAAGATTTGTACTGGTTACAAAACTCAATCAGGCGATGTTTTGACCGTGCCACCAATGGCGGCTGAAGGTTACGAAAACATCACTCCTGTATACGAAACCATGCCTGGTTGGAGTGAGTCGACTATTGGTGCAACAACGGTAGAGCAACTACCTGAAAACGCACGAGCTTATATCAAACGTCTTGAGCAAGTTTGTGGTGTTCCAATTGATATTATCTCGACTGGTCCAGATCGTGTAGAAACCATGATTTTGGTTAACCCGTTCGACGAATAATCATTTCGTTATAAGAAAAAGCCGGCTAATGCCGGCTTTTTTGTTTGCCTAGTTTGTTAATTAACGACCTGCGTCTCATTACTTAGATATCGTTTTCGGTATAGATGCCAATCATTTGTCGCGGCAGGTTCTCGACATACACCATAGCGAAATGACGGTAAAAAATATGGCCAGTGATAGCGTAAATCGCTAAACCAAAAACACTCTTGCTCCTTGCTTCGGCTGTACTGCAAAAATACCGGGTACACCGCAAAGTCTCTAAAGCCCTGCATTAGGGGATGCCGCCAAGCATTAACGATATTGACATCATCACTGCTGGCTGGGTGATAAGTGTGTTGCCATTGCACGCGGCTTCCATCACGGCTTAATTTGCTGTTGATATCGTTATAACGGTCAAGGTAACCCGACTTGCCTAGGCTTAAGCTAAGTTGTCTTGCCACTTTGTCATTAGCCAGACGAATATAGCTGTATTGCAAACCATTATCCTGCTGCGTTATTGCCAACCACAGCAAAGGTGAAAACGGTTGTGGTAACAACACCGTGCTTTTGCTCACCCTGCTATTACTAATCGTGCTGCCACTAGCTAACTGTGAAGGTTGCTTGCTTAGTAATGTGAGTGTGTATTGCTTGATGCCGGCAACCAGCAATAAATAACTTAGTGGCACAGTCCAAATCGCATGTCTTGCCATCTTATTTTTTGCCATATTAATGGCGGATGTTTTATTACCTGTTGTTGCTTGTTCTAGGTTGGTGTTGCTATTGCGCCAATCATAGCAACAATAAATAAGCAGACCGAGCAAACAACTGCCAGTGAAATAGCCATCGATGACAAACAATAGTGAAAAGCTGACTTTATAGCTGCTTAGCGGTGCAAACCACTGCGTACCATATACCGTCAACGCATCCAGCAGCAGATGTGACATGATGGCAGTCAACAGCAATGTGTAGAGCCATTTTCGGTTGATGCGAACCTGTGCAAATAGGTACCGTTTGCAAAGTAATAATAGACCCATAAATAGGTAGGCCCATAGTGGTGCTAGTACAATAGAATGACTCTCTGCTCTATGCCAATAGGCGAGGAATTCTAAAGGATGAAGCCAAAATAATAGATAATCCAGATCAGGCAATAACGCTGCTACCGCGCCGATTGCGCTGCATTGCCATGAGGCAAGTCGATTATCATCTTGTTTGTGCTTAAACCATTGGCCAACACCAGCGCCAACGATTGCATGGGTTAATGCATCCATCAACGAATCAGCTATAACTGCCGAGTGTCGGCATGAACAATTCGGGACAACATCTTTGCTAAGCGATGCCTTGTGCGCTCGTGCCCAGGACTTTTGTCATGGATAAAATGGGCAAAACTGAACAAGTAACTCGCGGTGACGCTAATTTCAATACATATTCGGTTAAGCCCTTGTTGGCGAATGTTGGCAATATCGATAAACCATTGCACCGTGCGGCTTACTCTGGTGACGCCGTGTGCTTGTAAATGGATGTGCCCAGGTTCAAATTTGTACGCCATGATCGCTTTTAACACCGCCTTGTTGTTAGGTAAGGCTTCAAACCAGGTGATAATGGCGGTTAATAAACGCTGCTGTGAGTTTTGCTGCTGAAAGGTGGGGTTGTCATTTAGCGCCAGCATTGCATCGTCGGCACGATCGAAAATGGCTTCGGCAATAGCGTCTTTACTGCGGAACAAAGGTTTAATCTGCACCAACGGCAGCTTTAGCTCATTACTGATATCATGCATTGCAACAGCTTGCCATGAACGTTTGCTCGCTAATTGCAATGCGGTATCTATGATCTGTTGTCGCCGCTCCATTTCGTTAGGCATCGACATTTACGCTCGATTGACACATTTGCTATTAAGTATAGAAAACAGTAACTCATTGAGCGAAACATTAACGACACGGCAAACCTTAGTTATGTTTACTTATCACTGTAACCCCAAGGTGCACTTGGTGGTGTTACCGGCTTGTTTAAGTCAAAATCGACGCGAAACTCACGGCCATGACGAATCAAACGATACGAAAAGCTTTCTGGGTAGATAAACATTTGCCAAATATTGTCGTTCGATTGTGGGATCCCTTGGGCAACAAACATTTCTTTTGAGTATTGGTCCGCAGGGAAAGATTGAACTTGCGGCCAACCTGCATCTTGGCTGTGACCACCATACATAGTCAACGCGTCATTACTGCCATCTTTGTGTCGATGATCATGCTTTAACGACAAACCTGAGCCGGTTTTGGTGACAAGCCAAGTACGTGATGAGTCATCGCCAACATGAAATGGAATTTGCAGCTGACTATCGCTGCATTTGCGCACGTGCATGATCAGCGGTTTATTGGCAAATGCATCACTGTCGCTGTTATCGACAGTAACTTTTCCTGCAAATGCTTTACCACAGTGCTGTTTTATCGCATCAAAAAATGCATCTTGGCTAGTAATCGATACCAAAGGCGCTTCGGCTATGTTTTCTGTCGCCATCGTTGAGCTGGTAATTAACGTCAATAGGCAGGCAATGCTGATGGTAGATTTGTTCATATAGGTTCTCTTAAACATGAATTGCAACTGTCAACAACGGTAGCGGTTTACGCTGTCTTTGGCAACATAATAACCATAAACAGCGCACCGATATGGCAACAGGTTTTGTTATTTATGCAGGCCAATAAACTAGATATGCAAGGTTCAATATATGCGTAAATCATTTGTTACTAATAACGCTTTCTTATAACAAAATAGCCATTAAAAAATGTAACCCTTGTGAAAGTTTTCAGGTAACATTCACTATTCTAACTAAGCTTAAGCTACCCTTGTCTTTCTAAAGGAATTCGTCAATGACAGATCTGCGTCAACAAGCCCTCGATTATCATGAACAGCCTAAACCAGGCAAAATCAGTGTTGCATTAACTACCCCTGCCGAAACGGCGGATGATTTGGCTCTTGCCTATAGTCCGGGTGTCGCAGAGCCGGTACGAGAGATTGCAGAAAATCCAGATAATGTCTATCGCTATACAAACAAAGGTAATACGGTTGCGGTCATCAGTGACGGTACGGCGATTTTGGGTTTAGGTAATCTAGGTCCATTGGCTTCTAAGCCTGTTATGGAAGGCAAAGCATTGTTATTTAAGCGCTTTGCTAATATTGATTCGTTCGACATTGAAGTTAAACACAATACCATTGAAGACTTCGTTAATACCGTGGCGAATATTGCGGATAGCTTTGGTGGTATTAATCTTGAAGATATCAAAGCGCCGGAATGTTTCGTTATTGAAAAAGCCTTGATTGAACGCTGTAAGGTGCCAATTTTTCATGATGATCAACATGGTACCGCCATTGTCACTGCTGCAGGCATGCTTAATGCGTTAGAAGTACAAGGTAAACAACTAAAGCAAGCTCAAATTGTATGTTTAGGTGCTGGCGCTGCGGCCATTGCCTGCATGGAATTATTGATCACTTGCGGCGCTCAGCGTGAAAACATTTACATGCTAGATCGCAAAGGTATCGTTCATACCCGCCGTGATGACTTAAATGAGTATAAAAAATTATTTGCCAATAACACCGATAAACGCACCTTAGAAGATGCCTTAGAAGGGGCGGATGTGTTCGTTGGTGTATCAGGTCCAAATCTATTATCAGCTGAGCAATTGCAGCTAATGGCTGCAAAACCAGTTGTTTTCGCTTGCTCGAACCCAGATCCAGAAATCAAGCCGGAGTTGGCACATGCTACTCGTGATGATTTGATTATGGCAACCGGCCGTTCTGATTATCCAAATCAGGTGAATAACGTGTTGTGCTTCCCATTTATTTTCCGCGGTGCTTTAGATGTACGTTCTCGCCAAATTAACGATGCCATGAAGGTTGCTGCAGTTGATGCGATTCGAGAGATTGCCAAATTGCCTGTACCAGAAGGGGTGTTGCATGCGAGCGGTTGTAACAAACTTGAGTTTGGTAAGGACTACATTATTCCTAAACCTATGGATCCAAGACTATTGGCCAACGTTGCCTTCGCTGTCGCCAATGCCGCTGTTGAAACCGGCGTGTCGACCATAGACTTGCCTAAAAACTATATGGGTATGGGCAATAGCTAGTAAGTTAAATTACAACAATAAAAAAGCGCTGATATCAGCGCTTTTTTTTATTCAATGAATTGACATCAATGATGTTTAATCATCGTTCTCGAAGTCTGAAAAGTCGGTGATACCATTTTCTTCCAGCACTTTACGCACACTTTCAGGTAACAAGTTTTCGTTATCTTTCGCCAAATCGTTATCGCTTGGCAATGGTTGCCCGGTGAACGCGTGCAAAAACGCCTCACATAACAACTCACTATTGGTGGCGTGACGTAAATTATTTACCTGACGGCGGGTACGCTCGTCGGTCAATACTTTTAATACTCGCAGTGGAATAGATACGGTGATCTTCTTCACTTGCTCACTTTTTTTGCCGTGTGGCGCGTATGGATTAATGTACTCGCCATTCCAGTCAGCCATTTTTGCTCCCTAATAACCGTTTTTTAATTATATCTGGATGTTTTTACTCAGCTGATCAAATTGTACTGGATATGTTGTTTGAGTCAACATCTATAAGCAAAGATGTATAGATGGCTAAAACTTCTTGACCTGAGTAATTAATCCGTATAGATTTATAGACGTCTAAACATCTAATGATAAATACGGTAACAAAATTATGAAACTCGATAAATTAGCGACCATCGCGGTACAGGCAGGAATAAACAGTGATCAGCATCACGGAGCTGTCGTGCCGGCGATGCATTTATCGAGCACCTATAGCCTCAAAGGATTTAACGAAAAACGTCAATTTGACTATTCGCGCACGGGTAACCCAACGCGTCAAACGCTGGCCGAGGTTATTGCACATTTAGAAGGTGGCAGCAAAGGGGTTATTACCAGCACCGGGATGTCGGCGATTCACCTAATTTGCCAACTGCTCAGCGCGGGTGACAGATTACTGATACCGCATGATTGTTATGGCGGCAGTTACAGATTGTTTGTCCATCTAGCCAAACGTGGTCAATTTGAATTAGATGTCGTTGATCAAACCGACAGTCAAGCGCTAGCCGACGCCTTAGCCAAAAAGCCAAAACTGGTATTGGTTGAGACACCAAGTAATCCATTGTTGCGTTTAGTGGATATTAAAAAGGTTTGCGATGCCGCCAAGCAGGTAGGCGCCTTAATTGCCGTGGACAACACGTTTCTATCACCCTTATTGCAGCGCCCATTAGAGCTAGGTGCTGATATTGTTATTCATTCAACCACTAAGTTTATTAATGGTCATTCAGATATTGTCGGCGGTGCCGTTGTCACTAAAGACCCGAAATTAGGCGATGATCTGGCTTGGTGGGCAAATTGCATTGGTATTACTGGCAGTGCTTTTGATGCCTACCTGACTTTACGCGGCATCAAAACCTTGCCTGTACGTTTGCGAGCCCATCAGCAAAATAGCCAAGCGGTGGTTGCGTTGCTTACCAAGCACCAGGCTGTCGAGGCGGTTTATTATCCTGGCCTGTCGACACATCCTGGCCATGAGATAGCTAAAGCGCAACAAGCCGGTTTTGGTTCAATGTTGTCGTTTGATATTAAAGGCGATGAAAATCAGGTTCGTAAATTCTTTGCCGCTTTACAGTTGTTTACACTAGCCCAGTCTCTTGGTGGCGTAGAGTCTTTGGCTGCACACCCATCGACCATGACACACGCGGGTATGGATATAGCTGCACAAAAAGCCGCAGGTATCTCACAAACACTGATTCGCCTGTCTATAGGCATTGAAGATGCTGACGATATTGTTGCTGATTTACAGCAAGCCCTTGATGCTGCATATACTGCACCTAGTGATAAAGCCGGTGAAGGATAAGTCATGAACCAAGCAAACTCATCTTTGTTAAATATAAATAACGCGGTACAACTACCGGTAAATGTGCATAAGTTTGGTGGCAGTTCACTGGCCAATGCTGAGTGTTTATTAAGAGTTATACAAATTTTAAAGCAAGAAGCACAACTTGATGACGTCGTAGTGGTGTCAGCGAACGGTAAAACCACGGATAAGCTGTTTGCAATCATTAACTGTCAACAGAGCGAACAGCGCCAGTTATTATTAACAGAGCTACAAAATCAGCAGCAAAATTTGGTCTGTGAATTACTATCTACATCAGCGGCAGCAACCGAATGCCAGCAAATCGCTAAGGATATTACCAAGCTTGCCGAAACCGATTTTGATGATATATATCAGCGACACGATCTATTAGCGCATGGTGAAATTTGGTCAATGCGTTTGTTATCGGCGCTGATTAATGAACAGTTATGTCCATGTATTGGTGTTGACTCACGTCAAGTTTTACATCTTGACTGTGACAATGATTATCAATTGGTTGAGCATAGCTCACAACAAGCGTTTTTAACGGCTAAGCAAGCAGAAAAGTTAACGGTAATTACCGGTTATATAGCCACAGATAGCAAAAATAGAACGCAAACATTGGGCCGTAATGGCAGCGATTACAGTGCAACAATTGTTGCCAAACTTATCGGCGCAGAAAGTGTCACGCTATGGACCGATGTCGACGGTATTTACAGTGCCGATCCTCGTATTATTTCAACCGCACGCAAGCTACATCGTATTGAAAATTCAGTGGCAGCGGAGTTAGGTAGACTGGGCAATCCAGTGCTACACGCGAAAACATTAACGCCTTTGCAATGTCAGCAAATTCAATTGAATGTCGCCAGTAGTTTTTTACCCGAAGACAATGGTACTGAAATCGGTGTCTTTGGTGATATCGCCAAAAGCGAGCTATCGGTTACTCACAATAATGATCTGGTGAAAATTAACACAAATAAAGTTAGCGAGCTGTATTTGCGGCATGTGATTGCCCGCTTTGAACCGATTTACCAATGCCCTGATAAGTCGTGCTTAGTGGTGAGCCAGCAGTTTTCGCAGTTGGCGATTGAATATCTGCAACAGCATCAACTTGAGTTCAGTTACCAGCAAGTATCGTTAGTGGCTGTGGTTGGCTATCAAGTGGCGAGTCGCAGTGAAATTAAAGCACGTTTTAAACGAGTATTGCGCCACGAAGCATTGGATGCTTTGGTCGGCAGTGACAATGGTCACAGCTTGCTGGCGTTTTTAAACGAGAGCTGCAATGTCGAATTACTTAATCAAGTGCATTCCAGCATAACGAAAAATGCTCGCAATATAGGGTTAGTGGTTGCAGGTTTAGGTAATATCGGCAGCAAATTTTTAGACATGCTGCCAAAACAGTTAACACGTATCTCAAGTTTAGAAAACGTGCATTTGGTTGGCCTTGCGACATCAAAAAAAGCGCTTATTAACAACGATGGTATCGACCCAAGTCAGGCACTACCGTCATTTGCTGACGGCAGTGTTGACTATGATAATCAACAATTACTTGGTTGGTTAGAGCAACATCCGTATGACGAGTTAGTGGTTGTTGATATTACGCCGTCAGAGAGTTTTGCTCAGTTATACCAAAGTTTTTTTGAACGTGGTATCCATGTCATCAGCGCCAACAAATGCGCCGGTTCTTGCGAGCAGAGTCAATACAGCCAATTATTAGACGTGCAAAAAGATACCGGCAGTCAGTGGTTAGTTAATACCACAGTCGGCGCGGGCTTACCGGTGAATTACGCCATTAATGATCTATTGCAAAGCGGTGACAATATTCATGAAATTGCCGGTATATTTTCAGGCACTTTATCATGGCTGTTTGCTAACTTTAGCGGTGAGCAGGCATTTTCAGATTTAGTCTTAAATGCACTTGAGCAAGGTTTTACCGAGCCTGATCCGCGTGATGATTTATCTGGGTTGGACGTACAAAGAAAGTTACTTATTTTGGCCAGATTAGCTGGTTTTGAGCTTGAATTGGACAACATAGAAGTTGAAAACCTTGTGCCACCATCGTTACAACGTATTGATAAAAATGAATTCTTTACTCGCATTACAGAATTGGACGAGTATTTTGCTAATAAGTTAAATGAGGCAAAAAGTCAGCAACAGCATTTGCGTTATGTGGCTAGATTTGCCATAGATAATAACAATCTTACCGCGAAGGTTGGTTTGGAAATACTGCCGGCGGACCACGCATTTGTAAATCTGACAGCCTGCGATAATATCTTTTTATTGGTGAGTGACTGGTATCAAGAGAATCCATTGATCATACGCGGCCCTGGTGCCGGTCGAGATGTTACCGCTGGCGGCTTGCATTCTGACTTAGTTAATTTGTGCCAGCGTTTAGAACATAAGAAAAAAGAAGTTGTCATTAAGGGGATATATTAAATGAATGCTAAAGCTCGCCAACTTGATTTGTTAAATCGTACTGTCCGTGATTTGGATCGCGACTTAAATGTGTCATTTGAATTTTTTCCGCCAAACTCTGAACAAATGGAAACCACCTTGTGGAATTCGGTAGAACGTCTAGAACCGCTTAATCCTAGTTTTGTGTCAGTAACCTACGGGGCAGGCAGTGGTACCCGAGATAGAACACATGGCGTTATTAAACGAATTCAACGTGACACTAGCTTAGTTGCAGCGCCACATTTGACTTGCATTGATGCCAGTAAACAAGAGTTAATCGATATTGCGAAAGACTATTGGCAAAGCGGTGTTCGTCACATTGTTGCGTTACGTGGTGATTTACCAAACAGCAGTGAAAAACCAAATATGTATGCCAGCGACTTAGTCGAGGTATTAAAAGGGGTCGCTGACTTTGAAATCTCTGTTGCCGCCTATCCAGAAACCCACCCCGAATCGCCTAATGCGCAATTTGATTTGGTCAACTTGAAACGAAAAATTGATGCTGGCGCGACGCGTGCTATCTCGCAATTCTTTTTTGATATAGACGCCTATTTACGTTTTCGAGACCGTTGTGTTGCGGTTGGTATTGATGTCGAGATTGTACCGGGCATTTTGCCGGTATCAAATTTTGCCACTTTAAAACGCTTTGCAGGGTTAACTAACGTGCACGTTCCAGATTGGATGGGCAAATTGTACGAGGGACTCGATGATGACCCGACAACGCGAAACATGGTTGGTGCCAATATCGCCATGGAGCAGGTGAAGATATTACGTAGTGAAGGGGTTAATGACTTTCATTTTTATACGCTAAATCGTTCCGAATTAACCTATGCAATTTGTCACACCTTAGGTATTCGCCCGCAACAAGGTTAAGCAATCTACATAGTGCTATCTCACAGGGACAGTTTGTTTACATGACAAACTGTCCTTTTCGTTTATCGCAGGCAATAGTGTTGGATAAAATCCAATAAGATTTTTTCCGTTGGCTTGATTTGATCGAATGCTAAAAATTCATCTATTTGATGTGCTTGCTCAATCGAACCTGGGCCTAAGACAATGGTTTGGCAACCTAATTGCTGAATAAACGGCGCTTCGGTAGCGTAATTTACCGCCTGACAACAATGCCCAGAGAGTTTTTCAGCGACGTGAACCAACTCACTGGACTCATTTTCAGCGAAGGCAGGGGAGCTGGCATGCAATTCCTGCATGTTAACTCTACCGGGATATTTCTCTGCCGTTGCTTTTAATGCCTCACTTAACCAAAACAGCAGCTCTTCATCTTTGATACCAGGTAACGCTCGTAAATCGATATCTAAGTAGCAATCGCCGCAAATTCGATTAGCACTGTCACCACCTTTTATAGCACCAAAATTTAAGGTCGGCTCAGTAACTGAAAAGGCAGTGTTTTGATATTGATGTTTAAGCTCTTGCTTTAAGGTCATTAAGCTCTTAATAATCTCGAACATGATTTCAATGGCATTAATGCCTTTCGCCGGTTGGCTGGAATGGCCTGACTTGCCAACCACCGTAATACGATGAGACATATGTCCTTTGTGCATAATTACCGGCTTTAAGTTGGTCGGTTCGCCAATAATTGCCACATCGGGTTTGGCCAATTGTTGTTCGATGAAAAAGCGTGCACCAGCCATGGTTGTCTCTTCATCGGCTGTGGCAAGAATATATAACGGCTTTGTTAGCTTGGTTAATGGTAGCTGCTTGCAGGCTTGCAAGATAAACGCGAAAAAGCCTTTCATGTCACAGGTACCCAATCCAAAAAACTTATCGTCTTTCTCATGTATAGCAAACGGGTCGCTGTTCCAGCCTTGTTGATCGAAAGGCACGGTATCACTATGGCCGGACAGTAATAAGCCACCTTCGCCGCTGCCTATCTTAGCCAGCAAATTATATTTATTGTTGGTTCCAGGCACTTTTTGAATATTCACTGCAAAGCCTAGATCCTTGAACCAAGTCGCTAATATTTCAATTACCGCCAAGTTACTTTGGTCGAGTGATGCAGAATCAGCACTGATCGATGGGCTGGCGATTAATTCACTAAGTGCTTGCTGAAAATTGGGTAGCTTTACAATTGTTGACATTTACTTACTCTTTATTGCAAATACTTATGCTTTTTTATTGCATAAGTATATTATCGCTGTTATCTTTCTTTGGACAGTTTAATCAAGCTTCTGGGTAAAGACCATAGGTTGTCGGATTTTATTGTAACCGTTTTGTATAAATAGTAGCCAGAGCGGATGTGGATCGCGGATAATACCCTGCTGATAGAAATCATACATTTATTCTTGTTGAATAAAATTGCAAGTGAGAGGTTAAGTGAAAGTTGCAATTATAGGTGCTAGTGGCTATGCCGGCGCTGAATTAGTTAAAATCCTAACAAAGCATCCCCAAGTGGATGTTTTGCAATTACTTGTATCTGAAAATAGTGCATCAGCAGATCTTGAGTTCAGCGAGTTATATCCGGCGATGCAGGGTGTTTGTGATCTGCCTCTTCAGGCTTTTTCAGCGGCATGGTTAAAAGATCACCAATCTGAAATTGATGCGGTGTTTTTTGCCACTCCTCATGAATATTCACAGCAGTGGGCGAATGCTTTTGTCGATGCAGGCGTTAAAGTGTTTGATTTGTCCGGTGCCTTTCGTCTGCAAGACGCCGACGATTATCCTAAATATTATGGTTTTGCTCACCAACATACCGACTTGTTGCAACAAGCGGTATATGGATTGGCCGAATTTAATCAGCAAGCCATCGCTGAAACTCATATTGTTGCCGTGCCTGGTTGTTATCCAACCGCCAGTTTATTGTCATTAAAACCAATAATCGATGCCGGCTTACAGCAAAAAGATGGCTTAATCGTTGTCAATGGTATCAGTGGCGTCAGTGGTGCTGGTCGCAAAGCGTCATTAGCAACCAGCTTTAATGAGTTAAGCCTAAAAGCCTACAATATATTACAGCATCGCCATCAGCCTGAAATAAGCCAAGAAGCCGGTGCTCAGGTCATTTTTAATCCTCATATTGCGCCGTTTAAACGTGGCTTAATGGCAACGGTAACCCTTAACTTGCAAGACACTGTGACTAAACAACAGGTAGATATGGCGTTTGAGCAGTGTTACCAACACACGCCATTGGTGCGTATCAGTAAAAGCTGGCCGCAAATCGATGATGTTGCCAATACGCCGTTTGCCAACATTTATTGGCAATATGATGAATCGTTACACGTTTTGGTGGTTAGTTGCGCCATTGATAACTTATTAAAAGGCGCGGCGTCACAAGCGGTGCAATGTTTTAATATTAGTTTTGGCTTGCAACCGACCTTAGCATTACTTGGAGGTCAGCATGACTAGGCCTCTGGTTATTAAGATTGGTGGAGCGATAATGGAGTCTGATCAGGCTCTGTCAGATTTATTTAAGGTTGTTAGCCAGTTACAACAAGACCGTGGCGTTATTATCGTCCATGGCGGTGGCTGTGTGGCTGATGATATGTTGCAACAAGCTGGATTTGTCAGTAAAAAAATCGATGGCTTACGGGTAAGCGAACAGGCTCATATGGCGGTTATTAGCGGCGCCTTAGCGGGTACGGTTAATAAGCATATGGTGGCAATAGCGAACCATAGTGGTTTAAAAACAGTCGGCTTAGCATTGCATGATGGACAGTCCATTGTGTGTTTGCCTGCTGACCCCAAATTAGGTTGTGTTGGTATACCTCAAGCGGGCAATGCGAGCTTGTTAAATTCATTAGTCGCGGCAAACTGTTTGCCGTTAATCAGTTCTATTGGCAGCTTAGACAATGGCACGTTAGTTAATGTGAATGCCGATGATGCAGCGGTGGCTATCAGTGAGTTACTCAATGCTGATTTGGTGTTGTTAACTGATGTCGCCGGGGTTAAAGGTGCCGATCAAAAATACCTTGCTACACTTGATGGTGAGCAAGCCAAACACCTTATCGAACAAGGCGTCATTGCCGGTGGCATGATCGCTAAAGTTAACGCTGCATTTGCTGCAGCCAACCGATTACGACGAAGTATCGCGGTTGCCAGTTGGAAATCGCCTGAAAAACTGTTTGTGTTAAACAGTAATGGCGAGTTTGGCACCCGCATTATTCCTACACTTTAAAACTTAATAAATTTTCTTAATAACAGGAAGATACATATGTCGATGCAACATTTTCTTGCAGATAGTGATTTTGATAATACGCAATTAACCCAGTTAATTACGCAAGCGATTGATATTAAAAATAACTTACCAAAATACCAAAATGCCCTAGCCGGTAAAACCGTTGCTATGTTGTTTGAAAAACCATCCTTGCGAACTCATGTTAGTTTTGATTTTGGCATTAATAAATTGGGCGGTCATAGCTTATATTTAGGTCAGCAAAATGGCCAATTAGGTGAGCGTGAACGGGTTAAAGACGTTGCCAAAAACTTAGCGTGTTGGAGCGATGCCATTGTTGCCCGTGTGTTCAAACAATCGGTACTCGATGAGATGGCGGAGCACGCAGGTATTCCAGTTATCAATGCCTTAAGTGATTTATATCACCCGTGTCAGGCTTTGGCTGATTACATGGCTTTAACCGAAACCTTTGGTCAACTTAACGGATTAAATCTGTGTTATATCGGTGATGGTAACAATGTCTCAAATTCATTAATGCTTATGGGGCCAGTGCTTGGCGTCAACGTCACGGTTATTTCGCCGGTTGGTTATGAGCCTTGTGCCAAAATGGTTGATAAAGCGCAAGCCTTGGCAAAGGCCAACGGCAGCACGTTAACCATTACCACTGACATTAATGCTGCAGCAGAGCAACAGGTGATTTATACCGATACTTGGATATCTATGGGAGATAACACCAAGGTTGAGCAAATACTGCAAACCTTTATGCCATATCAGGTCAACAAAACACTGATGGAAAAGGCAGGCGCGAGCGCGTTAATGCATTGTCAGCCTGCACACTTAGAGCAAGAGGTAACCACAGAGGTTTTTGATTCGGATAAGTCATTGGCTTTCTTACAAGCCGAAAACCGTATGTGGGCACAAAACTCCGTGCTGGTTAATTTGTTGGCTGATTAGGCCGAGTTTCAAGATTTTAGTAAAGAATTTATAGATTTAAGAGTAGATATTATGAGTCAAGATATTAAGAAAGTGGTACTGGCCTATTCAGGTGGTTTAGATACATCAGCAATCATTCCTTGGTTGAAGGAAAACTATAATGGCTGTGAAGTTGTCGCATTTTGTGCCGATGTAGGCCAAGGCGATGAAGAGCTTGAAGGTATTCAAGAAAAAGCCATTGCCTCTGGTGCGTCAGAATGTCACGTCGTCGATCTAAAAGAAGAGTTTGTTAAAGATTACATTTATCCGATCGTGAAAACCGGTGCGGTATATGAGGGACAATATTTATTGGGTACCTCTATGGCACGTCCGGTGATTGCCAAGGCACATGTTGAAGTCGCACTAAAAGTAGGCGCTGACGCGGTGTGTCATGGTTGTACCGGTAAGGGTAATGACCAGGTTCGCTTTGAAGCGTGTTTTGCCGCGCTGGCACCACAACTCAAAGTTATCGCGCCATGGCGTGAATGGGATATGGTTTCTCGTGAAGACTTGCTTGCCTATCTGGACCAGCGCAACATTCCATGTTCGGCGTCATTAACCAAGATTTATAGTCGTGACGCCAATGCGTGGCATATCTCTCATGAGGGTGGTGAATTAGAAGACCCTTGGTGTGAGCCGTCAAAAGAAGTGTGGACCATGACTACCGATCCTTTGGATGCGCCAGATACACCGGAATCTGTTTTACTTAGTTTTGATAAAGGTGAATTGGTTGCCGTTGACGGTCAAACCATGAGCCCGTATCAATCATTGGTTTATCTAAATGACAAAGCCGGTGCTCACGGTGTTGGTCGTGTCGATATCGTTGAAAACCGTCTGGTAGGGATGAAATCTCGTGGTTGTTATGAAACGCCAGGCGGCACCGTATTAATGGCAGCATACAAAGGCTTAGAAACCCTTATTCTTGATAAAGAATCACTGAAGTTCCGTGAGTCCGTAGGCTTAGAATTCTCTCATGTTATTTATGATGGCCGTTGGTTTACACCACTAGCTCAAGCACAAATGGCGGCATGTCATGCCTTTGCCGAGCAATTAACCGGTGATGTCGTAGTTAAAATGTATAAAGGCCAAGCTGTGGTTACTCAGCGTCGTTCGCCAAACAGCTTATACTCAGAAGAGTTTGCCACCTTTGGTGAAGATGATGTTTACGATCAAAAACATGCAGAAGGCTTTATTCGTCTGTTTAGTTTGTCGAGTCGTATCAAGGCACTGAAAGCTCAGGAGAAATAACATGGCATTATGGGGTGGCCGGTTTAAAGCCGGTAGCAGCGATAAGTTTAAGGCGTTTAATGATTCCTTACCGTTTGATCATGTCTTAGTACATCAGGATATTCAGGGCTCAATTGGTTGGTCTAAAGCGATCTGCAAAGCAGGTGTGTTGACTATAGATGAGCAGCAAAAACTTGAGCAAGCGTTGCTGGATTTAGCCGCGAAAGTCGATAATGGGGAGATCAATTTCGAGCAATCAAATGCCGAAGATATTCACAGTTTCGTTGAAAGCGAATTGATTGAAATGATCGGTGATATTGCCCGTAAATTACATACTGGCCGTAGTCGAAATGATCAGGTGAGTACCGATTTACGATTATGGGCGCGTGAGCAGGTTGATGAGCTAATTAACATGCTAAATAGTTGTATTGCGCAATTACTGAATCTTGCCGATAACAACAAGCAGCATATCTTACCCGGCTATACCCATTTGCAGCGTGCACAACCGATTCGTTTTGCCCACTGGTGTATGGCCTATGTGGAAATGCTAAAGCGTGATGTGTCGAGATTGCAAGATGCCAGAGTGCGTCTAAATCAATCGCCATTGGGCTGCGCCGCATTAGCGGGCACCGTTTATGACATTGATCGTTTTGAATTGGCGAATAGTTTGGGCTTTGATGGCCCATGTATGAATTCCCTTGATGCCGTGTCTGATCGTGACTATGTATTGGAATTATTATTTGCAGCCTCTACCGGTATGATGCATTTATCGCGATTTGCTGAAGACTTAATTTTCTTTAACTCCGGCGAAGCTAATTTTATTACCCTTGGCGATCAAGTGACCTCAGGCAGTTCATTGATGCCGCAAAAGAAAAACCCAGATGCATTGGAGTTAATTCGTGGTAAATGTGGTCGTGTTTATGGCTCACTGCAAGGATTATTAGTAACCCTTAAGGGCTTGCCGCTGGCGTACAACAAGGACATGCAAGAAGACAAACAAGGCCTATTTGATGCGCTTGAACAGTGGTTTTCATGCATAGAAATGTCTTGTGAAGTGGTTAATTCCATTGAAGTGAATGTTGCTGAATGTCGTCGCGCTGCTCGTGGCGGTTATGCCAATGCAACAGAGTTGGCAGACTACCTGGTTGGTAAAGGCGTGCCATTTAGAACCGCACATGATATTACCGGTGCGGTCGTGCTTTATGCGATAGGCCAAGGTGAACCGTTAGAAAATCTGCGTCTGGATGAGTTTAAACAGTTCTCAAATTTAATAGAGGAAGACGTTTATCCGATTCTAGAGTTGGAATACCTTGTTGATAAACGCAATATACTTGGCGGCACCGGCATCGAGCCTGTAAGCAAGATTATTGAGCAAAATCGTCAACTGCTGGGCAGTACCGAATACACTGTTAGAGACGCCAAATTAACGGATTTACGTTCAATCGGAAAACTTGTTAATTACTTCTCTGATCGAGAAGAAAACTTACCTCGCAGTGAAGATGACTTAATTAAATCAATTCGAGACTTTGCTGTAGTTGAAGTGGCGGGCCAAGTGGTCGCGTGTGCGTCACTTTACATCTACAGTACCGGCTTGGCGGAGATTCGCTCATTAGGCGTGGCCAATAATCATCAAGGAAAGGGCTATGGTAACAAGCTATGTCAATACTTACTGGATCGTGCACAACAATTGTCGCTGCTTAAAGTGTTTGTGTTAACACGCAAGCCAGGTTTTTTTGAAAAGCTTGATTTCAAAATGAGCGATAAAGCCACCTTGCCAGAAAAAGTGATGAAAGATTGTGAGATTTGTCCGAAGAAAGATTGCTGTGATGAAGTCGCGTTAAAATATGACTTGAACGAACATCACACCATGCCGCAAATGTTGGGCTCTATTGAAGTTGCCGAAGTCTGATTGCTAAAACCGCATTAAAAAAAGGCCCGTTTGGGCCTTTTTTGTTTTTATAATGGCTGTTGTGTCTTAACGCCTCTATTTAACGTCTTTAGTTGATGATTAGCAGTACAAATCCGCAAGCAAGTAGTTGTGCTTAAAAGATTTCTTCTTCTTCACGAGCCTTTTTGTTTTCTAGAATATCTTCCACATTGTCTTCATCAACCCATTCGGTTGGCTCGGTGCCTTGAATAAAGTATTCAAAAGTCGAACTCGAATCACTTTTATTGGTGCGCTTACCGGTTTCTTTGTCGATGCGAATCGAAACAATATTATCCGGCTGTTTAAATGGCGCGTACGGGAACTCGTTTAGAGCAATATTCATAAACGAAATCCACGCTGGTTGCGCTGCATTGGCGCCAGCTTCGCCGCCTGCTGTTTGGTTACGACCTAGGTTTGCATTGACATTGGTGCGACCCAAGTTGCGACTTGGATCATCGAAGCCAATCCAGCTGCTCGCAACCAGATGACGACTAAAACCAGTGAACCAAGCGTCTTTTGATTCATTGGTGGTTCCGGTTTTGCCAGCCAAATCACGACGTTCAAGTGCTTTAGCGCGCCAACCTGTGCCCATCCAACCTGTGCCTTCTGACCAGTTGCCACCACCGCCCCAAATGACGCTATTCATCGCTTCTGTAACTAAAAAGGCATTTTCACGACTTAAGATGCGCGGTGCAATTGGTTGGGTTAATAATTCAACGTCAAGTTCATCACTTGAATCAAAACTATTAGCATATTCTTGTTGCGCTTGTTCGCACTCATAGCAAGCAACGTTAGGCTCTGCTTGATAGATAACCTCTCCACTGGCGTCTTCTATGCGATCGACAATATAAGGTTCGACTAAATAGCCTTCATTGGCAAAAGCGGCGTAGCCGGTCACTACTTGCAGTGGCGTCATGACTGCTGAGCCTAAAGCAATTGACTCATTTTTAGGCAATGATTTTTTCTCAAAACCAAATTTTGTTAAATGCTCAATTAAGGTGCTTAACTTCATACCGCGTAATAGTCGAATGGACATCACGTTTTTCGATTTTGCTAGACCGGTGCGGACTCGTAACGGACCTTCGTAAATCGCAGGTGAATTTTTTGGTCGCCAAGCAAAACCTGAGCGTTTATCCCATTGATTGATTGGTGCATCGTTAACAATAGAGGCGAGGGTATAACCATTCGCCAGTGCCGCAGAATAAACAAATGGTTTTATATTTGAGCCGACCTGACGATTTGCCTGGGTAATACGGTTAAATTGGCTTTGTCTAAAACTAAAGCCACCAACACTGGCTAAGATTGCGCCGTTGTCTGGCGAAATGGCCACTATGCCACCGGATACATCCGGCATTTGTGCTAGCTGCCATTGTTGCTCTGCAGCAGGGCGGATATACACCATGTCGCCGGCGCTAACAATTTCTTGTGCAAGTTTTGGCGCTTTACCTTGGATTTTGTCATCGATATACCAACGCGCCCACTTTAAGCCATCCCAAGGGATATCGACGATCTCTCCCTGTTTATCGATTACTTTAGCCGCCTGCTCAGCAACTTCTATGACTACCGCAGGCTGCAAATCATTATAGGATTTAACCTCTTGCAGTTGTTCAACGATGTCTTGTTGCTCTGGAGCTTGAGTCGGTAGCTGAGCAAAACTGTCGGTTAAGGTGTCTAATTGCTCATCATCGACAAACGTTTGGTATTGGCTGAGTACTTTTTGTTGGTCTTGCTCAGATAGCCACAATCGCTGAATAGGGCCACGGTAACCATGACGTTGATCATAGGCATAAACGTTATTTACCACCGCTTGCTTCGCTGCGTTTTGCAAATCCGCTTTAACCGTAGTGTAAACTTTTAGGCCTTTACCATAGGCAAATTCTTTACCATACAGCTCGAGTACTTTTTTATTAGTTTGTTCTGCGACATACGGCGCACTTACTTCAATTCTTACACCGTGGCGTTTAGTACGAATTTCTTCATTATTGGCCTGCTCAAATTCTTCTTTGCTAATATAGCCACTGACCAACATACGTTGCAGTACCGTGGTACGGCGGAATTTAGCTCGTTCTGGTGAACTGATTGGGTTATAGGTCGTTGGTGCTTTAGGCAAACCAGCGATAACGGCAATTTCGCCCAAGGTCAATTCGTGCAAATCTTTACCGTAATAGACCTGCGCCGCCGCACCGACTCCAAATGCACGATGACTCAACTCAATTTTATTAAGATACAGTTCGAGAATTTCATCTTTGGTTAATAGCTTTTCCATATGCAAAGAAATAAAAATCTCTCGCACTTTACGAACAATGGTTTGTTCGCGAGTTAAGAAGAAATTTCGCGCCGTTTGCATGGTTATGGTACTGGCACCACCTTCGATTTCACCGCCGGTTATTTTACTTTTTATAAGCAATACCACAGCACGGCTCATACCGATTGGATCGACACCAAAATGTTCATAGAAGCGATTATCTTCGGTGGCTAAAACCGCTTCAATAAGCTTTGGCGGCATATCTTTTAGCTTGACTGGAATTCGGCGTTTTGTACCATATTGCGAGATCAGTTTTCCTTCACTCGAATAGATCTGCATGGGAATTTGTAATTGAATGTCTTTTAATACGTCGACGCTTGGCAAATCGTCTTTCATATACCAATAAAAAACGCCGATGGTTAGGATTCCAAGTAGGGCAAGAGCAAAGGAAAATTGTACTAACCGCTTGATAATGTTCACAAAAATACTGCCAGTATAAAAAATATAGAAATAATATTACCAGTATATATCGATTAAAGCTGTAATAAATGTATTTTTAACGATAATATGCTTTAATAGACAAAAAATAATAATAATTCACGGGAAGATATGCTTAGTAAGTTATGGAATAAAAGCGCTGCTAAAATGGTCGGGATCGATATCGGTTCTCATTCCGCCAAGGCTGTTCTTATCGGTGAAGGCAAAGATGGCTATCAACTTGAAGCTTTCGCTGTTGAACCAATTCCAAAAGGTGCCGTTGTCGATCGTAAGATCCAAGACATCGAGGCCGTTGGCGCTGTCATTCGCAAAATTCGTAAAAAAGTCCTGTCGTCTGTGCAAGATGCCGCAGTCGCAATCTCCGGTTCTACCGTTATTACCAAAATTATTTATATGGATGTGGCTCTCAATGATGACGAACTTGCCAGTCAAATTGAGATTGAAGCAGACAGCTTAATTCCATATCCGCTTGACGAAGTTAGTCTTGATTTCGAAAAGCTTGATGTTAACGAGTCGGACCCAAGTAAGGTGAACGTTCTGTTAAGTGCCGCTCGAACGGAAACGGTTGAAGCACGAGTTGCAGCACTCGATACCGGTGGTTTTCAAACTAAAGTTGTTGACGTCGAATCTTATGCCTTGAGCCGTGCAGCTGATTTATGTATGCCGGCCTTACCTGAAGATGCAAGTGATAAAGTCGTCGCATTTATTGATATCGGCGCGACAATGACATTGTTTACGGTCAATGAAACCGAGTCGAATATATACAGTAGAGACCAATTGTTTGGTTCAGAGCAATATACTCGCTCTATTGTGTCTTATTACAATAAAACCTTTGAAGACGCTGAGCGAGAAAAGCTAACCGGTGAATTACCGCCGACTTATACTTTTGAGGTTTTGGCGCCATTTCAGACCACCCTTATTCAGCAGATTCGTCGTGCGATTCAAATGTATTTGACCTTCAGTGGCAAAGATAAACTCGATTATCTGGTCATTTCGGGTGGTACCGCCGCACTTGAAAGTATTCAAGAACTATTATCTGCTGAACTTGGCATTCACACCATTATTGCTAACCCATTTAAAGATATGTTGGTCGGTGAGCAAATTAATGAAGAAGAGCTTTCTCAAGTTGCACCTCAATTGATGGTTGCAACGGGTCTTGCTATAAGGAGTTTTTCCCCATGCCACATATAAATTTACTGCCGTGGCGTGAAGAAGCTCAGCGACTGCGCCAGCAACAATATTTTTCACTATTAACCTTTTTAGCATTGACTAGCTTTTTGGTGGTTTTCCTAGTAAGCCAATACTTCCAGGCTAAAATTGATGGTCAGCGTGCTCGTAACCAATTCTTAACCAATGAAATTAAAGTATTGGATGCGCGAATTGCCGAGATCAAAACCCTAGAGCAGAAAAAGAAAGACTTGATTCAACGGATGAAGTTAATCGAGCAACTACAGAAAAGTCGTAACGTCGGTACCCAAGTTCTCGATGAAATCGCCAAAGTTGTGCCACCTGGTGTGTATCTCACGAAATTAACCAAGCAAGATAACCAATTATTGCTGCAGGGTAAAAGTGAGTCGAATAACCACTTAGCAAACATGATTCGTGAGGTGCAAAGTTCAACTTTATTAGCTGATGCTGAGCTGGAATCGATTACCAATAGTGGTACATCTGAGAAATTATTAAGTGATTTTAAGATGACCTTGCGAATCCAAGGTCTTCTAGATGAACAAGCGCTTATTAATGCAGGGGGTCGCTAATGAAAAATATTGATTTATCAGAATTAAATGACTTAGACCTCAATAATATCGGTCAATGGCCGGTAGTGGCGAAAACGATATTAGCCTTAGTTGTTGTGGCTTTTGTTTCTTACTTGGTTTACTACGTGCTGGTCAGTGACAAGATCACCACCTTAGAGCAAGAAATTGCTAACGAAGTAAAACTAAAAACCGATTACGAAGCAAAATATTACGTATCTGCCAATCTCGAGTTGTTCCGAGAGCAAATGGAAGAGGCAGAAGAGTTGTTTGCTAAGCAAATTAAACGTCTACCAGAGAGCCATGAAACACCGGGCTTGCTTGACGATATTACCTTTGTTGGAACAACGTCTCGACTGGAATTTAAAAAGCTTAATTGGCAACCTGAAATTCAGCAAAAGTTTTATGTGGAATTACCGATTCAAGTGCAGGTTACTGGTTCATATCATGACTTCGGTGAGTTCGTAAGTAAGATATCAGGATTACCGCGTATCGTTACTTTGCATGACTTTTCTATCGCTGGCACTAAGGCCGGTATGGATGGTGAGTTAACGCTGACGTTACAGGCTAAAACCTACAAATATCGGGAGGCAGGAAAATAATGCGTTTGTCTAAACCGTTACTCGGAATATTACCGATATTTTTGCTAACTGCTTGTTTTGATGATAAAACAGATCTACACGCACATATTGAAAAAGTAAAAGCATCTACTCCAAATCGTATTGAGCCAATGCCAGCCATTACCGAATTTAATCATTTTGATTACTCGGCATTTGCGCTGCGCAGCCCATTTGTGGCGCCTAAGCCTGAAGCGATGACAGAGAAGCTGCAACAAATGTCCGATTGTTTACATCCCGATCCTCGCCGTCGCAAGCAACCTTTAGAAAAGTTTGCATTGGAAAGTATGAGCATGCGTGGCACACTAGGGGAAGAGGGAATAATTTGGGCACTAATACAAGCCGGTGATACTACCTTACATAGGGTATCTATTGGCAGTTATATGGGCCTTTACAATGGTCGAATTACCAGCGTTGGCGATGAAGAGATCATCATCGTTGAATTAATTCCCGACGGCGCAGGCTGTTGGGTAGAACGTGAAACAACTGTTGCCATGGTTGATTCGGATCTAGAGGGGCAAAGGAATTAATGTTGAGTCTTGATAGAAAAAAAATAAAAACATCAAATCGAATAAAGCAAGGGTTATTGCAATCCGCCTTAGGCGCGGCTTTGGCTGTGTCTTCATTTTCCAGCTTTGCAGAAGGTAAATTAAACGATATTTATTACAATACGTTGCTTGCCGATGAGATTGAATTCACTTTTGGTTTTGAGCAAGATATTGCGTCTCAACCTGTCGTAAAAACCTTTACTGACCCAGCACGTATTGAAGTTACGTTTGACGCTGAAGAATTTGTTGCCCCCCTCTCAGATACTCAGGTCAATCATGCTGGTGTGAAACATATCGACGTCAAGCAAGTTGCAGGAAAAGTAAAAGCAACGATTTATCTTGAAGAACTGAAAATGTATCAAGCAGAATTGATCGAAGGTAAGTTCGTGATGCTGCTTAATGGTATGTCTAGCTTCGATAAAGCCGACGTACAAGCCGACAGTAGCGCAAATTTCATCAACAATATTCAAGCTATCGATTTTCGCAAAGGTGAAGCGGATAGTGGCCAAGTATTGGTATTTCTTGATGACAGTAAGTCCGCCGTTGATGTCAGTGATAATTTAGGTAAAGTGAATATTGAATTTCATAATACCGATATAATGGACGACTTGCTCTATAAGCTGGATGTGAGTGATTTTGGTACTATTGTGACCAGCATTGAGACCTTTAAAGAAGGTAATAATGCTCGCTTGGAAATTACCACTAGCAAACCAGTCACCTATGAGCACGACCAAATTGATAATATTTTCTCACTAACTGTCGCTGAACAGGAAGAGGAAAAGTCGTATTTGGAAAATGGTAAAGACTTTAACGGTAAAGCGATATCGTTAAACTTCCAAGACATTCCAATTCGTACCGTATTGCAGATCATTGCCGATTATAATGGTTTTAACTTGGTAACCAGTGATACCGTAAATGGTAACATCACCTTGCGTCTTGACGGTGTACCGTGGGATCAAGCGTTGGATATCATTCTTAAAGTCAAAGGCTTAGGCAAACGACTTGACGGTAATATTCTGATGATCGCTCCTAACGATGAGTTGGTTGCCCGTGAAGCGAAAGAGCTTCAAGCACAACAGCAAGTATCAGAGCTTGCACCGTTATACGCCGAATACGTACAAATTAATTACGCCAAAGCGGCTGACTTTTCTTCATTATTAAAGAATGAAGGCACGAGCTTGTTATCAGATCGTGGCAGTGTAACCGTCGATGAGCGTACAAATACTTTATTGGTTCGTGATACTGCGAAAAGTATTGAAGACATCAAACGCATGATTGATGTGTTGGATATCCCAATTCGCCAGGTAGTGATTGAATCGCGTATGGTGACTGTTAAGGACAACATCAGTGAAGAGTTAGGGATACGCTGGGGTGTGACACATAACGGTGGTGATACGTCGACCTCTGGTAGCTTAGAAGGTGCCGATATTGCTAATGGCAACGTTGTACCATCATTGGATGACCGTTTAAACGTCAACTTACCGGTTGTTGATCCGGCTGGTAGCATTGCCTTTCAAGTGGCTCGTTTAGCGGATGGCACCATTCTTGACCTTGAGCTTTCAGCAATGGAGCAAGAGAACAAGGGTGAAATCATCGCCAGTCCACGTATTACCACGTCGAATCAAAAAGAAGCCTATATCGAGCAAGGTACCGAAATACCATTTGTTCAGGCGGCATCAAGTGGTGCTACCTCAGTAACCTTTAAAAAGGCTGTTTTGGGACTTCGAGTAACGCCACAAATTACCCCGGATAATCGAATTATTCTTGATTTGGTGATTACCCAAGATACTCGTGGTGATACGATTGCAACGGGTACTGGTCTAGCGACCGCCATCGATACACAAGAAATTGGTACGCAAGTGTTGGTAAATAATGGTGAAACCATAGTGCTAGGCGGTATTTATCAACAACAGATAATAAATGCCGTATCTAAAGTTCCGGTGCTTGGTGATATCCCTTACGTTGGTTGGTTATTCCGAACGAATAGCGAATTTAACGAGAAAAAAGAATTACTTATCTTTGTAACGCCTCGCATTGTTACAGAGAAATTTTAAACCGAAGAGTTAACGGTTTTATAAAATCAGTCTGAACTTACACTGCCAATTATGGTAAGTGTTAGTTCAGATTGTGTTTTTTTAAGGCAGGTGCTTGCAATTAGTCTAAAATAATTGCGATAATTGCGCCCTTAATTTTGTCGAGGAGAGTCCTCAGTTTCCGTTAACAATCAATTTTCGAGTAGTAAAGTAAGCTCATGGCAGAAAAACGTAACATTTTCCTGATCGGCCCTATGGGAGCAGGTAAAAGCACAATTGGCAGAGAAATCGCTGACAGACTTCACTTAGATTTCTACGATTCAGACCAAGAAATAGAACGCCGTACTGGCGCTGATATCGCTTGGGTCTTTGATCTAGAAGGTGAAGAAGGGTTTAGAGATCGTGAAGAGAAAGTAATTGATGATCTAACTGAACTACAGGGTATCGTGCTGGCAACAGGTGGCGGGTCTGTAATCAGTGATCTTATTCGCAATCGCTTATCAGCGCGTGGAATCGTCGTGTACCTTGAAACCACCATTGATAAGCAAGTAGCCCGTACACAACGCGACCGTCGTCGCCCACTATTGCAAACGGAAGAAGATTCTCGTACCGTTTTAGAGCGTTTAGCAGCAGAACGTAACCCTATGTACGAAGAAATCGCTGACCACGTTGTTCAAACAGATGATCAAAGCGCAAAAGTCGTTGCTAACAAGATCGTCGATAAACTGGATTTCTAATATCCATGTCGGAATTGATAGTTGAACTCGGTTCACGCAGTTACCCTATCTTTATCGAATCAGGGCTGTTAACTGACAGCCCAATTTCCTCTTATATTAAAGGCCAACGCGTCTGCATTGTAACTAATGATGTGGTCGATAAACTTTATTTAAACGCGTTAAAGCAACAATTGGCGAGCTACCAACTAGACGTTGTTATTTTGGCAGATGGTGAAGCGCAAAAGTCATTGGCTAATTTTGAAAAAATCATGGCTCACCTACTGGCTAATATCCATGGTCGAGATTCAACCTTAATTGCTTTAGGCGGTGGCGTCATCGGTGACATTACCGGCTTTGCTGCTGCGTGTTATCAACGTGGTATTGATTTTATTCAGATCCCTACCACATTATTGTCGCAAGTTGACTCCTCTGTTGGCGGTAAAACCGCAGTCAATCACCCATTAGGTAAAAACATGATTGGCGCCTTTTATCAGCCTCAGGCGGTGCTCATTGATGTTGATAGCTTAAATACCTTGCCATCACGCGAATTTGCCGCGGGTATGGCTGAGGTAATTAAATACGGCATTCTCGGGGATTACCCATTCTTTTGCTGGTTAGAAGACAACAAGCAGAGCATTAAGCAAGGTGACCAACACATTCTCGCTAGCATGATTGCTAAATGCTGCCAGGCAAAAGCTGATATCGTCGCTGCGGATGAAAAAGAGTCTGGTGTAAGAGCCATGTTAAACCTTGGCCATACATTTGCTCATGCGATTGAAGCTGAGCAGGGTTATGGCAAATGGTTACATGGTGAAGCGGTTGCCACTGGTATGGTGCAAGCGTCAAACTTAGCTAGATTATTAGGTCACCTAACCGATGCTGATGTCGAGCGTATTAAAAACCTAATCGCTTATTTTGATTTACCCATTGCTGGACCTAGCGAAATGAACATTGATTCTTATCTCAAGCATATGGCTCGTGATAAGAAAAATTTGGCTGGGAAAATTCGGTTAATTGTGCCGACGGCTATTGGCAAAACCGAGATTTTTGATAACATAAGCCGTGAACAGTTGCAGCAGGTTATTTAACTGCATCGCAACCCCTATCAGCCGCCGGGCATAAGCAGTACAAGAACAATAACATGACGCAAAAGCAAAGAGCCTTCCTTAAGTGGGCCGGTGGCAAATACACCCTTAGCGATACCATTGGTAAGATGCTGCCCAAAGGCAAGCGTTTAATTGAGCCTTTTGCTGGTGCGGGTTCTATTTTTCTTAATAGCAATTATGATCAGTACTTGTTGAATGACATTAATAAGGACTTAATAAACTTATATTTGACGCTAAAGAAAAACCCTGAGAAATTTATCGCCGATGCGCGCAAACTGTTTACCCCAGAATATAACGTCGCTGAAGAGTATTATCTGCTACGCAGTCAATTTAATGACACCAATGATGCCTATCAACGCAGCTTGATGTTTTTATATATGAATCGCCATGGCTATAACGGTTTATGTCGTTATAACTCAAAAGGTGGCTACAACGTACCGTTTGGTAAGTACAAGCGCCCTTACTTTCCTGAAAAAGAGCTTCTCGCGTTTGCTAACAAAGCGCAAATCACCGATTTTGTCTGTGAAAATTATCGTGATACCTTTGCGCGTGCCGAAGATGGTGATGTTATTTATTGCGATCCACCTTATGTGCCGTTAAGCAAAACCGCCAGTTTTACCAGTTACGCTGGTAATGGCTTTGGTCTAGACGAACAAGCGGATTTAGCTAACGCAGCAGAAGAAGTGACGCGTGATAAAAAAGTGACTGTGCTTATTTCTAATCACGATACCATTTGGACGCGCAAAATTTATGAACACGCCGATAAGCTAAAGTCGATTAAGGTCGCTCGTACCATCAGTCAAAAGGCGAATGGTCGCAATAAGGTCGGTGAGTTACTGGCGCTATACAAGCCTAAGCGTTAAGTCATAGCGTAGTAGCTAGGTTAGACTCAACACTATCTGCACGATGGCGATTAATGCCAACACAAATAACGTTACTGCAATACCGCCAACAATAGCGAAGTGACTAAATTTACCTTCGCTAAAATCCCGTTGTCGATTGTCATCACTTTGCACGCCGAGAAGTGCTGCAGCGACACTGCTGATCACTTGCTTTAAACCGAGTGATGGTTTTGATGGTTTTTCATTCATAGTGTCAGAATATGAGCAGGGTGATCAAATTGCAATCAAAAAAGCGGCAATATCATTACGATATGCCGCCTTCTCTACAAAGTAATTGGTCTTAGAAAGTTTTACTTAAACTAAATACCATTGACTCTTCACCTTCACCGGTTTCTACATCTAATTCTTCTGAGTTGCTAATGATGGCAACACCTACATCAAAACCAGCAACTTCTGCGCCGTAACCTAGTTCAAAGTAGTCACCTTCGAAATCTTGACCCCAGGTACCGAACGTCGCGTAAAAACCTTCGTATTCAGCAGTAATTGAGGCAAAATCATAATCTGACTCTTCAATGCCTAGATCATCATCTTCGCCATGAACACCGACGTTATATGACAAAGACACAAAACCATAACTTAAACCTAGGTTGACTTCGTTATAATCAGAGTCAAAATCGCCAGTATATTGGTAGCTAGTCGCACCTATGCTCAAGCCTAAACCTGATTCTGTTTCAAAACCGTATCCAGCGTAAAAGTCGATTTCTAAACCGTCAGTTACATCAGCACCCCAAGTACCAACATAAAAACCATTTTTCTCGTAATCAAGACCGGCACTTGCTGAAGCCGTATCTGTTTGCATGATACCGCGGAAGAAGTATTGAGAAACAACACCTGCGTTACCACTTACTTCAGCCAAAGCAACGTTGGTGCTGGCCATAAATGAACTTGCCCCTAATGTTGCCATCAGCAACGATGTTTTGAAGATATTTTTCATTTTATTCCTACCTGTATAAAGTTATTTTTTTAAATTTGTTATTAACGAACTGACAATGGAGTTGCAAAGGCAATGCCAAATGTTAAAAAAATGCTATAACCCATACAATTAAAGGGCGGTAGAGGATCCCATGGAGATCAAAAGACACACCAATTTAGAGTCGCTGCTCTATTTTAGTGCGAGTTGTGCATTTTTTGTGCGTGTTGAAATTTGCTAATATTTTGCACTATTTACGCATTGTTACTTCTCTATTAGCGCTTATTTTTGGTAAAGTAACGCACCTGTAAAAAATAACCCTTAGGCTGTTATTATGTCGTCATTTTTAATTGCACCATCGATCCTATCCGCTGACTTTGCGCGTTTGGGTGATGATGTTGCGAAAGTACTGGAAGCTGGTGCTGATGTCGTTCATTTCGATGTGATGGATAATCACTTTGTACCGAACCTGACCATTGGCCCTATGGTGTGTAAGTCACTGCGTGATTATGGCATTACGGCGCCAATTGATGTGCATTTAATGGTCAAACCCGTTGATTCGTTGATCCCTCAATTCGCTAAAGCTGGTGCAGATATCATTACCTTTCATCCGGAAGCAAGTGATCATGTTGACCGTACCTTACAATTAATTAAGGACAACGGCTGTAAAGCGGGACTGGTATTGAATCCGGCAACACCATTGCATGCACTCGATTACGTCATGGATAAACTGGATGTTATTCTACTGATGTCGGTAAACCCAGGCTTTGGTGGACAAAGCTTTATTCCGTCAACTTTGACTAAATTGAAACGAGTAAAGCAGAAAATACAGCAAAGTGGTTATGATATTCGCCTCGAGATCGATGGCGGTGTCAAAGTGAATAATATTAAAGAAATTGCTGAGGCTGGTGCGGATATGTTTGTCGCTGGCTCGGCGATTTTTGCTGAAAATGACTATAAAGCCGTGATTGACCAAATGCGCAGTGAACTGGCGCAGGCCGATCTAGGTTAGCACTCTATAAGGACCAAAATGACTAAGCCAATCGTATTAAGTGGTTGTCAGCCATCAGGTGAGCTGACTATTGGTAACTACCTCGGCGCTTTGCGCCAATGGGTGGGCATGCAAGATGATCATCAGTGTTTCTACTCACTGGTAGACCTGCACGCGATTACCGTACGACAAAATCCTGATGATTTACGCAAAGCGGTTCTTGATGGACTTGCGTTATATTTGGCGTGTGGTGTCGATCATAATAAGAGCACCATATTTGTCCAATCACAAGTGCCAGAGCACAGCCAATTAGCGTGGGTGTTAAACTGTTACACGCAAATGGGTGAACTAAACCGCATGACTCAGTTTAAGGATAAATCGAGTAAAGCCGGTGCTGATATCAATTCAGGCCTGTTTACGTATCCTGTGCTAATGGCAGCGGATATTCTTTTGTATTCCGCCAATCGAGTGCCGGTAGGTGAAGACCAAAAGCAACATTTGGAATTAGCACGGGATATCGCTAACCGTTTCAATAACTTATACGGCGACACCTTTAACGTACCGGATCCTTATATCCCAGAAAACGGTGCACGGGTGATGAGCTTATTAGACCCTCACAAGAAAATGTCTAAGTCGGACGACAACCCGGGTAACTTTATTGGCTTATTAGAAGATCCAAAGAAAATCACCAAGAAAATAAAGCGTGCGGTAACAGACTCTGATGAACAAGCGCGTATTTATTACAACCTTGAAGAGAAGCCTGGCGTTTCAAACTTGTTGAGTTTGTTGTCTTGTGCAACCGGCGACAGTGTCGAATCTCTCGTGCCGAAATACGAAGATAAAATGTATGGCCATCTTAAAGGTGATGTTGCTGAAGCCGTTGTAGCGATGTTGCAACCTATCCAGCAAAAGTACCATGAGTATCGTCAAGATCAGTCATTTCTAAATCAGGTTATGCGTGAAGGGGCAGAGAAAGCCTCAGCACAAGCGAGCAAGGTATTAGCGTCTGTATATGACGCTGTTGGCTTTATTGCCAAGCCGTAATACGCTTTATTTGATGTCATAAAAAAGGGCCGTGTGGCCCTTTTTTGTAGCGTCTGTTTTGATCTCCGTATGCGCGCGCCGCTTATCTACGCGGCTTATTCCCCATCTTCGCCATTTGCTTTTTTCTTCGAGGCTTTATCGACCTCTTCAAATAACCGGTTTGAGTCTTCAATGTACTCATCAACGCTGCTGGCTGGGCTAACTGACAAGGCAGGGATCATAATGGTGCTATCAAATACAGGGTGCGGATTAAAGTCCACTGTATCGCCGCGATCTTGTAAGTACAATCCACCAAATATAATCACCGTGAGTAGTGCAGAAATGGTCACTCGGCGCCATTTACTTTGAGAAAATGCGATATACAGGTTGAACCAAAATAAACTGAACGTTAACGCAACATACAATACTGTCGTCAGCCATTGCCAATTAATTTGACTGGATAAATTAAACGCTAAACTGGCATCAATAAAATCGACTAACCAAAACAAGTTAAGCATTAAAAAGCTGACGCCCATTTGACTGCCAACCCGAGATTCATTTTTGTTTAGAAACGCCATTAAAGAGCATAGTAACGGCCACATTGCATAGGCAATGGTGCTGTATACAACGGACATAACAATTTGGCTGTAAGGCACTTCAACTTGGCTTACTTGCAAGTAAGTTAAGGCAAACGATATCGCACAAAATAAGGCAACCATGGCAATGAGGAAGGTCCAGCGACCGCAGTTTTCAACAAATTGTTCAACTTTAGTAAAGGCAATACTTTGCGCCACAGGATGGTTAGGTAGAAACAGCCTGAGTTGAGTTTTACCCAGCAAGATAATGTCGCCAGATTTGATTGGGTGCCAATCGGCAATATGTTGGCGATCACTAAGCATGGTGCCATTTAACGTTTGTAAATCTTGCACATACCATTGATTATCTGTCCATTTTATCGCCAAATGCTCTGGGCAAATATGCGGGTCAGATAAAATAATGTCATTATCAAAGCCGCGGCCAATACTGATCTCTTTGGTGGCAAACTTGTGGCGTGCTTTAATTTTTTTATTGCGGCTGATCTCTTCAATGATTAGTTCCATGTCACAGCCTCCATGAACTTGCGATTAAATCCTTGAGCCGATTGTTTATTAACACCCGACAATGTGTAGTGGCCAACAATGGCTTTGTTTTGTTTATCTATCGATGCCGAGAGATACAGGATATCGTATAGCCCTTGGTACTTGCGGTAGCCGCGAATGCAGTAAATGGTCTTGTTACGTATGGTATTACTGTTGTTATTGGTGATGTCGTGTTGACAAGAGAACTCGGTGACATCTTCTTTACTGGCATTATTACCGGCACGCGCATCTTCTATGTATTGTTGATAGATTTGATAAAAGCGACTGCTGCTTAACTCGTCAGCATCAAAATAATGAAATTCCATATCTATGGTACCGGTAGAGAAACTATCGGATAAATAGACATACTCTTCCATTTGACAGGTGGTTACCGCTTTAAATATTAACTCATCTGGGCGGTCAGCATTAGAGTCACCCCAGCAGCGAATATAGTTTACGCCAGTATCAGGAATTAGCGCTGATGCAAACGGTTTAGTCTGCCATTCTTTGGCAAGAATTTGCGAATATAACCGCTCTTGGTAGGTATGTAATTGTTCATTGATTTGTTCAGTAAAGCTTTGCTCAACTTGTTGCTCAAAACGATTAATTAAGATGACGAGTTTGTCATGGGGAATTAAAAAGCCGATTTGGTTGCCTGATGATGCGACGTTCACACCAACAACTTGGCCATATTGGTTAACCACCGGACCACCGCTCATACCAGGGTTTACTGAACCGGTGAAATGAATACGGTCACTAAACGATTCTTTTTTGAGGCCATTGTAGGTACCGGGTACGACTATCATGCCTAAATCATGGGGGTTACCTAACGAATACAGGTCTTCGCCTTTATCTGGCACGGATTGAGATATTTGAAAATAATTGTCGGTGTCTTGCCCTTGCAGTAAAACGATGGCCAGATCATTAATGACATCGACTGTTTGCAATGAAAGCTCACCTTTTTCACCCAAATGGTTTTCGTACTCGATAACATACTTTTCTGGGTGCTGCGCATAGCCTGAAATGACATGATAATTGGTAGCAATATAGCCGTTTTCACTGAACTGAAAACCAGATCCAATACTCGATTTTTCCGAGGTAGCTTTATCTATCAAGCGAATTTGAAATAATGCCGGCGCCAAATCTTGAAAAATTTGTTGTGCTTTATCAGCGGCATAGCTCATTTGACTGAGGCTTAAGCACAACAATACGACGAATGCTCTCATGTGAAGTCCAAAATATTTTGTTTCATTGTGCCATTTTCTTTTACTTGGTGAAAGTTCTTAAAAACAGTAAGTTAAAGTGGAAAGTTGGCCTGATTTAAAAAATATGACACTTTTTTGACAAATCGATTAGCGTTTTTATTCATAGTGTCCTACTTTTATTTATATAAAAACATAAATGCGCTAAGAATTCATTTCCTGACTTTTCTCTATTACTTTACAGTGGTACGAACAGAGCAGGCTGTCATTGATTCTATTTGAAGTTTTATTGTATAAATGTACAATTAATTAGAGCGTGTATTAACATATCCACTTTTTATTTGGGGCGCTTATGAAATACACAATGACTTTTGGCATGATCCACAAGGTCGCCAATAATATTGTTGAAATTTTTCTTGATGAAAACTCGGTCTTTAACATAGAAACCTACAAAGAATACCGTGAATTTATTAATCAAAATTTTGAAAAACCTTATGGGGTTATCATTAATCAGGTAAATAAAGCAGACTTTGATAACGATGTCGTTACTCCTATCGTAAAAAATGAAGACGTTGCAGGCATTGCGTCTGTGACATACTGGCGCGACAATGAGCGCGTCGCCAAACGATTTATCAATCTTGCCCAAGACCATCGATTACCCATGAGGACATTTTCCGCATACCAGTTAGGCCGTATGAAGGCTAGACAGTGGTTAGAGCTTGAAATTCTCAAGCAAAGTGAAAATGTTTAACTGGGTAAGAATATGAAATTTCAAATGAGTTTTGGTGTGATCAACTTACTTAGTGATCACCTAGCAGAAGTAATTATCGACGAAGGCGTAATAATGTCTTTGGAAATGTGCGAAGAGTACGATGAGTTTCTCCTCAATATGTTCGACCGTCCATTTGGGTTGTTGATCAATAAATTAAACAACTACTCGTACACCTTTGAAGCTAAATTGCATATCGCTTCATTAGAGTTTTTAAAAGTTATGGCGGTTGTTCATTATAATTCAGAAGCTCAGGCTCAGACCCAATCTGTTTTAGATCAGCGTCGACAAGATAACTGGCACCTAAAACAGTTTTGCGGCTTGCAGTTAGGTCGTGAACAGGCATTGCAGTGGTTAGAAACTGAGATGTCTAATATTCATGACCAAAATCAATCGGCCAACAGCCTCGATTATGGTTAAGGCTCGAGTCCATAAACAACTATGGATATGCAGCAGCTAAGTCAGTACTTACTGGCAAAACCGAAAACTACACTTTCATTTCCGTTCAATCAAGATGTCCATGTGTACAAGGTGAACAATAAAATGTTCGCCTTGCTCACTTGGTGCAATGATTGCCTGATGATTAACTTAAAGTGTGACCCGGATGACTCACTCGCCCTACAAGACATCTTCAAGTCGATAACCCCTGGCTATCACATGGATAAGAAACATTGGATTAGTATCTGCCTTGATGGCTCCGTGCCAGAAGGTGAGGTGCATCGGTTAATCGATAACTCGTTTAAATTAGTCGTCAGCAAAATGACCAAGAAAGCGCAACACGTAATATTACTTCATTTATAAATGGCCTTAACACGCGTTAGAATGCCGTTTTATTTGGTGCATTATCAATATAGGTTTTAAGCTAACCACTTTTCTAAATCAATCTTTGTCGCTATTGTTCAATTGACGAAAATAATCATGCTGTATATCACGGCGCTAACGCAGTGGTTAGCACTATTTTAGTTTTCTACTCTGGTGTGCAGACTTGTTGTAGCAAACACCTTCATGACACTTCCTTGTTTTGATCTTAAATAGCTTTGCTAGTGCCGCAGAAATAGGGTGTCTGTATTTAGCCAAGAGCAAATAGAACCAATGGCTGATGTTTTTTACAACTGGCCAATTCAATGGTGCCACCCAAAAACCTTTACCGACTAAAGTCCAGGCGCGGTGCGTCACTTCAAGGCCCAGTAAAATATTGCCTTGGTATTCACCGTGCAGTACTTTCATCGCTTCTTCAAAATTAATGTCAGGATACGATGTGGCAAGCGATGGCGCGTGCAGGTCGACAAGGGTCACTACGTTTTTAGTATCATAGCGCTTGAGGCTTTGCATTTCCGCATCGCAAAGTGGGCAGTTAGCGTCATAAAAGATGGTTAACATCTGGTTTCCGAGTCATAGCGAGTCATATCGGATATACGCATAGGCAACCGATAGAGATTGCTTAGCTAGCTTGATTAATACGAAACAGCTGTCTTTTTTTTCACCTGTCATGACACAATGATGTATTCAGAGCGACTAACTATATATCTAACTCATTAACGATACGCAGAGAGACAATGCATAAAGAATTTGAACAAGTGATCATCAATAACCAGGGGCGCATTCGTTATATCGCCTCTCGTTATTGTCATGCGGGAGAATTCGATGACTTGTACCAAGAAATCTTATTGCAGCTTTGGCGTAGTTTTGAATCTTTTACTGGTACTGCGAAACGCGAAACGTGGGTCTATAAAGTTGCGCTAAATACCGCATGTACTTTTGTACGCAGTTCTATCAAGCATAAAGAAATCAAGCAATCGGCTTTGCATAAAGTGATTAGTGATAGTCAGCCTTCACAAGAAAGCTGTCAGGCAGAGATTCTTAATAACTTCATGAATAGCCTAAACGACACAGACGCAAGTGTAATGATGATGTACCTCGATGGATTGTCTTCTGAAGATTGTGCTGAGGTAACAGGTATTAGCGCTAATGCAGTTAGATCGCGCATAAAGCGCATAAAAAATGATTTTGAAAATCAATATATAGGAGAGTGATGATGAAGCTAGATGATTTAAAAAAAGATTGGCAACAAACCATTACTGCTTCTGTGCCTGACAATTTAGATGAGGTTATTACCATGTTAGAGAAAGAAACGAAAAAAATGGATAAAGAAGTTAAACGTCGAGATATATTGGAAATATCTATTGCTGTGTTACTCATACCTGTATGGGTATATGGTTTGTTTAATTCGGTAAGTACTATGCAAACCATTGGCCTGTGCATTGCGATATTGTCGTGTGTCTATATTCCCTACAAACTAGTATCCGCTAAGCAAATTACACCGCAAAAAAACAGCAGTATTAGAGACTTTTTACTTACAGAAAAGCAAAAAGTGAAACAGCAAAAGCAACTGCTAGAATCAATTGTTTGGTGGTATATCGCACCATTAACAAGTGCCATTTTGTTGATTACTTTAGGAGCTACAGTGAATGAATCTGGCTTTGTGCAAATTAACACCCACTTATTTTTTTATTATGGATGCGTAGTCTTATTGGTTGTTGGTGTTTACTTTTTGAATAAACGCGCTGCTAAGAAAAAGTTTGGCCCGCTACTAGAGAATATTGAGCAACGTTTAGCCGAGTTAACCCACTAGCTCGCCCAGCACTTTACCAATTAACGTTCAATCCAGCACTTTTACGCGCGGCAAATTTCTCTAAGTTTGTTACGGCTAAGTTGTGTCTTTAAAACAGCTTGAGAATAGCATGAAAATGAATAAATACGGCTAATAAAAGCTAATAGTGACTCGGTTACAATATAGATTATCTGTTTATTATATTGTGCGTAACCACGACCAAAGCATCTATATAGCTCGATATATAGTTATCGACAAGGAAACTGATGGAGATCCCATCCTAGCATAGGATGGGATAATTCACAGTAAGTCGCAATGTAATGCAAAAGGCTACAAGGATGAAGGCTTTATATTAGTCATAGTGCTATCTCTCTTTCGTAGAGAGTCAGGTTTAGCGCTAATCGGTTTTGCCCCACATGCGCTTTAAGGTGTCATCTTTAAGCACAAAGTGATGGAACATTGACGCGCCGACATGGGCGAATAGCAGTAGATAACAAATCCACTCTAAAAACGAGTGCACATCCAGGGCCATTAGATAGATATCCATATTCCGCTCAGAAAAACCAGGTATGGTAAATAGGCCAAAAACCACGGTATCTCGTGCCCGGGCTATGTTAAGCATCAGACCGGATAAAGGCATTAATAATAAAATACCGTACAACGCCAAATGCGCCATGTGGGCAAGGAACTGTTCCATTTGTGTGCCAAGCGCTTCAGGTTTACCAAACCAACCCATAAGCACAATGCGGCCAAAATACAGCACAAATACTACGACGCCAAATGATTGATGTAATAGCATGGCATCGGATGAGCCTACGTACTGGTCGTAGGCCATTAATAATAGAGCACCGATAAACATAACTGCTGATATATGATGGACGATGCGATTGGTTTTACTAAATTCTTTAACTGGAATCCAAGTTTTCATTAGTTTACCTCAATAATCAGCTCGTTATTGTCATTGTTTAAGGAACAGCACATCTGTCATCAGCATTTAACGCGATATCTGGCGGTGGTGCACCAACAATATTACCAGGGTGCAGAACTTCAGGTGCTGCTGGAATCGGCCCTTTAGAAGTCATTCTGAACTTGACCCCATATTTCGCTGCGGCCTCATTGAGCAACAATTGACCTTGGCGCGCCTGATCTGCAGCATCATCTAGAATGCGCCATGCTTCTCTTGGGCTGTGGATGCCGGTAGAGTTTTCGGCACCGACAAAATCCCACCGCATGCTTGCCCGTCTGTGCATCATCAACGCCGGTTCAATAGCTTTTGAAATCGCAGCTTGCTGCTCTTCAGGTGACTTAATCGCCATAAATTGTTCGTGCATGCGAAGATCTGAACGCACTTCGGCAATATCATTAATGAGTGCCAATATTGCTAATTCAGCTTGGTGTAATTCTTGTGCAGTATGGCGTTGTACATCGGCTACCATTTTGCGGATTTCATCTTCAGATTGCGTGCTGTGGGCATGGCACTGCTTACAGGCGACTAAATCATGTAATGGTGAACGAATATTATGATCGGTGACCTTTTCGCCAGACTTTTCTATCACCGGCATGTGACAATCAACGCAACTAACACCATCACGTGTATGACGACCGCTTGATGTCATTTCTGCTTCAGGATGTTGCATCTTTAACATCGGTGCCTTAGTCGTCGCGTGGGTCCAGTCAGCAACAAAACTGCCAGACTCATAGGCATTGTCATAATACTCTTCAACCATTTCAATTTTTAATGGCTTGTCTTTAGGCCAGTTGGCCCAAGGGAATGTTAGGACTTTGTCTTTGCCTAAAAAGTAGTATTCAACATGGCATTGTTTACAGACGTGATCGCGCATTTCTGTTTGTGTCGCTTTGAGGCCGAATCTTTTATCGGTTTCATAACCACGACCAGCCATGGCATTGATGTAGGCTGGACGGGTCACTCGTAAGCTCATATCGTCAGCGTTGTGGCAATCGGCACAAGTACTGCCCATTTCCGAACCATGTATGCCTTCACCGTGATCTTTTTTAAGTTTGTCTACCGTATCCCAGTAGGGTGTGCGATTGAAGTTTTCCCAACCCATTTCTCGCACCAATTCTGGTACCCAACCACTGTGGCAGTTCATGCAGGCACCCGGTTGGCCGTTAAATTTTTTCAAGCCGTGCGCATTGAGAAACTCTTTGTCGTTACGTTTGGTTTCGTACTGGTCTATTTGACTATAGTAGTGACCACGCTCTTCATTGAAATCTAAAGCAAACGCATAACCGCCCCACAATTCAGTTAATTGTGGAAAGCGTATTAATTTACTGTAAGGCATATTACCGCCATATTCCGTTGGCTTGCTGGTATCTTGCATCTCCATATACATTTCGACATGCAAAGGGTATTCCTCACCCCAAGACTTTATGGTCGGGTCAGCATCACTTCTGGTGGACGCTTTTTCGTAGGCAGACAAGCTCATATGATGAGCAAACAGCAGACCGCATACAGTTAGCAAGGATAGTCGGGTTAAACCTGCAATTTTCATGGGCAATCACATTTTGCAAATAACTGTTTGTGATTAAAAGCTTAGTCATAAATTGGCTCTTTACCAGTTACTTGAAAGAATTTATTCGCATAAATCGACGCTCATAGCTTGGCCCTATAACGCCAGTTGTTCACTGATCCAATCGATGACTAATTGTTGTCTTTTTAATAGTGGGCTGTATTTTTTACGGCAAATATAGATAGGTTCATTTACCGCGTTTGGCAAGGTGTGAATAGATATCATAGATTGTGCGGCAAAGGCCATTGCAGCGTGCAAAGGCAATACGGTAAAACCTAAGCCGCGACTGACCGGCTCTAATATCATGCTAATTTGGTTAGAAAACCCAGATTGATTGAGTTGCGATATATGTTCAAATTCAGGGTAATTTGCCGACAGCAACATACTGCCATGATGATCGGCATCGGGATGAGATATGAACCCCAGTTTGAGCAATTGCGGCCAATCAATATCTTTTTGTGTGGCTGGCGCCACTAATACTAACGGTTCTTGGGCGATTTCAGCAAAAATCAAATCGTTATTGGCGACTTGGCTGGTAACCAAACCAAGGTCGCTATCGCCGGCAAGTAGGCTAGTAATGATGCCTTTATTGGACGCGAATGAATAATTTATCACCAACTGCTTAAATTGTTGCTGCTTATCAAGCAAAAAAGGGTACAGCTTAAGGCCAAGACTACCTGGCGACATCATGGTAATGGTGCCCTGATGTGGATCATCCTCTTTAATAGCTTGCTCGGCGTTTTGCAGTGCGAGCAAAATCTCTTTGCCGTCTTCGTATAGCTTCAAGCCTGCAGGCGTTAATCTAAATGATTTTCCGGTGCGTAATAACAAGTCGGTATCAAGCAATTGTTCCAGTTTTTTGATGTGCTGGCTTACCCCTGATTGAGTCATAAACAATTTATCAGCGGTGTGAGTAAAGTGACCTACATCTACTAAGGTACAAAACGTTTTGAGCCAGAGTGCATTAATCATTACGATATCTACTTATTTATGTTAAAAATGATAAATTTTTGCACTTCTAATCTTAGCCTATAATTAGTCCATCTTAAATACAGGAGAGTTAATTATGTCTGCTTTTCCGCGCACCTTTTCACATATTGGTATTTCCGTTCCAGATGTAGAAAAAGCTGTTAAGTTTTACACCGAAGTGTTGGGTTGGTATTTAATTATGAAGCCCACCGATATTGAAGAAGATGACAGTCCAATTGGTGAAATGTGTACCGATGTTTTTGGTGCTGGGTGGGGGAGTTTTAAGATTGCCCATTTATCTACCGGTGATCGTATAGGTGTTGAGATTTTTCAGTTCGCCAACCAAGAAAATCCGCAAGATAACTTTGAGTATTGGAAAACCGGTATATTTCATTTTTGCGTGCAAGATCCAAACGTTGAAGAGTTGGCGGAACAGATTGTCGCTGCCGGCGGCAAGAAACGCATGGAAAAACCTCGTTACTATTATCCCGGTGAGAAGCCATACCGCATGATTTATATGGAAGACCCGTTTGGTAATATTCTTGAGATCTACAGCCATAGCTATGAGTTAACCTATTCGGCAGGTGCTTATTAGTTAAACTCGGCATCAATTAAGGTCGCTGCAGCGGCCTTTTTTATCGACTTAAACCGCTTAATAGGCACGTTTGCGTTTGAATTTTCGTTCTATAACATCCGCTTGATATGCCGTTAAATAGCCTGCCAAGCGATTTATCGTTTGCTCAAAATCGGTATTAATGGCCAGTATTTGCAATAACTCGATGTTAAATGGGCATGTATCGATAAGCGCCTGCAGTTGCTGTTGCAAATCTAATGTCCCATCTTGCAGCTTTAAATAACAAAGGCATTCGGCAAACATGGTCGGCGTTATGACATTAATTTTTTCACTCGTTGTATCAATGAAATGCGGCTTAAAACCTGACTGGCTTAACATATGATTTGGTTTGGGGAACTCGACTTCAGTGCTCTCCCGTCGCATTATTTTACCGGTCACTTGTGTAAAGCCAATGTTTTTTAGATGAGTTTGTATGTGTTTTCGCTGGCCTAAAGATAAGATGTCGTAATCGTTGCGTATAAACAAGTTATCGTCGTACATAGTCAGTAACGGCAACCCATCCATGGCAAAACTGTCTTTGCATGTGTCTAGTTTTAACAATTGGCTTACCTTAAGCATCTATCATACCTCGATACTATTTTGTACGATGTAAGCAGCGAATAAGATCGGCGCCAAGTAATATCGAGCTTGCAATTCCGCGTTGAATCCGCTGATATATAGTGTCTATTGATAGTCTGAAAGGAGCTGCTATGCAATTGGATAAGGCAGAAAATAATAATAATAAATCAGGTTTCATGAATCGCTTTCTTAATTCAATTGAAGTGGTTGGTAATAAAATCCCCGATCCCACGGTGCTTTTCTTTTGGGCGCTAATTTTGGTTTGGGTACTCTCGGCGTTACTGGCTAACGTCAGTTTTGACTTGATCAACCCAAGAACCGGTGAGGCCTTAGTTGTTCAAAATCAGTTGACCGGTGATGCTTTGGCGAGCTTTATGGCCAATATGGTGCCTGTGTTTACGTCATTCGCGCCCCTGGGCATTGTTTTAGTTGCGGTGCTTGGTGTTGGGGTCGCAGACTCTTCCGGTTTTATTACCACGGGTTTGAAGAAGATGTTGGCCTTCACCCCGGCCAAATTACTAACACCGATGGTTATTTTAGTGGCCATTGTGTCCCATACCGCCGCTGATGCGGGCTATGTATTGGTAATCCCGTTAGGTGGTATCATTTTTCATGCCGCAGGTCGGCATCCATTAGCGGGTATAGCTGCAGCCTTTGCCGGTGTTTCCGGTGGTTTTTCGGCAAACTTTATCCCGTCAGGAATCGATCCATTGCTGGCGGGTTTCACCCAAACCTCAGCACAGGTGCTTGATGCCGCTTATATCGTAAACCCATTAGCAAATATCTTTTTTACCGGTTTAAGCTCTATTCCAATCGTTCTGGCTGGTTGGTGGGTAACCGAAAAATTAATTGAGCCGCGTTTAGCGAGCGTCAAATTAAATGATGACGTAGAAGAAGCACAAGACTTAGGAGCGTTTAGCGAAGTTGAAGCCAAGGCTTTTCGTTGGGCTGGATGGGCCATGATACTAGGTTGTGTTTTACTGGCGTTAGCAATTTATCCTGTCGACTCACCACTGCGTTCGCCAGATGGCGAAATTACCGCCTTTAATGCGCCGCTTATGAAAATGATCGTGCCGCTTATTTTTGTCTTGTTTATTATCCCTGGGTTAATTTACGGTAAAATGGCAGGCGTTTTTAAAGATTCCAATGATGTTGTCAAAGCAATGGGCAAAAGCATGGAAACCATGGGCGCCTATATTGTTATGGCTTTCTTCTGTGCGCAATTTTTGGCGGCATTTGGTAATTCAAATATTGGTACCATGTTAGCTCTTTACGGTGCGGAAGGATTGAAAGCGATGAACCTGCCAGGCGAAGCAACCATCGTTGGTATGATATTATTGACCGCATTCGTCAATCTATTGGTCGGTTCAGCATCGGCAAAATGGGCGTTAATCGGTCCTATTTTAGTGCCTATGTTGATGGTGGTTGGCATCTCTCCAGAACTATCACAAGCGGCTTATCGTGTTGGTGATTCGGTATCAAATATTATTTCACCACTGATGGTCTACTTCCCGTTAGTGGTGGTCTATTGTCAGCGTTATGTTAAATCCACAGGTATCGGTTCGTTAGCGTCTATGATGATGCCATACACCATAGTTATGATGGTGGTGTGGACAATATTCTTATTAGTTTACTGGAGTATTGGTATCCCGTTGGGTATTCAAGCGCCATACGAATACCAAATGCCTGGTTAATTCTGGGCTGACTAACTTGATTAAAAAAGGATGCTAAGTAGCATCCTTTTTGTTTGTCTTGTTTTCCCGGTTAGCCTTAGCTCGGCTAACTCAATTAACCCATCATAGCTGTTGTTATTTAATTAATACTTTATAGCCCCAAGGCGCAATCTCTAAGCTAGTGTCTTGGGTTATACGAATTTGCTCACCATTAAACAGTTGTTGATAATCACCGAGTTGAATATTCTCAGCAAAACTAACTGTTTGCGATTGTGCCGAAAAGTTTAAAATAACAAACACTTTATCGTTGCCTTTTTCTCGGACGAACGACAGAATCGATTGGCTTTGATTATTAGGTACCGGGATCATATCGCCGCCCCAGTTACCGTTATACAAGGCCGTATTGCCATGTTTTAGGGCAAATAATGCTTGGTATAATTCACCGATTTCATGTTGTTGCCAGTTGATTTGATCTTTTTCGAAGAATTCGAGCACTTTATTCATACCTGCTTCCTGGCCGCTATAGATGAGTGGCATGCCTTCTGCTGTTACCGTCAATACAATGGCTGGCTTAAGAGCATCACCGAATCGCGCAAACATGGTATCTTCCCATGAATTTTTGTCATGATTATCGACAAAGTTCATTTTGATGGCATTAGATGGCCACGAATTAAGTTCTTTAGCAAAGTAGGTATACAAAGCGCGAGCATCTTTTTTGCCATGGGCTACGTCTTCCATCACGTCGTGTAACTTCCATGAGTAGCTCATATCAAAGGCGTATTCGTGTAAATCTCGTGACTCCCATTCAGCCAGCATAAACACAGGTTTAATTTGCTCAAGTTCGCGACGCACATTATTCCAAAAATCGGTCGGGATAAATCCAGCAACATCGGCACGATAGCCGTCAATATCGGTTTCACTAACCCAGAACTTTAACGCCCCTGTCATGTATTCTCTGATCCCCGGCTGTTGATAATCAAAGTCGATGATATCTGACCAATCCCACCAAGGCGTAGGCTGAAAATTACCATTGTGATCTTTGCTGTACCAATGTGGGTGGCTTAGCGTTAGCGGGTTATCCCATGAGGAGTGATTTGCGACCCAGTCGAGTATGACATACATGCCTAATTGGTGTGCCTTATCGACCAAGGCTTTAAAGTCATCCATACTGCCAAATTCAGGATTAACCGCCTTATAATCTTGCACCGAGTAGTAACTACCGATATTGCCTTTACGATTCTTTTCACCAATGGGATGGATTGGCATCAACCAAAGAATATCCACACCGAGTTGTTTTAGTCGTGGCAGATGTTCACCGAAAGCATTAAAGGTGCCTTCGGGCGTATATTGGCGAATGTTAACCTCGTAAATCGTCGCCTTCTTAATCCAGTCGGGGTGCTTTAGTTTTACATAAGGTGTCGGTTGGTATCTATTATCAGTCGTCATCTTTGATTGCTTATCTGCACAGCTTGTTAAGGCGAGAAAGAACATTATGGTTACAAGCAGTGTTTTTATTATATGGTTCATTGAAGGTCCTAACTAGAGACTAGAATGAGATCGAGATTGTGCCAGTAATTCTTAACAAAAAATTAATGAAAGTAAGTTGTTAGGTGTATGAATACGTATGGATTTTCGTTTCTTATACGGATTTTTGCTGAAAATATCGCCTGTACAGCAGTACTAAAAGCTGATAATTTAATGCCAATAATAATAAAAAATATGTTGTTCAGGGATGAAGTATTCACTTATACCACTGTCTATTCTGTTGGTGTCTTGTGCCTCCACGGTAAAGCTCAAAGAAATACAGCCTCTAGATGAAGGGTATCAATACGCCGCGATTGATGAAGAAGATAAACTTTTCAAACGTTCAGAGCGCCTCTATAAAGACTTTAAAAACAAAGGGTTGATTTTAAAGGATGAATCGAGCCAACAATTTGTTGATGATCTAGCGAGTAAAATTAGCCCACCGACTTATCACCCTAATGTGAAGATTCGTTTTCATATCTTAAAAGACGCCTCAACCAATGCCTTCGCTTTGCCAAATGGTGACATTTATTTGAATACCGGTTTGATTGCCAGCTTTGATAACAGCGATCAATTGGCTGCGGTAATGGCGCATGAAGTGGCTCATGTTATCCAACGGCACAGCCTAAAAGGGGCAGTGCAGCGCAAGAATAAAATCGTCGGCTCGCATATTGCTGATTTGATGTTGTTTGGCACAGGCTTGGTGTATTACGCCACCATCGCTGATATCTCAAAGTTCAGCCGAAATATGGAGCATCAAGCCGATGTTGATGGCTTAGCTTATTTAAAAGACGGCGGTTTTGATTTGCGCGGTGGAGTGCAGGCATTCGAAAAAATCAAAGAGTTAGATTTCGCCAAAGAAAGCACCTCCATCTGGAGCACTCATCCAGATATTGATAAGCGTATCGCATTTTATAACAACTCAATTGCCAACGAGTATGGTGACTTTCCACCTGAGTCTGACGTTGATCAGCCATATCTACAGTTCCGTAAACCAATACTATTGCAAACCATTAAGATTAGATTGCGAAACAAGCAGTTTGAATTAGCAGAACGGTTGGTTAATAGCGAGCTCGAACTTGACCCTAATAATGGCCAACTGCATTACTATGCTGGCGAAATTAATCGTTTAAAAGCCAGTGAACCAGAAGCGTATGCCAGAGAATATGCTTGGATACATGATGAGACGTTCGATGATGAGTTAACGGCGTCTTTGGCGGATCAACAAGAACAGTTTTTTCAAAAAGCTAAACAAGGCTATCTAAAAGCCCAATCGGTTGCACCGGATATGAATGATGTTAATAAGGGGCTAGGAATGGTTGCTTTTCATCAGGGCGAAACTCAAACGGCGATAGATTTTTTCACCCGTTATCTGCAACAAGATAAAGTGAAAGATCGTCGCTACGTTGAATCAATACTTGCAAAACTAAGGGGATAAAATGTTGCGCAAAATAAAAATAATAACAAGTGTGGTATTCGTATTATGGCTAAGTGGCTGTGCACAAACATCAGTGAGACATCATCAAGACTTTGAGCAGGTCGCTAAGACTGTGGATTCGGTGGTGATCATACCGGCAGATGTGCAAATCGAATTGATTAACTTTGATGGTGACAATGAAATTCTTGATGACAAAGCCGATACCATCCGCGATCAGATTCATTCACTAGCCAGCTCACGCATGCAACAGGAAAACCTAAATGTTGTTGAGTTTGACTTTGCGGCTGAGATAGAAAGCAATGACGATTTTGCCTATGCCATTACCACGGCTAAAGAAGCATGGACCAAATCAAAAGAAGACATGTACAAGTTGGGCTTAGTACCAGAAAAAGATAAAGCTCAATTTCAAACAAGTCTAGGCAGCGTGCTAAACACCATTGCTGATAGAACCGGCGCTGATGCGGCGTTGTTGGTGTACTACAATGGCTTTGAAAAATCATCGGGAATGGTGGCTAAAGATGTGGCCTCAAGCATTCTTGTTGGTGTACTGACCATGGGGGCTGTGGTACCTGTTCAAGCAACCGAAGGTTCATTTATTGATGTGGCTTTGGTTGATACCATCACAGGTAAAGTTATTTGGGCTAACCGGAAAATTGGTCCATCGGTTGATATCGGTGCCCTTGAAGTAGCGTTTAACGAACTGCCTGACCTTACTTGGAAGAGCGAAATTGTTAATGAGCCAGTGACTGCTCAAGAAGCGGATGCCGTGGTGACTGAAACCACCAGTGAATCACCAGATGCACAATAGTCGATTATGATGTTTAAAAAAGGCCCTCAGTTGAGGGCCTTTTTTGTATCTGAAAATACAGTTTACAGCTTGGCTATTTACCATCATGTTAGTGATCACTTGGATGAAGCGCTTACATAGATAGTACCGGAAAGCTTCGCCAAATCCTCAATTTGAACTTGGGTATCGATAGGTTTGCGACTTACACGATTTAGATAATCAAACGTTTTATCAGCACCATATTGATACGCGAAACTTGGCATATCCATGTCGTTGCAGGCGATGTTGTCGATAACATAGCTAGGTCGAATACCACGCCAGTTGTTGATTTGTCTGATTTGATGTCTTAAAGCAGCTTTATCATTCTTTGCTGCAGCCAAACAGAGTTTGGTCTCAGGGCTATTATCGGTGCCGACAAATTCGGCTTGTTCAGCCGCGGCAGAACCACTAACCATAATGCCTAAAGCGGCTATGGAGGTTAAAAGATTTTTTGTTATAAACGAGCGAGCATTTACGTTTAACATAGTTTTCTCCTTTTAGTAATTGTCCTTTACTAAGAGAAAATTTTAGTTAAAAAAGTTGCATTAACCACGGCGCTAAATGTTGCAAAACGTGTCGATAAAAAACTCTAATCATAAGGTCTGTAGCGGGATTTGTGCGCTAACGCATTGATTATGTGTATCGCTCGTTGATGCTTGCACCAGCAGTGAGCATCATGTCTCAAAATATTATGTTACGCTCTGCAATATTAAACTCACACTAATGACCGCCATATATCAGGTTTACATTAAATTGCTGTTTCAAAGCTTGGTATGTATGCTGTTCTTGAATGAGTAAACTGACGTTGTTGCTATTGCTGTATTGAGCGATTAGTTGGGCATCAAAGTCGGTAAACTTTTCCGCATCTTTGCGACAAAAGTCAGCAAATGTAGAGGTTAACTGAGACTCGATAAAGACCACATCAGAGCTTTGCAGTGCTCGATAAGCTTTGAGGCTTAGATCATCTGGTGTATCACTGTTCACTTTAATTAAGTTAATTTGTTTTTGAGGTTGCTGCTGTTGATTTAATAACTCGTTAAACCTCTGCTCAGCTAATTCACTATTGTCTGAAAATACCGCCTCGCAAACATCTGAAGTCAACACTTGTTGCCATAACAATCGTCTCGCGGCGAAGTCGGAGATTTGTGATTGGACTTGTTTGCGTTTATTCCCCATAAAGGCCGCTAATTTGCCATAGTCAGCCGGCAGTAATTGATCAATCTGTTGCTTTAATAGCTGCAACAACATTGGCGCATTGCCGCTGCTCGATATAGCAACCAACATCGGATCTCGGTCAATAATGGCTGGCGTAATATAGGTGCACAAATCTGGGGTATCCACCACATTTAATAAGATGCCGCGTTGTAGGCAATCATCTGCAATGTGTTTATTTACCAGTTTGTCATTTGTTGCGGCGATAACTAAGCTAAATGGCTGTTGTAAAATGTCGCTGTGATATACGTTTTTAATGTGCTGCACATTGTGCTTATTTATGATGTGTTCGCAGCCGCTCTCTAGCTCCGGACACAGCACTGTCACTGTCGCTGGTGTCTTTACCAGTAGCTCTAATTTACGAGCAGCAACATTGCCTCCGCCAATGATTAAGGCGTTAATTTTATGGCCGTCGAGAAATATCGGAAAGTAGTTCAACTGTTGTTCCTAATTAAGTGGTACGCAAATGTCGTGCAGTACTAATGTATGCTGTTGGCCTGAAAAAACAAAATATTTATTTTTAATGTGATATAAGACTTAGCCATTTACCGTCAAGCAATGATAAAATTAGCGTATATCTATTTTTATTAGAGAGAAACTATGCCTTGGATACAACTACGATTGCAGGCGAATGAAGAAACCGCAGAAAAATATTCTGACTGGTTGATGGCCTGTGGTTCTCAGGCGGTAACCTTTATCGACGCAAAAGATACACCTATATATGAACCTTTACCTGGTGATGAGGTGATCTACTGGCATAACACCGTGGTTATGGGGTTATTTGACGCCAGTCACAATATGGACAAAGTGATTCAGTATCTGCAAAGCATCCATCCTGATGGCAAACAACTGCATTACAAATTAGAGCAACTTGAAGACAAAGATTGGGAACGCGAGTGGATGGATAACTTCCACCCTATGAAATTTGGCGATCGATTGTGGATTTGCCCGAGCTGGCGTGACGTACCTGAACCGGAGGCGGTTAATGTGATGCTTGACCCCGGCTTAGCGTTTGGCACCGGCACCCACCCGACAACAGCACTTTGTTTGACTTGGCTTGACTCTCTCGACTTAACCGGCAAAACCGTCGTCGACTTTGGTTGTGGCTCCGGCATCTTATCTTTAGCTGCGTTAAAATTGGGCGCGGCTAAGGTGATCGGCATCGACATCGACCCACAAGCGTTGCAAGCAAGTAAAGAGAACGCGATTCGCAACGATGTTGCTGACCGCCTTGAACTGTATCTTCCCAAAGACCAACCTAGTTTGCAGGCCGACGTGGTTGTCGCCAATATTTTGGCGGGACCATTACGTGAATTAGCTCCTGTTATTATTGACTATGTTATGCCGGGAGGCGTTTTAGCATTATCAGGTATTCTTGAAGAGCAGGGCGAAGAACTCAAACAGGTCTATGGCCAATGGTGTGAGATGGCACCGATTTCGGTTCAAGATGAATGGGTACGATTGAACGGTGTTCGTAACAACTAGTTAACAATCATTAACTTTGCGGTTAATTTGTAGCGAAATGGCGGTAAATTTAATCAATTTACCGTCATTTTTTTATCGATATAAGCAATTGAAAAAAGTCAATAAAAAAAACTGCGAAAAAAACCACAATTGTTCAATTTATCTACTTTTATTTCTTAAAAAAAAGACGTAAACTTAGCGCCCTTTTACGCAGTAGCTCAAAAAAGCATCACGTGAACATTGGTCCTTATCAGTTAGACAGTAATGTCATACTCGCTCCTATGGCAGGTATCACAGATAAACCGTTTCGACAATTGTGTTGTCGACTTGGTGCTGGCATGGCTGTCGGTGAAATGTTGTCTTCTAATCCTCAGGTTTGGAAGTCAGGCAAGTCAATGAAGCGAATGGAGCACAGTGATGAAGCAGGTATCCGCTCAGTGCAAATCGCCGGTTCTGAACCGAATGATATGGCCTTTGCGGCAAAATACAACGCTGAAAATGGCGCCCAAATTATTGATATAAATATGGGTTGTCCGGCTAAGAAAGTGAATAAAAAACTAGCTGGCTCGGCATTGTTAAAAGCACCTGAACAGGTTGAACAGATTGTTAAAGCCGTTGTTAATGCGGTCGACATTCCAGTCACTCTGAAAATTCGTACTGGCTGGTGTGAAAACAGTCGAAATGGCGTTGAGATAGCCAAGATCGCCGAACTGAACGGTATTCAAGCGTTAGCTGTTCATGGTCGTACCCGTTGTGACTTTTATAAAGGGGAGGCGGAATACGACACGATCAAAGCAATCAAACAGGCCATTGACATTCCTGTGATAGCTAATGGCGACATTACTGGCCCTGATAAGGCCAAGCAGGTATTGGAATATACTGGTGCAGACGCGGTCATGATTGGTCGAGCTGCGCAAGGAAGACCATGGATTTTTAGAGAGATAAACCATTATCTCGCAACAGGTGATTATTTACCTGCAGCAGCCATTGAGGAAGTAAGAAATATCTTATTGTCTCATGTAGCAGAGCTACACAATTTTTACGGCGAGTTTATGGGTACGCGCATAGCCCGAAAACACGTCTCCTGGTATTTGCAAACGCATGATCAGGGTAAGCAATTTCGTTCTACATTTAATGCATTAGAACTGCCAGAGCAGCAATTAACCGCATTGAATGTATTTTTTGATAATTTAACTAATTAAAAAAGAGTCTGAACTTTATGTTTGAACAAAATATTACTTCTCCATTTGTTATCGGTGACCTACAAACTCAGACCAAGGCATCACCTTTACGTACCCAAGCTAAAGTAGCCATTAAAAACTACTTATCACAATTAAATGGCAACGATGTAGACGATATGTACGAATTAGTATTATCAGAAATCGAAGCGCCAATGCTTGAAGAAGTAATGCAGTACACTCGAGGTAATCAAACCCGTGCTGCAAACTTACTTGGCATTAACCGTGGCACTCTTCGCAAGAAGCTTAAAAAATACGGTATGAACTAATCACTGGCAGGTTTGCCTGCCAAAAAGCACCTACGGGTGCTTTTTTATTTCCATGGACGGAATGTATACAAAATTTACAGGGATGAGTTTGTTGTGTTAGGTATCCATTAAGTAACAAGGGTACAACGAGCCGAACAATAATTAATAAACAGCTCACAACATAGCTTGATTAAAGATTTATTAATTACATTGCATATTGAAAAGGTAAACATTGACTATGGAAACTCCACGTCCAATTAGAAGAGCTTTACTGAGCGTATCTGACAAAACAGGTATTGTAGAGTTCGCAACTGCGCTGGCCGCACAAGGTGTAGACATCTTGTCAACCGGTGGTACTGCAAAGCTTTTGGCTGAAAACGGTATCAAAGTGACAGAAGTATCTGACTACACTGGTCACCCAGAAATCATGGATGGTCGTGTTAAAACGCTACACCCTAAAGTTCATGGCGGCATCTTGGCTCGTCGTGAAATGGATGAAGCGGTAATGGCTGACAATAACATTTCAGCTATTGATATTGTGGTTGTTAACCTATACCCATTCGCTAAGACTGTTGCTAACCAAGATTGTACTCTTGAAGATGCTGTAGAGAACATCGATATTGGTGGTCCAACTATGGTTCGTGCAGCAGCTAAAAATCACAAAGATGTGACCATTGTTGTTAATGCATCAGACTACGACCGTGTATTGACTGAAATGTCGCAAAACGGTGGTTCACTGACTCATCAAACACGTTTTGATTTAGCAATCGCTGCTTTTGAACACACTGCTAGCTACGATGGCATGATCGCCAATTACTTCGGTAAGATGTTGCCAGCCTATGCTGATGAAGACAAATCAGTGTCTGAATTCCCTCGTACATTCAACAGCCAGTTTATTAAAAAGCAAGACCTTCGTTACGGTGAAAACTCTCACCAGAAAGCGGCCTTTTATGTTGAACAAGAAGCTGAAGAAGCATCTGTATCTACGGCGACTCAAGTACAAGGTAAAGCACTTTCATACAACAATATCGCTGACACTGATGCCGCGCTTGAGTGTGTGAAAGAATTCGATAAGCCAGCTTGTGTTATTGTTAAGCACGCTAACCCATGTGGTGTGGCGTTAGGTGATAACATTCTTGAAGCCTACGAAAAAGCTTTTAAGACAGACCCTACATCAGCGTTTGGTGGTATTATCGCTTTTAACCAAGAGCTAGATGCTGACACTGCTGAAGCAATCGTTTCTCGTCAATTTGTTGAAGTTATTATTGCCCCTGTTGTGTCTGAAGCCGCTAAGCAAATTGTTGCAGCTAAGCCAAATGTTCGTTTATTAGAATGTGGCCAATGGCAGAGTAAGACCACTGGTTTTGAGCTTAAGCGTGTTAACGGTGGCTTGTTAGTTCAAGATCGTGACCAAGGCATGGTTGGTTTAGATGATTTGAAAGTGGTGACTAAGCGTCAACCGACTGACGAAGAAATGAGCGACCTATTGTTCTGCTGGAAAGTTGCTAAATTTGTTAAATCAAATGCAATTGTTTACGCCAAAGGTGATATGACTATTGGTGTTGGTGCAGGTCAAATGAGCCGTGTTTATTCAGCAAAAATTGCTGGTATCAAGGCCGCTGATGAAAACCTACAAGTTGCGGGTTCGGTTATGGCATCAGATGCATTCTTCCCATTCCGTGATGGTTTAGATGCCGCCGCTGAAGCAGGAATCACTGCGGTTATTCAACCTGGTGGCTCAATGCGTGATGAAGAAGTTATTGCTGCAGCTGACGAGCATGGTATTGCCATGGTCTTCACAGGTATGCGTCACTTCCGTCACTAGACAGCCAATTGCAGCGACACTGAATATTCGGTGTCGCTGACTATTTCACTGCAATCAAAGTTTCTTTAATGTCTGTTTATCTGTTATAACTAATTGTTAATTTTTGGTTAATCAGTAAATAAGTTTGGAGAAAACCATGAAACTAAAAACATTACTTGCAAGCGTCATTCTTTCAACCACTGCCATCGCTCACGCTGATGAAGCGGTAGAGTTGTCTGCATTAGATAAAGCCATTGCGAGTGAGCACCGCAGCGATAAAAATAAAGCTCGCGATCAATATCGTCATCCAGCAGAAACACTAAAGTTTTTTGGTTTCCGCTCTGACATGACTGTAGTAGAAATAGCACCAGGCGGTGGCTGGTATACCGAAATCCTTGCCCCGGCGTTAAAAGGCACAGGTAAATTATACGGTGCTCATTACCCTGATACAGGTAAAGATGACTATTACAGTAAGTCTCGCCGTAAGTTAGAAGCCAAGCTAAAAGCGGATGAGATTTTTAGTGAAGTGATGCTTACGGATTTCACACCGCGCGTAGAGAGCGAGTTAGCTCCTGCAGGCAGTGCTGATTTGGTACTGACTTTCCGTAATTTGCACAACTGGCGTGTTGAAGGTGTTCGTCAAATATTTAAGGACAGCTTTAAAGCATTAAAGCCAGGTGGTGTCGTCGGTGTAGTTGAACATCGTATGCCAGAGTCGCAAGACTTGGAAAAGAACTCTAAAAGCGGTTATTTCCCACAGCAGTTGACAATTGATTTAGCCATAGAAGCTGGTTTTGAACTAGCAGAAAGCAGCGAAATCAACGCCAACCCTAAAGATACAGCTGATCATCCAAAAGGCGTATGGACTTTACCCCCATCATTACGTTTGGGTGACAAGGACAAAGCAAAGTATCTAGCGATTGGTGAAAGTGACCGTATGACTTTGAAATTTGTAAAGCCTGCAAAATAGCAGGCTTGACTCAGGAAACATAAAAAGTTTATGAACGTATTAGTAATTGGTGGTGGTGGCCGTGAACACGCTTTGGCGTGGAAAGCCGCTCAATCATCCTCCGTAGAGAAAGTATTTGTAGCTCCTGGTAATGCTGGTACAGCATTGGAAAACAAACTACACAATGTGGCGATTTCAGTAGGTGATATTCAAGGCCTAGTTGAATTTGCTAAAAGTAACGATGTAGCGCTGACTATTGTTGGCCCAGAGCAACCATTGGTTGACGGTGTTGTTGATGCTTTTCAAGCCGATGGTTTAACCATTTTTGGTCCAAGTGCAAAAGCGGCACAACTTGAAGGTTCGAAATCGTTTACTAAAGATTTCTTAGCCCGTCATAATATTCCAACCGCTGCTTACCAGAACTTTACTGAAATTGATCCTGCAATTGCTTATGTTCGTGAGCAAGGTGCGCCTATTGTTGTTAAAGCTGACGGCTTAGCCGCTGGTAAAGGCGTTATCGTTGCAATGACTTTAGCTGAAGCTGAGGATGCGATTAAAGATATGTTGGCAGGCAACGCCTTTGGTGATGCCGGTCATCGTGTCGTTATCGAAGAGTTTCTTGAAGGTGAAGAAGCCAGCTTTATTGTTATGGTCGATGGCAAAAACGTATTACCGTTTGCGACTAGCCAAGATCACAAACGTGCATACAACAATGATGAAGGTCCAAACACCGGTGGAATGGGGGCGTATTCTCCTGCACCAGTGGTTACTAAAGAAATTCATGACCGTATTATGAATGAAGTTATCATGCCGACTGTTGAAGGTATGGCTAAAGAAGATGCACCTTATTCTGGTTTCCTATACGCTGGCTTAATGATCAGCGCCGATGGTACGCCAAAAGTTATTGAATATAATTGTCGCTTTGGTGATCCAGAAACTCAGCCTATTATGATGCGTATGCAATCGGATTTGGTTGAGCTATGTATCGCTGCTGCTAATGGTGAGCTTGCTGGTAAAGAAATCGCTTTTGATCCGCGAGCTGCGGTAGGCGTTGTTCTAGCTGCGGGTGGTTACCCAAGTAGTTATAACAAGGGTGATGTGATTTCTGGTCTTGATGTTAATACCTTAACTGATCGTAAAACGTTTCATGCCGGTACGGCTGACAAAGACGGTAATGTGGTTACCGATGGCGGTCGAGTGTTATGTGCAACTGCATTAGGTGAAAGTGTGACTACGGCGCAAAAGGCAGCCTATGAATTACTTAACCAAATCAGTTGGGATGGTGTTGAATTTAGAACAGATATTGCCTATCGAGCGATTGCCCGAGAACAATAACGTTTTTCATCATCAATAAAAAAAGCGGCTAATAAGCCGCTTTTTTGTTTTCTATATTAGCCTTAGCCACGTTGTGGGCTTGTCTCAGGTCGCTCTTTTGCTTCCCTTACTTTTAATGTACGTTGTTGAAACTCAGTATCGTTTAATGAGCTAATTGCCTTACCTGCGTCTGCTGCTGAAATTTCAACAAAACCAAAACCACGTCTTTTGCCGGTTTGTTTATCTTTCATTAGACGCACAGAATGAACGAGACCGTATTCAGAAAACAAGCTTCTTACCGTCGCTTCATTAGCGCGATATGGAAGGTTGCCAACATACAGTGTCTTTATGTCTTTTACTTCAGCTTTTTCACCAGCCATCGCTTTAATAATTAGCGGCGCTAAAATGGCACCGATAAATAAGCCGATAGCGACAGAGCTCTGATCAATAGCAGATGAAACAGAGGCGGCGAAATAGCCTATAACGGTGATAGCGGTTGCGACGAACGCAGAAGTTAATGCTAGAGGAGATTTCATGGTACTTACCTGATTGTTATTTTATTATTTTATCTAATCAATTCCTATGTTAACCAGATTTTAACAAACTTCAATGCATATTGATTAAAAAGTGTTTAAAAACAGCTCGCTAACTCCCGTTGTAGAGCAATTTAAGCTAAAGGCACGTCAATTAACTGGCTTCAACGTAGTGGTACGCCTAAATTCTAACGTTTTTTGTTATTAAATCGTCTTATTAAAGCAAATGTGCCGATAAAATGAGCGAACAGTCGATTTTATTCATCTTTTTTCATTTTAGCTGTTGACGGCAGCTCAGAAATCCCTAAAATGCGCCTCCACTTCCACAAGGGAATGCGCCAAACGGCGAGCATCCAGTAGAAGTTAGATTTGACCTTGTGAATGCGCAAATGCGGCAATTACAAACGACAACAAATTATTTTGAAATTTTTTAAATTAATCGGTTGACTTCAAATCTGGGATGGGTAAAATGCACATCCTGCTTCGGGCAAGCCCAGAAGCAACAAGCACTAGCGAATGCGTCTAATGCTTAATTCTTTAACAAT
>NZ_JABBXG010000008.1:0-180999 GCF_012932945.1 Thalassotalea sp. Y01
TAACTAAAACTCACGGTGGTGAAGTACGTGATTTCGCTCAAATCGATAACGCTCCAGAAGAGCGTGAGCGTGGTATCACAATCAACACTTCTCACATTGAGTACGATACAGAGACTCGTCACTACGCACACGTAGACTGTCCTGGTCACGCCGATTACGTTAAAAACATGATCACAGGTGCGGCACAAATGGACGGCGCGATTCTAGTAGTTGCAGCGACAGATGGTCCAATGCCACAAACACGTGAGCACATCCTTCTTTCACGTCAGGTTGGTGTACCTTTCATCATCGTATTCATGAACAAATGTGACATGGTTGATGACGAAGAGCTACTTGAGCTAGTAGAGATGGAAGTTCGTGAACTTCTTTCAGAATATGACTTCCCAGGTGATGACCTACCAGTTATCCAAGGTTCAGCACTAGGTGCATTGAACGGCGAAGCTAATTGGGAAGCGAAAATACTAGAACTTGCAGAAGCACTAGATACTTACATTCCAGAGCCAGAGCGTGCGATTGACGGTGACTTCATTCTTCCAATCGAAGATGTATTCTCAATCCAAGGTCGTGGTACAGTTGTTACTGGTCGTGTTGAGCGCGGTATCATCAAAGTTGGTGAAGACGTAGAAATCGTTGGTATTAAAGAAACGACGACGACAACTTGTACTGGTGTAGAGATGTTCCGTAAGCTTCTAGACGAAGGTCGTGCTGGTGAGAACTGTGGTGTTCTTCTACGTGGTACTAAGCGTGATGAAGTTCAACGTGGTCAAGTACTTGCTAAGCCAGGTTCAATCACTCCTCACACTAAGTTCGAATCAGAAGTATACGTACTAACCAAAGATGAAGGTGGTCGTCACACGCCATTCTTTAAAGGTTACCGTCCACAGTTTTACTTCCGTACGACAGACATCACTGGTGCAGTAGAGCTTCCAGAAGGTGTAGAAATGGTAATGCCAGGCGACAACTTGAAGTTTGTTGTTGAGCTTATCAACCCAATCGCGATGGACGAAGGTTTACGCTTCGCTATCCGTGAAGGTGGCCGTACAGTAGGTGCTGGTGTTGTATCTAAAATCATCGACTAACAATTAATTGCTCCTGCATTAATTGTGTTTCCACCATCCGTGGTGGTCATCGATTGATTTGGTTACAAACCAAACCTTAAAAAAGAGCGCTTAGGCGCTCTTTTTTGTTTTTACGTGTTTAATACATATTTGACGTTAACTAATTGAAAAGGTTAATGTCTGGTGTGAGCGATAACCAGCCTATTCACAAAAAGGAATTTTATGAAGCTATCTTATCTAATCCTACTATTCTCAAGTTTTTCAATCATAGGTTGTTCTTCAGCACCAACGATACATTTAAATAAGTTATATTTAGATGAAAAATCAGCTAAATCTATCCAATCTAAATTGGAAAAAGAAGGTTTTAATGTTGAAGTTAATCGACATGAATACCCAGCAGATATTAATTCTACAAGTATTGTTTATTCGCCTTTTGTAAATGATAGTGAAATAGTAGATAAAGTCCAAAATGCACTAAGTGAACTTGATATTGAAGTAAACAATGTAAACTCTTTAGTATCTTCTAACCATTGGTACACTAAAAATACACTTGGTTTATTTGTTGTTCCTAAAGGGATTACTGCAAATAGCGGTACAAATACTATTGATTTAGCAAAAGTGTATAGATCATCTGAATGTGAAACCGATATAGAGATAAATTTAAAACCAAATGGCACATTTAGTTATGTAGAAGACGGAAACGAAAAACTTAAAGGTGTTTGGTCGATTACTGGTTATCCTTATATTCTCTTAGAAAAGAAATTCCCATTTTTAAATTACTATTTTGAAGTAAAAAAAAGTGAAACTAGTGACCAAATAGGAAAGATAAACATCACATTATTAAAGCCTGTTAGCGATAACAAATTAATTGAAAAGTGTAGTGTTATATATGGGGTGCGAGTTTAAGGTCAAAGGACGCAAATGGCACTAAGTTGAGTTATCTCATTGAAAAGGATAAGGTCTGTTAAGAGCGAATTGCTGCCTGATCAAGGTTTAGAAAAAAAGCGCCGTCACCTTAGGAAAACAATCATCCTGAATCCATCGGCATTTGTACTTCCTTGTACGTCATCCCACCATGTTTTTAGGTGGGATCTCCTTCAGCATTCAGTGATTAAGAAAATTGATTTACAGTATTTCCCGATATAAATCTTTCCATTCAGGGTTTACTTTCTTAATAAGTCTTTCTTTCCATGAACGTTGCCATTTCTTCAATCTTTTTTCTCGATAAATAGCACTGTCCATATCATCATACAGTTCAAAATAAACCAATTTACTTAAATTGTATCGTTTGCTAAAACCCTCAGTAAGCTTCTGTTTGTGTTGAAATACTCGTTTAAGTAGATTGCTCGTAACACCTACATAGATAACAGTATTTGAATCATTTGAAATAATGTATATGGCAGGTTGTTTCATGTTTGAAGTCCTTTTCAAATATATGAACAACTATAGTCGATAAATAAACGGTGAAGTAAAACAGACACTTCGAAACTGGTAGAGATCCCACCCAAAAACATGGTGGGATGACGGTATACTTTTTCTGACAATGTGCGTGCTTCTTTGGTGCTCTTTTTCTAATTATGTGAATGACTATTACTGGCACAAAACGGCCCCTCAAAGCCACCTCGAAACGAAGGGAGATCCCATCCAAAGGCATGATAGGATGACGGTGAATTCTTTCTATATATGAACGACTCCAAATGGCACAAAGGAGCCAGTTAAAGTGAATTTGAAACGGCTTGAGAACCGATTGCAAAGCATGATGATACAAGAGTGCTTGTATCAGCACGAGATAATGAGTGAGATATAGTGAAAAACCTATCCCTTATATTTTTTTGATTTTAGTTTTGCTTAATGCGTGTGCACATCAAGACTCTAATGTTCTAGTTTATCGCTCCCTAAATAACACCGGTATCACGGTGCAGCAGCTTGATGATAAGAGTCTTAGTTACCAAGAAGTAGCGTGTGACAAAATATTGAATGACCAAGCCCTGTCTTTAAGTTTTAAGGAAAGCTTTAATTGGCAAGATCACATTAACTCTGGGTGGGCTGAAAAGGCTCAGATTGAAAATCGGTATTATATTAAATCGTCTTGTCGTTCAGGTTTTGATATCGATAATGCTAAATTGAACGAGGCTTGGCTTGATGAGTGCGCCAAAGCTGCAGCGCATATGGCGATTCAGTCTGTCATTGTAGATGCAAAAATGAATGATCAGAAGCTTACCGTTGATACTCATGTTAAGTATTGCACTCTTGAGGTTTCTGATAATCGAAAAACAATACTGGAACTATTTATGGTGTCACCGGAGGACAAACATAGCGACATATAAACGCCTTACTTTACATCTTTTTGAGCTAACTCTAAGATAGCTAATGCCTATTTACTTTCAAGGAACGAAATGTCTAAACCTCTACTGTCGATATTTGCGACACTTATCATTGTCGTATTGGCCACTGTTTTGTATCTGGCCAATCAAAACCCAGAGTCGCAACAATTGTCGCAAGATATTGAACAATCAACAACTGAAACGCCAAGCATCACGCCGGCACTATCAAATGAGTTGCCACAATCGGCAAAACCATTACTTATTGATGAGATTCAAAGCGATAAATACTGCCCCGATTATAAGAACTTTGACCGAGTCGTTAGTCGTAATAAAAGTCGGTTTTTAGAGTTGCATGCGACGCGTTTGTTTCTTGAAGGTGAACAAGTCGATGCGTTATTTTCCGTGCTGTTTAATCGTTATGATAGTGATGTAGCCTATCGCTGGCTTAATCGCGTGATGAATATCGACATGACGCTAGAAGATAACATTGATGTGCTCTCTAAAATTGCTACTCTGCAATACACCTTATCGACAGAACCACAGAACAATAGCAGTGTATATTTCAAACAATCCTATTCTAATGTTTCCCCAGAGCAAGAAGATTTTGCTGAGCAATATATCGCTGACATTGAAAGGCGAGCGCAATTAAACCCGCAAATGGAAGCGATGGATTGGTTTGGCGCATTCTTTTTAAGTGTGGTGTTAAATAATGATGAGTTTGGTGCACTTGCCTTAGATAAATTTAATGGCAGCAGTTATGAATATCGTAAAATGGTTGTCTATGCCTCGTTTCATAAAATTCGAGAATTTCTTGGCATACTTAATCAACAGCAGCTGCAAACAATGCTTGATGCAATTGGTGAGTTCTTGCCTTTTGAAAGTGACGACGCTGTTTTTGTTCATAGCTTGAACCAAACCTATGCGAAAATCGCTAAGATATACAAGCTATCAACGAGCAGAGAGCTAGCGGTGGTTACGGCCCCAGAATTTTCGATGGATACCACTGTTGAACAACTCTTTGTTGAGTTGGAACAAGAAAATCCGGATCTTGCAAAGCAACCCAGTGTAGAAGAGCTGTGTGTCTTAGCTGATCAACCGGTGAGCGATGTCGCAATTAAAAAGGTCAATGCATCGCAAATTGGTGAAGGATTGTGGCAACAAGCTTACCAACAAGAATGTCGCGTCTTTGCTGATGAAACCAATATGTTGTTTGCCGCATCTTATTTAGACATTAGTATTACCGATATCAGTCGTCGAGAGACATTATTATCTGCGTCAGAAATTGCCAGTTATAAAGCGAAAATAGAGTCGGCGCCAGATGATATTAAGCCTTATGCCTATTTGGCGTTGTATGAGTTAGCAAACCATTCGGTGAAGAAGGAATTTGTACTACAAATGGAGCAAGAAAAGTTATTTGCTAAAGACCCAAATTTTTCGATGTTCTTAGCGGTAGCGTCTCACAAAGCTGATGAGCAACGGCAAATACTTGAACGTCACGCGCAAGACCTTGCACCTTATGGAGCCGATGGCAGAACTCTGATCTATAACTTAATTAAAAGTAATTGGACAAATCAAAACGAACTTATTATCGATTTGATTAATCAAGGACTGCCATTAAAAAGAGACAGTCAAAGCCCTGATCCATTATTGGCTTATTTACAAAAAATAAAGGCTAGGATACAGACATCAGAAGATTCAGATTACCAAGCTGAGGAATCAAGCCTGCAGCTGCTCGACATGTTGGTTGATCGGTCACAAGTCGATGATGCGCATATTAATTTAATGGCGTCGTTGAAATACAAAAATAAGCAGGCCTTTGACTATTTGTATGAGCGCCATCCTGATTTGTACCCCCATGAGCCAGAATTCATGGTCGACTTTGAATGCGAAGACAGTATTTTAAACATGCATTAATGCTCTTAAGGCTATTATATAGTGATAAAAGGCAGTTAATTATGCTTTACAAAAAAATCACGCTTTCGCTGTACAGAACGCCAATTAAATCTTGAGTAATTGCGACAAGGCAGTATAATAGCCCTTCACTTCTCATGTAATTCTTAATTTTCCCTTCGAAACGACAGAAATCACATGATTAGTGTATCGGTATCACGGTGATACTTTGATATATAGGGGTGTAGTTCCAATTGGTAGAACGGCGGTCTCCAAAACCGACGGTTGGGAGTTCGAGTCTCTCCACCCCTGCCAAATTTTCCAACCTCGCTATTAAGCGGGGTGCGTTTGTCTTGATATTGACAGGAACAGGTCAGAAGTTATGAATGCAAGTACAGAAACCCCACAAGGTGGTTCTCTTGATACAGTAAAGTGGATTGTCGTATTTCTACTTTTAGGTGGTGCCGTTTACGGTAACTATTACTTTGGTGAAGAATCAGCGCTTTTCCGTGCGCTTGGTGTTGTTGGTGCCGTTATCGTCGCCGGCGTTATTGCTTTGCAAACAGATAAAGGTCGAAACTTTTTCACGTTTGCTAAAGAGTCTCGCACCGAAGTACGCAAAGTTGTATGGCCTACGAAACAAGAATCTATGCAAACTACTGGTATCGTAATTGTTGCGACATTGGTTATGTCTTTGATTCTTTGGGGTCTAGATAGTCTATTATATGAAATTGTAAGCTTCATTACTTCGCTACAGGTGTAATCAATGTCTGAAGAAATTAAATTAAGATGGTACGTTGTTCAGGCCTTTTCTGGCTATGAAGCTCGCGTACAAAAAACGCTTTTAGAGCACATCAAAATTCACAGCATGGAAGACAAGTTTGGTCAGGTTTTAGTACCTACCGAAGAAGTAGTTGAAATGCGCGCTGGTCAAAAGCGTAAAAGTGCTCGTAAATTCTTCCCAGGTTATGTTCTAGTAGAAATGGCTATGGATGAAGAAGCATGGCACTTAGTGAAAAGCGTGCCACGTGTATTAGGTTTCATTGGCGGTACATCGGATCGCCCTGCACCTATCACGCAAACTGAAGCGGATCGTATTTTACAACGTCTTGATGAATCTACAGATGCTCCGCGTCCTAAAACATTGTTCGAACCAGGTGAAGTGGTTCGCGTTGTTGACGGTCCATTTGCTGACTTTAACGGTGTTGTTGAAGAGCTGGATTATGAAAAGAGCCGCATTAAGGTATCTGTTTCAATCTTCGGTCGTTCAACGCCAGTAGAATTAGAATTCGTTCAAGTCGAAAAAACCTAATTCATATATATTTTAAAAGCCGCGCTAGTCGCGGCTTTTTTGTGTCCATTTACCGCTAATAGCAATTGCACCTGTCCGCTAGTTTTAATACTATCGAGGGATAGATGTAAGCCAAAATGTCGTTATTTATTGCTGATGATTTCCCGTATTACAGATAATCGCAATCTCTCACTCGTACTAGCCGCCATGGTGTTTATCGCCATTTGGGCAACCCTGTTGCTGATGCAATCTGACACACTGGCATTAATCGGTGAATATTTTGGTTTCTTCTTTTTAGGCATCGGTGGTGCCATCGCAGCAAACTCTACCGGAGCTGGTGGCGGTGTGGTGTTTGTTCCTTCCTTTGATGCCCTAGGCATGCAAATCAATGAAGTCATCGGTACCAGTTTCGCTATCCAATGTTTTGGCATGACCATGGGCAGCTTGTCATGGCTGGTGTTCTTTCATGGTAAAAGCGAGCAAAAAATAGAACGGGTTAACCTGTTATATCAAGCATTGTCAGCCAGTTTACCGTTTTCGATCATCGGTATTTATTTGGTGCAGTACTTGCCTATTCAGCCTGTTGCCTCAATACACCTCATCTTCAGTGTATTTTCCTTGGTGTTTGGCGTTATTGTCTTATATCACTGTGTCTATCTTGGTAAACGCTCGACCCATCGTGGCGTTAAAACATTGACCAAAGGCGAAATTGCGTTAATTGCTATGAGTAGTTTGGTCGGTGGTATCATCACCGCCTGGATTTCTGTGGGCGTTGGCGAAATTTTAGCGGTTATTTTATTGCTGCGCGGTTTTTCGGTAATGTTCTCTGTCGCCGCTGGCGTTATTGTTTCTGCATTATCGGTTATCAGTGGCATTGCCTATTTTATAAACCTACAACTGATTAATACCGAGGTGCTGATATTCGCCGCACCCGGTGCTATTGTCGGTGCGTTTGTTGCGCGCTATTTAGCCTTATGGCTAGGTGCGCAAAAGTTAAAAATGTTTTTAGGTAGCTGGATCTTACTGGTCGGAATTCTGGGTATCCTTTAAAGCAATTTTTTCATCTTAAAATCCTTGCTTTGGGTTGAAATGACGATTCTTTGATATCGCTTTGCAGCTTTATATTGATTAGCAAATTAACGCATTTCAGGGTGTTAGCCTTTAAATGCCCCTTTTTCAAACAATCTAACGGTTAAGTGCTTGCTAAATGACCGCTGATTAATATATAATCCGCTGCCGATTTTATTTGGGGAACCTATAAAGTCGTTTTTATTTAACCGGGGAGCTGAATTGTTTCAGCGTTATCTACCCAAACTAAAGGTGTTAAACAATGGCTAAGAAAGTCCAAGCTTTAATCAAGCTACAGGTTGCTGCTGGTGCAGCTAACCCGTCACCACCAGTTGGTCCTGCACTAGGTCAACACGGTGTAAACATCATGGAATTCTGTAAAGCGTTCAACGCAAAAACAGATTCTCTTGATAAAGGCGCTCCAGTTCCAGTAGTAATTACTGTATACAACGATCGCTCATTCACGTTTGAAACGAAAACTCCACCTGCTTCTTACTTGCTTAAGAAAGCTGCTGGTATCAAGAGTGGTTCAGGACGTCCTAACACTGAGAAAGTCGGTACAGTTACAACTGCACAACTTGAAGAGATCGTTAAGATGAAAGAACCAGACCTAACTGGCGGTTCATTAGAAGCATCAGTGCGTACCATTGCGGGTTCTGCTCGTTCAATGGGTTTAGTGGTAGAGGACTAATCAATGGCTAAATTATCAAAACGCGCTCGTCTTGCACGTGAAAAAGTAGACGTATTAAAAGAGTATGAAATCAACGAAGCCGTTGCTCTTCTTAAAGAGTTAGCTACTGCTAAATTCCGTGAGAGTGTTGACGTTGCTATCAAACTTGGTATCGATGCTCGTAAATCAGATCAAAACGTTCGTGGCGCAACTGTACTTCCACATGGTACAGGTCGTGACGTACGCGTTGCAGTATTCACTCAAGGTGCAAACGTTGAGAAAGCTCAAGAAGCTGGTGCTGACATCATTGGTATGGAAGACTTAGCTGAACAAGTTAAGGCTGGCGAAATGAACTTTGACGTTGTTATCGCTACTCCAGACGCAATGCGTGTTGTAGGTCAACTAGGTCAAGTATTAGGTCCACGTGGTCTAATGCCTAACCCGAAAGTTGGTACCGTGACTCCAGACGTAGCGACTGCTGTTAAAAACGCAAAAGCTGGTCAAATCCGTTACCGTAACGACAAGAATGGTATCATCCATTCTACAATCGGTAAGGTTGACTTTGAAAGCGATCAAATCGAAGCGAACCTTGTTGCATTGCTAGCTGCACTTAAGAAAGTGAAGCCAGCACAAGCGAAAGGCGCTTACATTAAGAAAATCAGTTTATCGACTACTATGGGTGCCGGTATTGCCGTTGCTCAAGGTTCTTTAACTGAAGCTTAATTGACCGTTTACAAGGGGTGGAAATTAGCATATAATTTCGCCCCTAAAAATTTGGTAGGTGCTTGTCACTATGATTCTAACCTTAGGGTAAATTGTAGATTTTCAAGCTCCCGTCCAAGACCGTAGGTGTTGTTAAACCCTTAAGCACTTTATGAGTGTGGCGCTAACCACTTAATTCCCTACGTAGATGGTGTTACCCAGATATTTTTCCTAAGAATTCTGGATCTCGCCGTAAAGGCTTAAGCTAATGATTAGCTTAAGAGATTTAAATACCGGTTAGCCGGTAAACCAGGAGTTAAAGCCGATGGCTATCAATCTTGATGATAAAAAAGCAATTGTTGCTGAAGTTCAAGAAGCAGCTGCTGGCGCTCAATCAGTTGTAATCGCAGATTCACGCGGTGTTACAGTTGATGCAATTACAGTTTTACGTAAGCAAGCTCGTGAAAACGGTGTATGGATGAAAGTCGTTCGTAACACGTTAGCACGTCGTGCTTTAGAAGGTACTGATTTTGAATCTGTTAAAGATTCTTTAGTTGGTCCATCTTTGATTGCATTCTCTAACGAACACCCAGGTGCAGCAGCTCGTTTGTTCTCAGATTTCGCTAAAGAAAACGAAAACTTAGAACTTAAAGCAGCAGCATTTGAAGGTAACGCGGTAGAAGTTTCGGTATTAGCGAAACTACCAACTTACGACGAAGCAATTGCACGTTTAATGAGCGCAATGAAAGAAGCATCTGCAGGCAAACTTGCCCGCACACTTGCTGCAGTTCGCGATCAGAAAGAGCAAGAAGCAGCTTAATAGCGCTGTTAACTTGTATTTATATAGTTATACCTAACAGCCCTAATTTGAATGTGCTGTTAATTAAAAATAGGAAAGATAATCATGTCTATCTCTAAAGAAGATATCTTAAATGCTATTGCTGAAATGTCAGTAATGGATGTTGTTGAATTAGTTGAAGCTATGGAAGAGAAGTTCGGCGTATCTGCTGCTGCTGCTGTTGCTGTAGCTGGTGGCGACGCTGGTGCGGCTGCTGCTGAGCAAACTGAATTTGACGTAGTTCTTGAAAGCTTCGGTGACAAGAAAGTTGCTGTAATCAAAGCTGTACGTGGCGCAACTGGCCTAGGTCTTAAAGAAGCTAAAGAGCTAGTTGAAGCTGCTCCTAAAGCTCTTAAAGAAGGCATTGATAAAGCAGAAGCTGAAGCTCTTAAAGCTGACCTTGAAGCTGCAGGCGCAACTGTTGCTATCAAGTAATCTGTATCTATACAGATTAGCTGCCTAATAATATAGGCAATGGCTGGTGACAAATGTCACCGGCCTTTTTGCGCTAAAAGAGATTGTGTTTTAAATATTAACTTGTTAGTGTTGTAAGTTACTGTCTTTTTTAGCGTAAACACTAGTTCTAATATATAAATAATTGTCAACTTGCGGAAATTTTCGCCGGTTGAGGTTTTTTTTTATATAAAGAACTGAGTGTAAGTTTTAAGCAAATAAGCTAAGAGATATTTGCTTAAAATTTAAAAAGATTTACTCCTGACCGTGCCACCTGGCAGTCAGGTTGGCCATAACGAGCAAGATGAGGAACCCATGGTTTACTCTTATTCTGAGAAGAAGCGTATTCGAAAGGATTTTGGTAAGAGCGTTCAGGTAATGGATTATCCATTCCTGTTGTCTATCCAACTCGAATCTTTCCGCAAGTTTATTGATATCGATGAAACGGGTACAGTTGGTTTAGAAGCTGCATTCCGTAGTGTATTCCCAATCAAAAGTTATTCTGGTAATTCAGAATTACAATACGTTAGCTACCGTTTAGGCGAGCCTTTATTTGACGTTAAAGAATGTCAAATCCGTGGCGTAACCTATTCTGCGGCTCTACGCGTTAAATTACGTATGGTAATTTACGATAAAGAAGCTGCCCCTGGTACAGTTAAAGATATTAAAGAACAAGAAGTTTACATGGGCGAAATCCCATTGATGACAGAGAACGGTACGTTCGTTATCAATGGTACTGAACGTGTAATCGTATCTCAGTTACACCGTTCACCTGGTGTATTCTTTGATCATGACAAAGGTAAAACTCACTCATCGGGTAAAGTGCTTTATAATGCACGTGTAATCCCTTACCGTGGTTCTTGGTTAGATTTCGAATTCGATCCGAAAGATAACCTATTCGTACGTATTGACCGTCGTCGTAAATTACCGGCGTCAATCATCTTACGTGCATTAGAATATTCAACAGAAGAAATTCTGGCAATGTTCTACGAAACCACGCGTTTTGATATCAAGAAAAGCAAGATGGTTATGGAATTGATTCCAGAGCGTCTTCGTGGTGAAACCGCGACATTCGATATCAAGATGCCAAGTGGTGATGTATTAGTGGAGCAAGGTCGTCGTATCACTGCTCGCCACATTCGTGCATTAGCTAAAGAAAAAGTAAGTACTCTTGAAGTACCTGCGGATTACATCGTTGGCCGTGTATTATCGAAAGACTATGTAAACAAGAGCACCGGTGAAGTTATCGCACAAGCGAATGACGAGCTAACTCTTGAATCAGTAGCTGAGCTAGTTGAAGCGGGTCATAAGTCGCTAGACACTCTTTACATGAATGAATTCGATTGTGGTTCATACATGTCAGACACCATTCGCATCGACTCAACAAGTAACCGTTTAGAAGCGCTTGTTGAAATTTATCGAATGATGCGCCCAGGTGAGCCACCAACGAAAGAAGCTGCAGAAGCGTTATTTGACAACTTATTCTTCTCTGAAGAGCGTTATGATTTATCAAACGTTGGTCGTATGAAGTTTAACCGTCGTGTTGGTCGCAGCGAATCTACTGGCGAAGGTGTTTTATCTAACGACGATATTACCTCGGTAATGAAAACCTTAATCGCTATTCGCGATGGTAAAGGTGAAGTCGATGATATCGATCACTTAGGTAACCGTCGTATTCGTTCTGTAGGTGAAATGGCAGAGAACCAGTTCCGCGTAGGTCTTGTACGTGTTGAACGTGCGGTTCGTGAGCGTTTGTCTCTTGGTGATCTTGATGCAGTAATGCCACAAGATTTAATTAACGCTAAGCCGATATCTGCTGCCGTTAAAGAGTTCTTTGGTTCATCGCAATTGTCTCAATTCATGGATCAAAACAACCCGCTTTCAGAAGTAACTCATAAGCGTCGTATCTCAGCGTTAGGCCCAGGTGGTTTGACACGTGAACGTGCTGGTTTTGAGGTTCGAGATGTTCACCCGACCCACTATGGTCGTGTATGTCCAATCGAAACGCCTGAAGGTCCAAACATCGGTTTGATCAACTCATTGTCTTCTTATGCTCGTACTAACGATTACGGTTTCCTAGAAACACCATATCGTAAAGTTATCGATGGCTTAGTTACAGATGAAATCGATTACTTGTCTGCAATTGAAGAAGGTAACTTCGTTATTGCACAGGCAAACGCGGAAGTAGACGAAGAAGGCACACTTGTTGACGGGCTTGTACCATGTCGTCACAAGAACGAATTTACGTTAATGTCTTCGGATCAAGTCCAATATATGGATGTATCTCCACAGCAAATCATTTCTGTGGCGGCATCACTTATTCCATTCCTTGAACACGATGATGCGAACCGTGCATTGATGGGTGCGAACATGCAACGTCAAGCCGTTCCTACATTGAAAGCTGACAAGCCACTTGTTGGTACAGGTATGGAAAAAACCATCGCAGTTGACTCTGGTGTAACAGCCGTAGCCAAGCGTGGTGGTGTAGTAGATTACGTTGATGCGTCTCGTATTGTTGTACGTGTTAACGAAAGCGAAATGGTTCCAGGTGAAGCTGGTATCGATATCTACAACTTGACCAAATACACACGTTCAAACCAAAACACCTGTATCAACCAACGTCCAACGTGTAACGTTGGCGAGCCGGTACAACGTGGTGACGTGTTAGCTGATGGTCCTTCTACCGATTTAGGTGAGTTGGCTCTAGGTCAAAATATGCGTATCGCATTCATGCCTTGGAATGGTTACAACTTCGAGGATTCGATGTTGATTTCTGAGCGTGTGACGAAAGAAGATCGCTTCACAACGATCCACATTCAGGAACTAAGCTGTATCGCTCGTGATACTAAGCTAGGTTCAGAAGAAATTACTTCTGATATTCCGAATGTTGGTGAGTCAGCACTAAGCAAGCTAGATGAGTCTGGTGTTGTTTACATTGGTGCTGAAGTGAAAGGTGGCGACATCTTAGTAGGTAAGGTTACACCTAAAGGTGAAACTCAACTTACACCAGAAGAAAAACTTCTACGCGCTATCTTCGGTGAGAAAGCTGCTGACGTTAAAGACAGCTCGCTACGTGTACCTAACTCTGTTCAAGGTACTATCATCGATGTTCAAGTATTCACCCGTGATGGTGTTGAAAAAGATAAGCGTGCATTAGAAATTGAAGAAATGCAGTTACAAGAGGTTAAGAAAGACCTTGGTGACGAATTCTCAATTCTAGAAGATGGTATCTACGCTCGTGCGAAGAAATTGCTTATGTCTGCTGGCATGAATGAGAGCGACCTTAACGGTATGTCTCGTGATCAGTGGTTAACGCAAAGCTTGTCTGACGAAGGTCAACAAACTGAGCTTGAGCAAATTGCTGAGCAATATGATGCAATCAAAGCAGACTTCGATAAGAAATATGAAACCAAGCGTCGCAAGATCACTCAAGGTGATGATTTGGCACCTGGCGTTCTTAAGATTGTTAAAGTTTACCTTGCTGTTAAACGTCACTTACAACCTGGTGACAAAATGGCAGGTCGTCACGGTAACAAAGGTGTTATCTCTAACGTAGTTCCGGTAGAAGATATGCCATACGATGAAAACGGTGAGCCGGTTGATATCGTACTTAACCCATTGGGTGTACCGTCACGTATGAACATCGGTCAGATTCTTGAAACTCACTTAGGTATGGCTGCACGCGGTATCGGTGAGAAGATTGACCGCATGATCAAAGAACAACAAGAGCTAGCTAAGCTGCGTACATTCTTGAAAGATGTATATGCGGTTGGTGAATCTCGCCAAGTTGTGGACATTGACAACTTCTCTGATGACGAAGTAATGCGTCTTGCTGATAACCTTCGTGCTGGTTTGCCTATCGCAACCCCTGCATTCGATGGTGCAGCTGAGAAAGAAATCAAAGAACTATTCCGTCTAGCGGACATGCCAGAAAGCGGTCAATTCACGCTTTATGATGGTCGTACCGGTCGTGCGTTTGAGCGTCCTGTAACTGTAGGTTACATGTACATGCTGAAACTTAACCACTTGGTTGATGACAAAATGCATGCGCGTTCAACAGGTTCTTACTCTCTTGTTACACAGCAACCTCTGGGTGGTAAAGCTCAGTTCGGTGGCCAGCGTTTCGGTGAGATGGAGGTATGGGCACTTGAAGCTTATGGTGCTGCTTATACTCTACAAGAAATGCTTACTGTTAAGTCTGATGACGTTAACGGTCGTACCAAGATGTATAAAAACCTTGTTGATGGTGACCATCGCATGGAACCTGGTATGCCTGAATCGTTTAACGTATTGTTGAAAGAGATTCGTTCACTTGGTATCAACATTGAGTTGGATCAAGAGTAAGGCTTAGGTTCTAAGCAAAAGAATGTAACGGGAGGGCGCAAGCCCTCCCAGATGTTAACTCCGACAGGAGACAGAGTGTGAAAGATTTACTTAAGTTTCTTAAGCAACAAAATCAAACTGAAGAATTCGATGGTATTCGCATCGGCCTAGCTTCACCTGACATGATTCGTTCATGGTCATTCGGTGAAGTGAAGAAGCCTGAAACCATCAACTACCGTACGTTCAAACCTGAACGTGACGGTCTTTTCTGTGCGCGAATTTTCGGCCCTGTAAAAGATTATGAGTGTTTGTGTGGTAAGTACAAACGCTTGAAGCACCGTGGTGTTATTTGTGAGAAGTGTGGCGTAGAAGTTACCTTAACTAAAGTTCGTCGTGATCGTATGGGTCACATTGAACTAGCTAGCCCAGTAGCTCACATTTGGTTCCTTAAATCTCTTCCATCTCGTATCGGTCTACTTTTAGACATGACCTTACGTGATATTGAGCGTGTATTGTATTTTGAATCATACGTGGTAACTGAAGCCGGTATGACGACTCTTGAAGTTGGTCAAATTTTGACTGAAGAAGAGTACCTAGATGCACTAGAAGAGCACGGTGATGAATTTGAAGCGAAGATGGGTGCAGAAGCAATCCTTGCGCTTCTTAAAGAAATTGACCTTAACGCTGAAATCGAGCAAATGCGTGAAGAGCTTCCAGAAATTGGTAGTGAAACTAAGCGTAAGAAGATCACTAAGCGTCTTAAGCTTATGGAAGCCTTCGCTCAATCTGGTAACAAGCCAGAGTGGATGATTATGTCGGTTCTACCGATTCTTCCACCAGATTTGCGTCCTCTAGTACCACTAGATGGTGGCCGTTTTGCAACGTCTGATTTGAATGACCTTTACCGTCGTGTAATCAACCGTAACAACCGTTTGAAGCGTCTTCTAGACCTAGTTGCACCAGATATTATCGTACGTAACGAAAAACGTATGCTACAAGAGTCTGTTGATGCACTTCTAGATAACGGTCGTCGTGGTCGTGCAATCACGGGTTCTAACAAGCGTCCTCTGAAATCTCTTGCTGACATGATCAAAGGTAAGCAAGGTCGTTTCCGTCAAAACCTTCTAGGTAAGCGTGTTGACTATTCAGGTCGTTCTGTAATTACCGTTGGTCCAACGCTTCGTTTGCACCAGTGTGGTCTTCCGAAGAAGATGGCTCTTGAGCTATTCAAACCATTTATATACGGCAAGCTAGAAGCACGTGGTTTAGCGACTACGATTAAAGCGGCTAAGAAGCTAGTAGAACGTGAAGTTGGTGAAGTTTGGGATGTACTTGATGAAGTAATCCGTGAACACCCGGTTATGCTTAACCGTGCACCAACACTTCACAGACTTGGTATCCAAGCATTTGAACCAGTACTTATCGAAGGTAAAGCGATTCAGCTTCACCCATTAGTTTGTGCGGCGTATAACGCTGACTTCGATGGTGACCAAATGGCTGTACACGTACCTCTAACGATTGAAGCTCAGTTAGAAGCACGTGCGCTAATGATGTCTACCAACAACGTACTATCTCCTGCGAACGGTGACCCAATCATCGTACCATCTCAGGATGTTGTTTTAGGTTTATATTACCTAACGCGTGACTGTGTTAACGGTAAAGGTGAAGGCATGGTATTCGGCTCTCCTGAAGAAGCTGAAAAAGCCTACCGCACTGAAATGGCCGAATTACACTCTCGTGTTAAAGTGCGTATCACTCAGTTGATTGATGGTGAAGAAGTTACTTCACTTATCGATACAACAGTTGGTCGTTCATTACTTTGGATGGTATGTCCGAAAGGTCTTCCATTTGAAATCATCAACAAAACTTTAGGTAAGAAGCAAATCTCTAACCTAATTAACCATGCGTACCGTAACTTAGGTCTTAAAGATACTGTTATCTTTGCCGACCACATTATGTACACAGGTTTCCACTACGCGATGATCGCTGGTGCGTCTGTTGGTATTGACGATATGGTTATTCCTGATGAGAAATACACCATCATCGATGCAGCTGAAGAAGAAGTTAAAGAGATTCAACAACAGTTCGAATCTGGTCTTGTAACAGCTGGTGAGAAATACAACAAAGTAATCGATATCTGGTCATCTGCTAACGAAAAAGTTTCGAAAGCGATGATGGACAACTTATCGAAAGAGCAAATCTTAAACCGTGACGGCGAAATGGAAGAGCAAGACTCTTTCAACTCAATCTTTATGATGGCCGACTCTGGTGCTCGTGGTAGTGCCGCTCAGATTCGTCAGTTGGCGGGTATGCGTGGTCTAATGGCAAAACCAGATGGTTCAATCATCGAAACACCAATCACGGCGAACTTCCGTGAAGGTCTGAACGTACTTCAGTACTTCATCTCGACTCACGGTGCTCGTAAAGGTTTGGCCGATACGGCATTGAAAACAGCTAACTCGGGTTACTTAACTCGTCGTCTAGTTGACGTTGCACAAGATTTGGTTGTAACTGAAGCTGATTGTGGCACTGAAGATGGTCTATTGATGACACCACTTATCGAAGGTGGTGATGTTGTTGAACCATTACGCGAACGTGTTCTAGGTCGTGTTGTTGCTCAAGACGTGTTGATTCCAGGTACTGAAGATGTATTGTTCGCACGTAACTCATTATTAGATGAAGCAGATTGTGACACATTAGAAGAACATTCTGTTGATCAAGTATGGGTTCGTTCAATCATTACTTGTGAAACTGACTTTGGTATTTGTAAGCATTGTTACGGTCGTGATTTAGCACGTGGTCATATGATCAACGAAGGTGAAGCAATTGGTGTTGTGGCAGCACAATCAATCGGTGAGCCGGGTACACAGTTAACGATGCGTACGTTCCATATCGGTGGTGCGGCATCACGAGCTTCAGCTGAAAACTCAGTTCAAGTTAAAAACACTGGTACTTTGAAGTTACAAAACGCTAAGTTCGTAACAAACTCAGAAGACAAGCTAGTTATTACTTCACGTTCATCAGAACTTACTGTTATTGATGAGCTAGGTCGTGAGAAAGAGCGTTATAAAGTTCCTTACGGTGCAATTCTTGGCAAGAAAGATGGCGAAGCTATCAACGGTGGCGAGACTATTGCAAACTGGGATCCGCATACGCATCCAATCATCACTGAGGTTGCTGGTAAGATCAAATTTGTTGACCTTATCGACCAGGTAACTGTGACGCGTCAAACTGATGAACTAACAGGTTTATCATCTATCGTTATCACTGACCCTGCACAACGTAGCTCAGCAGGTAAAGAAATGCGTCCAATGGTTAAGCTAGTTGATGCCAAAGGTAAAGACGTAATGATCGCTGGTACTGAAATTCCAGCACAATACTTCTTACCAGGTAACGCTATCGTAAACCTTGAAGATGGTGCTGAAGTAGGTATCGGTGATGCGCTAGCACGTATCCCTCAAGAGTCTTCGAAAACTCGTGATATTACCGGTGGTCTACCACGTGTTGCTGACTTGTTTGAAGCACGTAAGCCGAAAGAGCCTGCGATTCTTGCTGAGAAGACAGGTATCATTGGTTTCGGTAAAGAAACCAAAGGTAAGCGTCGTCTACAAATCACTCAACCAAGTGGTGAAGTATACGAAGAGATGATTCCTAAGTGGCGTCAACTTAACGTGTTTGAGGGTGAATCTGTACTACAGGGTGAAGTTATCGCCGATGGTCCAGAGTCTCCACACGATATCTTGCGTCTACGTGGTATCTCTGATGTTGCTAACTATATCGTTAACGAAGTGCAAGACGTTTACCGTCTGCAAGGTGTTAAGATTAATGATAAGCACATCGAAGTTATCGTACGTCAGATGATCCGTAAGTGTGAAATCCTTGATGGTGGTGACAGTGAATTCTTAGCAGGTGAGCAAGTTGAAGTTGCTCGCGTTAACATTGCTAACCGTGAACTGGAAGCAGCAGGCAAGAAGCCAGCTGAATTCAACATCATGCTAATGGGTATTACCAAGGCATCGCTAGCAACTGAGTCATTTATCTCAGCGGCATCGTTCCAGGAAACTACTCGTGTTCTTACTGAAGCAGCTGTTGCTGGTAAGAAAGATGACTTACGTGGTCTGAAAGAAAACGTTATCGTTGGTCGTTTGATTCCTGCTGGTACTGGTTATGCGTATCACAAGAACCGTGCAGTGCAAGCTGTTGAAGGTGAAGAAGAATCAACTGTTTCTGCTGAAGATGCAGAGCAGGCATTAACCGACGCACTGAACGCAGAAATGCTAAGCAGTTTTGGTGAACTTTCACAAGAAAGTAACAAGCCATCTGACAATGACTAATTGTTAGCCAACGTTTAAAGCACTTTAAAAGGGGATCGCAATGATCCCCTTTTTTGTACACTTATCGATCAAAAAAGATCAATGATCTTTGACTCTTTGCTTGACAGTTACCCCCATCACTAATAAAATTCCGCGACCTACTGTTATGGTAGGGATTTTTCACGTTTATGAGGGTGTGAATAAAGGCGGTCCAAATACCCCTTAATCACATCAGTTTTAACTAATCAGGAGCTATAATGGCAACTATTAACCAATTAGTACGTAAGCCACGTGTTAAGCAGGTACAAAAAAGTAACGTTCCAGCGTTGCAAGCTTGTCCTCAACGTCGCGGTGTATGTACTCGTGTGTACACAACTACACCTAAAAAACCTAACTCAGCACTACGTAAAGTAGCTCGTGTTCGTCTAACTAACGGCTTCGAAGTTACATCTTACATCGGTGGTGAAGGTCACAACTTGCAAGAGCATAGCGTTATTCTAATCCGTGGTGGTCGTGTTAAAGACTTACCAGGTGTTCGCTATCACACCGTTCGTGGCGCACTAGATTGTTCTGGTGTTAACGATCGTAGACAAGGCCGTTCTAAGTACGGTGCTAAGCGCCCTAAATCTTAACGGTTCTCCGTCAAGTAAGGCCAAACTAACATTTAATATTTAATTGTTTTGGGATAACCCTGAAGCTAAATCGGAGAATTTAAAATGCCAAGAAGACGTGTTGTAGGTCAGCGTAAAATATTACCTGATCCGAAGTTTAAAAACGAACTTTTAGCAAAATTCATCAACATCCTTATGGTTGATGGCAAAAAATCTGTAGCAGAAAAAATTGTATACGGTGCACTAGACATTCTATCGGAAAAGAACCCTGAGAAAGATCACTTAGAATCTTTTGAAGTTGCTCTTGAGAACATCCGTCCACACGTAGAGGTTAAATCTCGTCGTGTTGGTGGTTCAACTTACCAAGTTCCAGTAGAAGTACGTCCAGTACGTCGTAATGCTCTAGCCATGCGCTGGTTAGTTGACGCTGCTCGTAAACGTGGTGAAAAATCAATGGCTCAACGCCTAGCTAACGAAATGTTAGATGCTTCTGAAAACAAAGGTTCAGCTGTGAAGAAACGTGAAGACGTTCACAGAATGGCTGAAGCTAACAAAGCATTCGCTCATTACCGTTGGTAATAATGACAAGCGCAGCGGCATTTGCCGCTGCGCTTTTCTTACTTAAAACAAGAAAACACATTAGCTAATAATTAAAATAACTAAGCTTATTTTCAAAAGTAAATCGCTGATACTTTTGAAAGTTAGTTTCAGGAACATCCGTAATTTAGAGGAATCCAGTAGTGGCTCGTAAGACCCCTATAGATCGTTACCGTAACATTGGTATAGCTGCACACGTAGATGCAGGTAAGACGACTACAACAGAACGTGTTTTGTTCTACACCGGTTTATCTCATAAAATTGGTGAAGTTCATGACGGCGCTGCGACGATGGACTGGATGGAACAAGAACAAGAGCGTGGTATTACCATTACCTCGGCTGCGACAACCTGTTTCTGGAAAGGCATGCAGGGTCAGTTTGATGACCACCGTATTAATATTATTGATACTCCAGGCCACGTAGATTTCACCATTGAAGTAGAACGTTCATTGCGCGTATTAGACGGCGCGGTGCTTGTGCTTTGTGGTTCATCTGGCGTTCAACCGCAAACCGAAACGGTTTGGCGTCAAATGGAAAAATATAAAGTCCCGCGTATGGTTTTCGTCAATAAGATGGACCGTATGGGCGCTGACTACTTAAATGTTGTCAAGCAATGTAAAGATCGTTTAGGTGCCAACGCGGTACCAATTCAGCTAGCTATCGGCGCTGAAGAAGAATTCACTGGTGTTGTAGACCTAGTTAAAATGAAAGCGATCAACTGGAACGAAGCGGACCAAGGCACCACCTTCGAATACGAAGATATCCCAGTGGATATGGTTGACCTCGCACAAGAATGGCATGAAAACTTAGTTGAAGCCGCCGCAGAAGCCAGTGAAGAGCTGATGGACAAATACCTTGAAGAAGGTGAACTGTCTGAGCAAGAAATTAAAACTGCATTACGTACCCTTACTCTGAAAAACGAGATTGTACTAACTACATGCGGTAGTGCATTTAAGAACAAAGGTGTTCAAGCTGTGTTGGATGCTGTTGTTGAATACTTGCCGTCGCCAACAGAAGTTGAAGCGATTAAAGGTATTAAAGACGATAAAAATGAGAGCGAAGACACTCGTGAAGCAGACGATAGCGCGCCATTTGCCGCGTTAGCGTTTAAAATCGCGACTGACCCATTTGTGGGTACACTAACTTTCGTTCGTGTCTATTCTGGTGTGTTAAGCACTGGTGATATGGTCTACAACCCGGTTAAAGGTAAAAAAGAACGCATTGGCCGTATTGTGCAAATGCATTCAAATAACCGAGAAGAAATTAAAGAAGTTCGCGCAGGTGACATTGCAGCCCTAATCGGCATGAAAGATGTGACCACAGGTGACACGTTGTGTAATCAGCAAAACGTTATCACCCTAGAGCGTATGGAATTCCCAGAGCCAGTTATCTCTGTTGCTGTTGAGCCGAGAACCAAGGTTGATCAGGAAAGAATGGGTATGGCGCTTGGTAAGCTTGCGGCTGAAGACCCGTCTTTTAGAGTCGAGACCGACGAAGAGACAGGACAAACGATCATTTCTGGTATGGGTGAATTGCACCTAGATATCATCGTTGATCGTATGAAGCGTGAATTTAAAGTTGATGCAAACGTTGGTAAGCCACAAGTTTCTTATCGTGAAACTATCCGCAAAGCTGTAGAAGTTGAAGGTAAGTTTGTGCGTCAATCTGGCGGTCGTGGTCAATTTGGTCATGTATGGCTTAAAATGGAGCCGCTTGAAGAAGGCGCAGGCTTCCAGTTTGAATCAGAAATCGTTGGTGGTGCAGTACCACGCGAATATTGGGCAGCCGTAGAAAAAGGCTGTAGCGAACAGATGGATAACGGTGTTCTCGCCGGTTTCCCAATGCTAGACATTAAAGTTACATTATTTGATGGTTCATTCCATGATGTTGACTCGAATGAAATGGCATTCAAAATCGCCGCATCTATGGGCTTTAAGCAAGGCGCTTTGGATGCAAGTCCAGTTTTGCTTGAACCTGTGATGAAGGTTGAAGTAACCACCCCTGAATTAAACATGGGTGATGTTGTTGGTGACCTCAACCGTCGCCGTGGCATGATTGAAGGTATGGATGAAGGTCCTGCCGGCATGAAATTGGTTAATGCCGTTGTACCACTTGGTGAAATGTTTGGTTATGCAACCGACCTTCGCAGTGCAACGCAGGGCCGCGCATCATATTCGATGGAGTTTAAGCAGTATGCTGAAGCACCAAAAAATGTAACTGATGCAATTATTGAAGGTGGTCAGTATTAATACTGCCCCTGAAATTTAAAAATAACAAATTCAATTACTCGTCTGTAATAACAGGCAACTTTAACTTTAAGGTACATTTAAGATGGCTAAAGAAAAATTTGAACGTTCGAAGCCGCACGTTAACGTTGGTACTATCGGCCACGTTGACCACGGCAAGACAACTCTAACAGCTGCAATCTCTGCAGTTTTAACTAAAACTCACGGTGGTGAAGTACGTGATTTCGCTCAAATCGATAACGCTCCAGAAGAGCGTGAGCGTGGTATCACAATCAACACTTCTCACATTGAGTACGATACAGAGACTCGTCACTACGCACACGTAGACTGTCCTGGTCACGCCGATTACGTTAAAAACATGATCACAGGTGCGGCACAAATGGACGGCGCGATTCTAGTAGTTGCAGCGACAGATGGTCCAATGCCACAAACACGTGAGCACATCCTTCTTTCACGTCAGGTTGGTGTACCTTTCATCATCGTATTCATGAACAAATGTGACATGGTTGATGACGAAGAGCTACTTGAGCTAGTAGAGATGGAAGTTCGTGAACTTCTTTCAGAATATGACTTCCCAGGTGATGACCTACCAGTTATCCAAGGTTCAGCACTAGGTGCATTGAACGGCGAAGCTAATTGGGAAGCGAAAATACTAGAACTTGCAGAAGCACTAGATACTTACATTCCAGAGCCAGAGCGTGCGATTGACGGTGACTTCATTCTTCCAATCGAAGATGTATTCTCAATCCAAGGTCGTGGTACAGTTGTTACTGGTCGTGTTGAGCGCGGTATCATCAAAGTTGGTGAAGACGTAGAAATCGTTGGTATTAAAGAAACGACGACGACAACTTGTACTGGTGTAGAGATGTTCCGTAAGCTTCTAGACGAAGGTCGTGCTGGTGAGAACTGTGGTGTTCTTCTACGTGGTACTAAGCGTGATGAAGTTCAACGTGGTCAAGTACTTGCTAAGCCAGGTTCAATCACTCCTCACACTAAGTTCGAATCAGAAGTATACGTACTAACCAAAGATGAAGGTGGTCGTCACACGCCATTCTTTAAAGGTTACCGTCCACAGTTTTACTTCCGTACGACAGACATCACTGGTGCAGTAGAGCTTCCAGAAGGTGTAGAAATGGTAATGCCAGGCGACAACTTGAAGTTTGTTGTTGAGCTTATCAACCCAATCGCGATGGACGAAGGTTTACGCTTCGCTATCCGTGAAGGTGGCCGTACAGTAGGTGCTGGTGTTGTATCTAAAATCATCGACTAACAATTAATTGCTCCTGCATTAATTGTGTTTCCACCATCCGTGGTGGTCATTGATTGATTTGGTTACAAACCAAACCTTAAAAAAGAGCGCTTAGGCGCTCTTTTTTGTTTTAAGATATGGGCAACTTCACGGTATTCCGTGATGACCGAGCGCGTTAAGAGAACAGTCTGCTTGGACTATTTTTAGCGAGTGAGGACGAGGGCCTCTGGCCCGACGATAGAGCCTTACAATACAGCCCCAAAAGAGCGCATAGGCGCTCTTTTTGTTTTTACGCGTTTAATACATATTTGATGTTAACTAATTGAAAAGGTTAATGTCTGGTGTGAGCGAGTTGCGGTCTCTTGTAACCCTTGTTAATAGGCACCGTCTTCCCCGCATGTTGTAGGCGCTGGTCAATATATCATTATGATTGAGATCTTGATTGGCTTGTTGTGTTTACTATCCACGAAAGAGATGACAAAACGATGCAAATAACCGCAGACAGAGTGTTACTTGCCTTTGTTAATTATTGCAAGTATTAGAACGACTTCATGGATGAAGTGTTCTGTTTGTCGCCATGTGGTTTGTTAGCGGCGATAAATTGCAGTGTCTGCTCATAGCCATAGATAAATTTAACTATTACCCAAATCTGTTCTATCGAGCCTGTTCATTACATTAGCCGTAAAATTTTTCAATAATGTCCGAAGTCATTCCCCTAATTGAAAAAATCAGCTATTTTTATAGTAAGCAAAAGATAGGGGAAAACAATGGATTACGATAAAATTACCGCCGATATAATTGAGATGATCATACTTTATGGTCCAAAACTGGTTGGTGCCATATTGGTATGGATTGTCGGTTCTTGGGTGATAAAGGGCATCATGTTGGCGCTCAACAAAGCGCTAGAGAAGGGCGATGTTGATCAATCGCTGAAGCCGTTTATTAGAGGCTTGTGTCAAGCCTTGTTAAAAGTACTGCTGGTTATTACCGTATTGAGCATGCTTGGTATTGAAATGACCTCGTTTATCGCGATATTAGGTGCCGCTGGTTTAGCCATTGGTATGGCGTTATCGGGTACTTTGCAAAATTTTGCAGGTGGGGTGATGATCTTAATATTTAAGCCATACGAAATAGGCGATGTCATTGATGCGCAAGGCTATATAGGTAAAGTATCTGAAATTCAAATTTTTAATACCATCATGAAAACACCAGATAATAAAACCATTATTATTCCAAATGGTCCGTTGGCGACAGGGTCGATGATCAATTACTCAACTGAAGAAACACGCCGTGTCGATTGGACGTTTGGTATCGGTTACGGTGATGATGTCGATCAGGCAAAACAAGTTATGCGCAAATTATGTGATGCCGACGAGCGCATTTTAAAAGATCCAGAGGTATTTATTGCCGTTTCAGAGTTAGCCGACAGTTCAGTTAACTTTGCGGTTCGGGCATGGGTAGATGCTGCGGATTATTGGGATGTGTATTTCGCAATGAATGAGCAAATTTACAAAGTGTTCAATCAAGAAGGTCTTAATATTCCATATCCGCAAATGGATGTGCATGTGCATAAGTCAGAATAACCTAAATCTGGCCCTACTTGGCTTTACAAGTGGGGCAAATTCAGGAACTATTAGCGTTAATAAGGCTCTGATGATCAGAGATAATAAACAATAAAACAGTGATGGCTTATGACGATATTAAATAAGGCGCTTTTTAGCGCGCTAGTAACGGGCTTGAGTGTAACAACACTTGTTGCTTGTGCCGGCTCCGAGCAAGAAACCGCACAAGTTCAAGCAAGTGTTGAGCAGCAGGCAACCAAGAAAGCACCATTAAGAAAACCTAAACAGGACGTTGTTATGCCAAACCAAACACCACCCGTGGATGAATTGAGTAAGGGCGACATTAACGCTACTTGGTTTACTGGCACATTAACGTATTACAGTTTTGAAGGTGGGTTTTACGGCTTTCATGGTGATAATGGCGAACGTTTTCTACCCTTCGGTTTAGACAAATCGATGCAGCAAGATGGTGCGAAAGTTAAAATTTACGGTCATGTCATGAAAGATGTGATGACCACGCAGCAATGGGGTGAACCGTTTAAGGTGTATAAAGCAGAACTATTAGAACCTGGCACTAAACCGGTCGATAAAAGTCTGTATTAATTATTTGCTACTGATCACAGGAAAAGCCTTGTTGCAGTATTTGTAATGAGGCTTTTCCTTTTTTTACGTCTACTTTATATAAGCGATCGTAAATCGTTTCCGCAAATGGCTGTAGATCTTCATCGACCAAAAGACCTGCCAATACCGGTGTGGTGTTGCTATGACCAACGACTAAGGTATTGCCTTTAATCGTTAATAGCTTGTCGGCAAACAGCTCAAGTTCTAATGGTGAATAGACAGTGACATCAAGTTCTAGCTCTGCAGCTAAAGGCGCGGCAGTTTGCTGAGTGCGATTATAAGGGGTCGAAAAGATGTTACGAATAGCTAGCTCATTTAGCAATTGGGCAATATGTTGAGCTCGCTTTTGGCCGCATTCTGTTAGGTTAGGGTCATCTTTGTCTGCGGTTTTTTCAGCGTGACGCACCAGATAGATGTGAAACTCATCACTCTGCTCTTGCTGAGCCAAGTTATTGGCATAAGCGACGCTTATACCAATAACAAACGTGAGCAGTGCGATAAACGCAGCGCGACTAAGCATATTGAGCTCGCAACAAGTTCCATTGTCGTTTGCGAGCAATCAATTCTAATTTCATATCTTGATAACTGCGCATCAACGCTGACTTTTCTACATCTTGTGTTAATTGGTCGCGCTTGTGATTAAGCAGTTTCATTTTTGCTTCGTAATACAAAGCGATTTGCTCAACCAGTAAGTCATACTCGGTTTGCAGTTTTTGTACTAATTCTTCGGCATTTGATTGTTGTAGCACCTTTTGCTTACTCAACTTCAACTGCATTGCAATTTTGGCTTTGGCAATTTTATCTGCTGGCGTCTTACGCAGCTTGTCGGCTAGACCAACCATATTTAACGATTTGATTAGCCATTTAGTTGGATCAAATTGGAACCAGCGAATACCGTTGCGGTAATCATTTTCAAAGATATGATGAAAATTATGGTATCCCTCACCAAAGGTAAAAAAGGCCAGCACCCCGTTGTCTCGGGCAGTATTCTTATCGGTATAGGTTTGCTTGCCCCAAATATGCGCTAACGAATTAATGAAAAATGTGGTGTGGTGGCTTAATACCAAACGTAATACGCCAGCCAATAACAGCGCAGAGACAACATCGCCATTGATTAAACCAAGTGCAATCGGAATACCGAAGTTCGTCGCTATGGCTAGCGGAACATAATATTTGTGTTGCCAGATAACGATTTTTTCTTTTTGTAGATCACGAGCGTTATCGTAATTATCGTATGTTGTTGGCTTGTAATCTCTGATCATCCAACCAATGTGTGAAAACCAAAAACCGCGCTTGGCTGAGTATGGGTCAACGTCGTTATTGTCGACGTGTTTGTGATGTACACGATGATCTGAACTCCAATGCAATATACTGTTTTGTAACGCAAAAGCGCCACCTATGGCATAAAAAAAGCGCACAACAGCGTGAGCCTTATAAGTTCGATGCGACCATAGGCGGTGGTAACCAGCAGTTATCGACATTCCGCAATAGATAAAACATAACAGCGCGGAAATAATTTCGAACATGTCAAAGCCGTGGGTGAAAGCACGATAAGGCACCCAAATAGCGGCAATTAAAAATGTGATGAGGAAAATGGCTATATTGAGCCAAAGCAAACGAGGCTTATTCATTACGATACTTTATTGTCTTTTAAGATTTCAGTGTACAAGTGTACGCTATTTTAAATGGTGGCTGAATTTGGTCAAGTATAATTACAAATTTTTATGCTAACATAGTCGCGTTATCGGTTATTTATAAGAATTTTATGTCTGGGATCAGAGCACAACAAAAGGAAAAGACTCGACGCTTGCTCATTGAAGCGGCCCTGAATCAGTTAAGTGCTGAGCGCAGTTTTTCCAGTTTAAGTTTACGAGAAGTTGCCAAAGAAGCCGGCTTGGCTGCGACTTCTTTTTATCGTCACTTCACCGATATGGATGAATTGGGGCTGACCTTGGTTGATGAAGCGGGTTTGACCTTGCGCCAATTAATGCGTCAGGCTCGTCAACGCATTGAAAAGGGTGGTTCAGTGATACAGATATCGGTAAAGACCTTTATGGAGTTTATCGAATCAAATGGTAATGAGTTCCGTTTATTGCTGCGAGAGCGCTCTGGCACATCACCTGAGTTTCGCGCGGCGGTGAATCGTGAAATACGCTATTTCACCATGGAATTATGCGACTACCTGCAAAAAGCCAATAAATTGGATGCTGAAACAAGTTACTTACAAGCTAATGCTGCGGTAACCATCGTCTTTAGTACCGGTGCTGAAGCACTTGATGCCGACGATGAAGAGCGTGAAGAGTTGGCTGAGCGAATGATAAAGCAGCTGCGGTTTATTGCTCGCGGGGCGATGGACTTAGCCCAGCGTAAAGATCTAAGAGAGCAGGTCTCAACAGAATCATAAACAAAACGGGGCTCAATGAGCCCCGTTTTTCAATTCAAATCATCAATTGCAATCAACATTTGATACGTTTATTTTCTTACCAACACCATGCCGCACTCTATGTGGTGGGTATATGGAAACTGATCAAATAGCGCAAACTTTTCAATGCTGTGCGTTTTCGTCAATATCTGCAAATTATCATGTAATGTTTCCGGGTTACATGAGATGTAGATGATTTTGTTAAATCTCGCTGCCAGTTCACATGAGTCTTTGTCCATGCCGGCTCTTGGTGGGTCGACGAGCACAGTGTCATAGTTGTACTGTGTTAAGTCAAAGCCTTCAAGGCGTCTGAATTGACGTTCACCGTTCATCGCTTCACTGAACTCTTCAGCAGACATACGAATAATATCTAAGTTTTCGATGTAGTTGGCGGCGATGTTGAGTTGTGCCGAATTAACCGAGCTTTTTGATATTTCGGTGGCGAGAACTTTTTTATAGTAGGGTGCTAAAGCCACAGAAAAATTGCCATTACCACAATACAGTTCAACTAAATCTGCCTCTGGGGTATCGCTGGCATCGATGGCCCATTCCAACATTTTTTCATTTACTTTACCGTTTGGTTGAGTAAAGCTGTTTTCAACTTGCTGATAATGTAGTTGCTTACCTTTTACGGTGAGAACTTCTGTAACGTAGTCCTTATCAACGAGGATTTTTTGCTTTCGAGCGCGACCTATAATGTTTACAGGCCCTAACTTGCTTAACTGTTGTTTTAACAGCTTGCTGTTTTCAAGCCACTCATCGTCCAATTGACGGTGATACAAAAGACTGACCAACAATTCACCGCTTAAGGTCGAAAGAAAATCAACTTGAAATAATCGATGGCGTAATGACGGCTTATCGCGTACATAGTCCATCAACTCTTGCATAGCCGCATTTATCAGTTTTGACGCGACAGGAAATTGATCAACGCGGAATTTTTCACGAGTTTGTTGATTAAACATGATGTAATACAGATCTTCACCCTGATGCCAAACGCGAAACTCTGCGCGCAAACGGTAATGCAATGGTTCTGATTGGAATACTTCAGCGTCAGGTACTGAAAAGCCATTAAACAGCGTTTGCATTGCCGAGGTTTTTTCAGCAAGTTGTGATTGGTAATTGTCCGGATGAATATGACTTAGCATAAATTATCAACGTCTTTTCAAATTTGCCGCGGATTGTAGCGACTTGTACTGGCTTTTGACAGTAATTTTAAGAAACAAATAGAAAACGTGCGAATTTTCGATTTTGTGCCATATTTTTTAAACACTATTCGATATATAGCGCACCCATGCAAAATCCTATTAATAGCCGTAATTTACTGGTTTTTATACTGCCTTCTTTGCTTGGGGTTTTGTTATTTATGTTTCCCATTGAGTACAACGAGCAAACCAGTATTCCGGTTGCGGTACTTGCGAAATGGTTTCAAGGTGTTATCGCCTCCGCTGTGATAGAGTTGGTCTGTTTAGTCACCATAATTAGCGCTTTTCTTAGTATTGTTTTCTCGGTTTTTTCAGCACAAAGAGTCAATGCAAAATCGTTTCTTGGCAGTCTTTTTGTGATTAGCCCTGTGTGGCTGATTGTTCGCTGCCTTGGTGCTGCGTTCGCCGTTATGGTCTATTTTAAGATCGGTCCTGCGCAAATATGGGATAAAAACACCGGAGGCTTATTGCTCCACGATTTAATGCCAATTTTATTCTCGGTGTTTATTTTTGCCGGTATGTTTTTGCCGCTATTACTTAACTTTGGTTTGTTGGAATTAATCGGCACCTTGTTCAGTAAAATCATGCGGCCGTTATTTAAATTGCCTGGCAGAGCTGCGATCGATTGTACTACGTCCTGGCTTGGCGACGGCACCGTTGGCGTGTTGCTAACCAGTAAGCAATATGAACAAAAAGTTTATACCCAACGCGAAGCTGCTGTTGTCGGCACAACCTTCTCAGCGGTATCCATTACTTTTAGTTTGATTGTCATCGCCGAAGTTGGCTTGATTCATATGTTTGTGCCATTTTACAGCGCGGTATGTTTGGCAGGGTTTGTCGCTGCGATTATAGTGCCACGCTTACCACCACTAAGCTTAAAGAAAAACACCTTTATCGATGGCACTTTGCCCGATCCTGATGCTGGCAAAATACCTGACAATGAAAATGTGTTTAGTCATGGCTTAAAACTGGCCATGAACCGTTCAGCACAAGTTACCAGGCTATCTGATGTGCTTACCGATGGATTAAAGAATGCCACTGAAATGATTTTTGTGGTGATCCCGGTGGTTATGGGGGTTGGTACGATTGCTTTAGTATGTGCTGAATATACGCCTATTTTTGATTGGCTTGGTATGCCTTTTGTGCCTTATTTAGAGCTGCTAGGTGTACCTGAAGCCGTAGCCGCATCAAAAAGTGTGGTGATTGGTTTTGCCGATATGTTTTTGCCGGCGATTTTAATTGCATCGGTTGAAAATGAAATGACCCGATTTGTTGTTGCCGCCTTGTCGATTACCCAATTGATCTACCTTTCAGAAGTTGGTGCTATGTTGCTTGGTACAAAAATACCGGTCAATATTATCGACCTGTTTTTTGTTTTCTTGTTGCGCACCATTGTTACTTTGCCGGTCATCGTCTTGGTAGCAAACATAGTCTATTAACCAATACCTCATCAGAAAAATTCAAACAGATGTTTACATTTCAGTAATTATCTGGATTAATAGCTGTCAATAAGTGGTATGACCTCAGGTGACATTATGACGACAATAAGCCAAAACAACTCAACCGACAATCCGTATCCAACTTTATTAAGTCCGCTTGATCTTGGATTTACACAATTATCTAATCGAGTATTGATGGGCTCGATGCATACGGGGCTTGAAGAAGAACGAAATGGCTTCGCTAAGCTCGCGGCATTTTACGAAGAACGTGCCAAAGGCGGTGTTGGTCTAATAGTCACCGGCGGTATCAGTCCTAACTTTCGCGGCCGCGTAGCGCCATTTGGTGGTGAGTTAAGTAAATGGTGGCATGTTAAAAAACACCGTCAAGTTACCGAAGCTGTGCACAAATATCCGAGTAAAATTTGTTTGCAGTTATTGCATACCGGTCGTTATGGGTTTCATCCTTTTTCTGTATCTGCTAGCAATATCAAAGCACCAATTAACCCGTTTAAGCCAAAGGCGTTGTCTGAACGCCAAATATGGAAAACCATAAACGACTTTGCTAAGTCATCACATCTTGCCCATAAAGCCGGTTATGATGGCGTTGAAGTGATGGGTTCAGAAGGTTATCTGATTAATCAATTTAGCTGTCTTCGCACCAACCAACGCGCCGATAAGTGGGGCGGTAGCATCGAAAACCGTATGCGCTTAGCCATTGAAATTATCAAAGCGATTCGTCAACGTGTTGGTGAAAAGTTTATCATCATCTTCCGTCTGTCGATGCTTGATTTAGTTGAGGGTGGTAATACGTGGGAAGAAGTCATTACCATGGCAAAAGCGGTTGAGGCCGCTGGTGCGACGATCATCAATACCGGCATTGGCTGGCATGAGGCGCGAGTACCAACAATCGCAACCAGTGTGCCGCGAGCCGCATTTGCTTGGGTTACTGAGCGCATGATGGGTGAAGTTAACATTCCATTAGTCTCGACCAACCGTATTAATACCCCGGAAGTTGCTGAAGAAATCTTATCATCAGGCCAGTCTGACATGGTATCGATGGCAAGACCATTTTTGGCAGACGCCGAATTTGTTAACAAAGCGGCAGCCAATAAAGCTGATGAAATTAATACCTGTATTGGTTGTAACCAAGCGTGTTTGGATCACGTGTTTAAACAACAACGTGCCAGCTGTTTAGTTAACCCGCAAGCCTGTTATGAAACCGAGTTAACCTTTGCCGAGGCCAGCAATAAAAAACATATTGCTGTCGTTGGTGCGGGTATGGCAGGTTTGGCGTTTAGTGTTTATGCCGCTCAACGAGGTCATAAAATTGACCTGTTTGAAGCTGGAGACGATATTGGCGGCCAGTTTAATATGGCTAAAAAGATACCTGGAAAAGAAGAATTCTACGAAACAATACGCTATTTCAACAAGCAAATTGAATTGACCGGTGTGAACTTACACCTAAACTCGGCACAAACCGCTGAGTCATTAACGGATCAAGGATATGACGACATTGTTGTCGCTACTGGTATTAAACCAAGAATGCCGCCAATTGAAGGCATTGAAAACGACATCGTCCTTAATTATGTTGATGTGCTTAAAAATAACGCCAAAGTAGGGCAGAAAGTGGCGATTATCGGTGCCGGCGGTATTGGCTTTGATGTGGCTGAATTCCTAGCAGAAGAAGAGTCACTGACAACTCAACCTGAACAGTGGTTAAAAGAGTGGGGCATAGATAAAGATTATCAACAAGGCGGAGCCTTGATGCCAAACCATGAACACACCAAAGCCGAGCGCGAAATCTATCTAATGCAACGAAAAATTACAAAGGTAGGCGCAGGGCTTGGCAAGACAACCGGTTGGATTCATCGAAGCACTCTTAAAAATCAAGGTGTTAAGATGATGCCAGGGGTCGAATATCGTAAAATTACTGATAATGGTTTGTATATAATTGTTAATGGAGAGGAAATATTCATTAATTGCAATAATGTTGTCATCTGCGCAGGCCAAGATTCTGATCGTTCGCTTTTTGAACAATTAGTTGATCTAAATCAAAACGCGCATTTAATTGGTGGTGCCGACGTTGCCGCTGAACTTGATGCAAAACGAGCCATCCGTCAAGGTGCTGAATTAGCCGCAAAAATCTAGTCCCCAGACGCCGTTTTTCAATGCAAGGAGTTGCCTAACTCCTTGCATTTTAAACTAAAAAATCATTTCTTTTATTCTGCATAATCTCAAACGTAAAGTCTTTCTCTATCTATAATTCTAAGACGTTATTTTATTTCTTATATTGAATTCCGTATTTTTAATTTATTTTGGTTATAAGGATTAAAACAATCCTAGGGTTACATCGCATAACCGATTTGAACATTTTACTTGCCTTGTGATTGTTATATTACTCGAGTTAAAAAAATGACGTAGAGTTCGCAGGAGAAAGTGATGCGTTTAAAAGTATTAGGTTTTTCAACATTGATAGCATTTGTAATGGCTGGTTGCGGTGAGCAACAACAAGCCGCTACTCAAGCTGCACCCGCCCCAGAAGTTGGTGTGCAAGTGATCAAACCAGAAAATTTAACCTTTACCGAGCGTTACGCCGGTAAAACAGCGACTTTGGAAAAAGTAAGTGTGGTTGCTGAAGTGTCTGGTGTGATTACAAAAGTGCACGTGAAAGAAGGTCAGCATGTCGAGCGTGACCAATTACTGTTTGAAATTGATGCTTCACCTTTTGAAGCCGAAGTACTTCGTCAAAAAGCACTACTGAAGCAAGCTGAGGCCAATCTAGCGTTAGCGCAAGTTAAGTATGACATGTCTAAGTCATTACAAGACTCTAATGCCATGAGTAAGATTGATGCTGAACAAGTTAAGGTCAATCGTGAAGTTGCCGCGGCCGCTTTGGCTAGTGCAAATGCGTCATTAGTTTCTGCAGAACTTGCACTCAAAAAAGCTAAAGTACTAGCGCCGATTGCCGGTAATACAGGCATCATGACCTACAGTGTTGGCGACTTAGTTGGTCCTGCACAAGGTCCCGTAGTGGATATCGTCGGTATCGGCGAAATTGAAGTCTATAGCCAAATTGGTGAAAAAGAGCATTTCGAACATGTTTCTGAATTGCTGAGAGATAAACAACGCGTTCCTGATACCTTAGAGCTTGAACTAGCTGACGGCACTATGTACGAACATACCGGTGTGATTAACTTTAAAGGTCGTGAAGTAAAAGACGGCACTGTGACTTATCGTGTTGTTTTCCCAAATCCTGACGGTCTGATCTTAGGTGGTCAAAACGTCACTATCGTTGCAACGGCAGGTAAGCAATCGACGGTGCATTATGTACCGCAAAAAGCGGTTATGGAAGATCAGTTAGGGCGTTTCGTTTATGTTGTCGGTCAAGATAATGTCGTTGAAAAACGCGTGGTTGATATGGGCAATCGTTACGGCATGAATTGGGTCGTTAAAGATGGCTTACAGGATGGCGAAAAGGTTATCGTATCCGGTATTTTAAAAGCCAAAGTTGGTCAAGCTGTTAGCCCAGTAGAAGAATAAGGAGCTTGATCATGATTGAGTTCTTTATTAATCGACCTAAATTCGCGATGGTGTTGTCCATCGTGATGACCTTGGCAGGTTTTTTGACCTTAGCGAAAATGCCAGTGTCTTTGTATCCGTCGGTTTCACCACCGACTATTTTGATTACCGCCAATTTCCCAGGCGCTGATCACAACACCATTCGCGATACCGTTGCCTCTGTATTAGAGCAAGAAATCAATGGTGTTGAAGACATGATTTATATGGATACCAAGTCAGCCAATGACGGTACTTATATCGGTCGTGTTACGTTTGACATAGGTACTGACCCAGATCGTGCACAAAGCTTAGTCCAAAACCGAGTTAATAAGGCTATGCCGAAGTTGCCAGGTATCGTCAGTCAGCTTGGTGTTACAGTGCAAAAGTCGTCACCGTCTATGCTGGTATCTGTGAGTCTATACTCGCCAAACGATACCTACGACGACGTATTCTTATCAAACTACATGACCTTGAATATCATGGACCAGCTATTGCGAGTGCAAGGTGTAGGTGAATTGAAGCTTCTTGGTCAAAAAGATTACTCAATGCGAGTATGGATTGATAATGAAAAAATGGCTGGCTTTGGTATCGATCATACCGAGGTGAGCAACGCGGTAGCGGCACAAAATGCAACCATTTCGGCCGGTAAAATTGGTGAATCTCCGAACCCTGAAGGCACGACCTTCCAATACACGATAAAAACCAAAGGTCGTCTACAAAACGTTGAAGAGTTTGAAGAAATTGTTGTCCGTGTGATGGATGATGGTAGCGATATTCGTTTAAAAGATATTGCCCGTATTGAAATGGGAAGCAAGGCATATTATGCGCAAGCCTCGTGGAGTGATAAACCATCTCCACTATTAATAGCCTATCAAGGCCCTGGCGCAAACGCGATACAGGTTGCAAATGAAGTCAAAGTGAAAATGGCGGAAATGTCAGAATCTTTCCCTGACGATGTTGAATATGACATTGCATTTGACTCGACCACGTTTATTACTGCATCAATGGATGAGGTATATAAAACCCTATTCGAAGCCCTATTTTTAGTGGCTGTTATTACCTACTTATTTTTACAAAACTGGCGCGCGACCATCATTCCTTTGATCGCTATACCGGTTTCTTTAGTGGCAACATTTTTAGTATTCCAAGCCATGGGTATTGATATCAATACCATCTCTATGTTCGGTTTGATACTCGCCATTGGTATTGTCGTCGATGCGGCGATCGTGGTTATTGAAAACGTTGAACGCTTAATGCATGAAGAGCATTTGCCGTCGAAAGAGGCGACATCCAAAGCGATGAAAGAAGTTACGGCGCCGTTAATTGCTTCGGCACTGGTATTGATGGCGGTATTTGTACCGGTATCTCTGGCACCGGGCATGGTGGGTATTTTATACGCTCAATTTGGTGTGGCGATTGTTGCCTCTACGGTACTTTCTACTGTCGTCGCGTTAACATTGACGCCGGCACTCTGTGCCATATTGATGGAAGTGAAACCACTGGCAACCAAAGGTCCATTAGGTTGGTTTAACAAGTTTGTTGATGGTCTGCGCAATCAATACGGCTCACTGGTGAACTTCTTAGGTCGACGTCTTTGGTTAACAATGACGGTGTTTTCGGTGCTCATCGCGTATATCGGTTACCTAGGTAAGACCATGCCAACAGGATTTATTCCAGAGGAAGATAAAGGTAACTTTATTGTCGATGTTTCCCTACCGGAAGCATCAACACTGGAGCGTACCATTGAACAAGTGAACGAAATGACACGCCAAATAGAAGATATTCCAGGTGTTGCTCGCGTTGTATCGGCATCAGGTTTCTCTATGTTAAAAGGTGCTTTGGCGACTAACTCAGCAATGCTTATTGTCTCACTAGATGATTGGTCAGAGCGTAAAGAGCCAGAACTGTCCATTCAATCAATATTGATGCAGACGCGAGGCGTACTTGCTAACAACCGAGAAATTAAAGGTTTGGCGTTAACCACACCAGCGATTCCGGGGATGGGTAATGCCTCTGGTTTATCGATTGTATTGCAAGATACATTGGGTCGGTCAACCGAATCTTTGGCACCGGTTCTACAGAAATTTTCGATGGAATTAATGGCGCGTCCAGAAATCGCTTACGCGTTCTCAACTTATACCGCCAATGTGCCACAGCTGTATTTAGATATCGATTACCAACGGGCAATGAAGTTAGGCATTGAGCCAACGGCGATTAACTCAACGTTATCGACCATGTTTGGTAAGAAGTACGTAAATGACTTCACCAAATTTGGTAAAAACTATCAAGTGAATATCATGTCCGATGGTGAATTCCGTGATGATGAAACCGACTTAAATACACTATATGTGACCAATAAGCGTGGTGAGTTAATTAGGTTTGCAAGTTTTGCTGATTTCAAACCGGCGATTGGTGCTGATGTATCAGCTCGTTATAACTTGTATAACTCAACACAACTTATGGCGGCTGCGGCCCCTGGTTATTCGTCGGGTGATGCTATTAAAGCGGTACAGGAAGTCGCGGATACCTTACCTGACGGTTATAAAATTGACTGGACTGGGCAAACCTATCAAGAAATCAAAACCGGTGGTGGTATTATCTTTCTGTTTGGCTTAGCGGTATTGTTTACCTATTTGTTCTTGGTGGCGCAATATGAATCATGGTTAACCCCATTTGCTATCATGCTGTGTGTACCGACGGCGTTGTTTGGCGCGTTATTCTTAGTGGATATGATGGGTGGTACTCTTAATATCTATACCCAAATCGGTTTGGTATTGATGATTGGTATGGCGGCACGTAACGCAATATTGATTGTTGAATTTGCCAAAGTACTGCGTGAGGAGCGCGGTTTCACCATCTTAAACTCAGCGATTGAAGCCGCTAAGCTGCGTATGCGTGCGGTATTGATGACAGCATTTGCCTTTATCTTAGGTGTTATTCCTCTGATGATTGCGTCAGGTGCCGGTTCTGCGTCTCGTAACGTTATGGGACAAACCGTATTTGGCGGTATGTTATCAGCGACCATCATCGGTTGTATCTTCGTACCTGTGTTCTATTTGATGTTCCAGCGTCTGCGAGAGCGCTTTGGTGCGACTACTGAGCAAGCTGAAAAAGCGGATGCTGAACGTTTGGCGAAGGGCGAAACTAACGTCTAAATCAAATGATTGGCAATAAAAAAGCGAGTCACTAGACTCGCTTTTTTTATATCGCCGATTTATTCACTGTTGGTGATTAACTGTGCCAATAGCGTCGTTTTTATGCCATAATTTATGATTGTCGTTTTTGTTGTTTGGTTTCTCTCGACAACGTCTCTCAGGATTAGGCATGAAGCAAATTGAAGTTCGTGGTGCGCGTACCCATAACTTAAAAAATATTGATTTAGATATCCCACGCGATAAGTTAATTGTCATAACCGGCTTATCTGGCTCGGGTAAATCGTCGCTGGCGTTTGATACCTTATATGCGGAAGGCCAACGTCGTTATGTTGAGTCACTGTCGGCTTATGCACGCCAGTTCTTGTCGCTGATGGAAAAACCGGATGTCGATCACATTGAAGGTTTATCACCGGCTATTTCTATTGAACAAAAATCAACTTCCCATAACCCTCGTTCGACTGTTGGTACCATTACCGAGATTTACGATTACTTGCGTCTGTTGTTTGCCCGTGTTGGTGAGCCGCGTTGCCCAACCCATGCTGAGCCATTAACCGCGCAAACCATTAGTCAAATGGTTGATAAAGTGCTCGAGCTAGAAGAGGGCAGTAAAGTGATGTTGCTCGCTCCTGTGGTTGTCGATCGTAAAGGTGAGCACGTCAAGCTATTAGATAACTTAGCTGCGCAAGGTTATATACGAGCACGTATTGATGGTGAAGTATGTGACCTGTCGGATCCACCAACCCTTGACCTACATAAAAAGCACACCATTGAAGTGGTCGTCGATCGGTTAAAAGTGCGAGATGATATCCAAACTCGTTTAGCGGAGTCTTTTGAAACGGCGCTATCCCTTACCGATGGTATTGCAGCTATTGGTTTTATGGACGAACCCGAAAGAGGCGAATTGTTGTTTTCAGCAAATTTTGCCTGCCCACAATGTGGCTACTCAATGGCAAAACCTGAACCGAAATTATTCTCCTTTAATAATCCAGCAGGCGCGTGTCAAAGTTGTGATGGCTTAGGCCATAAACAGTTCTTCGATCCGGCACGGGTGATCAGTAATGATGAATTAAGCTTGGCTGGTGGTGCGATTCGCGGCTGGGATAAGCGTAACTTTTATTATTTCCAAATGCTTACCTCATTGGCGGACCATTTTGGCTTTGATTTGAATACGCCATTTGCCGCACTTGATGATGATGTTCAAAACATCATTTTACGTGGCAGTGGTCGCACTGAAATAGAATTTAAATATATGAATGACCGTGGTGATATTGTCGTTCGTAAACATCCATTTGAAGGGATTTTAGTCAACATGGATAGGCGTTACCGTGAAACCGAGTCAAATGCCGTTCGTGAAGAGTTATCCAAATACTTAAATAACCAAGACTGTCCAAGTTGTCATGGCTCAAGGCTGCGCCTAGAAGCTCGTAACGTGTTTGTTGATAACAAACCTTTGCATGACATCGTTGAATATTCGATTGCCGAATCAGCCAACTTTTTTCAAGGTCTTAATTTGGCTGGTCAGCGCGGTAAGATTGCCGAAAAGATCTTAAAAGAGATCAATGACCGTTTAGGATTTTTGGTCAACGTTGGCCTTAATTATCTGACATTATCGCGCAGCGCCGACACCTTATCCGGTGGTGAGGCGCAACGTATTCGTTTGGCATCACAAATTGGTGCCGGTTTGGTCGGTGTTATGTACGTATTGGATGAGCCGTCTATTGGCTTACACCAGAGAGATAATGAGCGCTTGCTAAACACCTTGGTACATTTGCGTGATTTAGGCAATACGGTAATCGTCGTTGAGCATGATGAAGATGCGATAAAAGAGGCCGATCACGTCATTGATATAGGCCCTGGGGCCGGAGTACATGGCGGCGAAGTTGTTGCCGAAGGGTCGATTGAGGAGATACTAGCCAGTGAACACTCACTTACCGGTAAGTATTTAAGCGGTGTCGAAAAAATAGAAATACCGAAAAAACGCAGCAAATTTAACAAAGATACGGTAGTTAAGTTAACTGGAGCGACGGGTAATAACCTGAAGAATGTCGACTTGACCATACCGGTTGGATTGATGACCTGTGTCACTGGTGTATCGGGCTCAGGTAAGTCAACCTTGATCAACGACACCTTATATAAGATATCTCACCTTGAACTAAACAAGGCAACTTTAGATGAACCTTCACCTTATAAATCAATTGAAGGTCTTGAGCACCTAGATAAGGTGATTGATATCGACCAAAGTCCGATTGGGCGTACACCAAGGTCAAACCCAGCCACCTATACTGGGATTTTCACCAATATTCGTGACATCTTTTCGGCAACGCAAGAAGCACGTTCTCGCGGTTATAAACCAGGACGCTTTAGCTTTAATGTCAAAGGTGGCCGTTGTGAAGCATGTCAGGGCGACGGTGTTATTAAAGTTGAAATGCACTTTTTACCGGATGTGTATGTACCTTGTGATGTTTGTAAAGGTAAGCGCTATAACCGTGAAACATTAGAGATACGTTATAAAGGCAAGAATATCCATGAAGTATTGGATATGACCATTGAAGATGCATTTGATTTCTTTCATGCCATCCCGGCAGTGAAACGTAAGTTGCAAACTCTAATGGATGTTGGCTTGTCTTATATTAAGTTAGGGCAGTCGGCAACAACCTTATCCGGTGGTGAGGCACAACGAGTTAAGCTATCTAAGGAATTATCAAAACGTGATACTGGTAAAACCTTATATATATTAGATGAGCCGACGACAGGTTTACACTTTCACGACATTAAGCAATTACTCGCGGTATTACACCGTCTGCGTGACCATGGTAATACCGTTGTGATCATTGAGCATAACTTAGATGTGGTTAAAACCGCGGACTGGATTGTCGATTTAGGCCCAGAAGGCGGTTCCGGTGGTGGCGAAATTCTCGTTACCGGCACGCCGGAAGATGTCGCCAAAGATACCGTGTCGCATACCGCGAGGTTCTTGAAACCACTTCTGTAACCGAAAACGCCAGCTGACGCTGGCGTTTGTTTTCTTTACATTCACTATTTTCGAACTTGCTCTCCGTCATTCCATCAAGCTTTTGGATGGGACCTTGTGTCGTATAAGTGTGCATATAATGGATTCACTTCGAAACCCATTACTTACTTTAATAATATACACCGTCATCCCATCAAGCTTTTGGATGGGAGCTCGTGTCGTAATAGTGTGCATATAATGGAGCCACTTCGACACTGCAGAAGATCACGGCCTTCGCCGAGATTACGTACACGGAAGTACGAATGCAGATAGGTTCATGGTTGAACGTTTCCTATCTGTGACGGAGAGCAGGGTTAGTGTTAATCCCATTAACAAAATGCATACAATTTAATTGGCAATAGGTTATAAATTCACCTTGCAATAAACCTTGATTTCAGTATAATACGCCGACCTTAGCCAAATTGGTTAAGGGGTTTTGCCTCGCAAGCCAGTATTTATACGGGTTTTAGTAAGGCCAACAGCGACTCCGATTTGGAGTCGAATGAAAAATAAGCGGTACGCTCCCCATCTCAATAAGATGGAGATGAGTCGTACTTTGTTCGTTCTTTTTTTAATATTGGGGATTTGATTACATGTCAAATCAAAGAATTCGCATTCGTTTGAAAGCGTTCGATCATCGATTGATTGATCAATCAACCGCTGAAATCGTAGATACTGCTAAGCGCACTGGTGCTCAGGTTCGTGGTCCTATTCCACTTCCTACTCGCAAAGAGCGTTTCACAGTTTTGATTTCTCCACACGTAAACAAAGACGCTCGTGATCAGTACGAAATCCGTACTCACAAGCGTATGATTGATATCGTTGAACCAACTGAGAAGACTGTAGATGCTCTTATGCGTCTTGATCTTGCAGCTGGCGTAGACGTTCAAATCAGCTTGGGTTAATAAGGGGATTACAACTATGACTATTGGTTTAGTCGGACGTAAAGTTGGTATGACTCGTGTCTTCACTGAAGATGGCGTTTCAATTCCAGTTACAGTCGTAGAAGTTGAAGCGAACCGCGTTGCTCAAGTTAAAACTCTTGAAAACGATGGTTATCGCGCTATTCAAGTTACCACTGGTGCTAAGAAAGCTAACCGTGTAAACAAGCCTATGGCGGGTCACTTCGCTAAAGCCGGCGTTGAAGCTGGTCGTGGTTTGTGGGAATTCCGTCTAGTTGACGGTCAAGATTTCGAAGCAGGCAGTGAGTTAACTGTTGAAGTATTAAACGAAACAAAACTTGTTGACGTTACTGGTACTTCAAAAGGTAAAGGTTTCCAAGGTGGTATCAAGCGCTGGAATTTCCGCATGCAAGATGCTACTCACGGTAACTCTATCTCTCACCGTTCAAATGGTTCAATCGGTCAGTGTCAAACACCTGGTCGAGTATTTAAAGGCAAAAAAATGTCTGGCCACATGGGTGCTGAGAAAGTTACTACTCAGAACCTTGAACTAGTTCGCGTTGACGCTGAACGTAACTTGCTACTTATTAAGGGTGCCCTTCCAGGTGCTGTTAATGGCAACGTTATCGTTAAACCAGCTGTTAAAGCATAACGTCCAGGAGATTAGTGATGGAATTAGCATTAAAAGACGCGTCTGGCGCTCTTGAAGTGTCTGAAGCTACCTTCGGACGTGAGTTTAACGAAGCTCTTGTACACCAAGTAGTTGTTGCTTATGCAGCAGGTGCTCGTCAAGGTACAGTTAAGCAAAAGACTCGTTCTGAAGTTAGTGGCGGTGGCAAAAAGCCATGGCGTCAAAAAGGTACTGGCCGTGCACGTGCTGGTACAAGTCGTGGTCCAATCTGGCGCGCTGGTGGTGTAACATTCGCCGCTCGTCCACAAGATCACAGCCAAAAAGTTAACCGTAAAATGTATCGTGGTGCGATTCAAAGCATCCTTTCTGAACTAGTACGTCAAGAACGTCTAGTTGTAGTTAAAGATTTTTCGGTAGAAACGCCAAAGACTAAAGAATTGGTAGCTAAGTTAAAAGAACTTGAGCTTAAAGATGTGTTGATCGTAACTGAAGAAGTTAACGAAAACCTATTCTTGTCAGCTCGCAACTTGTACAAAGTTGACGTTCGTGACGTAGCTGCAATTGATCCGGTAAGCCTAGTAGGTTTCGAGAAAGTTTTGGTTACTGAAGCTGCAGTTAAGCAAATTGAGGAGATGTTAGCATGATAAACGAAGAACGTTTGTTGAAGGTGTTATTGGCACCAAACATTTCTGAAAAAGCAACTGTCGCTGCTGAAGCAAACAACACTGTTGTTTTCAAAGTAGCTACTGATGCAACTAAAGCAGAAATCAAAGCTGCCGTTGAGCAACTTTTCGAAGTTGAAGTATCTGGTGTTCGCACTCTAAATGTTAAGGGTAAAACCAAGCGCACTGGTATGCGTGTTGGTCGTCGTAGCGATTGGAAAAAAGCTTACGTTACTCTTAAAGAAGGCAGCGACATCGACTTCGTTGGCGCTGAGCAATAGGAGAATTAGTAATGGCTATTGTTAAATGTAAACCTACTTCTCCGGGTCGTCGCCACGTTGTTAAAGTGGTTAACCCTGAGTTGTACAAAGGTAAGCCTTACGCACCTCTATTAGAGAAAAACTCTAAGTCTGGTGGTCGTAACAATACCGGTCGCATTACTGTTCGTCACGTTGGTGGTGGTCACAAGCAACACTATCGTGTAATCGACTTTAAGCGTACTAAAGATGGCATCCCTGCAAAAGTAGAGCGTTTGGAATATGATCCAAACCGTAGTGCTAACATTGCACTAGTGCTATACGCAGACGGTGAGCGTCGTTACATCTTGGCTCCTAAGGGCCTTAAAGCTGGTGATGCAGTTCAATCTGGTGCTGATGCGCCGATCAAAACTGGTAACACTTTGCCACTACGTAACGTGCCACTAGGTTCTGTTATTCACGGTATCGAGCTTAAGCCTGGTAAAGGCGCACAAATCGCTCGTGCTGCGGGTACTTACGCACAGTTAGTAGCAAAAGATGGCGCTTACGTCACTTTACGTCTTCGCTCTGGCGAAATGCGTAAAATTGAAGCTGAGTGTCGTGCGACTCTAGGTGAAATTGGTAACGCAGAACACATGTTGCGTTCACTAGGTAAAGCGGGTGCTTCTCGCTGGCGTGGTGTTCGTCCAACTGTTCGTGGTGTTGCTATGAACCCGGTAGATCACCCACACGGTGGTGGTGAAGGTCGTACTTCTGGTGGTCGTCACCCTGTATCTCCATGGGGCGTACCTACTAAAGGCTACAAGACTCGTAAGAACAAGCGTACTGACAAGTTCATCGTACGTCGTCGTACTAAGTAGTACTAATTTTTAATTAAAGAGGAATTACCATGCCACGTTCTCTCAAGAAAGGTCCTTTTATTGACCTGCACTTGTTAACGAAGGTAGAGAAAGCTCTGGAAAGCGGGAACAAGAAACCTATTAAAACTTGGTCTCGTCGCTCAATGATCATACCTAATATGATCGGATTGACCATTGCTGTCCATAATGGCCGTCAACACGTTCCAGTTTTCGTTACCGATGAAATGATTGGTCACAAACTGGGTGAATTTGCACCTACTCGTACTTATCGCGGCCACGCTGCTGATAAGAAAGCGAAGAAAAGATAAGGGGAAATTAAATGGAAGCTATCGCTAAACATAAATTTGCCCGTGGTTCAGCTCAAAAAGCTCGTTTGGTCGTTGACCAAATCCGCGGTTTACACGTTGAAAAAGCACTTGAAATCCTAGAATACAGCAACAAGTCTGCTGCAGATCTAGTGAAGAAAGTACTTAACAGTGCAATCGCTAACGCTGAACACAATGAAGGTGCAGACATTGATGAACTAATCGTTAAAACCATCATGGTTGACGATGGTCCAACAATGAAGCGTATTAAACCTCGTGCGAAAGGTCGCGCGGATCGTATCCTTAAGCGTACTAGCCACATTACTGTGGTTGTATCTGATAGCTAGGAGATATTCGAATGGGTCAGAAAGTACATCCTACCGGTATTCGCTTAGGTATCACGAAACCTTTCGCGTCTACTTGGTATGCAAATACTAAAGAGTATGCCGCTAACATCAAAGGTGATCACGAAGTTCGTGCTTACCTTACTGAAGAGTTAAAGCGTGCATCATTATCGAAAATTGTTATTGAGCGTCCAGCTAAGTCTATTCGCGTTACTATCCACACTGCACGTCCTGGTGTTGTGATTGGTAAGAAAGGCGAAGACGTAGAAAAACTTCGTAAGAAAGTTTCTCTAATCGCTGGTGTTCCTGCGCAAATTAACATCGCTGAAGTTCGCAAGCCAGAAATGGATGCGCAACTAGTAGCTGACAGCATCGCGAGCCAATTAGAGCGTCGTGTTATGTTCCGTCGTGCTATGAAGCGTGCCGTACAGAACGCTATGCGTCTAGGTGCCAAGGGTATCAAAGTACAGGTTAGTGGTCGTCTTGGTGGTGCGGATATCGCACGTGCTGAGTGGTATCGTGAAGGTCGTGTACCATTACACACTTTGCGTGCTGATATCGATTACGCAACCGCTCGTGCTGACACTACCTATGGTGTTATTGGTGTTAAAGTCTGGATCTTCAAAGGTGAAGTTATCGGTGGTATGCCTCTACAGGCAGAAGCACCAGCTAAGCCGAAGAGAAAAGGCAAAGGCAAGAGCAGTAAGTAAGGAAATAACTCATGTTACAACCAAAACGTACTAAATTCCGCAAGCAGATGAAACTGCGTAACCGTGGTCTTGCTCACACTGGTAGCACTGTAAACTTCGGTTCGTTCGGTTTGAAATCTGTTGAGCGTGGTCGTATGACTGCTCGTCAAATCGAAGCAGCTCGTCGTGCGATGACTCGTCACGTTAAACGTCAAGGTAAAATTTGGATTCGAGTTTTCCCTGATAAGCCAATTACCAAGAAACCTCTTGAGGTTCGTATGGGTAAAGGTAAAGGTGGCGTTGAGTATTGGGTTTGTCAAATCCAACCTGGTCGCGTTCTTTATGAAATGGAAGGTGTAAGCGAAGAGCTAGCACGTGAAGCATTTGCATTAGCAGCTGCTAAACTTCCTTTCAAAACAACTTTCGTAACTCGTAAGGTAATGTAATGAAAGCTAGTGAACTAAAAGATAAAAGCATTGAAGAGCTTAATACTGAATTGCTAAGTCTATTGCGTGAACAGTTTAACTACCGCATGCAAGCAAGCACTGGTCAGCTAGCTCAAACGCATTTACTACGTAACGTACGTCGCGATATCGCACGTGTTAAGACAATCCTAAATCAGAAGGCGGCTTCATAATGAGCGAAAGTATTCGTACTCTACAAGGCACCGTTGTCAGTAACAAAATGGACAAGTCTATCACTGTACTGATCGAGCGTCGTGTTAAGCACCCTATCTACGGTAAATTCATGATCCGTTCAACTAAGTTGAAAGCACATGATGAAACCAACGTATGTAGCGAAGGTGATGTAGTAACAATCCGTGAATGTGCTCCTATTTCAAAATCAAAGTCTTGGACTTTGGTTGATGTAGTAAGCAAAGCATAATCTCACACGATTGTACTTAAAGAATAAAAAAGGGCTCCCTAGTGGAGCCCTTTTTATTTCATACATCCGTGTATTCACCCCGCATGATGCAGGGTAGCTGCGCAAAGAAAAATCTCTCTATGATATTTTTTATTTCATACATCCGTGTATTCACCCCGCATGATGCAGGGTAGCTGCGCAAAGAAAAATCTCTCCATGAGATTTTTTATTTCATACATCCGTGTATTCACCCCGCATGATGCAGGGTAGCTGCGCAAAGAAAAATCTCTCCATGAGATTTTTTATTTCATACATCCGTGTATTCACCCCGCATGATGCAGGGTAGCTGCGAAAAGAAAAATCTCTCCATGAGATTTTTTATTTCATACATCCGTGTATTCACCTCGAACATACATCCACCTACACATCTAACTTCTATGTATTCATCTAGCATGATGTTGAGTCGCTAAATTTAATCACAACGCTATCAACACAGACGCACACATTTATTAACTTTAATCTGCGGTTTTGCGCTGCAACAGAAATAGGTTACTCTAGAGCAGTTAGTATGTACTGGTATCGAACGGACTCATATGAAATTGTCGAAACAACTATCTATTTACATCTCTTTGCTTGTACTGATGGTCTTAACTGTGCCTGTCAGGGCAGACATTGTTATACCGCAAAGGGATATCATTATGGATATCGATACGCGCTACGAGATTTATAATGTTGATTATCAAATTGGTGATGATTATCGGATAACTAAAAACGACGAATATTTTATAAAGGCGTTAACCGAGTCAGGTGTAAACAAATTACGTTCCTATACCCTAGAATATCTCAATGATGTGCAACAGTTTGCGGTGATTGATGCCCGTATTATTAAGAAAACGGGTGAGCAGATAAATCTGCGTGATGAACAAGTGCTGTTTTCACCGGTGCAAAGTCCGTTATCAAACAAGCCAATCCTTACCACAAAGATGCAAGTGAACTTTGATTTTGAGCAGCTTGAAGTTGGCGATGGCATCTACTTAAGGACGAGCCAAGCCGATAAAGTTGCCCTATTTGATCAGCACTTTTCACTAGAGCAAAAGTTTCACGCTAATGCAGGCTATAAAGATGTTCATATGACGGTTACCTTGCCTCGTGATATGAATTACTACACCCAGCTTAACGATGTTAATGCCACTACTGAACAAATCAATGGCGCGCATCGAATTAATATTCACTACAGCAATTACTCTCCTTTTGAAAGCGAGCGCAATGATTTCTCGATTGCCAATAGTAATACTGAAGTCGGTATTATGATCAGCAGCTTCATTAACTATGAAAAGTACGTTGCGGCGTTTTCTCAGCAATTACAAAAACCAACCTCTCTAGATAAGCAGGTTGTTGACCTTGCACAACGCATAACAGCGCAGACGAGCGATAAAAAATTGCAAGCCAAGTTACTGTATAACTGGGTGTCAGACAATATAGATTATGTTGCCGACAACTGCTTGACACTCGGTGGATTTACTCCGCGCCCGACGACGGAAATAATTGATTCAGGTTATGGTGATTGTAAAGACCATGCGAGTCTGTATGAGGATTTGCTGCAGGCGAAAAATATAACCAGTCATATGGTGCTGGTTCACGATGGCAACTTTTATTCGTTACCACACACACCGGTGGCGTCGGCCTTTAATCATGTCATTACCTATTTACCAGAGTGGCAAATATTTGTTGATAGCACCAATGATATCATGCCTTTTGAATTGTTGGCGAAAAACTTAACCAGTAAACCGGTATTGGTGAGCAACTATAAACAGGATTTTAAATATACGCCGTTGCCTCATCATCGTGATAATGGCCAAAGATTGCGTTTTACTGGGCGTATTTCAGAGCAGGGCGATTTATCAGGCACGTTTTATTTTGAACATCATGGTTATAACGCCATCGATGCCCGTCAAATACATAGGCAATTAACAACTGAGCAGCAAGTCCAACGTTTTGCCGATTTACTTTCCTGGGGGGATAGTAAAGGGGAGGTGTCAAAATTGACCAATGATCCGAGCCCGCGCGAAGCAACTTACGTCTATAAGTTTGAATATAAAAAGCAAGGCTTTGTCGATTTGAATCAAAATGGCTACATTGACTATGCGCCGCTTTGGGAGCGTCTAAGTAATCTAGAAGATTTACTGTATTTCCCAGACCAAGAAGTTGTCACCAACTATCTATCTTGTATAAATGGCATGCTAGACGATACATTGATTCTGATTTTGCCTGAGAACATTGAGGTTGAGGAATTTCCGACTCAGGTGATCATCAATGAACATAATATCTTTTACGGCACACTGTATACTCATCGAGCCCGTTTCATTGAAGTAAACCGCCGCTTTAAGAATACAGGCCCTGCCAATAACTGCGCTGCGAAGATGGTTAATATGCAACGCGAGTTTGTTCCAATCATTGAACAAAACCGTGCAATTCCACTAAATTATCAGGTCACCTCCGGTAGTGAAAAATAATTGCATATGATTCAGTAGTTTACCTGTAAGTGCTTTAATGGACGAGGTTCAACGCTAGATCACATAAAGCCTGTTATGCTACGCTGTTTTGACAATAATCAGAATAATAGCCGCAAACAATGCTTTCAAAAGTAAACCCTTCGGTCGATATCGATATCGACAATATTGAAGATTTTGGTAAATCATACCGTAAAGAAAAAGCTCTCCAAGTTTTTATCGTTTCTGAGGTGGCGTTATTTCTCGCCATCATCATCCAGCTATTTAATAGCAGTTTTGAATTAGCAGGTATTCTTAGCGCCGTATTGTTGATACTCGCAGGTGCCTATTGGAAGCTTAAAGATAATCACATTAACGCCGCGACAACGGTATTGATTCTTTGTCATACTATCTTGGCGACATATTTAATGTGGCGCTATGGTGGTATTCGCGATGAAGTGATGTTTGCCTTTCCAATGATCTTGATATTTGCCACCGTCTTGGCATCGACCAAACTTGTCACGGGTATATTTTTGTTTATTGTCGGCCTGATATTCGCCAATGCCTACGTTAATGTAAATGAGATTTACCTCAACTACGATTCATCTATTAATTTAGAATCTGCAACAATCATAAATTTGCTGTTACTGGTCATCTTTATCTCGACTTTCATAGGTGCTCAGGGCATTAAAAAATTGATTTCTGATTTAGTCGATCAAAACGAAGAGTTAAATAAATCAAAACGTGAAGTGCAAAAATTAGTGTATCAGGATGCTTTGACTGGTTTACCTAACCGAGTAATGGCGCGCAGAATATTCGACCAATATGTAGAAACAGGCAATAAAAATGGCAGTAAAACCGCTTTGCTGTTTATTGATTTAGATGATTTTAAATCAATCAATGATTCTTTAGGGCACCAAATAGGCGATGAGTTTTTGATCCTTATTGCTCGTCGCATTGCTGGCATGATTGGCGGATATGGCAGTGTATATCGTCTTGGTGGAGACGAGTTTTTGGTGTTGCTTAATGATTTTTCCAATACCGACGATGTCATTAATCAAAGTGAGCGCCTTGGTGAATTGTTAAATCAAGCGCTAAAAATTAAAAACTATGAACTATCAGTAAGCTGCTCTATCGGTATTGCTATCGCCCCAGATCATGCCGCTGATTTTGATACCGCACTTAAGTATGCCGATATTGCCCTGTATCAGGCGAAGAAATTGGGCCGTAATCGAATCAGTTTGATAGATGATGAAATGATCGTTGATGCTCAAGAAGACTTCTCACTGTTGGAAGACTTGCGCAAAGCTATTAAGGCCGATGCGTTAGAGTTGTACTATCAACCAAAAATCGATATCCAACAAAATCAAATTATCGGCGCCGAAGCGTTATTGCGTTGGCAACACCAAGAGAAGGGCTTTATCAGCCCAGAAGTATTTATACCTTTGGCAGAGAAATCGGGTTTGATTAATCGTTTAGGCCACTTTGTCTTAGAGACGTCGATTAAACATTGCGCCAAATGGCATGAAATGGGTTTTATCGATTACAGTGTCTCGGTCAACGTGTCACCGATTCAATTCTATTCCCCAGATTTTTCCAACCAAGTTATGTTGCTATTAAATCGATACAGGTTATTACCGGAGTTCCTTGAACTTGAAATTACCGAAAACGTATTGATTGAACAAAGTGAAGCGCTTACCCGTAATATTCAGTCATTAAAGCGTTCTGGTGTGAAGTTATCAATTGATGACTTTGGTAAAGGTTACTCAAACTTGGCATACATTAAACGTTTGAACGTTCATGCCATTAAAATTGACCGCGAATACATTATGGACCTAGACAAGAGCGAAGATGATTTAGCCATTGTTAAAGCCATCACGGATATTGCCAAACGTTTAAATATTAAGTTGGTAGCAGAAGGGGTCGAAAGCCAAAGCGTATTAGACACCCTAGTATTGTTAAATTGTGATTATGCTCAAGGTTATCATTGGTCACCAGCGATAAAGCATGATGACTTTGTACGCCACATAATGGCAAAGAGACAAGAGAGTATTGTCGCTGCCAGCGAAAAATAATAAATTTTTAATTATTTTTATTGATAAAAAAGGCTCTAAATGAGCCTTTTTTGTGTTTTCAAAGGCCTGTTTAACCCGGATATCGCCCGTCATTAACATCTAAGCTAACTGGATTAACAATATGTTAACGATTTGGCGGTGATAAAAGCCTTATTTTGGTAACAGTTTGTAATCGTTTTTTTGAGTTAAAATCGACCAAAATCAAGCGGTTAACCTACATTACCATTAACATCTTATTAACTTAAACAGTACCCATAAACTTTTTGTTTAAATAAAGTACCACTTTTTCTGTCGTAGTGTTATAATCTCGCGCCCATTCACTCTAAGTGTATGGATTTTAAGGCAGTGAAGGGCTAGATTTTTTAGCCTTGAATTTTAACATAAGCGGAGCACATAAAATGATCCAAATGCAATCACAGCTAGACGTTGCTGATAACAGCGGCGCTCGACGCGTGCAGTGTATAAAGGTTCTAGGTGGCTCGCACCGTCGCTATGCTGGCATTGGTGACATCATTAAGGTTTCTGTAAAAGAAGCTATTCCTCGCGGTAAAGTGAAGAAAGGTGATGTACTAAACGCTGTAGTGGTGCGCACTAGAAAAGGCGTTCGTCGTCCAGATGGTTCAGCCATCCGTTTCGATGGTAACGCGGCTGTAATGTTGAATACCAACTTACAACCAATTGGTACTCGTATTTTCGGGCCGGTGACACGTGAACTTCGAACTGAACAGTTCATGAAGATCGTATCACTTGCACCAGAAGTACTTTAAGGAGTCTGAAAATGGCCTCTAAAATTCGTCAAAATGACGAGGTAGTAATCCTAGCTGGTAAAGATAAGGGCAAAAGTGGCAAAGTCACCAAAGTTCTAACAGCTGAAGGAAAAGTTTTCGTTGAAGGCATCAACTTAATCAAGAAACACCAAAAGCCTGTACCTCAGTTACAGCAAGCCGGTGGTATCGTTGAGAAAGAAGCTGCTATCGACGTTTCAAACGTTGCGATCAAAAACCCTGCCACTGGTAAGGCTGATCGTGTTGGTTTTAGAGTTGAAGACGGCAAAAAAGTTCGTTTCTTCAAGTCTAATAACGAATTAGTTTAATTTGGAGTAAACGATGGCGAAACTGCATGATTTTTACAAAGATACCGTTGTTACTGAACTGACCAAAGAGTTCGGATACAAAAGTGTCATGCAAGTCCCTCGAATTGAGAAGATCACATTAAACATGGGTGTTGGTGAAGCTATTTCTGATAAGAAAGTGCTAGACAACGCTACTGCTGATCTTGCTGCAATCTCGGGTCAAAAGCCTCTAGTGACTAAAGCACGCAAATCTGTTGCTGGCTTTAAGATCCGTGAAGGCTACCCAATTGGTGCAAAAGTAACTCTACGCGGCGAGCGCATGTGGGACTTCTTTGAGCGCTTAATCTCAATTTCAGTTCCTCGTATCCGTGACTTCCGTGGCTTGAACCCTAAATCGTTCGACGGCCGTGGTAATTACAGCATGGGTGTGCGTGAGCAAATCATATTTCCTGAAATCGACTACGATAAAGTAGATAAAATTCGCGGTATGGATATCACTATCACTACCACTGCGGGTTCCGATGCGGAAGGTCGTGCTTTGCTGACTGCCTTTAACTTCCCGTTTAAGAAATAAGGTGTAGAGTAATGGCTAAATCATCAATGAAAGCACGTGAAGCTAAACGTGCAAAATTAGTTGCCCAGTACGCTGAAAAGCGTCGTGCACTAAAAGATATCATCTCTAGCCCTGAGTCTACTGACGAAGAGCGTTGGGATGCAGTATTGAAACTTCAGTCTCTACCACGTGACTCGAGCAGCAGCCGTCAACGTAACCGTTGTACAGTTACTGGTCGTCCACACGGTTACTTACGTAAGTTCGGCTTAAGCCGTATCAAGTTACGTGAAGCAACCATGCGTGGTGAAGTACCTGGTCTTAAGAAAGCAAGTTGGTAAGGAGTAAGCGATTATGATGACTGATCCTATCGCGGATATGTTCACACGCATCCGTAACGGTCAATCTGCAACTAAGGTTGCGGTAACTATGCCATCTTCAAAGCTGAAAGTTGCTATTGCAAACTTGCTTAAAGAAGAAGGTTACATTAACGACTTTAACGTAATGGACGGCAAAAAGCCGGAATTATCTGTTACTTTGAAGTACTTCGAAGGTAAAGAAGTTATCGAAACGATCAAGCGTGTTTCACGTCCTGGTCTTCGTGTATACAAAGGCAGCAATGATCTTCCACAAGTTCTAGCTGGTCTTGGTATTGCGATTGTTTCAACTTCTAAAGGTCTTATGACTGACCGCGCTGCACGTAATGCAGGTTTAGGCGGTGAGATCATCGGTATCGTAGCGTAAGGAGCAAGAATATGTCTCGTGTTGCAAAAGCACCTGTGGCTGTACCTGCTGGCGTTACTGTTACGTTATCTGGTCAAGAGATCACAGTTAAAGGTCCTAAAGGCGAACTTTCTCGCTCTATCAATGCTCTTGTTGCAGTTTCTCAAGAAGAAAACTCAATCAAGACTGGTGTAGCTACAGAAAGCAAAGCTGCTTGGATGCAAGCCGGTACTGCTCGTGCACTAATCAACAGTATGGTTGTTGGTGTGAGCGAAGGCTTCGAAAAACGTCTTATTCTTAACGGTGTTGGTTACCGTGCAAAAGCTGCTGGTCAGAACTTAAACCTATCTTTAGGTTTCTCTCACCCAGTAGAGCACACTATCCCAGCAGGTGTTAAGTGTGAAACTCCTAGTCAAACTGAAATCGTACTTACGGGTGCTGATAAGCAGGTGATTGGTCAAGTTGCTGCGAACATTCGCGCTTACCGTAAGCCAGAGCCTTATAAAGGTAAAGGTATTCGTTATAGCGATGAAGTTGTTCGTCGTAAAGAAGCTAAGAAGAAGTAGGGTAATACAATGGATAAGAAAACATCTCGTTTACGTCGTGCAAAACGCACGCGCGCAAAAATCAGCGAGTTGGGTGCGAATCGCTTAGTTGTACACCGTACTCCTCGTCACATTTATGCTCAGCTAATCAGTGCTACATCTGAAGTACTTGCTTCTGCATCTACTTTAGATAAAGAAGTACGTGAGCAAGTTAAAGCTACTGGCAATAAAGACGCCGCTGCTGCTGTAGGTAAAACTATCGCAGAACGCGCTGCTGCCAAAGGCATTGAATCAGTTGCTTTCGATCGTTCGGGTTTCTTATACCACGGTCGAGTTGAAGCTCTAGCTGAAGCAGCTCGTGAAGCTGGCCTTAAATTCTAGGAGTAGATAATGGCTAATGTAGAAAACACACAACAAAGTGAATTCGCTGAAAAGCTAATCGCTGTTAACCGCGTATCAAAAGTGGTTAAAGGTGGTCGTATCTTCAGCTTCACTGCACTAACTGTCGTTGGTGACGGTAACGGCCGTGTTGGTTTTGGTTACGGTAAGGCGCGTGAAGTTCCTGCTGCAATCCAAAAAGCAATGGAAAAGGCTCGCCGTAATATCGTAAACGTAGACCTTAAAGGTACTACCTTGCAGCATGCTGTTAAAGGTAAGCACTCAGGTTCTAAAGTTTACATGCAACCTGCCGCTGAAGGTACAGGTATCATCGCCGGTGGTGCGATGCGTGCAGTACTAGAAGTTGCGGGCGTACAGAACGTATTGTCAAAAGCATACGGTTCTACTAACCCAATTAACGTTGTTCGCGCTACTATCGGCGCTCTGGCAAACATGAAATCGCCAGAGTCTGTTGCAGCTAAGCGTGGTCTAAACGTTACTGAAATACTGGGGTAATGAACAATGGCTAAGACTGTTAAAGTAACTCAAGTTAAAAGCTCAATTGGTCGTCTTCCGACGCACCGTGCGACTTTGAAAGGTTTAGGTTTACGTCGTATCAATCATACTGTAGAGTTAGAAGATACTCCATCAGTACGTGGTATGATCAACAAAGTTCATTACATGATTAAGGTGGAGGACTAAACAATGCATTTAAACACATTATCCCCTGCACCTGGTTCTAAATCAGCTAAGAAACGTGTTGGTCGTGGTATTGGTTCTGGCCTAGGTAAAACCGGTGGTCGTGGTCACAAAGGTCAGAAGTCTCGTTCTGGCGGTGGCATACGCGTAGGTTTTGAAGGTGGTCAGATGCCACTTAAGCAACGTTTGCCTAAGTTTGGTTTCACTTCTCGTAAGTCTTTAGTTCGCGCTGAAGTACGTTTACACGAATTGAATACTATGACTGCAGATGTTGTTGACATTCACGCGCTAAAAGAAGCAGGCATCATCTCTCGCAACATGGAAACTGCAAAGATCATGTTGTCTGGTGAGATTAACCGTAAGATTACGGTTCGTGGCCTAGCAGTAACTAAAGGTGCACGTGCAGCGATTGAAGCTGCCGGTGGTACAGTAGAGGAATAGTACTAAAATGGCTACACCAGGAATGGAAAATAAAGGCGCAGGCGGTTTGTCTGAGCTGAAGCAAAGATTGTTGTTCGTACTCGGCGCACTTATCGTGTTCCGTTTAGGTTCATTTGTACCAATCCCTGGTATTGACGCCGCTGTACTAGCTCAGTTGTTTGATCAACAAAAGGGCACCATTGTAGAAATGTTTAACATGTTCTCTGGTGGTGCACTTGAGCGAGCCTCTGTATTGGCTCTTGGTATTATGCCGTACATCTCAGCCTCGATTATCATGCAAATTTCGACTCACGTCGTACCGAGCATGATGGAATTGAAAAAAGAGGGTGAAGCTGGACGTCGTAAGATCAGTCAATACACTCGCTACGGCACACTGCTTCTGGCAACAGTTCAGTCAATTGCGATTGCGAAAAGTTTACCTGGTATGATGCCTGGTCTTGTGGTTAACACAGGATTTGGTTTCTACTTTACTGCGGTAGTATCTCTAGTAACCGGTACCATGTTCTTAATGTGGTTAGGTGAACAGATTACTGAGCGCGGAATTGGTAACGGTATCTCAATCTTAATTTTCGCTGGTATTGTTGCAGGCATGCCATCTGCAGTTGGTCAAACTGCTGAAATGGCGCGTCAAGGTGAACTGCACCCACTAGCATTATTGTTTATTGGTGGTATCGTTGCTGTTGTAACCTGGTTTGTGGTATTTGTAGAGCGCGGCCAACGCCGCATTGTGGTAAACTACGCCAAACGCCAACAAGGTCGTAAGGTGTTTGCCGCACAAAGCACGCATTTACCATTGAAAGTAAATATGGCGGGTGTAATCCCACCTATCTTTGCTTCAAGTATTATCTTGTTCCCTGGAACCATCGCAAGTTGGTTCGGACAAGGTACAGGCCCGGTTGCTGACTTCTTGCAAGAGATTTCTCTAGCGATGTCTCCAGGTCAACCTTTGTATGTAATGCTATATGCTGCAGCAATAATCTTTTTCTGCTTTTTCTACACGGCTCTTGTTTTCAACCCGCGTGAAACAGCAGATAATTTGAAGAAATCTGGTGCGTTTATCCCAGGCATTCGCCCTGGTGAGCAAACCTCTAGGTATATTGATAAAGTAATGACCCGCCTTACTCTGGCAGGTGCACTATACATTACTTTAATTTGTTTGGTTCCTGAGTTTATGATGATATTCATGGACGTACAATTCTACTTCGGTGGAACGTCTCTACTAATTATAGTAGTTGTTATCATGGACTTTATGGCGCAAGTACAAACTCATTTGATGTCTCATCAATATGACAGCGTACTGAAGAAAGCCAATCTTAAAGGCTATGGTCGATAAGACCAACGGAGTATAAAATGAAAGTTCGTGCATCCGTTAAAAAGATTTGCCGTAACTGTAAAGTTGTTAAACGTGCTGGTGTCGTTCGTGTAATTTGCAAGACCGACCCTAAACACAAACAACGTCAAGGTTAATTCTCGGTTAATCTTTTATTCAAGTGTCACAGGTTGTAATATAATGCAATTTGTGACACTTTATATTGCAAAAATGTTGCTGGTTGAGTATCCTTACGGGCTTTTCAACCGGTTTTCTTTTAACCCTAATTTATAGGAGATGTGTTAGTGGCCCGTATAGCTGGCATTAACATCCCTGATCGTAAGCACGCAGTAATCGCCATTACTGCAATCTACGGCATCGGCGCAACACGAGCAAAGGCAATTTGTTCAGGCGCAGGTATTGCTGAAGATACTAAGATCAGTGAACTAGACGAAGCTCAAATCGATTTGCTTCGCGCAGAAGTGGCTAAATTTACCGTAGAAGGTGATTTACGTCGTGAAATTTCAATGAACATCAAGCGTCTGATGGACCTTGGCTGTTATCGTGGTTTACGCCATCGTCGCAGTCTTCCTCTACGTGGGCAACGCACTAAAACTAATGCGCGCACTCGTAAAGGTCCTCGTAAGCCGATTAAAAAGTAGATCGAGGTAATTAGACATGGCTAAAACACCAACTCGCGCTCGTAAGCGCGTGAAAAAACAAGTTGCTGATGGCATGGCTCATATCCATGCTTCTTTCAACAACACAATCGTAACTCTTACAGATCGTCAAGGTAATGCGTTATCTTGGGCAACTGCAGGTGGTTCAGGTTTCCGTGGTTCACGTAAATCTACTCCATTCGCTGCACAGGTTGCTGCTGATCGTGCTGGTAAAGTAGCACAAGAGTTTGGTTTGAAGAATATTGAAGTGTTCGTTAAGGGTCCGGGTCCAGGTCGTGAATCTGCAATCCGTGCTTTAAATGCTGCTGGTTTTAAAATCACCAACATTACTGACGTGACACCTATTCCTCATAATGGTTGTCGTCCTCCTAAGAAACGTCGCGTTTAATTAGGATAGTTGGAGAAAGAAAATGGCAAGATATTTAGGTCCTAAGCTTAAGCTTAGCCGTCGTGAAGGTACTGACTTATTCCTTAAGTCTGGTGTTCGCGCGATCGATACTAAATGTAAAATCGAAACTATTCCTGGTCAGCACGGCGCGCGTCGCGGTCGTTTATCTGACTATGGTGTTCAGCTTCGTGAGAAGCAAAAAGTTCGTCGTATCTACGGTGTTCTTGAGAAACAGTTCCGTAATTACTATAAAGAAGCTGCTCGTCTAAAAGGTAACACAGGTGAAAACTTGTTACAGCTTTTAGAAAAGCGTTTAGACAACGTTGTTTACCGTATGGGTTATGCGTCAACTCGCGCTGAAGCTCGTCAACTAGTTAGCCACAAAGCTATCGTAGTTAACGGTCAAGTTGTTAACATTCCATCTTTCGCTGTTAAAGCAGACGATGTGATCTCAATTCGTGAAAAAGCGAAATCTCAAGCGCGTATTGTTGCTGCACTTGAAATCGCTGATCAACGTGAGAAACCAGTCTGGGTTGAAGTTGATGGTAAGAAAATGGAAGGTACGTTTAAACGTCTACCTGACCGTTCTGACCTATCAGCCGAAATCAACGAACAGTTGATTGTCGAGCTTTACTCGAAATAAAGCTGAACTTTAAGAGAGGACAATAATGCAGGGTTCTGTAACCGAATTCCTTAAGCCGAAGTTGGTAGGTATTGAAAACGTATCTGACACTCGTGCTAAGGTAACTTTAGAACCACTTGAACGTGGTTTTGGTCATACTTTAGGTAACGCACTACGTCGTATCCTTTTGTCATCTATGCCTGGTTGCGCAGTGACAGAAGTAGAAATTGACGGTGTATTGCATGAATACAGCTCTAAAGAAGGTGTTCAAGAGGACATCATCGAGATCTTGTTGAATCTAAAAGGTTTGGCGGTAGGTTTAGAAGGCAAAACTGAAGCAGTTTTAACTTTAACTAAGTCGGGTGAAGGCCCTGTTACGGCAGCTGATATCCAACACGATGGCGATGTTACTATCGCTAATCCAGAACATGTTATCTGTACTCTTACTGGTGACGGTTCTATCAGCATGCGCATTAAAGTAGAAATGGGTCGTGGTTACGTTCCAGCATCTACTCGTCGCAACGCCGAAGAGGAAGAGCGCGCAATTGGCCGCTTGCTAGTTGACGCTTCTTTCAGTCCTGTTCATAGAATTGCTTATGATGTTGATTCAGCACGTGTTGAGCAACGCACTGACTTGGATAAGCTAGTTATCGACATGGAAACTAACGGTACGTTAGATCCTGAAGAAGCTATCCGTCGTGCATCAACAATTCTTGCTGAGCAACTAGATGCATTTGTTGACTTACGTGACGTTAAAGAAGAAGAAGTTAAGGAAGAAAAACCTGCGTTTGATCCTATTCTTCTGCGTCCAGTTGACGATCTAGAATTAACAGTTCGTTCAGCTAACTGTCTAAAAGCAGAAGCGATTCAGTATATTGGTGACTTAGTACAACGTGCAGAGGTTGAGCTTCTTAAAACACCTAATTTAGGTAAGAAGTCTTTAACTGAAATCAAAGATGTTCTAGCATCTCGTGGCTTATCTCTAGGCATGCGCCTAGAAAACTGGCCACCAGCTAGCATTGCTGATAACGACTAAGTCGATCACATTAATAGTTTATAGAGAAGAAGGATTAACTTATGCGCCATCGTAAAAGCGGTCGCCAGTTAAACCGTAATAGCAGTCATCGTCAGGCGATGTTCCGCAATATGGCAAGCTCTCTAGTTAAGCACGGTACTATCAAAACTACCGTTGCTAAAGCTAAAGAATTACGTCGCGTTGTTGAGCCATTAATCACTTTGGCAAAAACTGACAGCGTTGCAAACCGTCGTTTAGCGTTTGCTCGTACACGCGATCAAGAAGTAGTAGGTCTTTTATTCAACGAACTTGGTCCTCGTTACCAAGAACGTCCAGGTGGTTACACTCGCATTCTTAAATGCGGTTTCCGTACTGGTGATAAAGCTCCTATGGCTTACATCCAGCTAGTTGATCTACCAGCAGTTGAAGAAACTGTTGAAGTAGAAGAGACTTCAGCTGAAGCATAATCAATTTATTGATTTACAAAAAAGGAACCTTCGGGTTCCTTTTTTTATATCCGGCATCCATGCCTACGCCCTTGGGACTGCTTCGCAGAGAAAAAAGCACCGACGTCCCATCATGTTATTGGATGGGATCTTTTTAAACACCAGTGTGGAGTAGATGTTTACACTCCTGAAAATCGCTCAAACCTTGACCCATCACCCAATACCCCGTATAAAAGTAGGTCGTACTTCACTTTATTGAACACAGATGTCAGAACGTAATCCAATAATCGCAGTAACCGGTTCTTCCGGTGCTGGTACCTCTACCACTTCAGAAGCCTTTGCTCATATGTTTCGTACTTTAGACATTAATCCTGCTATGGTCGAAGGTGATAGCTTTCATCGCTTTACCCGTCCAGAGATGGAGCTAGAAAAACGTAAAGCCAAAGAAGGTGGTCGGGCGGTCAGTTATTTTGGTGATATCGCCAATGACTTTAGTGCGCTGGAAAATCTGTTTCGGGATTTTGGCGAAAAAGGTGAGGGTACCATACGTCGCTATTTGCACACCTTTGATGAGGCGGTGCCATATAACCAGATGCCAGGTACGTTTACACCTTGGGAGCCGATAGGAGCAGATTCTGACTTGTTATTCTATGAAGGCCTACATGGTGGTGTCGTCACTGAGCAGAACGACGTTGCGCGTCACGTAGACCTACTTATTGGCTTGGTACCGATTGTTAACTTGGAATGGATCCAAAAAATCGTTCGTGATACCAATCAACGTGGCCATTCTCGTGAAGCGGTAAACGAAAGTATCGTCCGTTCTATGGAAGACTACTTTAGCTTTATCACCCCACAGTTTTCGCGTACCCATATTAACTTCCAACGAGTACCGACTGTTGATACCTCAAATCCGTTTTCTGCAAAAGCAATACCGACCGCGGATGAAAGTTTTGTTGTGATTCGCTTTCGTGAAAATAAGAACGTCGACTTTCCTTATTATTTGCGCATGATAGATGGCGCATTTATGTCACGTATTAATACCCTAGTGGTACCAGGCGGTAAGATGGGTTTGGCAATGGAGCTTATTTTAACGCCGCTTATCGAGCAGCTGATGGAAAAAAAGCAAGCCGCAAGTCAGCAAATGGATTGGATGCAAACCTATAAATAGTCTGCCGCTACGCATAAAAGCTATAGGTCACCGAAAATAGACCGGTTATTAACATGATTTTCTTGGTTGGCAGCTTTAATACTCTGACTAACCAAGACATGGGGATCATAATATAAGGCATTAGCCAGGCGAACACGACGAGTAATAGCACCGACAGTGGCGCAATATAAAAACCCAAGAACACCAAAAAGCCCAACATGCTCAAATATAAAGCGAACTCTGTATAGGTACCATTGATGGTCAACAGTACGCCTATGCCGAGTAACGTCACACCAATACCAATAATAGTGCTTGAAAAAAAGCAGCAGTAATAGGCTAGTTTTTGCGAGAATGGCAGTTCCGCACTGTATAAGGCTTTAAGTAGTTTGTGCTGATCAGTATTGGTGCGATTACGAATACTATGAAAATGGCCTTTGACAATCTTCTTTTTGATTTTCTTTACACTCGTAATGGCTTTACCACTGAGTTGTTTCGGTGTTTTGCCTAATTGGAATAGTTTATTACCCCTAGATGGCGCATTCAAATCCGCTAGACTGCGCAAAAATACTCTCGCTCCACCTTTTATTTTATCTGGTGCACTGGTGCTCAGTTCTATTATGCAGCGCTCAATCAACAACACTGACCAATGCCAGGAAAATAAGAAACATATAACACCAATCACTAAGAATAGGTTGTTCATTTTCTCACCAATAAATTGCTTGCTTAGAGTATGGTGTAGATTTGTAAAAAGTCTATAAAGTGTCGGACTTAGCTGATTCAGCGAATGAATAAAACAGTGCGCATGAACCTTTTGGGATTAATAGGTTAGCTTCGTTATGAATACCCCATGTAAACGGTTTGACCATCAATGTGATTAACATAAAATAAAAGGCATATAAATAGTATATGTATTATATGTTGCTTTGTGTTTACACAATTGATAATGTTTGGGTGGTTAATAATTGAACAGCTGGTGTGTTTTACGGCTTATATGCCGCAGTAAAAACGTGTTAATTCATGGTTAAAAGCTAATTAACATTGAGAATTGCAATCGGGGTTGTGAAAAATGATCAGGTATCTCGAGTAATGCAGTTATCTTCTACATAGCCCGTATTAACCCATAAACAGTAGTTCAGTTAGCGAAATATAAGTTAAATATTTCGTGTCAGGTCAAAGTCAGTCTGTTCGTGCCAAGTCATTATTGATTTGTTTTTCATAAACGTAACAAGACGAATGGTCTCGGCTACTTGAAAATTTAAGGGGATAGATACCCCCTTAAAGTGCAGTTAGTCAAATAATAACAAAAAGGTAAATCCAATGAAGAAACTGCTTTATATAATTTTAATAACGATAAACGCAATAGGGTTTCATCTCCATGCGGCAGATTATTATGTCAGCTCCTCCATAGGCAATGACAGCAATGATGGGCTGTCACCGACATCCCCATGGGCGACGTTGGATAGAGTTAGCACAGGTGCGCTTTTACCTGGAGATAACGTTTACTTTAAGGCAGGAGATACATTTATTGGACAGCTCAAACCGAGTTATTCAGGTGTTGAAGGTGCTCCTATATCTTTTGGCCGCTTCGGCGAGGGAAACAAGCCAATACTTAATGGCGCTGGTGGTGCCAAAGGTGACCATCATGCCGTGATTTACATTAATAACCAAGAATATCTTGAGTTTGACAACTTAGAAATTACCAATGACCGAAAACGATGGATTAATGGCTTTTCAAATAAAGAGGCATACGGTATCGACGTTTACAACGACGGAACTGAGATCATGCATCATTTTATATTCACCAATCTTACTATTCGAGATATATTTCCTGTGACTTTCGACAGTAGCGATTTTAACCAAATAAAATCCGCAGGCATTAACTTTAAAACGGAAAAAAATACGGTTGCAGGGCAAGAAAAACATATCCGCGACGTTACGGTCGACAATTGTTACATTACCATGACTACAAAGTTTGGCATTTGGTCTCGACACGGTGGTGGTAGTGATGGCGTTGGCAATGAGATGATTAATCGTAATATGAATTTTATCTTGACCAATAATCATACTTTTAAAACCGGAGGTAGCGGCATTACGCCTGGCAATACCTACAATGTCTTGGTTGAAAACAATTTGTTCGAATACCCGGGTGCTGACGAAAATGGTCGCATGGCAGGACGAGGCAGTGGCGCTTGGTTTTTCAACACGAGACATGTAGTTGCTCAATACAATACCTCAAAGCATGCGAGAGGCTCTGGTGATTCATATGGTATCCATATTGACCATTCCAATAAATACGTCTTGCTTCAATATAATTATAGTGAAGACAGTGAGGGGGGCTTTGCTGAAATACTGGGTAACAACGAGTACTCGACATATCGTTTTAATATTAGTGTCAATGACGGCTTTAGAGACAGTAAAGGCAACACTTTGTGGGTTTCTCAATATCCTCATGATGAGCCTAAATCGCAGCACAACTATATATACAATAATTCTGTGTACATAGATAAAACATTAAACGGCACATCGCTTACTACGGGGATTGATATTGACGGCGTGAACACCTACGTTTTCAACAATGCTTTTTATGTTGCTACCGGCGCCAGTATGGGGCAAAAATTACTGTCAATAAATGATGGTGCGAATCTAGATGTCGACAACAACCTATACTTTGGTGCGGTTGCTAATGGGTTTACTGGTATCGATAGTAGCGCAATATTTAACAATCCGCAGTATATAGACAATGGCCTATTGGAGCCTATAGCCTATAAACTAGAATCAACTAGCCCGGCAATTGGCACTGCTCGTGCGGTTACAGAGCCCCCATTCCCAAAGGCTGGTCAGGGTATTTTTTCACATATCAGTGCCAACGCAACTAGTGACTTTTTTGGTAATCCAGTCAACTTAGCGTCATCTGGTGGCAATATCGGAGCGTACAATGGCATAGGTATTGGACCAACCGTATACGAAGCTGAAGATGCAACTTTAATAGGCTCTGTAAAATTGAATCAGTGCGTTAATTATTCTGGTAGCTCGGCTGTTAAATCGATTAATAACAGTAAAAAGGTTGCCTTTGAAAACGTTTATGCCGATCTTGCTGGCTATTATACGTTAACGATTTCAACTCAAAGTAAAACTGATGCAAGTGTATCGTACCAAGTTAACAGTGGTATTGTACAAACCTTGGCAACTACAGGATCTGGTTTGTTTTGTTTTGAAGGTGGACAGCCAACTGATGTTAAGGCGGTGGTTTATCTAGAGGCTGGAGTGAACAGCATTATTATTTCAGATTCCGCACCACTTGATAGGATCACCATAGATCCAGACGTATCTGTTGACTATGAGTCGGAAAATGCGGTTCTTAATGGAACGGCCAATGCCACGTCATGTGTGTTGGCGTCTAATGGTCAAATAGTCAAAAATATTGGTAATAATGCCAATAATTCGGTGCTATTTGATAGCATAAATGTGCCCACCGCGGGTCAATACAAGATAGATGTCTATTACTATGCAACCTCGACAAGGGATATGGGCGTTAGTGTAAATGGCGGGGCAATTCAGCTGTATTCTATAAATGCATCGGGTAATTGGTGTTACCAAGGTGGTAGCCCAGGAAGAGCCCAAATTAGCGTTCAGTTAGATGCTGGTGTTAATAATATTCAACTTTCTCACCTAACAGTGTTAGATAAACTTACTGTAAATTGGTAAATATCATATGAGTGAGACGCGGTAGTCTCACTCTATTTATTCGATAGTCTTATCTATGCTTGCTCAATCACAAAATCGTGGCTGATGTTGACTGCTTTATTTAGCATTAATGCCACAGAGCAATACTTGTCTGCCGATAACGCAACCGCGCGCTCAACATGCTTTTCTGCGACATCGTTTCCCGTGATAACAAAATGTAGATGGATATCGGTAAATAAGCGCGGTACAGAATCTGCACGTTTGGCTTCAATCTCAACTACACAATCACGAACGTTTTGACGCGCTTTTTGTAGAATGCTAACCACATCTACGGAAGAACAGCCACCTAGAGACAATAAAACATTTTCTAATGGACTAACCGCATTGTTACCGCCATTGGCGTCCATTAACATGCTATGACCGCTTTCTGACGTGCCCATAAACATTTCGTCGCCAACCCATTTCACTTGTGCTTTCATGTTGAATCCTTAATTTATTTAACGGCGCTATTTTACCTAACTAATTTGTATTAACCAAGGCGCTAAATGCGATTGTTTGTGTATGAAAAGTGTGCAAAATTCACCTAAAAAATAACATTGGATAACAGATTTAACATTCGATTAAAGATATTATCAGCGCGTTAATGGCAACTGGTGATTTTACTATGCTCTATTTTTTGCTCGCAGTAGGTTTGCTTATCGCCGGCTATTTTATCTACGGTAGCTTTGTAGAAAAAGTATTCGGTATCAATCACAATCGTCAAACCCCAGCACATACCCATACCGATGGGGTTGATTATGTGCCAATGTCGAAATCCAAAGTTTATCTGATTCAATTACTTAATATCGCCGGTGTGGGGCCAATTTTTGGTCCAATTTTAGGTGCCTTATATGGTCCAGCGGCAATGCTTTGGATTGTCATTGGTTGTATTTTTGCCGGTGCTGTTCACGACTACTTTTCTGGTATGATTTCCGTTAGGAATGATGGTCAGTCGGTACCCAACCTTGCTGGTAAATATTTAGGTAAAGGTGCCAAGCACTTTATGAATGTGTTTGCCGTGATCTTATTACTGCTCGTTGGTGTGGTATTTATCTCAGCACCAGCAGGCTTGTTAAACAAACTAACCGGCGTTGATGTTGCTGTCTTCTTAGCGATTATTTTTGTTTATTACCTCATTGCAACTTTACTGCCCGTGGACAAGTTAATCGGCCGCTTTTACCCGTTTTTCGGTGCCATGTTGGTGTTTATGTCCGTCGGTTTAACTTTAGCCTTGGTGTTTTCATCAGATTATTCGATGCTACCAGGGGTTACCGGTGCTGATTTCTTTAGCAATTTGAACCCTAATGATATGCCACTGTGGCCTGCATTATTTATCACTATCGCTTGTGGCGCAGTGTCTGGTTTTCATGCAACACAATCACCGCTGATGGCTCGCTGCGTTGAAAATGAACAGAATGGTCGTTTCGTGTTTTATGGCGCGATGATAGGTGAAGGTATTATTGCCCTTATCTGGTGTGCGTTAGCCTTGTCTTTCTTTGGTGGCGTTGATGCCTTAAACAGTGCCATGAATGGCAACCCTGCTAATGTCGTATACGACGTATCGAATGGTTTGCTTGGTGCTGTTGGTGGTTTTATGGCTATTTTGGGTGTTATCGTACTACCCATTACCTCAGGCGATACAGCGTTTCGTTCAGCACGACTGATTTTAAGTGAATTTTTTGATATGCCACAGCAAAAGATCAGTAAACGCCTTTTGCTGGCCCTACCGTTATTCGCTATTGGCGCTGCTTTAACGCAAATAGATTTCGGTATTATCTGGCGTTATTTCGGTGTCGCTAATCAGGCGACAGCAGCGCTTATGTTGTGGACTGCAGCAGCGTACCTACTGAGACAACAGAAGTTGCATTGGATTTGTACGCTACCAGCAATGTTTATGACAACAGTGGTCTTTGCATTCTTATTAAGTTCAACCACATTAGGCTTTGGGTTACCTATCCAAATGTCGACCATTGCTGCATCGCTCGCGACCTTAGTGATCACCGTTATGGTATTACAACTGGGTAAAAAGCCAATACCTGTATTAGAACGACTATAGGCATTGATGTCTGATAAACATAAAAAAGGCACCTTTAAGGTGCCTTTTTGTTTACTGTGTCTTACGCGTATAAGTAGCTGTTTAAGCCTTTGTTCAAAGAAAGCTTAGTTAATTGCCGTTGTTGGTGCTTTCAAAAATTTTGTCAGCGGATGCGGCAACAAAACCCGTGTAAATTTGGCCATTTAACTTAGGGTAGCGTTTAGCAAACTCATAAAAGCAGCTTGGGATTTCCACCATACCTTCTTTAAAGCGCACCTGAGCTTTATCGGCCATAGTCGATGATTGCTCAAGCATTACCGTTTCATCACCTTTAATTTCACCACCAATGTTATTTAAGCGGAAGCCACCATCTTTAATGGCTTGGTTGACTTCTTTTATACAATTAAAGTCGTTTAAGTGATTAATGCTGACGGTAAAATGATTGGCTCTAAAGCCCCAAGCCGATAACCAAGCGGCATATTCGCTTTCTTTCGCTAACAGTTGATATTCGTCGTGACTAATATCCCAAATACGACCGGCATAAAGGATGTTGGCATCATCCATAAGCTTGTGATCAATATCTGCAACAATGCGATTAATAATGATTTGTGCTTCAGGTGATAACTTCTCGACTAATAACTCACTGATAAACACCTTAGGTAAAGTGCTATCTGCGTGTTCAAAATGTTTGGCATAAAGCTTTTTTGCTTCGAAGTGGTATTCGCCGCATTCTTTATAACCGAGCTCCATTAAATGGTGAGCTAGGGTGTCTAAGTTGACCTTAGATAAGTTAAAGGTACGGTAGGCGACATGGTCATTAATGACTTCTTTACCATTGGCTAATAACGCGTGCACGCGTTCAGCTGATGGTGTCACTTCGACGTATTGGTTCCAAATTTTTTCGAATAATTGTTTGACGTTGGTGCTCATAGTCTCCCCCAAATAGTCAAAATATATATAGGCAATAAAACAAATTTGGCGAAGATGCTCAGGCGAGTTAATACAAATTAACAGGCGAAGGTGAGCTCCTTCGCCTGTTAAATTAAAGGTTATCGACGGCTTTAAAAAAGCCGGGTCTGATACTAGCTACTTGGAGCTGGTAACTCAGTCGCATTAGATGCTTAAACCTGGGCTTAAGTTTTCAGGCAAACTGACTTTTTCAGCTTCAACAGACGCTACTGGGAATGCACAGTAGTCAGCGGCATAGTATGCGCTCGCTCTGTGATTACCACTATCACCAATACCGCCAAATGGCGCGGCGCTGCTGGCACCGGTAATTGGTTTGTTCCAGTTAACAATACCGGCACGAATGCGTTTGAAAAAGTGCTGGTAAGTAGCTTCACTGTCACTAAGTAGGCCCGCAGACAAACCAAAACTGGTGTTGTTTGCTTCGTTGATGGCAAGATCAAGGTCATCGAAGCGATAGACTTTCAATAGAGGACCAAAGTGCTCTTCATCAGGCAGTTTATCGATATTACTGACATTAATAATACCAGGCGTGACAAAACCTTGTTCGACGTTTGGTTGGCTAAGTTCAACTAACACTTCACCACCAAGTTCAACGATTTTTTGTTGTGCTGCAACCATACCTGACGCGGCACGGCTACTGATCATTGAGCCAATAAACGGTTGTTCAGCATCATCGTAATGACCAATCTTAATCGCTTTTGTCGCAGCAATTAGTTTGTTCAAGATGGCGTCACCATTGGCATTGTTTTTAATAAACAAGCGACGAGCACATGTACAACGCTGACCGGTAGAAATAAATGCTGACTGGACAATATCATGAACAGCAGCATCAACATCGGCCACATCACTGACGATAAGTGGGTTATTACCACCCATCTCTAGGGCTAATATTTTACCTGGCTGACCGGCAAATTGTTCGTGCAATAGCTTACCTGTGGTTGAGCTACCGGTGAAAAACAAACCATCAATACCCGAATGTGAAGCCAAGGCTTTACCGGTTTCTACTTCACCTTGAACCATGTTAATAACACCTTCAGGTAAACCGGCTTGTTGCCATAGTTTCATGGTCAATTCGGCAACCATCGGCGTTAATTCAGACGGTTTGAATACCACGGTATTACCAGCAATGAGTGCTGGCACGATATGACCGTTTGGCAAATGACCAGGAAAATTATATGGACCAAATACTGCAACCACACCATGTGGCTTATGGCGAATAAAGGCTTTGGCACCTGGCATTGGGTTTTCAACCGTACCTGTTCGGTCTTCATAGGCCTTAATCGAAATATTGATTTTACCAACCATAGCACCAGCTTCAGTACGGGTTTCCCATAATGGTTTACCGGTTTCTTGGGCGATGGCGATTGCAATATCTTCTTTATTGTCAGTAAGCACTTGTGCAAAACGAGTCACTAACTCAAGACGTTCTGCAACACTTAGAAAACCCCAAGTTTCAAACGCGCGTCTGGCGCTTGCAATAGCGTCATTCACCTGATCTGGCGTCGCGGTTTGACCTTGCCAGATAACGTCGTTAATCGCAGGGTTTAGTGATTGCATGTCAGTACCTTGACCGGCAAGCCACTGATTATTTATAAATTGAACCTTATGTGTCATAACTTCTCCACATTATGCTTTGGCAAGACGCACTGTATCACCGGCTTCAATTTGCAATGCTTTTGCAACATCAGCGGTCATTGTGGCAATACGAGTGTCTTTATTAATGTTGATACTTTGGTAAACGGCACGGAAATCGCGAACATCTTGGTTGATTATGATTCGACGTTCGCCATCAATAACATCGCCAATGGCAACTTGATATTGCGCTGAGTTACGTACCGTTTTGATGTTTTCCAGCTCGCATTCAACGGTAGGGCCGGCATCAAAGATATCTACGTAACCACGACTTACAAAACCTTCACTATTAAGGAGACGCAACGCTGGTACGGTATCTTCATGTACTTTACCAATAACTTGTTGGGCTTCTTTACTTAACAAGTTGACGTAGATAGGGTACTTAGGCATTAATTCTGCAATGAACGATTTTTTACCTATACCGGTTAAATAATCGGCGGTCGGAAAGTCCATAGAGAAAAAGTGCTCTTCCAGCCATTGCCAAAATGGTGAATCGCCGTTTTCATCAGAAACACCACGCATTTCAGCGATCACTGTATTATTAAAACGCGCTTTATGTTCCGCCATAAATAAGAAACGGAATTTCGATAAAAAGCGGCCGTTATTGTTGGCGCGATAATCGTTGCGTAAAAATAAGGTACACAGTTCAGTTGTGCCGGTATAATCGTTATTCAGCGCCAGAATTTCAACATTGTTGTATATGTTTAATTCTCTTGATGAGTGCACGACTTTGCCAACATGATAGTGATAAAACGCATCATTTAGGCCAACCGCTGCTTCGATACCACTGGTACCAACAACTTCACCGGTTTCACTGTCTTCCATAACGAATAAATAGCTTTCACTGCCATCAAAATTAGTTTCTTTATGAAATGACAGATTGGCACCATTAATACGGTTTAGCAGCAGCCCTTCATTAACAGGCAAACTGGTAAATCCATGCCCAGATTCTACAGCGATTTGATGTAAGGCATCATAATCACTGCTACGAATTGGTCTGATAATAATCATAGTTGCGTCCTGGCTCGTTGATTAACCGTTTACGATGGCATCTACCGCCTTTTCAAAACGGTTCATACCTTCCAGAATATCTGCATCAGGAATAACCAATGATGGCGTGAAACGAATAATGCTAGCACCGGCAACCAGTGTCATTAAACCGTGTTTCATAGCCGCATTCAAAAAGTCTTTACTGCGACCTTGGTAGTCATCGTTTAGCACCGCACCGATAAGTAAACCTTTACCACGGATTTCTTTGAACACGTTGTATTTTTCATTCACTGCCGCAAGAGCTTGCTTGAACATCGCTTCTTTGGCTTTAACGCCTTGCAATGTTGCAGGGTCATTTACTGTGTCAAATGCCGCTTCGGCAACCGCACATGCCAATGGGTTACCACCGTATGTACTACCGTGGGTACCAATTTTAAGATGCTTAGCAATGTCGTTAGTCGTTAGCATGGCACCCACTGGGAAACCACCACCTAAAGCTTTCGCCGTCGTCATAATGTCCGGTGTAACACCTAAACCCATGTAGGCGTACAATTCACCGGTACGGCCAACACCTGTTTGCACTTCATCAAAAATAAGTAGCGCGTTGTGTTTGTCACATAATGCACGAACACCTTCAGCAAATTCTTGTGTTGGTGATACGATTCCGCCTTCGCCTTGAAGTGGCTCCATTACAACGGCACAGGTGTTATCACTGATTAACGCTTCAAGTGATTCTAGGTTGTTGTATTCAGCGTGTTCGATATCACCTGGTTTAGGACCGAAACCATCTGAATAGGCTTCTTGACCACCAACAGTTACGGTGAAGAACGTACGACCGTGGAAACCTTGTTTGAAAGAGATTATCTGTGATTTGTGTTCACCGTATACATCTAATGCCCAACGACGCGCCAGTTTAAATGCCGCTTCGTTTGATTCAGCACCTGAGTTGGCAAAGTAAACTTTTTCAGCAAAGGTGTTATCAACCAATTTTTTAGCTAGGCGCAAGGCCGGCTCATTGGTCATCACGTTCGATAAATGCCAAAGCTTTTCGCCTTGAGTTTTTAGGGCTTCGACTAGAGCTGGGTGACAGTGACCCAAGCAGCTAACCGCGATACCACCAGCAAAATCGATCAGTTCGTTGTTGTTCTGGTCCCAAACACGTGAACCTTTACCACGTACAGGAATAACAGCAGAAGGTGAATAGTTAGGCACCATCACGTGATCAAATAATTCGCGATTTACTGAAAATTGCTCAGTCATATTCGAAATCCTCATTCTAAAATGCAAGTTAGTGAACCTTGTAGTGCAGCGCACTTGCTCTTGTTTTACAGCGGTTCTACTAAAAAAGAGACAATATTATGTCAGAATTTAACCATTTTGTCTTTAGCGAAATACGCTGAAAGCCAATAAAAATAAGGGGTTGCAGGGTTTTATTCAGTTTGAATGCATAACTATTTTAGCCGTAGTGGGACGAACTCAGTTGTTAACGGCGATTGAATAAAACGATAAAGACTTGCTCCAAAGTATAGGGCATGCGGTTATTTTCGTTGCGATAAGTTGAACAATTAATCGGCGATTGTGGATTTAATCTGTGCTTAGTAGCTGTTGTATTAATTTTGTATGCTCAAGGCTGTTATTCATAAACTTAATGCCGAGTAAAAAATCGTTATGGGAAATGCGACGATTAACCACTAAACGGCAATGAAACGATAAGTCAGGGTGACCATCAAAACACAAATCAAAATGAACCGGGCGTTGCTCTTGTTGCAACAGATGATCGACAAGAGCTTTGTCTGCTGATATTTGAATACCAGACAAAGATAGGTTTCGGCTTGACGTTGTTAAGCGAATATCATCACCTAAAAGCATGACTTCTACGTCAATTTCAAGCTCTTTACGAGGATAAATGCGTCTATCTGAAAACATGTTTTTTTATTATTTTTATGTGTTTTTCTATAATTTACCGAATTTGACGACAGATGTCACTGATTTGTATAGAGATCAATACTTGTTAATGAAATTAGCCAGTAGTTGGTGGCCTTGTTCCGTCAGTATCGATTCGGGATGAAATTGAACGCCCATAATGGCTAAGGTGTTATGTTCTATTGCCATTATTTCATCAAAATTACCTTGCGCATCTTCGGTCCAGGCGGTAATCGACAAACATTCAGGCAGGCTGCCTTTATTGACTACCAATGAGTGATAACGGGTTACCTGCAATGGCAAATTTAAGTCGGCAAATAAATGACGTTGGTTATGTTGGATAAGGGATGTTTTACCATGCATAACCTGTTTTGCTTTTTCGACCACTCCGCCAAAATGTTGAGCGATACATTGATGCCCTAAGCAGACACCTAAAATAGGTATTTTACCGGCAAAAGTGGCAATGATCTGCAACGATAAGCCGGCCTTATCGGGGTCACATGGCCCGGGAGAGATGACAATTTTCTGCGGTTGCATGGCGCTAATATCATCAATGGTAATTTCATCATTACGGGCAACAACCACTTCTTCGTTTAAGTGCTGAAAATAGTGCACCAAATTGTAGGTAAACGAATCGTAGTTATCGATCATCAAGAGCATAATGAATTTTCGCTGAGGCTATAAAGGTCGCCATTATACCGTGTCGTTTTCGCTAAACAAATGCTAATGGCGTTTGCGTGCTTATGATTTCAACTTTGTCACCACGTTTTATCTCTCCCGCATTTAGTGGCACCAGATTTTGACCAAAATAGATTTGCTTATCGGCCGCCTTGCGATAACTCGCTAATGTGTTTAACGGCTCGCGTTGCGGATCTCTCGCTGCTGTGCTGGCATCTACTGTCGTAAATATGCAACGACTACACGGTTTAGCAAGGTCAAACAGCACCTCACCAATTTTAATTTGATGCCATTGGTCTTCGCTATAGGCTGGGCAATTATCGACGACAATATTGGGACGAAATTGAGCCATGGTTACGGCTTGGCTGGGACGTTGACTGAGGCGTTGATTTAGATCGTCTAACGATCCTTGAGATATCAATAATACTGGGTAACCGTCGGCATAGCTTAATTTGTTCGGGTAATCTTTGAGTGGTCTGTTTGATTGTGCGCCGAGAAAATATAAACGGCATGGCTGGCCAAGGTACTGACTAAACCACAGATTCGCCTGCTCCGATGTTTGTTGCCCGGCAATTTCATCTTGCCAAACCTGCACCGTATCATAGGCGGGTGTAAATTCATTTAATCGTAAATGCAGTGCCGGCATATTGGCAGCGGTAATGGTGATCACATCTTGCTCAATCCAACTTGACACTTTTACCAGCTTTGACTTGGTGCGTCCGGTAATAAACTTACCCTCGGTATCGGTAATGACAAAATGACGATCAAATATAAGTCCATGCTCGCTGACTGCTGAGGAGGTTAGTTCAATGCCGGCGGTAGACTTAATTGGATAGGTGTATAAATTGCTAATTGATGGCTGTGTCATGGCTAAACCTGTGTTAAAACAACGTTATTTTCTAACTAAAATCCGTTATACTGTGACATCTAGAATAACTTAATTTCATTCAAACCGTTAGGTGCACCCCCAAGCATGTCCCAAGTCGCTTTTGAGCAATCTTCTCCACGCATGGCGATATTGCTGCCGTTGCTCGCATCGATTGTCGCTATTACCCCGCTTGCTTTAGATTTGTATTTGCCTGGCATGTTAACCATCGCTAAGCATTTCAATACATCTATTGCCATTATTCAAAACTCATTAAGTGTGTATTTGGCTGGTTATGCGATGGGTCTATTGTTGTTTGGCCCTATGGTGGACAGTATTGGCCGACGTGGTTTGGCTTTGATCGGTTTATTTACCTTTAGCATCTGCTCTTTTTTATTGCCTTTGGTTGAAACTGCGCAGCAATTTAATATGTTGCGCTTCTTGCAAGCCTTTTGTGGCAGTGCTGCGACTGTTGTTGTGCCTGGAGTCATTCGTCAATTTTATGGTAAAGATACAGCCAAAGGCATGTCTTATGTCTCCATGATCATGATGTTGGCACCGCTCATTGCTCCGACCCTTGGCAGCCTAGTCATGTATTTCGTCAACTGGCAGGCAATGTTTTATTTTCTCTCTGGCTACGCTTTGCTTATATTTATCGGTAGTTATTTAAAGCTACCAGAAAGCAAAGCAAAAGAAACTGGCACCCGTAAAAATATCGATATCATCGGCAGCTACAAAATTGTCTTGGGCTCTAAAGAGGCACGTAAATACATTATTACCTCAATGCTGGTGTCGCTATCATTTTTTGCCTATCTCACGGCGATACCATTCGTCTATCTTGAGATCTACCAAACCAGTGAGTTTGTGTTTAGCTTCTTATTCGGTATTAATGTTGTGTCTTTGATGATGGCGCAGTTTTTTAATAGCCGCTATGTATCAAGGTTAGGTTCAGAACGCATTCTTGTTGTTGCCTTTTATCTAGGCGTCTGCGCGGCAAGTGTTTTGGTGCTGGTTAATATCCTACAGATGTCATTATTTTGGACTGTGATCTCTATCTTGCCGCTCATGGGGGCGATTTCATTGATCGCTGTTAATTCGGACTCACTTATTTTGATCGCCTTTGCTAATAATACTGGTACGGCGACTGCCGTCATTGGTACCTTAAGGTTTGGTATCGGCGCATTGGCGGGGCCAATATTAACATTCTTTCATAATGACACCGCGTTACCGTTTACTTTATTGATGTTTTCGGCCTTGATTTTAATAGGTATTTTTCAATGGCAAAACATCAGGAAAGGCCTTTAGGCCTCGTGTTTACTGCTGTTTTTAACTATTTTGTTAATATTTTGTTTAAAAACCTCCGTTTTGGCCTAATACTCCGCTGTAGGCCTTATGTTTCATATCTTTTACAAAAAAATCTTAAAATTTTTTTTTTCAATCCTAAACTGATTACGCCATGAAAATTAATGACTTACCGATCCCCGCGTTCTGTAAGTTACGAACTGCCTGTTAACGAGTGTATAAAAACTGTACAAGTGGTTTGACTATTTGTTAATCTTTGCCTTATTGTGTTGCTGACAATAAAAACAATAACAAATGCGCTAATAATGCTTGGTGCGTAGAGATTGAAAGGTCTCTATGCTTTTTTTTATCATTGAATAAGAGAAAGCGTACTCAACATTTTCAAATGAATTGTATAAGTAGTTAATTTGTTTTTAATTGGATGTCTACGATAACTTTCCTAGTTTGCAGGGTGTTCTTTATTTTTGGTGTTACGTCGCCGTTAGTTTTAACGGTATAAACATAAGAATAATAGACAAATAATGCGTTAGGTTTTGTGTTGTGGGCTCCTCCTTTGGAGTCTAAATGATTAATTTATTTTCGCGCTCTTTGCGCAGGCCTCGGTTCGTGACTAAAAGGCGAGGTTCTTCATCATTATCAGTGTCAAAGCTGATTTTTTCCTTAGTCGTTATAGGAAGTTCAACTCAGGTCGCAGTAGCGAAACCTGACAACAGTAGATTGGACGTTTTATTTAAGGCAAAAGCTGGCGTTAGTGACAAGCAAGTCAAAAAGCTGCTTAAGAAATTGCACGTTAAACAACTGAAAAAGTTCTCTAATATTAAAGCTGAGCTTATTTCAGTAGAACAACAAAACGCTGAAGAAATCGTTTATCAATTAAATCAAAGTGAATTAATTGATTACGCAGAACTTGATTTGCCTATTAAAAATAGCGAAATCACTGCCAACGATACTTATTACACTAATGCTTGGCATTTACCTAAAGTGAATATGCCAGACGCATGGAGTATCTCAAAGGGCGACAATATCGTCGTCGCTGTCCTCGACTCAGGTGTTGACTCAAGTCACCCAGATCTTGCCGCTAATATGATCAGTGGTCGTAATGTCGTGGATGATAATTCAAATACCTCTGATATCTTCGGTCACGGAACTAAGGTAGCCGGTGTTATTGCTGCTGCAAGTAACAACAGTCGTGGTGTTACGTCTATAGCCTGGGACGCACAAATTATGCCGGTACGTGTAAGTACCGCCAGTAATGGTGTCGCTTATACCAGTCATATTGTTGAAGGCCTTACTTGGGCTGCCGAAAATGGCGCAGATGTCGTTAACATCAGTTATGATGCCGCTGACAGCACGTCTTTAGCTGACGCGGCTAATTACCTACGCTCGAAAGGTGGTTTGGCGGTGGTTGCTGCGGGTAACAACGGCAAATTACGTGACTGGAAAGATAATGCTAATTTGATCGTTGTGTCAGGCACCGATAGTAGTGATAACAAGGCCTCTTGGTCTAATTATGGCGACTATATCGATATTGCCGCTCCAGGTAATGGCATCTACACCACCAACTTAAGTTCTGGCGGTTACGGAAAACACAGCGGCACGTCGTTTGCGACTCCTGTAGTTGCGGGCGCATTGGCATTATTAAAGTCATATGATACACGTGCTTCGGCTAGTCAAATCGAGTCTGCTTTATTTGCCGGTGCTGATGATTTAGTCCATTCAGGTAGCAAGTCTCAAGAATTTGGTCATGGTCGTCTAGACGTTTACGCATCGTTACAAAAACTTGGTGCAAATGGCCCTGCACCGGATCAAGAACCGCCTCAAGTAGATATCGTAAACGTAACTGACGGTCAGGAATTCGACCAGGATTATAAGGTTGTCGTATCGGCAACAGATAATGAAGAAGTTGCTTCAGTAATCTTATATGTCAATGGCGCATCTGTAGGTACAGATACAAGTGCACCGTATGAATTCATTATTGAGCAAGAAAAATATCAAGATAGCACCATTGATATTGAAGCCTTAGCGACTGATGCCTCAGATAACCAAGCAAGTTCAGATACCGTTCGCGCTCACGTCATCATTACAATGCCTACCGATAGTGACGGCGATGGTGTTCCTGATGATGAAGATGCGTTCCCTAATGATCCTGATGAAAGCAAAGATACCGATAGCGACGGTGTCGGTGATAATGCTGACGCGTTTCCAGAAGATCCAAATGAAACTAAAGACTCAGATGGTGACGGTGTCGGTGATAATGCTGACGCGTTTCCAAATGACCCGAAAGAACAACAAGATTCAGACGGTGATGGTGTAGGCGACAATGCTGATGCCTTTCCAAATGATGCAAAAGAAACAAAAGATACAGACGGCGATGGTGTAGGCGATAACGCTGATGCATTTCCTAATGACCCTAATGAGCAAAAAGATTCAGACGGTGATGGTATTGGTGACAATGCAGACCCATACCCAAACGATCCTAGTAAGCCTAGCGATCCAGATCCAACGCCTGAACCAGAGCCAACGCCTGAGCCAGAGCCAACGCCTGAGCCAGAGCCAACGCCTGAACCAGAGCCAACGCCTGAGCCAGAGCCAACGCCTGAGCCAGAGCCAACGCCTGAGCCAGAGCCAACGCCTGAGCCAGAGCCAACGCCTGAACCAGAGCCAACGCCTGAACCAGAGCCAACGCCTGAGCCAGAGCCAACGCCAGATCCGGGTAATGGTGGTGTTGTAATACCAACACCTAGCCCAGATAACGGTAACACCAATCCAGATAATGGTGGTGATAATACCAATCCGGACAAAGGTGGTGACAATAACGGTGCCGACAATACCGAGCCAACTGAGGGGACAGGTGGTGAAAATAGTCAACCAGATAATGGTGGCACAAACGATGACGACGGCCTACGAGAAATCGATGTAGGTGCAGGTAGTCTTTATTACTTACTAACATTATTAGCGCTATTCAGAGGACTAAAATGGCTACGAAAATAATAACTAAATTGCCTTTTACAATAACATTATTGTCGAGCTTGATTGCAGGCTCAGTATTAGCAAAAGACAAGCCTTTTGCTGAAGGGGAACTACTTATCGCACCTAAAGCAGGTGTTTCAGAAAAAGACTTTCAAGAAGTCATCGGCGGCAAAGGTGGCTCTGTTTATCGTAAATTAAAGCTACATAAACAACACATTGCCCGTGTTAAAGTTCCAAAAGGCCAAGAAAAGAAGCTGATGGCTGAATTAAGCGAAAATCAGCTAATCGATTTCGTTGAACCAAATTATTTGGTTGAAACGTCAGAAGTAACACCTAACGATAATTATTATTCAAACGGCTGGCATTTATCGACTTTAGGTATGAGCCATGTATGGGGGCATTCGACCGGTCAAGGCATAACCGTTGCGGTACTTGATTCAGGTGTTATGAATAATCATCAGGATTTATCTGGTCAGGTACTGAGTGGTTATAACACCGTTAATAATACCACCGATACATCACCGATTACCGATCATGGTACCAAGGTTGCTGGTGTTATTGCGGCATTAAGTAACAATTCTCAAGGTGTCACGTCAATTGCTTGGGACAGTAAAATTCTGCCGGTACGAGTGACTAACGCAAGCAATGGTGCCGCTTATACCAGTGATATTGCTGAAGGTCTTATCTGGGCCGCTGACAACGGTGCTGACATTGCTAACATCAGCTACCGTATGTCTGATAGCAGTAGTTTTCTTAACGCTGCGAAATATTTTTACGATAAAGGTGGTATTGTCAGTGTTTCGGCTGGTAATGATGGTAACCATCTAAGCTGCAGTGAAAACCCACACATGCTGAAAATTTCAGCTACCGATAAAAACGGTAATTTAGCGTCATGGTCAAATTATGGTAACTGTATTGATGTCGCAGCCCCTGGTGTAGGTATTTATACCACCAAGCTATCACACGGTTATGGTTCAGTTAGCGGAACATCGTTTGCCGCGCCAGTTGTATCTGGTGTAGCCGCGGTGTTAATGGCAAAGAACCCACATTGGAGCAACGCTGATATCGAAGAAGCTATCAAGCAAACCGCTGATAAGTCTTCAAACAGTGGTAATTTTGATCCTAAGTTTGGCTACGGAATCATTGATGCGCAAGCAGCGCTTGCGTATAACAGTTCGGGCTCGGGCTCTGGTGACCAAACGGCACCTGAGGTGAGTATCGTTACTCCGACTAAATGGCAAACGGTTAGCGGCATGGTCTCAGTTGAGGTTGAAGCATCAGATAACGAGTCAATGGCTAATGTTGAATTACGTGTAGGTAACGAAGTTATCGGCACAGACAGCACCGCACCGTACGAGTTTGTGTTTGATAGTACTGAATTTAACAATGGTAGCTGGCAATTAACAGCAACAGCCAAAGATTCTACTGGTAACGAAGCTCAATCACAGGTTGGCGTTAACATTAATAATGACGACTCTAATCCAGAGCCAACACCAGACCCAGATCCGGAACCAAATCCAGATGATAATGTCGCTCCAGAAGTGAGTTTTATTACCCCAGCTCGTTGGGAAAAAATCAGTGGTCATGTTCCAGTGAAAATCGCTGCAACGGACAATAATGATATTGCTAAAGTAGAACTTAAGATTGGTAAAGACGTTGTTGGTACCGATACCAGCGCGCCTTTTGAGATGTCTTTAAACAGCTACAACTATAAAAATGGTAGCTGGTATTTGACGGCAATCGCGACGGATACCGCAGGTAATACGTCAGAAGTTCAAGTTGGTGTGAATATTAACAATGATGGTTCTGAACCAGAGCCAGAGCCGGATCCAGATCCAGATCCAACACCAAACCCAGATGATAATATTGCCCCTGAAGTAAGCTTTATTACGCCGACTCGTTGGGAAAAAATCAGCGGTAATGTACCAGTAAATATTTCTGCGACAGACAACCAGTCGATTGCTAAAGTTGAATTTCGAATTGGCAATGAAGTGGTCGGTACAGATACCAGTGCGCCATATTCATTCACCTTGAATAGTAATGACTATAAAAATGGTAGTTGGTATTTAAAGGCAATAGCGACGGACAGCGCAGGCAATGAATCTGAAGTTCAAGTTGGCGTCAACATTAATAATGACGATTCTCAACCTGATCCAGATCCAACGCCAGATCCTGATCCAACACCAGATCCGGGTGGAGATGATAATATCGCGCCAGAAGTAAGCTTTATTACACCAACACGTTGGCAAAAAGTCAGTGGCACGATCACTGTCAAAGTTAACGCATCAGATAATGATTCAATGGAAGATGTCGAATTACGTATCGGTAAACACTATATTGGTACGGACACGAAAGCGCCGTATGAATTTGAAGTGGATACCAATGATTTTGTAAACGGCAGTTGGTACTTAAAGGCAACCGCAACGGATGCCTCTGGTAATGCAACTGAAGTGCAAATGGGTGTGAATATCAATAACTAATTCTTTGATTTAATACATCGGATATAAAAAAGCCCCACTTATGTGTGGGCTGATATGAAATTAAGGATCTGCATAGCGTAGATCCTTTTTTTATTCCTCTTTACAATCAATACCTTAGCTCTTAACAAGGAACAATAAAATCGTTCCGTGTCGATTGTATTTATTATTAATATCAGTAAGTTACGGAACATACTGTTGAGTTTCCTGCTTTGGGCGTGGCAAAATACGCTCTTCAATCCTACATTTCCACCAACGAAAGTGATTTAAACGCATATATTTCAACAAAAGTTTTTAACACTAAAGAATTAAAGACCTAAAGTTAACGTTACCGATAAATAAAATACATAATTTCAATGGGTTAATTAACTAAAGCCTGGGTTAAATCGTTCCATGTCAATGTATAAGGTAATATTTATCAATGAGTTAAAGGTGGATTTGCCAATTTTTCCTTAATCGCTAGTATGCAGGCAAGAGGTAATATGTCACGAATCGTCGTAACAGACAGTTTGACTTTTGACATTTAATCAGTAAATTAAATAAAAACACAGTGGAAGTTTACTTCTGCTTAGAGCGAGCTACGGACGGTTAAGCTACAACGTTTAAATGAATAAAGCCTTATATCTTCTAATAGTATTTTTAATGCCCATTCTAGCGTACCCGCTAGGATTAGAGCATTTTCAAGATATTTGGATTTGGTTGTATATTCCCTTCGCAATTATATATGGAGTGTTTATTTGGTTTCAGCCACATGAAGATATGATGAAGTGGGTGTTTATAACTCCAGCATTATTTCTTACGGTAATTCTTACTGTTATACCTAGTTGGGTGGGGCTAAGTGCTGGAATCCTTGAAGGGGTTCAGTTTTTCGTCATTGTCGCTATCGTTGCAGTGCCTGCTGCATTTGTGATGGGATTTGTATATGTAGGATTAGCTATTGTTCTATATGCGTTGTTTAGAAAGAAAAAATGGCTTCCTGCTAGTTCTTGAAGAAAACTATCAATAACCGCTAATGGCACAAAGCCGACACTCGCACTACCTTGAAATAGTCACTTTTATACCACAAAAAAACCATCTGCTTCTTAAACTTGCTAAGTGTTTACGTAAGTCTATGTAAATAATCAGTTTTTATGTTGACACGGAACGGTTTTGTGACTTTTTGTCATTTTTAAGTCATTGTTTCTAAATAAAAAAGAAAAAGGATCTAGCATTTCTAGATCCTTAATTTCATATCAGCCCAACTTATGTGGGGCCTTTTTTATTTATTTCGTTTTAATGCTGAGACTATAGTTTCGCTGCGATCTTTTTGCGAGATATCAAACCCAGTAAAGCAAGTGACATTATAACCAATGAGCTTGGCTCTGGCACTTCTGTAGGTGGTTCTTGACACTCAGATAGCTGTTGTACTGAATCGTTGTCACATAATGGCGCGCCACTCCAAATCGCAATATGCGAAATAGAATTGTTCTCAGGCCAGAAGTTTCTCATAACGATATCCATCATGCCGTCCCAACCGGTAATATCAAATAGATATCTAGCAGGGTCGCCGCTACCGCCTTTCACCTCGAAGAAACAACCATTGTCTTGGCAATTCGCTGCATCGCCACCATCAAACGACACGGTGCCGCCTTCAGGGTCTACAGCAGGATTGTATACCGTTGAATAGTAATCGGCATAGCTGCCTTCATCACTACCACCGACGTTGCTCTTATATAAAAGTTCATCAACTTTTACACCGAATAATTCATAAATATCTTCGGGTTTGTTACCACTATTGTCATCTGACGTGGCACAGAAACTAGATCCTGTTTCACAAGCAGCTGGGTCTAAAATTAACTCAGCATAAGCTTGGCTAGTGAAAGCCGTCAAAATAAACAAGGCCAGTAACCTTATTGTTTTCATAATTAACCTCTTTTCGGATTTATCTGTCTTTTAACAGCAAATATCAGACCAGAAATATAATTACCTTTAATATCAATGTATTAAGTCGTCATTTTCTATGTGCTCTTTTGTATCTGTAAAGAAAGCTGACAGTAGAAAAGTCGCTGAAAAACTTAGTTTTTTTAGCTGTAAATTAATTATGGTAGGTATTTATATAAAGCGCCAATAAAGTCGGTAAGTAAAAACTAGCCAACACCAAATCTGCAATATTTTACGGCGTTGACTAGAGTGTAGATTTTCAGAGGGATTAAAGCGAGAGCAGGTATTTAGTTGAACTAGCTATCAGCTTGTTGCTGGGTTTTAAGTTCGGCTTGTTGAACACGCCATTGTTGTAATTCGGCGTAATAACGATCCCATACACACGGGTTACAGGCACCACTTTCACAACATTCTCCATCTGCAGGAGGGTAAGGTTTCTCGACAATGTTTATTTCATTAGACATTTTATAACCGCTTTGTCTGTTTGTCATAGCTGATGTGTCTATAATAACCTGTCTATTAAACAGAAAAAACCCTGCTAAAGCAGGGTTTTTATCAATTTATCAAGAACAGAATTTGGGCTTATTCAATTTCAGCCAATTTCTTTTCAAGGTAATGGATATTCGCACCGCCGCGGCCAAAACCAGCGTCAGCCATAATATCTTCTTGTAGCGCGATATTGGTTTTAATGCCATCGATAACTAATTCATCTAGTGCATTTTTCATGCGGGCAATTGCCACTTCGCGGCTCTCACCGTAAGTGATCAGCTTACCAATCATAGAATCATAGTGAGGCGGCACAGAGTAATCAGTGTACACATGTGAATCCCAACGCACGCCCATACCACCTGGTGAATGGAAGCGAGTGATTTTACCCGGTGAAGGAATAAAAGTACGTGGGTCTTCGGCGTTAATACGACACTCAATAGCATGACCAGTTACTTTGATATCGTCTTGAGTAAGCGTAAGTTTCAGACCAGAGGCAACACGTAATTGCTCTTTGATCAAATCCACACCAGTAACCATTTCCGTTACTGGGTGTTCAACCTGAATACGGGTATTCATCTCAATAAAGTAGAATTCACCGTTTTCAAATAAAAACTCAAACGTACCGGCGCCGCGATAGCCAATTTCAACACAGGCGTTACAACAACGAGCACCAATTGCCGCACGAATTTCTTCTGTGATGCCTGGTGCAGGCGCTTCTTCAACGACTTTTTGATGACGACGTTGCATAGAACAATCACGCTCACCTAGGTGAATCGCACCGCCTTGTCCGTCAGCCATAACTTGAATTTCAACGTGACGTGGGTTCTCAAGGAATTTCTCCATGTAAACGACGTCATTGTTAAAGGCAGCACGTGCTTCTGCTTTGGTCAATTGAATAGACTCAAGCAAATCTGCTTCTTCGCGCACAACACGCATACCACGACCACCACCGCCACCAGAGGCTTTGATGATAACAGGGTAACCAATACGACGACCATGAGCTAAGTTAGCTTCTTCATCGTCGGTTAACGGGCCATCTGAACCAGGTACACAAGGAACACCAGCTTTTTTCATTGCTTCGATTGCTGAAACCTTGTCGCCCATTAAGCGAATAGCGTCAGCTTTTGGACCAATAAATGCGAAGCCTGAATCTTCAACTTGCTCGGCAAAATCAGCATTTTCTGCCAAAAAGCCGTAACCTGGGTGAATACCATCAGCGTCAGTTACTTCAGCAGCAGTGATGATACGTGGAATATCCAAGTAGCTCTCTGTGGCTGCAGGTTTACCGATACAAATGGTTTCATCTGCTAATAGAACATGTTTAAGGTTTCTATCAGCTGTTGAGTGAATAGCAACCGTTTTGATGTCTAGCTCTTTACAAGCGCGTAAAATACGCAGAGCAATTTCACCACGGTTGGCAATAACAACTTTTTTTAACATGGAATCAATCTTCCCTTGTTGTTTATTCGATTACGAATAGTGGCTGATCAAATTCAATAGTGTCTTCGTTTTCTGCAAGAATCTGTTTGATCACGCCAGACTTATCAGCTTCAATTTGGTTCATCATTTTCATTGCCTCAACGATACAAAGTGTATCGCCAGCATTTACATGTTGACCAACTTCAACAAAGTTTGCTGCATCAGGAGATGACGCTGCGTAAAAAGTACCAACCATTGGAGAACGCACAACGTGACCTGATAATGCGTCACTTGCTGCAGGTGCTTCAGCCGCTGGAGCAACTGGTGCAGCAGCAGGCGCTGCTACTGGAGCAGCCATCGGAGCTGCCATCGGAGCTGCTACCATAGTAGCGCCACGGCTGATGCGTACTGACTCTTCACCTTCAGCAATTTCCAGTTCACTGATACCTGAGTCTTCAACCAGCTCGATTAGTTTTTTGATTTTACGAATATCCATTGGTACACCTTTAATAATGTTTTTATCTAATTTTTATTCAAAGTTTGATGCGCGTATTGCAGTGCATAGTGATAACCCGATGCCCCCAATCCACATATAACCCCGTCAGCAATATCTGACAGGAATGAATGATGTCTGAATTCCTCGCGTGCATGAACATTGGATAAATGCACTTCAACAAACGGTATGTTGACGGATAACAAAGCGTCTCGCAGAGCCACACTCGTATGCGTAAATGCCGCTGGATTGATGATAATAAAGTCGACCTGATTAAAGGCGCTATGTATCGCATCTATCAATTCATGTTCAGCATTGCTTTGCGTGTGCAATAACTCAATATTTAAGTTGTCGGCACTGGCCTGCAATTGATTGACAATGTCAGTTAACGAGTGAGAACCGTATACTTCTGGCTCACGTTTACCCAACATATTTAAGTTGGGGCCATTTAACAGCAAAACTTTAAACTTTGTCGTCATTTGCAGAGAAATCCCTGTTATTTTTTGTTATTGGAAAATTCAGTCTATTTTATATACAAAAGTTTGCTTGATTTCTTAATGAATCGCAACTTTTTCCAAGATTGCGCACATTATAGTTATTTTCGAAGAAATTAGCAGCAAAATACTGGTCTAATCACTCAGTTGGGTCGCCGCAAAGAAAAAAGCTCTGCCAATAATTATCTGACAGAGCTTTAGCTTGAATGGTGCTTAAATTTAATTAAAAATTCGATTTATATGAGCGGCAAATTCATCCGCGCCCATAAATCCGGTTACTCTTTGTTGTGTTAATTCATTACCTTGTTTGTCAAAAAATAAAATAGAAGGTAAGCCAAACACGTCAAAATGCTCCATAATCTCGATGCTTGAATCGGTGCCGGTATCCGTCAAATCAATTTGAATCATGACCGTATTAGTTAGAGCTTGCTGTACATTGCTCTTGGGAAAGGTGTATTTTTCAAACTCTTTACAGGCGATACACCAATCAGCATAAAGGTCGACCATAACCGTCTGCCCTTCACTGTTAGCCATAGCAACTTGTTGGTTTAGCTCGTTCAGAGTAGATACTTTAATAAATTCTTTGTGCGCTGCTGCGGCATTATGTTGCGGCGTGAATATGGTTTGATAAGCCAAATTGGCACCAAAAAATAACATTACAAAAATTACCAGCGAACGCAGCCCAAACCAAAATCCTTTGGCGTCATTATTGGTGTTGGAATTGACCACGTAAAAATACGTCGCCGTGGCCAATAGTAATGCGGCCCATAACAGCTGACTTGCTATAACTGGCAAGAAGCGTTCTAACAAGAATACAGGTACGGCTAACAGCAAGAAACCGAAGATGTTTTTAATAACAGTCATCCAGTTACCTGCTTTAGGTAGCAATTTGCCGCCTGAACTACCGAGTACCAATAACGGTAAGCCCATACCTAAACTTAATGCATACAACGCGGATGCACCGACGATGACATCACCTGATTGTGCAATATAAATTAACGCGCCGGTTAACGGGGCCGTGGTACAAGGCGAGGCAACTAAACCTGAAATTGCGCCCATTGAAAACACCGATGACATGGCGCCGCCTTTTTGGCTATTGCTGAGCTCCGTCAGTTTATTTTGCCAAGACGCCGGTAGAGCCAAATTAAATACACCAAACATTGACAGTGCTAAGAAAATAAACAGTAAGCTCAGCACGATTAATACGATAGGGTGCTGAAAGGCGGCCTGAAATTGCGCACCAGCTAGCGCAACAACGACACCTAATATGGTGTAGGTGATGGCCATACCTTGTACGTATGAAAATGACAAACTAAACGCCCGACGTGTGGTTAATCCTTCACCTTGACCGACTATGATACCGGTCAATATCGGGTACATAGGAAACACACACGGCGTAAACGACAGCAATATACCTAAACCAAAAAAGGTTAATAACACCCAAAATAAGTTGTCCGAATCTAAGCTTGCTGCCAGTGTGTCTTGTTCACTTACTTGAGTGGTTAGGCTGTTATCGCTAAGTTTGGTCGACGTTAGTGGTTGAATGCCGCCACTGATACTATCGAGTACCGCGGCAGCAGGCTGCTCAGTATAGACATCGATGGGTACTTGTTTTTTGGTCGGTGGATAACACAAGCCTTTTTCAGCACAGCCTTGGTAGGTGATGCTAAGCTGTGCATCGCGACTAACCGAGGTTAAATCAATAGTGAATTTCAGTTGTTGGTAATAAACCTGTTGAACGCCGAAGTACTCGTCTTCATGTTCTTTACCTTGAGGCAAAGTAGGCATTGTAAACTCAGCATTGTCAGCGCTAAATTTAAATTTATCACGGTAAATATAGTAGCCTTCTGCGATAGAGAAATAGACTTCCAGCTTTTGCTCGTGCTGATTAAAGTCAAAGCGAAATGCTTCATCTACCGGTAGAAACTCTTGATCATTGGAAAGCAGATTATCGACTGCGGATGTATCAAATATTGAGTCTTGTCCCTTCACATTTGCGGAGGTGACAAGCAATAAAACAGATAATATTAAACTTATTAGGCGCATGGTTTACTTCACAGATTCGTTTATCCAAGCCAAGTATTGTTGGCTCCCTTGCGTGATATCCAAAGCAATTATTTCTACGACATCGTAGGGGTGTAGTGCCTTGATAGTCGACTCGAGTTGACTGAATAAGCAAGATTTACTTTTTATAATCAGTGTAATTTCGTCGTCTTCTACTATATCACCTTGCCATTGATAAACCGATTTTACATTGGTCATTATATTAACACAGGCGGCAAGTTTATCATGTACCAAGCGCTTGGCAATCTTTGATGCCACCTCTTTATTGGGGCAATTACACAATACAATTTGATACATTATTCCTGTTACTCCATGTTGTACGTATTAACTATTGATTTTACTCACCAAAATGTCATTTTGGTAATGTTTTTCGTTACTACTTTTATCGCTTGTCCTTGCTTGTTGCTTGAAAAAGACCCGAAAAGCCCAATATTAGTTTCATCGATTTATTTTTGAGTGAAGTTGCACACCATGTTTAGAGTGTTGTTTTTGTTATTTATCATCATGCCGATTATCGAAATTATGGTGTTGATCAATGTGGGTGCCTTAATAGGTGCATTGCCAACCATTGTTTTGGTTATTGTTACCGCTTGGCTTGGTGCCAAAATGGTGCGCCAGCAAGGGTTAGCCACCTATCAATCGGTACAACATAAACTTGCTCAAGGACAGATGCCCTCGGATGAAATCATCGCGGCCTTATTGCTGCTTGTTGCCGGTGTGCTGCTGCTGACACCAGGTTTTATTACCGATGGCTTTGGTTTAGCGCTACTGTGGCCTGTGTCGCGCGGGGCTATTGTTAAGCTGGTGCAGCAACAATTAGCAAAATCGCAAAAAAATGGTTCGGCGTTTTTCTATACCAATGTCAATCAACAACAGGATTTTCAAGACTTTTATCAACAGCAAGGTTCGCAAGCGAACCCATTTCAACAAAATGATGACGTAATCGATATCGAAGCCGATAGCAAGACTATCGACGCCGATAAAAATAACAAGCGTATAGAATAATTGCAGTAACGCTTCTGATTGAATGGCTTAGCTAAAAAAATTGCAAATTTTTAGGCCTAGCCCTTGAAAAGATAGCGACCAACCCCTATCTGCTTTATACATAAATACTTAAAAATTCTCAAAAGAATATCAGGAGAAATAAATGAGCATTCGTCCTTTACATGATCGTGTGATCATCAAGCGTAAAGAAGTTGAAACCAAATCTGCTGGTGGCATTGTCTTAACGGGTAGTGCGGCTGAAAAGTCGACTCGTGGTGAAGTAATTGCCGTTGGTAACGGTCGCATTCTTGAAAGCGGTGAAGTTCGTCCTTTGGATGTGAAAATCGGTGATCAAGTGATCTTCTCTGAAGGTTACGGCGCAAAAACGGAAAAAATCGATGGTGAAGAAGTTCTGATCCTAAGCGAAGCCGACATTTTGGCTATCGTAGAATAAGCCTAAACTCATTTATACATCCCTTTGCGGATAAAAAGATTTAAAGGAAAATAAAAATGGCAGCAAAAGACGTTTTATTTGGTAATGACGCACGCACTAAGATGCTAAGCGGCGTAAACATTCTTGCAGATGCAGTTAAGGTAACATTGGGTCCAAAAGGTCGCAATGTGGTATTGGATAAGAGCTTTGGTGGTCCAACAATCACTAAAGACGGTGTCAGCGTTGCAAAAGAAATCGAACTTGCAGACAAGTTTGAAAACATGGGCGCGCAAATGGTTAAAGAAGTTGCTTCTAAAGCCAATGATGAAGCAGGTGACGGTACAACAACCGCAACGGTATTAGCACAAGCTATTGTAAACGAAGGTTTAAAATCAATTGCTGCCGGCATGAACCCGATGGATCTTAAACGTGGTATCGACCAAGCAGTTATCGCTGCCGTTGCCGAGCTAAAAGAGCTATCTACGGCGTGTGCTGATAACAAAGCGATTGAGCAAGTTGGTACTATTTCAGCTAACTCTGATACTACTGTTGGCTCTATCATTGCTACGGCAATGGATAAAGTTGGTACAGAAGGTGTTATTACCGTTGAAGAAGGTCAAGCCCTTACTGATGAGCTGGACGTTGTTGAAGGTATGCAATTTGACCGTGGTTACCTATCGCCATACTTCATTAATAATCAAGAAAACGGCAGTGTTGAACTTGAAAGCCCGTTTATCTTACTTGTTGATAAGAAAATTTCTAATATTCGTGAATTGCTAACAACCCTTGAAGGCGTTGCTAAAGCTGGTAAGCCATTGCTTATTATTGCCGAAGACGTTGAAGGTGAGGCCTTAGCAACTTTAGTTGTTAACAACATGCGTGGCATCGTCAAAGTTGCCGCGGTTAAAGCTCCTGGTTTTGGTGACCGACGCAAGGCGATGTTACAAGATATCGCTGTGCTTACCGCAGGTACTGTTATCTCTGAAGAAATCGGTATGGAGCTTGAAAAAGCGACATTAGAAGATCTTGGTCAAGCCAAGCGCGTGGTTATCTCTAAAGATAACACCACTATCATCGATGGTATCGGTGAAGAAGCTGAAATCAATGGCCGTGTAACGCAAATTCGTGGCCAAATCGAAGACACTACGTCAGACTACGATCGCGAAAAACTGCAAGAGCGTCTAGCTAAATTGGCTGGCGGTGTTGCGGTAATCAAAGTTGGCGCGGCGACTGAAGTTGAAATGAAAGAAAAGAAAGCCCGTGTTGAAGATGCATTGCATGCAACACGTGCCGCGGTTGAAGAAGGTGTGGTTGCCGGTGGTGGTACAGCCCTTGTTCGTGTTGCTGACAAGATCAAAGATCTTGAAGGTGCTAACGAAGATCAGACCCACGGTATCAACGTGGCTCTTCGTGCCATGGAAGCACCACTTCGTCAAATCGTAAGCAACTGTGGTGATGAAGCATCCGTGGTTCTTAATGAAGTACGCAATGGCGAAGGTAACTATGGTTACAACGCCGCTAACAGCACCTACGGTGATATGTTGGAAATGGGTATCCTAGATCCGACAAAAGTAACTCGTAGTGCACTTCAGTTCGCAGCCTCAGTAGCAAGTTTGATGCTAACTACCGAAGCTATGGTGACCGAAGCGCCACAAGATGCAGCAGCTGCACCTGCAATGCCTGATATGGGTGGCATGGGTGGCATGGGCGGTATGGGCGGCATGATGTAATCTGCGCCAAGCTTTATGCTGAAAAAGCCTCGTCTTAGACGGGGCTTTTTTGTGAGTTACAGTCAATAACAAATTAATCGCAAAGGGCTACACATAATCATTACGCAAATTGTAAAGTTATTGTTATTATTGACATAAGTAGCAAACTTAGCCGAGATAATAATAATGCGTAATATTCTAATTTTACTTTTTGTCACCACCCTAGCTGCCTGTGTTCAGGTTACCGATGAAGAAGCAATGGCAGAAAGACAATTAGCTATTTCCAGCAGTCACGATAAAGACTTAGTACTGGACAGCAATACCACCTACGCCTTTACCCCATTACAAGAAACCGATCTTGGTCAGCGCTTTCCAGCGTTTACTGCTGAAATAAAGCGCTATCTTAACAGCCGAGGTTTTCGCCAAGTGGAAGCCGATCAACAACCAACATTTTTTATTGGCTATATTCTCGAACGTGAAGAAGATTTCAGTGATGAACAGTTATCTGAAACATTTGGTTTAAATCCAGGGTTACCTGACTTGCCAAATTTAGAAAAAGGCACAATGTTGATGTTCGTATTAGACGGTGAAACCAAACAATTTGCATGGCGCGGCGCAGCGCAAGGGTTTGTTATCGACGATATTGATGAACAAGAGCGCCAACACCGTATTCAGGTTATTGTTGGCTCTATGTTAAGACAGTTTGTAGGCAATTAATTACCATACGACAACGAACTATTACAATTTCGATTAAACTTTACTAAACAAGGTGTTGTCTACTTATTAAACGCTGATGTAAAGATAAGGTGATAGAGATGAAATTAGTGAACAAGTTTATTTCGGTTATATGTGCAACTATGCTGGTATCAACCTATGCGATGGCTGGAGAGGCCAAAGTAAATTGGGTTGACCCAGACAGTTATACTGATATTGAACCGGGCGATGAACCACGCAGCCGTTTTGAGGCACGCGTGTTTAAAGAACTGGAAGAGCATATTGCGAAACTCGCGGCAAAGTTGCCAGAAGGGCAAACGCTAACAATGGACATTACCAATGTCGATTTAGCCGGAGATGTGCGCTATATGGTTGGACCAAATAACGCGACTATTCGTGTGATTGAAGATTTGTATTTCCCGAAAATGCGTTTTAAGTACCAGCTAACCGATGCCAGTGGTGCAAAGCTCAGCTCAGGTGAAGAGCATATTAAAGACATGGGCTTTTTTAACTCACCAGGCAGCGGTATGCATCATGAGAATTTCAAGTATGAAAAAGTCATGTTAACAGACTGGTTTAAAGAAACGTTTATGCGAGATACGAAACAATAATGATCAACAGGTGGCGATAGCCACCTTTTTTATTGCCAACGATACGCCCACGCAACGGCGACCACATCAACATCATTACCTCGCTTGGTGGTAATGCCTTTATTGGCAATAAACTTAACACTGTGTTGCGAATTTATTGCGTAGCTGTAGGTTATACCGCCACGAAAATTCCCGGTTTTATCCGCTCGCTTATCACCATCGACATAGGTATCACCGCCGAAATAGTAGTTGGCATTGAAGGCGATCCAGTGGCCGGGTTGAAAGTCGTAGATAAGGTGAGACTGAATATTATAAACCGGGTCTTGTTCAAAGGTTTGATCGTATAACAGCTCGCTATTATTGGTAAAAAACTTAGCCGAGACGGCAGCGTCAAATTCCCAATTACCAAATGGTATGGACATGCCTATTTCCGGTTTAAAGAACCAACGATTAGAGCCGATATTGAGTACGTATTGCTTGTCATAAGCACCGGTCGGCATACCAACTTGTAAGCTGGCGCCGATAACCATGGTTTTTGGTTGTTTAACAAATTCTGATAATTCCATAGCTTTGGCGCCATAGAAGTTGTAATTGAGGCGCATAAAGGTGTCAGTCATGCCACAGTATCGACGTTCAACCCGTTCACCGAGATATATTGCTTCTCCATCAGCACATGCCTGTCCACTGGCAATATCAAATTTACTGGCATTGCCAAACATTGAAAAGGTATAAGCATAGGCAACCCCAGGACCGTCGATGTCTAGGGTTAAGTCTTCGACCGGCACGTCTGGTGTTGTATACACGTCACCTTTGGTTTTTATGTATAAAGCACCAATAAAATTTTGATCGATAGGGATGTTTATGTACGAGCGAGGATCCAGTTCCTTAGCAAAGGATTGCTGACTGACAGCGAGTAAAGGTAGCAGCCAAAACCGACGACACATGCTCATAATTTCCTGAGGTTTTATATTATTGTTAACCCCCAGTATGAGCGCTTTATCGTCGATTATGCAACTTTATGTCTGCTTTATTGTTGTTGGTACAAAGATTCAAATTTACCAATCAGTGAATACAACAACTCAATCTTTTTCACCATGGTCGCTAGTAATTCATTGTTTTGCGTTTGTTGCCACACCAACAGCTCATTTGCGATCTCTTCGATATACGGCTGAAAGGTGTCGGCCTTTACCGTAAAGTCGCCGTTTTGGGGAAAGATGGATTGGAAGTTGGCCTGTTTATCCGCACGTAATTCTGTCAGCGTTGCATCGACTTTTAAAGAGCGCTTTAGTAATTGTGAGATGTTTTCAATCAGGTGTTTTTCAATCGATTTGTTCATAAAAATATACTTTTCTTTGGCTATAAATTTAGTGGGGTTTTATTGGCTTCACCAGCAAGTTCCTGCACAACTTTTGGCATTAAAAAGCCGGGCAAGTTGGCCATCATTTGTTTGGCTATTGATTTCGCTTGGTGTAAGTCTACATGAAAATGGGCAGCGCCTTTCACCGGATCGAGCAAGTGCAGATAATACGGCAAAATATCGACACTAAATAGCTTTTCCGACAAGTCACATAATGTTTGCGCATCATCATTAATACCTTTTAATAACACGCTCTGATTGAGCACGAAAACATCGTGTTGCTTTAACATCATGGATGCTCGACTCAAATCATCACAAATTTCATTGCTGTGATTAATATGCAACACCATTATTACGCGCAAGCGAGATTCACTTAATGTAGTGAGTAATGCTGGATTGATTCGACTGGGTATTACTACCGGTAGGCGTGTGTGAATTCGCAATCGAGTGATATGAGCAATGTTGTTTATTTGCTCAATTAACCACTTCAAATGACTGTCTTTTGCCATCAAAGGATCGCCGCCGGAAAAAATCACTTCATTGATTTCTTTGTGCTGCTTGATGTAATCGATAGCCTCTTGCCAACGTTGTTTGTTTGGGCTGTTATCTTGATAGGGGAAATGACGGCGAAAACAATAACGACAATTCACCGCGCAACCGGCCTTAACAATCATTAGCACACGGTTTTTGTATTTGTGCAATAACCCTTCAGCAACGGTGTCGTGCTCTTGCAATGGATCACTGACAAAACCGTCGACATCGATAAACTCTTCACTGTGTGGCATCACTTGTTGCAGCAGAGGATCGTCGATATTGTTTTTCTGCATTTTTTCGATAAACGGTCGCGGTACTCGTACCGGAAATAACTTTCGCGCCTGAAAGTGTGAACTGTATTTGTTCTCGTCTATATTTAGCATAGACAAGAGTTGTTTGGGGTCGGTGACAACATTCGCTAACTCTTTTTCCCAAAAGCTATGCACATTGTCTTCAATTCGGGTTATTATTTGCGTCATCAAAAATCTCTACGGGTAAATACCTTGCGTATTTATCTTGGTGACAGATTTTAATCTATTAGAGAACACAAATACATAAGAGAACACTATGGGCAATTATAGTACTAATGAATTTAAAAATGGCCTTAAGTTAATGATTGACGGTGAGCCATGCAATATTCTGGAAAATGAAATTGTAAAGCCAGGTAAAGGTCAGGCCTTTAACCGCGTTAAAATCCGTAAATTAATATCAGGTAAAGTTTTAGAAAAGACCTTCAAATCAGGTGAATCTGTTGAAGGTGCCGATGTGATGGAAACGGATTTAGGCTATTTATATGCCGATGGCGAATTCTGGCACTTTATGAACAATGATACTTTTGAGCAAATTGCCGCCGATGAAAAAGCGGTTGGCGATAATGTAAAATGGCTGAAAGAGGGTGACATGTGTACCATCACTTTGTGGGATGGCAATCCGATTTCAGTTACCCCACCTAACTTTGTTGAGTTGGAAATCATTGAAACTGATCCTGGTCTAAAAGGTGATACCGCAGGCACTGGCGGTAAACCAGCGACTTTGAGTACAGGCGCTGTGGTTCGTGTTCCTCTATTCGTGCAAATTGGCGAAGTGGTTAAGGTAGATACACGCAGTGGCGAATATGTATCTCGCGCTGGTAAGTAATCACTTACATAGCATAGTGCAAATGCCAAAGAGGTTAGCATAAGGCTAACCTTTTTCATTTGTGTCATTAGCGTACGTGGCACAAGGTGACAGCAAGATAAAATTTGGAACAAGGCTATGGCAAGCAATAAACTCCATGATTGGCAACCAAGTGCAACCCAACAAGTACTGAAACAACGCGCCGAGTTAATGGCAAAAATACGTCGATTTTTTGCCGAGCGTGATGTTATGGAAGTGGAAACACCAAGCTTGTCAGCGGCAACGGTAACCGATGTTCACCTTGAAAGTTTTAGTACTCAATTACTTGCCAGTGCACACCGAAGTAATGATGCACAAACTTTGTATTTACAGACATCGCCAGAATTTGCCATGAAACGCTTACTCGCTGATGGCAGTGGTTGTATTTACCAAATCTGTAAAGCGTTCCGCAATGAACTTGCTGGTCGTTTTCATAACCCAGAATTTACCATGCTTGAATGGTATCGTGTTGGCTTTGATCATTTCCAATTGATGGCGGAACTTGATCAGTTAATGCAAACTGTGTTGTCTTGCCAAGCGGCGCAATCTTTGACTTATCAGCAGGCGTTTATCGATTATGTTGGCGTGGATCCATTAACTGCCGATATCGAGCAACTTAAACAGCAAGTTAATCGACATAACTTAGATGCCGACTGGATATTGGCTGAACCTGATTTCGATACAATATTACAATATCTATTTGCCGAGTTGGTTGAGACCAATATTGGTCAAAAAAGCCCCTGTTTTATTTATAATTTCCCTGCATCTCAAAGTGCGTTGGCACGAATTGATGACCAAGATGAGCGTGTCTCGAGACGCTTTGAGTTGTATTATAAAGGCATTGAATTGGCGAATGGGTTCCATGAATTGACCGACGCTGATGAGCAAGCAAGGCGCTTTAGTAAAGACAATGCTTGGCGTAAGCAACATGGCCTAGCAGAAAAACCTATCGATGATCGTTTATTGGCGGCATTACAATCCGGTTTGCCCGATTGTGCTGGCGTTGCATTGGGGCTTGATCGGTTGGTGATGCTGGCGCTACAACAAACACATATTGACAACGTTATTAGCTTTTCCGTTAACAAGGCGTAACAAAAAATACCTGTTATACTGTTCAAGTTGTGATATTATCACTTTTTTAAAATTCACGTTCTTAATGGGTAGACAATATGTTGGACAGACTTGGCATTACAGCGACATCACTTTGCGCACTGCATTGTATTTTGTTGCCTGTATTATTGCCGGTATTGTCATTGTTAGGACTTGAAGCATGGGCCTCTCACGAAGCAGAGCATATGTTTCTGTTTGCTACCTTGGTCTTGGGCTCAGTAGCGTTGTTTTCGGGTTTTAAACGTTATCACCGCAAAATATACCCTTTTTACCTGTTGTTCCTTGGTGGTTTCATCTATTGGCACAAGCACAGTGTCGACGAAAGCGTGCAACCGTTGATGATCATTGTCGGCGCAGTATTGTTGGTCGCAGCGCATGTCGTTAATTTAAAACTGTGTAATAACTGTCGCAGTTGCAGTGACCATGAATGTGGCGCACAAAGTTAGTCGAACCAACGACAAATGAATTTCAAAAAAGGGGAAGCTTAGCTTCCCCTTTTTGCGTCTATTATTGCCGCCGTAAGCTAATACAATTCTTTTAACTTACGGGTTAAGGTGTTGCGACCCCAGCCTAATTTCTTCGCTGCTTCTTGTTTATGGCCATGGGTAAAGTTCAATGCTCTGTCTAAACAAATGCGTTCAAATTCAGGCACTGCATTGGCGAGAATATCACGTTCACCACTTTGCAATTGTTTGTCGACCCAAATGGATAATAGCTGTTGCCAATCACCAATACCGTTGTCGTCGCTTTGCACTTGCGGTGCGGCAGAGATTTCCACTGGCATGTCACTGACTAGGATTTCCTTACCACTGGCCATAACGGTTAAATAGCGACAGGTATTTTCCAGTTGGCGCACATTACCTGGCCAATCACATTGCTGCATAAACTTAATGGATTCTTTGGCGATAGACTTACTTTCAACACCAAGTTCACTCGCCGCTAGGCCAAGAAAATGCTTGGCCAATTGTTCAATGTCCTCTTTACGTTCACGCAAACTTGGCAATTGCACGCGTATGACGTTTAAACGATGGAATAAATCTTCACGAAATTCACCTTTTGCCACTCTGTCTTCCAGGTTCTGATGAGTCGCGGCAATAATACGTACATCGACTTTGATTGGATTATGACCGCCGACTCGGTAAAACTCACCGTCCGCTAACACTCGTAATAAACGAGTTTGCACGTCAATCGGCATATCGCCAATTTCATCAAGAAACAAGGTACCGCCATGGGCTTGCTCAAACCGCCCTTGGCGTACTGAATTGGCGCCAGTAAAGGCGCCTTTTTCATGACCGAACAATTCCGATTCAATCAAATCTTTCGGTATCGCCGCCATATTTAATGGGATAAAAGGTGCATTTTGGCGCGGACTGTGTGAGTGCAAGGCATTGGCTACCAGCTCTTTACCTGTGCCTGATTCACCATTAATCAACACGCTGATGCTAGAGCGTGACAAGCGACCTATGGCACGAAAAACCTCTTGCATGGCCGGAGCCTCACCGATGATGCCAACCCCAGCAGGTTTGCTGGTTGAAGCACTTTTCTTGGCGCTCTGTTCTTGTACGTGATCGAGTGCTCGCTGCGCTAATGACACTGCTTCATCAATATCAAAAGGTTTTGGTAAATATTCAAATGCGCCACCTTGATAGGCGTTGACTGCACTGTCTAAATCGGAATGGGCGGTCATGATGATTACTGGCATATCTGGGAAAGCATCATTGATGCGAGATAATAATGTCATGCCATCCATATTAGGCATACGAATGTCAGAAATAATCACTTGCGGCTGACTAAAGTCTAGCGCTGATAGTATGTCGTTTGCGTTACTAAATGACGTACAACTGATGTCAGCACTCTTTAAGGCTTTCTCCAATACCCAGCGAATTGAGCTGTCATCATCTACAATCCATACTTGTTCTGCGTTCATCTTAGGTTCTCTTAGGTAAAGGTAAAATAATGGAAAATTCGGTACGGCCTGGGTAGCTGTGGCACACCAGTTTGCCATGATGTTGGTGCACAAGCGTTTGCGCTATCGATAGACCTAAACCAGTACCATCACTGCGTCCTGACACCATGGGATAGAATATGGTGTCTTGAATGTCTGCAGGAATGCCTGGACCATTGTCGATTATCGATAATTTCACCGCTAATTTGATCTTCTTACCATTAACGGTTTGATTGGTCGCTATGCGCGTTTTGATTTTGATTTTGCCGTTTTCGGGTAATACCTGAATGGCGTTACCAATAATGTTGAGCAATGTTTGTTGTAGCTTTTCCGTATCGATTTCAATATCTGGAATTGACGGATCATAGTCACGAATAAATTCGATATTTTTATTATTATCAAGACTGACCAACTGATGCACTTTTTCGGCTATTTTATGAATATTATGCATTCTCAGAATGGGCAACTGATTAGGCCCAAGTAGCTGATCGACAAGGTTGGTTAAGCGATCCGCTTGCTCGATGATCATTGCCGTAAATTCGCGTTGTTCGGGCAAAATTTCTTTATCTAACAATTGTGCCGCGCCGCGCAAGCCGCCTAATGGGTTTTTAATTTCATGAGCTAGGCCACGTATCAAATCCCGTGCTGCTTCCCATTGTTGCTCTTGAAACACTTCAAGAGAAATCTCTTTTTGTTTATCGATTCGACGACACTCTAATAACAGGTGTTCTTGATCATTAAAGAGGGCGACAGAGGCGGTGACTTCGACCGTTATGTGATGACCTTCGATAAATTCAAATACCACATCTGAATCGGTAAAGTCTTGTCCAGTGCTAAGCACTTGCTGTAAGCGTTCGTCGGTGACGCTGCAATGGGTGAATACATCAAGAACTTTTTGTTGATAGAGCCTGTTTAAACTTTTACTAAGTAATGCTTCAGCGGCGGTATTGAGGTATTGAACCTTGAGATTTTCATCAAGCACAATCACAGCGGTAACCATCTGCGATACCATCTGATTGGCGTAAAATTGACGTAGTTCTTTTAAACTGTTGTTGGTAAACAAGGTTTTCTCCATTGCACCAATGTGGTGCGGCATTTATTGTAGTGTAATAAAATGCCTAGGCTTTTGCACCTAAATGGAAGAGTAAATGGTTAATTTACCCTTGCGCGATGCAAATAAACGGTTCTTTCCTTGGATGATGCAATAACCTTGCCTTGATTGTTCAATAGTTCTAATTTTATTTTGTGCTCGCCACGATCAACGTCACGCAGAATAAATACCGAACGGGTTTGCGGTTCACCATAGGCTTCGCCATTAAAGATCAGACGTACAGAGAAGCCCCGTTTAAAGACTGGTGCTACTCGACCTGAAATATAGATAGAGCCTGAATTGTCGCGAATCGTTGCATGATCTTCAGGTTGTGATATTTCAACCCGATACTCTTCCTCAACGACGCGAGGACTGATGTCGAGTACCGAGGTATCGACAGATGAGATGATGGTTTGCTTGTTATTAACTTCGATTTCTTCAGCAACTTCTTCAGCACCTGGTTTTGGACTATCTGAAAATACTAAATCACCGTTTTCATTGCGCCACACGTAAACCTTGTCCGCTGCGTCTACGAGAGGCGCGATGGCGGCAAACAACAGGGCGAATAACAATGCATACCTAAACATTTACTTTCCTTTGTATGAATGCGCTTTTCACTTCATTAGCGCGTTAATCGTTATTGTACCTATCCTATAACAATAACGATATTTCTAATTTAACCAAATATTTAGCGAGACGCCAGTAAATTTTATTGGCGACCGCTAGGGTTAAATATGCGACCCACAAAAAAGCCCGCAGAAGCGGGCTTTTCTATAGGAGCAAGCGATTAAACGCTGTAGTACATTTCGAACTCAACTGGGTGAGTTGTCATGTTAAGTTGCTCAACTTCTTCACGCTTAAGACCAACGTAAGCGTCAATCATGTCGCTGTCCATTACGCCACCAGCAGTCAAGAATTCTTTGTCAGCTTCTAGAGCGTCAAGAGCTTCTTCTAGTGATGATGCAACTTGTGGGATCGCAGCGGCTTCTTCAGCTGGTAGGTCGTACAAGTCTTTGTCCATAGCGTCGCCAGGGTGAATCTTGTTTTTGATACCGTCAAGGCCAGCCATAAGCATTGCAGTGAATGCTAGGTAAGGGTTACCAGTTGGATCAGGGAAACGTACTTCGATACGACGTGCTTTTGGTGAAGGTACTACCGGAATACGGATAGAAGCAGAACGGTTACGAGCAGAGTAAGCTAGCATAACTGGTGCTTCGAAACCTGGAACCAAACGCTTGTATGAGTTAGTCGACGCGTTAGTAAATGCGTTGATTGCTTTAGCGTGCTTGATGATACCGCCAATGTAGTAAAGAGCCGTTTCAGAAAGGCCGCCGTACAAATCACCAGAGAAAAGGTTAACACCGTCTTTAGCTAGTGATTGGTGAACGTGCATACCAGTACCGTTGTCACCAACTAGTGGCTTAGGCATGAAAGTCGCTGTTTTACCGTATGCGTGTGCAACGTTGTGAACAACATACTTGTAGATTTGAACTTCATCAGCTTTGTTAACCATAGTGTTGAAACGACAAGCAATTTCGTTTTGACCAGCGGTTGCTACTTCATGGTGATGCGCTTCAACAACAAGACCCATCTCTTCCATTACAAGACACATTGCTGAACGCAAGTCTTGTGATGAATCTACTGGAGCTACTGGGAAGTAACCACCTTTAACGCGAGGACGGTGACCGTGGTTGCCATCTTCGTATTCGGTAGCGCTGTTCCAGTGAGCTTCTTTATCGTCAATGCTGTACATTGCGCCAGCCATGTTAACGCTAAATTTAACGTCATCAAATACGAAGAACTCTGGCTCTGGACCAACAAGGATGTTGTCCGCAATACCTGTAGAGCGCATGTACTCTTCAGCGCGCTTAGCTACTGAACGAGGGTCACGGCTGTAACCTTGCATGGTTGCAGGCTCTACGATGTCACAACGGATGTTAAGAGTAACTTCTTCAGTGAACGGGTCAAGAACTGCAGTAGATGCGTCTGGCATCAATACCATGTCTGATTCATTAATACCTTTCCAACCAGCGATAGAAGAACCATCGAACATTTTACCATCTTCGAAGAAGTCTTCATCAATTTGATGATAAGGAAGAGAAACGTGTTGCTCTTTACCTTTTGAATCAGTGAAGCGCAGGTCAACGAACTTAACGTCGTTTTCTTTGATTAAATCTAAAACTGCTTGTGACATGGAAGTCTCCGTATTTATTGCAGGTTAATTATTAAAATAACTTGTTAGTCGATTAACGACCGGATTGGCTAAAGATAAGCTAAATTCGTGCCAACTTTTTAACGCCTTAATATATAAGGGGTTAGCAAAATCACCATAATTTACACTAATTATAATGGATCTTATTGGTGCGGCTGTGCACTTATGTGGTGCATCGCCCGTATTCGGTGCATAGTGTTGTTGATGAGGGCAATTATACCTGTAGTTGCTGACAGTTTCATTACGCTGTTCATACACTTTTGTTATTTTGTCGACCATGTAACAAAAAACTTCGGCTTATTGCAAGGATTTAGTTTATAATACGCGCCAATTTTATTTGTAAGACATTAAAAGCCCCGAATCGGGCTACATTAAAGGCGAATACAGTGTTAGATAAACTACGTAATATTGCGATCATCGCTCACGTTGACCATGGTAAAACTACCTTGGTTGATAAACTTCTACAGCAATCTGGTACTTTGGATTCTCGTGCCGATCTAGACGATCGCGTCATGGACTCTAACGATATCGAGAAAGAGCGTGGTATCACCATCTTGGCAAAAAACACTGCCATTAACTGGAATGATTACCGTGTAAACATTGTAGACACCCCAGGCCATGCTGACTTCGGTGGTGAAGTTGAACGTGTTATGTCAATGGTTGACTCTGTATTGCTTATCGTTGATGCGCAAGAAGGTCCTATGCCGCAAACACGCTTCGTAACCAAGAAAGCGTTTGCTCAAGGTTTGAAGCCTATCGTTGTTATCAATAAAATCGACAAGCCTGGTGCTCGCCCTGATTGGGTAATGGACCAAGTATTTGATTTATTCGACAACCTTGGTGCAACCGATGAACAATTAGATTTCCAAGTTGTTTATGCTTCGGCTATCAATGGTTGGGCATCTCACGAAGAGGGCGAAGTTGGTACCGACATGACGCCTTTGTTCGAAACCATCATTGACTCAGTGCCAGCGCCAGATGCTGACGTAGACGGTCCTTTCCAGATGCAAATATCACAACTAGATTACAACTCATACGTTGGTGTAATCGGTGTTGGTCGTGTAACTCGTGGTACGGTTAAGCCTAACCAACAAGTTACGATTAATGGTGCTAATGGCATTATTCATAATGGTAAAGTGGGCACCGTATTAGGTTATCTAGGTTTAGACCGTTACGAAGCCGAATCTGCGCAAGCAGGTGACATCATCGCCATTACCGGTCTAGGTGAGCTTAAGATTTCTGACACCATTTGTTGTCCAAACGAAGTTGAACCTCTTCCTGCTCTTTCTGTTGATGAGCCAACGGTTACCATGACGTTCCAAGTAAACACCTCGCCGTTTGCGGGTAAAGAAGGTAAATATGTAACGTCACGTAATATTCTTGACCGTCTAGAAAAAGAATTGGTGCATAACGTTGCCCTTCGAGTTGAGCAATTAGACGATCCAGATAAGTTTAAAGTATCAGGTCGTGGTGAGCTTCACCTAGGTATCTTAATTGAAAACATGCGTCGTGAAGGTTACGAGTTAGCCGTATCTCGCCCAGAAGTTATCATGCGCGAAGTTGATGGCCAGATTCAAGAACCATATGAAACAGTAACCATTGATGTTGAAGAAGAGCATCAAGGTTCTATTATGGAAAAACTAGGTCTACGTAAAGCAGAGCTAACTGATATGTCTCCAGATGGTAAAGGTCGTATTCGTATGGACTTTATCATGCCGAGTCGTGGTCTTATCGGTTTCCAAACTGAATTTATGACACTAACCTCTGGTTCAGGTCTAATTTACCACACCTTCTTACAGTACGGTCCGCACAAAGGTGGCGAGATTGGTCAGCGTATTAACGGTGTTCTTATTGCTAACGCAACAGGTAAAGCCCTAACCAACGCACTGTTCAACTTACAAGAACGTGGTCGCCTAATGATTGGTCACGGTGTTGAAGTATACGAAGGTATGGTTATTGGTATTCACTCGCGTGACAACGATCTTACCGTTAACGCCCTTAAAGGTAAGCAGTTAACAAACGTTCGTGCATCGGGTACTGATGATGCGCAAGTATTGTCGCCACCAATTAAAATGACACTTGAGCAAGCGCTAGAGTTTATCGATGATGATGAGCTAGTCGAAGTGACTCCTGAGAATATTCGTATTCGTAAGAAGTTCTTGTCAGAATCAGATCGTAAGCGTGAATCTCGCAACAAAAAGTAATAAATACACTTTTTGAATACGCTATTAAAACGCCAGCATAACGCTGGCGTTTTTGTTTTTTTGTACTATTTACTTTTGCTAAAAACAGCGGCATCATACTAAAAATTAATAATAAACAGGGATGTAAAATGAAATCATTGATCACTCTATTGCTGTGTTTTTCATTAGCAGCATGTATGACCACCTACCGTATCTCAGCCGATGAAGAAAATAAGCCTCTAGCCAATAACGAAGGTTACTTTGGCCTGGTTTTTAATACCCTTGATCCATTGAAGAACATACAATTTAAAAACAAGGAAACCGGGGAAGAGTTTTATGAAGGTCGTGTTGAAAAAGGTATCCATCAGTTAACCATGCGCGTACCAGAAGGCGAGTATTGCTTGATTGGCTTTGATGTATATAACTGGCGAGTCGATTATAAAGAGCAAGGTTTTTGTACCTATGTCGAAGCCGGTGAGGTCAATTATTTTGGTGAGTTTTTGGTGCGAGATCCGGTGACTGTCGCCAATGATAACTATCCTCGTTATGTTCATTTATTAGCGAAGCAGTTCCCACAACTTTGTCAAAACTACATTGGCGAAGAGTGCCAGTTATAATGCGTTTACTGGCCACGTTATTATTTATATCCAGCTTTGCCGTGTGCGCTGAATCAAGCAATCCTTGTCAGGATATGGAACAATTTTTTCCATACAAGGCAGGCATCCAAGCACAGCAAGACGAGCGTCACGAAGAAGCGTTTGATATCTTCTGTCAATTATCGTTTAAAGGCGATTATCGCGCCCAATTTCAAATGGCGCAATATTTTGCTGTCGGAGTGACAGATTATATTGAGGCGGACCCTGTATTTGCGGTGCTGTGGGCTGACTTAGCCAACAGTCGTAAAAAAAGTGTTAAGCGTCAACGCTTTATTGATACCACCAAGGCTACGCTGACGGATGAGCAGCACAAAATGTTTATCACCTTGTTACCTAGATTCTTGCAAGGTGTGCCAACAGGGCAACGGATTGATATGCAATTTGAGCCACTGGATCTGAATAAGTTGTATCAAGAATATCAAAAGGCAAGAGAGCCGCAAGAATATACTGGCAGTCGTATTAAGCGTGACAAACCACCAATAAATGTTAACTCAATTAATTATTAGTTCTGTTAATTTGTGGCAACAAAAAAGGCGACTTAAAGTCGCCTTTTTAATTATTTATTTGCGCAGATTATGCCACGAAGTTTGCGTTAGCAAAATCCCAGTTAGCCAATGCCCAAAACGCTTCCATATAGCTTGGACGAAGGTTACGGTAATCGATATAGTAAGCATGTTCCCACAAATCAACCGTGATTAGTGGAGTTACACCGTCTTCAGTAAGAGGTGTCGCTGCATTTGATGTGTTAACAATCGCTAAAGAACCGTCAGCGTTTTTCACTAACCAAGTCCAGCTTGAACCGAAGTTGTTAACAGCGCTGTCGTTAAACTTAGCTTTGAACTCGTCGAACGAACCGAACTGAGCGTCAATTGCTGCAGCTAATTCATCGCTAGGAGCGCCTGTACCGTTAGGAGTTAGTGAGTTCCAGTAGAAGGTGTGGTTCCAGATTTGTGCTGCGTTGTTAAATACGCCACCTTCAGAACTCTTAACGATCTCTTCCAAAGATTTTTCAGCTAGCTCAGTGCCTTCGATTAAACCGTTTAACTTCACAACGTATGTGTTGTGGTGTTTGCCATAGTGATACTCAAGAGTTTCTTGTGAAATGTGTGGTGCAAGAGCATCCATTGCATATGGTAACGCTGGTAATGAAATAGCCATAGTTTTCTCCGGAAAAATATTTTTTAGGTTAATCAGGATTTTTGTCCCGAATTGGCGGATCATTTTAACGGCTATAACGGGTTTTTCCAGTGACTTTTTAGATCTTTTCGTTGTTTTTTATAGATTATTTTATAAAAGCCAACAAAAAACCTCAAAATGGCAGGCTTTGTTAGCAAATAGCACATCTGACCAATGCCTATAAGCTGCGGAAATTATTGAATAAATTTCAGTCAAAGAGTAAGGTGGACAGGATAATAATAAATAGCCATACGTATTGCCTATGGTGGCGTAGGGTGAATAACAATAATAACGATAAATATTGAGGTGTGTTATGAATACGATGGAAATATTAAATTTCCTTGCTCGCTGGGGTCATGTACTTTTCGGGATAACTTGGATCGGTTTACTTTACTATTTCAACTTTATACAAGGTGGTTATTTTAAAAAAGCCACACCTGAAGCACTAGCGGATGCGAAAAAGAATTTGGCACCGGAAGCATTATGGTGGTTCCGTTGGGGCGCAATGATGACCTTTTTAACCGGTTTGATTTTGCTTATGGGTGTATCAAAGCTGAATGTCATGAATGACTACATCGTTATTGGTGCATTATTAGGTACGTTTATGTTCCTAAATGTTTGGTTAGTGATTTGGCCAAACCAAAAAATTGCTTTAGGTATGGTTGACGGTGACGCACCAAAAGCCGCAGGCAAAGCCTTATTGGCATCACGCACCAACACCTTGTTCTCGGGCCCAATGGTATTCTTTATGTTAGCTAGCCCGCATTTTGCTGGTGGTTACGGCCATGGTTGGGGCTCAACAGGCATGTGGGGTTGTGTTGTATTAATCGCCTTACTTGAAGTCAATGGCTTAGTCGGTAAACAAGGCCCAATGGCATCAGTTCGTGGTGTTATTGTGTCAAGCTTAGTGCTAACTGGCGCGTTCGTCGCAGTTCTTAAACTTGTGTAAACGAATATTGAGTCAATAAAAAAGGCCCGTACGGGCCTTTTTTTGGCGATAATAATTTAGCTAGCCTTTATAGCGAGCCGCATCAATGATCGCCCAAAGATGAAAGATTACGCCAACAAACCATAGAACGACGGTCCCGTATAATACGGCACAAAAAATGAAAAATATAATAGCAGCCATGATCCTGCCTTGAACCAATTGTCCTAAGCCGGGAATAAAAAAACTACATATTGCTGCTAGAACGTTACCACCTGAACCTTGTCCTGCCATCAATTACTCCTTCGTGTTATTGCTAAAATTTAGTATAGTTTAATATAACCCAATATTAACAATGTGTTATAGATGAAATTGTCACAAATTCTTACACGCTATCGAAAACTCGCCCCAGTACTGCGTTTTGGCAAGTATTTTGTTGAACGTTGCCAGCGTGATCAGATTCAAGTGTCGGCTGGTTATTTATCCTACGTCACCCTGATGTCCCTAGTGCCGCTGGTGATGGTGATGTTTTCCATTGTTACTGCGTTTCCTATCTTTGGTGAGTTGCACAAAGATATTGAAAAATTTGTGTTCAGTAACTTTGTCCCTACCGCATCAGAAACAATACAAGATCATATCGATGGCTTTGTTGCTAATGCATCACAAATGTCAGCCACGGCAATCTTCGCATTGTTTGTCTTTGCCATGCTGTTGATTTATGCGGTCGATAAAGCCCTTAATCGGATTTGGCGGATTCATAAACATCGTAAAATAATCACCTCATTTGCGATTTATTGGATGATTCTAACTCTCGGACCGGTATTGATGGGGGTGTCTATTCTTGCTACCAGCTACATCGTTTCATTGGTTTCGTTTGGCGGCCAAGACGTCAACAGTTTGTTGTTACGGGGGTTACCGTTTATTGCATCTTGGGCCGGTTTTATTGTGTTGTACATGTTAGTGCCTAACACGGAAGTAAAATTTAAGTACGCCCTAGCTGGCAGTATGTTCGGCACAATACTGTTTGAAGTGGCGAAGAAAACGTTTGCCGCCTACGTGACCCATTTACCATCATATGAGGCCATTTATGGTGCGTTAGCAACCATCCCTATATTGTTTGTTTGGGTTTATGTAAGCTGGTTGGTGGTGTTTATTGGTGCTGAGTTTACCGTGTGTTTGCAAGAATTAGCGGAAGATAAACCGCAAACAGATGAAAAAATAGACTAAAATTAGCAGCAGTTGCTCTGATGCGGAGATATAGTGCGCCCCCTATACCCAAACATTAAGCCAAATCGAGAAGAATTTATTGAGCTCGGCGAGCATAAACTCTATATCGAAGAAAGTGGTAATGCCAATGGCATTGCCGTCATTTATTTGCACGGTGGTCCGGGCGGCGGCTCTAGCCCTAGTCACAGGCGCTACTTTAACCCTGAAAAGTATCGCATTATTGTTTTTGATCAACGCGGTGCAGGTCAATCGACTCCGCACGCCAGTCTAATAAACAACACCACACAAAACCTTATTGAAGACATGGAAGAGGTCCGAGAGTACCTCGCCATTGATAAGTGGTTAGTGGCCGGTGGCAGTTGGGGAACAACCCTCGCGTTGGCCTATGCCCAAGCGCACCCACAACGGGTGCTTGGTTTTATTTTACGCGGTATTTTTCTAGGTACTGATAGCGAGATTGATTGGCTTTATGGCCCGAATGGCGCAAGCCATATTTTTCCTGAACATTATCAAGACTTTCTTGACCCCATTCGATCAATGCCGGGTAATGATGTCATCAGTAATTATCATAAAGTGCTAAATTCAGATAATGAAATCGCTAAGATTGCTGCCGCTAAAGCGTGGACGTTATGGGAAACGCGAATTTCAGCCTTATACGTTGATCAGCATAGTATTGATAGCCCGGAGGAAACCCATAATGCTATTGCCATGGCGTGTATTGAAAACCATTATTTCGTTAATCAGTGCTTTATGAAACCGCAGCAATTATTGAAAAATATGGCCAGCATTGCGCATTTGCCTGCGTATATTATTCATGGCCGCTATGACATGGTTTGCCAAATTCAGCATGCTTATGTATTGGCACAAAAATGGAATAATGCACGTTTGCAAATCATTCCTAAAGCCGGGCATAGCGGCTTTGAAGAGGGAATAATTGATGCCATTATTCATGCATCTGATATGATGGCAGCCTTCCTAGAAGATAAATAATACGTAACAAAAATATCATGATTGCATTATTACAACGGGTAAACAGTGCCAGTGTTACCATCGACGGTAGAGTCAATGGTAAGATAGATAAAGGCTTGTTGGTTTTATTGGCTGTTGAAAAAGCGGACGACGTGCAAAAAATGCAGCGCCTTGCCAAAAAAGTTGCAGGTTATCGTATGTTTGAAGACCACCAGGGCAAGATGAACCTAGACGTGGGGCAAGTAGGCGGAGATATCCTAGTGGTGTCACAGTTTACATTGGCTGCCGATACCAATAGTGGCAAACGCCCAAGCTTTTCAAATACTGCTTCCCCTGAACTCGGTAACGAGTTATATCTGGCATTTTGCCAAGAATTACGATCTTTTGGATTTCGAGTACCAACCGGCGAGTTTGGTGCGAACATGCAAGTGGCGTTGGTAAACGATGGCCCAGTAACTTTTTCACTTAAGGTTTAAGTTATGGCCTATCGCATTGTTAAGCCCACAACCAAAGCGCAATTTGCCGCTTATCATCAATTGCGTTTTACCTTATTACGTCAGCAATGGGGCCAAGAAAAAGGCTCTGAAATCGATGATTTGGAAGCAAGTTCAGTGCACCGTATGATTGTCGATGAGCAAGATAAGGTTGTCGCGGTTGGTCGTTATCACAAAACCGATTGTTATACCGCGCAAATTCGCTTTATGGCGGTCGATGACAGTTTACAAGGGCAGGGCGTTGGAAAATTGATGTTAACCGCACTAGAGCAGATTGCGGCGCAACAAGGTGTCAAAGTTATTGAGCTCAATGCGCGAGAAAACGCAGTGAAATTTTATCAGGCATGTGATTATCAACTGGGTGACAAATCACATTTACTGTATGGTCAAATTCAGCATTATAAAATGCGTAAAATGTTGCAGCCGAGCACGACCGAATATAGCGATTCACTGACGCAGTTAAAACAGGTTTGGCATCAAACCATTCCGGTATCTAAGCATATGTTAATTCACCCAGCGAGTCTCATTGATGGTGTCTTTAGTGTATGTGCTGACCGCCAAGCTAATATTAATCTACACAACACCATGTTTGCTGGCAGTATATATACCTTGGCGACGTTAACCGGTTGGGGACGAGTGCATTTATTGTTGGAGCAACAAAGTCTTAATGGTGATATTGTTTTAGCCGATGCTGATATACGTTATCACAAACCATTGCATGGTCAGCCATTGGCGCAAACTGTAGATCTTGATGGTGATGTCAGTGTGTTACAACGAGGCAAACGCGCGCGACTTAAGATACATGTTAATGTTCTCGATGGGGATACCATCGCGGCAAGTTTTAGCGGTAAATATGTGGTTCTACCTAAGGCATAAATAGGAATGATTATGGATAAAAAGCTGCCAAAAAGCGTGGCTATTATCGGTGCAGGTTGGTTAGGTAAATCGTTAGCGAAATCATTATTAGCTAAGGGCGTTGATGTCGTGGTCAGTGCCACGTCGTCGCAAAAAGTAGCCAGTTTACAGGCAGAAAACCTGCCGGCGACCATAGTGCGCGCACCGGATTGTCTAAGTGATAGTTTGTTGCAATGTCAGGCTTGGGTTATCTGTATTCCACCGGGATTGCGCCATGGTCGAACCGATTACCCACAACAAATACAGGCATTAGCACAGTTTGCTCAACAGGCCTCGACTAAGCCTAAGCATATTGTGTTAATCAGTTCGACAGCGGTATATAACGGCTTGCAAGGTGAGGTCAATGAAGCCAGCAAGCTTAACTTGAATGGCGATAAAGTAGCGGTATTACACGATGCAGAGAATAAGCTTTTAAATGCCGATATCGAGCATGCTACCGTGCTGAGATTGGCTGGCTTATTTGGTTATGATCGACAACCGGGGCGTTTTTTTAAAGAAGGTCGGCTGATCAGTGAACCTGATTCGGTGGTGAATATGATTCACCGTGATGATGTTATTGCACTGATAGAGTGTTTGTTGCAACAAGCCGACAAGCCAGCCATTGTTAATGGTGTCAGCCCACATCACCCAACTCGTCGCGCTTTCTATAACAAAGCATTTGCCTCGTTAAGCAAAGGTACGGCAGAATTTACAGAACAAAAACTGCCGCAAGGTAAACAGGTGCAAAGCAATTTTACAGCGACATTGGCATTTAACTATAAGGTCAACGATCTACTGGCTTACTTTGACAATCGCGCATCGCTTGAGGTTGAGCATGGCTAGACTGACAACTCGCAAATTAGCGACCTTTGCCGGTATTCTATTTATTCATATCAGCTTATTAAATTTGTTTTTTGTCTCCTATTACGGCGTGGTATTTTTATGGGAGCAAAACTTCAGAATCAGTACCTTACTCTTGCATATTTTCACCGTATTAAGCGCATGTGTTATGCTACTGATAATCAACTATTTTTATAAAATCATTTGGGAAAAAAGAGAAAGTAAATGAAGCAACAATTAGCGAAGACTCTTGTGTTAAGTTCAATGGTTAGCTTATTAGCAGCCTGTTCGGCATCTGATGGCAATTCTTCACAGCAAAGCGATGAGCAAAATAACGACGCTCAGGCGCAAGTGAAAGTAATGCCTACGCAAAGCGATGTTGTGATCCCGTGGGGGATGGTGCAGCTGAGCAATGACGATTTGTTGGTCTCAGAGCGCACAGGCAAACTACGTCTGATCCGAAATGGGGTTATGATTGACGAAGAAATCACCGGTTTACCTAGCATTGTTGCCAATAACCAAGGCGGTTTATTGGATATCGCATTGCACCCTGATTATCAACAAAATGGTTGGATATATTTCACCTTTTCCAGTGATAAAGGCGACGACGAAGGTAGCAATACCGCATTGATTCGTGCCCGCCTAAAAGAGTTTGCACTTGTCGATCTTGAATGGTTGTACAAGGGGGCAGAAAATAGTGAGAAGGGGCATCATTATGGTTCTCGTATCACCTTTGACAAACAAGGTTTTGTTTATTTCTCTATCGGTGATCGTGGCCAACGCGATGCATTGCCTCAAGACATCAGTGTTGATGGTGGTAAAATTTATCGCTTACATGATGACGGTCGTATCCCTGCAGACAACCCATTTGTTAATGTGGAAAACGCTAAGCCAGCCATTTTTTCTTATGGCCATCGCAACCCACAAGGGTTAACGACTCATCCAGTCACCGGGGCTGTCTGGTCACATGAGCATGGTCCTAAAGGCGGTGATGAAATCAATCGAATTGAAGCGGGTAAAAACTATGGCTGGCCAGTGATCAGTTACGGTGTTAATTACAGTGGTACGTCATTTACCGATATCACCGAAAAAGACGGCATGGAACAACCTAAATTGTATTGGGATCCTTCAATTGCACCATCGGGTTTGATTTTTGTGACCTCCGATAAATACCCTGAATGGCAAAATAAAATGCTATTAGGCTCAATGAAGTTTAATCACTTGGTGTTGGTTACATTAGACGGCAACAACGTTGTTGAGCAACAAAAATTATTGGAAGGTATTGGTCGCGTACGCAATGTCTACCAAGGTCGTGACGGTTTTATCTATGTAGGTATCGATGGTCAAGGCATTAAAAAGCTGGTACCAGAGCAAGAATAAGCCAATTAACGCTAAATTTTACTCAGCCCCGCGAATCTAATTTTACGGGGCTTTTTTATGTAGGTATGATCAGCACACCATAATTCAACATCATTGACTATGAAATTCGAACACACATTTACCTTAGACAAGGCACATTACCAAGAATGCTTTGAGCAATCCGATCATTTACGTCAGCAAGGTCCGAAACGTTACATCAAAGCGGTGTTTCTGTTTGCGCTTGGTTTTTTTATCTCTGCAGCGAATATTGAAAAACTCAGTGGCCATTTAGGTTACTTTTTTTACGTTCTTGGATTGGTTGAAATACTTAGTGTGCGTTTTGCCAAAGGTTGGTGGGTAACCCGTCAAATGTTTTCTAAAGCGGCTGGTAATGAGGTGTATTTGACGATAGATCAAGAAGGCATTCACACCAAGTCGGATTTTGTCAATAACTTGCTAACCTGGTCTGATATTTCGGCATCAGAAGTAACAGATAAAGGTTTGATATTGCTGTTGAAAGTTGGTGGTACCAGCTATTTGTCGCGTTCAGTGTTAAGCGAGCAAAGCTATCAGTTTATTGTCGACAAAACGACACCATAGGTTTTCAAAAGAGACAAAAAAAGGCACCCAAACTGGGTGCCAAAAATATAGGAAGGTTGAGACATAACTTGATAAGTTATGGTTACCAGATTAACAAGCTTTTAACCTTAAGTGTGTAACCGAAATGTAATTTAAGATAACAAGTTGTAGTCTCGCCTTAATCCGTTTTGATTCGTTTATTATTTAGCCGTGGTATTTAACCCCATTGTGGTCATCCACTGCTGATAATCAAGCAAGTTCGCCGGCAACACCACTTTGCGATTTTCTTTACCTAAACCTTTCATTTGTTGTAGGTATTGCTCGCTTAATCGCATCTCTAATGCCTTCTTACCACCTTCTTGGTCGATAACTAACGCAACTTTTTTAATCGAGTCTGCGGTTGCATGTGCTAAGGCTAAGATTTCCGAGGCTTTACCTTCTGCGGCATTAATGCGGCGCTGTTTCTCACCTTGCGAGATGTTAATGGTTTCGAGCTTGATACCCTCAGAACGATTGATACGACTTTGTTTCTCACCTTCACTTTTCGCTAATATGGCACGACGCTCTCGCTCGGCGTTAACTTGCATTTCCATTGCATTTCGCACCGTTTGTGGTGGCGCAATGTTCTTGATCTCATAACGGTGAACTCGAATGCCCCATGACTCACCAGCGGCGTCCAGCACTTCAACAACTTTGGCACTGATCAAGTCGCGTTCTTCAAAGGTTCGGTCTAATTCGAGCGTACCAATTACTGAACGAGTGGTTGTTTGCGCAAGTTGCATCGCCGCAAAACGGTAATCGGTAATGCCATAGCTGGCTTTAACCGGGTCCATAACCGAAATGTAGATAACACCATCAACTTCAACGTTTACCTCATCTTTAGAGAAACATTCCTGTGGTGGTACATCAATAGTCTCTTCTTTTAGATCTTGAATGTAAGCAACACGATCGATAAAAGGAAATAATGCATGGAAGCCAGCGTCCAGCGTTTTATGATAATTACCCAACCGTTCGACCACATAAGCCGATTTTGTCGGTACCAGACGAATGGATTGAAACAATTTAACGATGAAGACCAAAAATATCAGCCCCCAAATAACGAACACAGCTAAATCTGTTACTGGTAGCTCCATTGGGTTTTCCATTATTTACCTCCTTTAGCGGTTGCCGTAACCTTGTCCATACCTTCGAAGAAACCTTCTAGTTTGGCAATATCACCGGGCAGAATAGACACATCGGCTTTATCAAGAACTTTACCTGTTTGTTCGATAAATTCTTGCATCAAGCGCATTTTAATGGCGTCTTCACCACATGGTTGATTGGCGGCATCGGCTATCATGCTCATACCTTTTGCAGTCGCGTCAGCAATAATTTCAATTTCTTTTGCTTGACCTTCGGCTTCATTAATTTGTCTTTGCTTATCACCTTCAGATAGATTGATCGCTTCTTGGCGTTCACCTTCTGATAAATTGATAATCGAATCACGTTCCGCATTCGCTAGAGTGATTTCAGCACGTTTTCTACGTTCTGCTTCCATTTGTTTCTCTAGGGTGTGGATCACATTGGCTGAAGGCGTGATATTGCGAACTTCATAGCGTAGCACTTTAATGCCCCATGGATCCGATGCTTTATCAATTTCGCGAACAATGATTTCATTTAGCGCATCACGCTCTGAAAAGGTCTGTCCCAAATTTAGCTTACCAATCTCACTACGCATCGTGGTTTGTGCAAGATTGACGCTCGCCCGTTTGTAATCTTCGATACCATAGCTGGCTTTAGCCCCATCCATGACCTTGATATAGACCAAACCATCGACATCGATTTGAATGTTATCTTTAGAAATACAGCTTTGAGCCGGAATGTCTAAGACTTGTTCGCGGGTTTCGTGACGATAGGCGACCTTGTCAAAAAATGGGATCAAAAAGTGCAGGCCAGGCTGCATTACCGCACGAAATTTACCGAGTCTTTCGACCACACAAACTTCACGCATTTCCACTATCAACACCAACTTAAAGATGATGAATAATATGGCCAATAAGACCAGAGTTAATATAAACACATGACTCTCCTTAGTGAGACCTACTTTTGCTAAGCAAAAATCGAGGCCAGTACAACGTTTATTACTTATGGAAGTGAGGGTAGCGGTGAGGTTTAACGCTCAACCACATATGAGATGTTTTCGCGACAGACAATTTTGGCGGTTTCTCCCGCTTTTATTTCGCTGCCGTCGCCCAAAGCGGACCACTCGGTACCCTGAAATTCGATTCGACCCTTTTTATTGCCCGGGCCTATTGTTGCGATGACACGCACTTGCTTTCCGTATACATCTAATTCTTCATCGGTATTATCGACGCGGCTATCTCCACCAACCATAGATTGGCCTAGGTTGCGAAACAGCAATAGCAGGACGATTGATAAAATAAACCAAAGGGTAAACGCATGCATCCAATTGTCTATAATGCCAAACTGTAATGTCGCTGCTACGACAAGCGCAGAGGTGCCCAAAAATACCACAATTCCGCCAGGAATCACTAATTCTGCAATGACCAGTAAAACACCTATGCAGGCCCAAGCGGTTACATCATTTGCAAACTCCACAACCTACCTCCTTTATTGGAAATTCAACGAGAGAAATTTCCTCTGGTTGTTAACAAAGTGTTAAGTAATATAACAGCTTTTTGCAAAAAATGCGACATATTATGTCAATGTTTGTCGTTTTTCAGATGAGCAAATGAGTCAAGCCCAGAGAAAATAACGGCTGCCGAGATGTTAAACTTATTTGTATATTGTCTAGATGTTGTGGTTAATTACTTGGCGGCCATTTGATATGGGTATGTGTAGGTAAAACCCTGAACTTTTTGTAACAAAGCCATTCAATCGCTGTCAAAAAGGGCAATTATTTACTAGTTTTAAAGAAGATAATAAAAAACATCTAAGAGGTGCAAACAGTGCATGATGACCGAAACAAACTCAATCCACCGAGTGATCATCCTACGCCACCGGTGAACCCTGTGAATAGTGGCTATTATCCGCTAGGATCTGCAGTGTTTTGGATCTTCTCGCTGTATCTACCTACCATCCTTTTGAGCATTGGCTTTGCCGTTTACGCCGATATAAACCCAAATATTATTGACCCGAGAGTGTGGTTTTTCGATGGTGATACCACATCGCTATTCACCATACTTATGGCGTTTGTGACCTTACCTATGTTGTACCTTGGTAGTTTTCGAGAGCCATATCGACAAGCGTTTTTTGCCCTACATAAACCGTTTACTGTCGGTGAATTTCGACCGTACTTTTTGGCGACTTGTTTGTACATTATTGCCAGTGTGGTTATTCATACACTGGTCAATACGCCAACACCGGCATTTATGGTTGATATCCTAAATACCACGGATTATATCTGGTTGAGTTTTTTGGCGATTTGCATTGTCGCACCGATATTTGAAGAGCTGGTGTTTCGAGGTTTTATTTATGCCAAATTGGCGTCCACTCGATTACGACATTCCGGTTCTATACTGGTAACTGCCATACTGTTTACTTTTGTTCATAGCCAATACAGTGGCTTAGTATTGGTCGATTTGTTTATCTTAGCTATGTTATTGTCAATAACGCGCTACAAGACAGGGAATGTTTATTATTGTATCGCCATTCACGCCATTAATAATATGATGTCGATGCTGTTGTTATACACCTCAAATTAACGGCTTTATGAAAACCAAAGGCTCGAGCTAATTGCTCGAGCCTTTGGTTTTCTCTTTGTATATAAAGTTTGTATTTGAAATATCTGTGCCTGAATTATCACCACTGAACCATTCGAGTTATTTTGCTACTAGCCAAAGGCAACACTCGAGCTGCTTGTGCCATTTTCTGACCAGCTAATTTACGCCAAAGCCTCTTATTTGCGCTGGTGTCACAGCTAGGCACGGTTACTTATGCAATGATTTTCTGCTGTATACAAACAACAATAAACCAAGGCCCATCAAAAACAACGTTTCTGGCTCAGGTACTTCCGCTGGTGGGTTAATGGGCGGTTGCACTGGTGGTTGTACGGGAGGCTGCACTGGTGGTTGAACAGGCGGCTGCACTGGTGGTTGTACAGGCGGCTGCACTGGTGGTTGAACAGGCGGCTGCACTGGTGGTTGTACAGGCGGTTGTGTAGGTGGGATAACATCGGTATTGGAAAATAAAAATTGCAGATCGTCGTAATCAAAATCAAACCCGCCAAAGCGGTCTTCAAAACCTACATATGTTTTACCACTTTCATGCATTGCATCAACAAAAGTGTGCAAAATATTATCAGGGTTTAATGACGGATCATTGCCGCTGTAGTATCGGTAATCATTTTTAATTTCAAGAATGTAAAACAGCAGGATATCGCCGGCGTCGAATTCGCCAATGGTGATTAGGTCACCAACTTCATTTACTTTATTGTTGAATAAAAACAAGTCATCGCCATCTTCAACGTAGAGAAACAACAGGTTGGTTAGCGATGCCGTATGGCTTAATACTTCAAGTACGACCTCACCATCTTCTTCAACAACGATTTCGCCACCTAAAATTAAGGTCGAGTGTGCCTGTTGAGTTATAAACAGGGAACTCAAAATAAAGAGAAAATTGCGTATCCACCTTTTCATGTTTCGTCCTTTGTCGGCCTTAAAGTCTTTCTTGAAGCCATGTATAGCTTGGTTTTAAAGAAGCAAACTATATGCCATTACCGTTGCAAGATTTATACCGCTAAATATCATTATGATTTTGCTACTCTTTTTATTGGCGTGTTTTTGAGGTGTAAAAATATCTGACAGAAGAGCGAATAAATGAGCGATTTTAATCTGTTTTTTTCGCCTTAAAGCCTTTTAAATAGGGCTTTTCGGTGGTTGTGTGTACAATTTTTAATACCCTTTATTGTCGAATTTCAGTATAATCCGCGCCGATTTACTTTTATCCCTATCATTTGAGGTCAAGATGCAAGACGCTATCAGCAAAAAACAGGATTTCAATTTTATTAAATTGGAAAAACGTATACGCCGCGAGGTGGGTAAAGCCATAGCTGACTTTAATATGATAGAAGATGGCGACAAGATTATGGTCTGTTTATCCGGTGGTAAAGACAGTTATACCATGCTTGATTTGTTGTTACATATGCAGCGTGTGGCGCCAATTTCGTTTGACATTGTTGCCGTTAACCTTGATCAAAAGCAACCTGGCTTTCCAGAGCATGTATTACCAAAGTATTTGTCATCAATCAATGTTGAGCACATGATTGTTAACGAAGATACCTACTCCATCGTCAAAGATAAGATCCCCGAAGGCAAAACCACCTGTTCATTATGCTCGCGTTTACGTCGCGGTATTCTTTATAAAACGGCGAAAAAAATTGGTGCAACAAAAATTGCCTTAGGGCACCATCGTGACGATATATTAGAAACACTATTATTGAATATGTTTTATGGTGGTAAGTTAAAGAGTATGCCACCTAAATTGGTTACGGATAATGGTGAACATATCGTCATTCGACCTTTGGCCTATTGCCGCGAAAAAGATATTATTCGCTACGCCGATGAAAAAAATTACCCAATCATTCCCTGCAACCTCTGTGGCTCACAAGAAAATTTGCAGCGTAAAATTATCAAAGAAATGCTTAATGGATGGGATAAACAATACCCTGGACGTATTGAAACCATGTTTAAAGCAGTCACCGATGTTGTACCTTCACATTTAGCCGATACCAAGCTATATGACTTTGCTGGATTGCAAGCGACAGGAGCGCCATTTGCTGACGGCGATATTGGTTTTGACAGCCCTGATATTCCCAAGCAGCCACTAATTGTTGATGAAGATGATAAACAGCAGCAAATGAATCAGCTGAACATTGTTAATCTAAGCTAATCATTGCTGACAATTGAAACTCTCTGAAACAGCGCTTTTTAAGCGCTGTTTTTTTTGCTTTAATAAAGTAAATTCTCAACAAGACGATGCCCATGCGCCATTTCAAAAAACACCTGATGCTTGCTTGTAGCTTTTGCTTGTCATCATTGAGCTATGCTCAATCACCGACTTATATCAGTTATGAAGAGGCTAAGATAGCTCAAGCTGTAAAAGAGTTGCCGTTAGTCGCGGATAAATACCAGCGTCAAGTAGCTCGATTTAGCGCCGAATTAACCTCGTTGAAAGATGCCAGTAAGGTAACCAGTTTGGTCATAGAGCACGCCAGTAAGCTATGGTATATCGCCCGTAACGATGTGCAACGAGAGCAAAGCTTTGATGGCAGAAGTTTGTATTGGGGGCGATTGCAATTGAGCAAGGCCTTAAAAGTATCGGCATTGTTTCATCAGCTGACCCCAGTTCAACAACAACAACTTTTGTGGCAACTTGAACTCGCGAGCCGTGGTAATGAGGACATCGATTTTCAACAAAATACCGACAAGAAAATTGTCATCACCGGCTTCGACCCGTTTTTCTTACATCGCAATATTGGCCAAGCGAATCCATCAGGGATTGCTGCGTTAAGTCTTGATGGCATGATAATCGAACACCAAGGTCAAACCGCCGAAATTCAAGCATTAATGATCCCGGTACGTTTTACTGATTTTGATCAGGGCATGATTGAAACCATGTTAACGCAACATTTTAAAAATCCTGATGTCGATATGATCGTAACCATCTCTATGGGGCGAGAACACTTTGATTTAGAACGCTTTCCTGGGTTAAGGCGCAGTGCGGTGGCACCGGGCAATCGAGGATTCTATACCGGTGCTAACAGTAAAGCTCCTTTAAAACCTTTATTACACGATGAGCCTTTACAAGGCCCTGAATTTGTTGAATTCAGCTTACCTGTTAAGGCGATGCAGCAGGCGCAAGGAGCTTATCAAGTGATTGATAATGGTAAGGTAGAAACCTTAGAAAAGGGTAAGTTTTCCGCAAAGACCTTGGCTGAGCTAGCGCAACAAACATCGGTCAATGGCTCTGGTGGCGGTTACTTGTCGAACGAAATATCGTATCGCAGTATTTTGTTGCGCGACAAATATCGACGCGACTTTCCGGTAGGGCACATTCATACACCGCGAATTTCCAGCTATGAACAACCGCAAGTGAAAGCCATTGTCGAGCAAATCAAAGCAATGCTGCAGTACAGCATTAGCGAAATTTAATCAGTCACAAGCATTTTACAAACGCCATTCATTCGTTATATTAGAATGAATGGCGCTTATATTTGAAATTTTAATCTTTCTAGTCGAACGCCATACTGTCCTTAATGAACAACACATCGTTAGGAAATATTATGGGCTTATTGGTTGATGGTGTCTGGCACGACACCTGGTATGAAACAAAAGAAAATAAAGGTGAATTTAAGCGTGAAGCGGCACAGTTGCGAAACTGGATAACCGTGGATGGCAAATCAGGCACCACCGGCGATAGCGGATTTAAAGCTGAAAAAGGGCGCTATCATTTGTACGTTTCTTTAGCTTGTCCTTGGGCGCATCGCACTCTTATCTTCCGTCAACTAAAAGGCTTGCAGGATTATATTGATGTCTCGGTTGTTAGCCCCGACATGCTTGATAACGGTTGGTCATTTGATACATCGACAGGCTCTAGCGGTGATGCGTTATATCAGCTTGATTTTATGCATCAGCTTTATACAAAAAGCAAAACCAATTATTCGGGGCGTGTCACCGTTCCGGTGTTGTGGGATAAACACAGCCAGCGTATCGTTTCCAATGAGTCATCGGAAATTATTCGCATGTTTAATAGTGCCTTTAATCATTTAACGGGTAACAAAGACGATTATTATCCTCAGCCGTTACGCGACGAAATCGATGAAATAAACGATTTTGTCTACGATGCGATTAACAATGGTGTGTACCGCGCTGGGTTTGCCACAAGCCAACAGGCGTATCAACAAGCCTATGATAAATTATTTGCTGCATTAGATGTGATTGAGCAGCGATTAGCTAAGCAACGCTATTTAGTTGGCGACACATTAACCGAAGCTGATTGGCGTTTATTTACCACATTAATTCGTTTTGATAGTGTCTATGTAGGCCATTTCAAATGCAATAAACAAACCATTGAAGAGTATGACAATATCAGTAATTATCTGCGTGAGTTATACCAATTTAGCAGTGTCAGTGAAACCGTCGATTTCTATCATATTAAACGACATTATTACTTCTCTCACACCATGATAAATCCGACGCAAGTGGTGCCAGCAGGCCCTGAAATTGATTACTTAGCGACGCATAACCGCTAATAAGTAGCGCTTAATAGAATGACAAATGAGTATAAAATGGATCAATTACTACGAATTACATTAGAGCAATGGCGCATGTTTCGCGCCGTGGTGAAACATGGCGGATTTAATCAAGCTGCAGCACATATACACAAAAGTCAGTCGAGTATTCACAGTGCGGTAAGTAAAATCGAAGATTCATTGAGTCTTAAATTATTTGTTGTAGAAGGCCGTAAAACGGTGTTAACCCCGGCCGGCGAAAAACTGTTGCAACGAGCCGATTATTTGCTGCAAGAAGCGGCCAAATTGGAGGCTGTAGGTATGACTTTAGCGCAAGGCGAAGAAACCACCTTGCGTGTTGCGGTAGAGGAAATCTTCCCTGCGGCGGTATTATATCAAGTTTTAGAGAACGTATCGGCTCAATTTCCACAGCTTAATATTGAAGTGAGGGAGTCGATTCTTGGCGGGGCACGAGAATTACTCGAGAATGACGAGGTCGATTTAGCGATTTCACCGTTTAGTATTGATGGTGGCTTTAGTGAGCAAATCACTCGCATTGTTTTTCAAATTGTCGCCAATCCTAATCATGCCTTGCATCAAGTCAGCAGACCGCTAACGATTGAAGATCTAAAGGCCCACCGACAAATCGTGGTTCGCGATTCAGCGCTTAACACCAACACTGACGCCGGTTGGCTAGGTGCAGAGCAGCGTTGGACCGTTAGCCATATGCGCACCTCAATTGACATCATAAAAAGTGGTTTAGGTTATGCGTGGCTTCCCCATAGCTCCATTGCTAATGAGTTGAAATCAGGCGAATTAAAGCCATTGAATATGAGCTTTGAAAATCATCGTGAAGCGCCTTTGTATGTCATATTTAAAGATGGCGATCGCTTAGGGCCAGCAACCAAAAGCTTTTTAGGCGAGCTACGATACCTATGTGAGGATGAGCAATAATCCTAACCTGACCCGGTAAAACGCTCTCCAAATCCAGTTTTATAACCCATACCTTCACCTAGGTTAACAGCGTCTTTGTCTAAGGCGCTGCTCAATCTGCAGCGCAAATCCCCCCCTTTTTACTGAAAACATTTGCAAACTCCACCCTTGTATATACAAGGTTTTTGTGACAGACTACGGCCTCTAAGATTGTATATACAAGTAATTGTGATGAATGAATCCATGCCAAAATTTGTTGTCATCAAACAACACATTTTTAATAACATTGAGCTAGGTCTGTGGCCTGAAAATCATAAAGTTCCTTCAGAAAATGAGTTGTCAGAGCAATTTAATGTCAGTCGCATGACGGCACGCCGCGCCTTGCAAGAACTTACCGATGAGAATGTCTTATTCCGTACTAAAGGCATCGGCACCTTTGTTGCCAGCTTTAAATCGCAATCTTCTTTGTTAGAAATTAAAAATATCGCCGATGAAATTCGTGAACGTGGCCACAGTTACAAGGCGAAAACGATTCAAATAAAACAGACATCTTTGCCACAGGCATTAGCACCATTATTTGGGCTTAAGCAGGGCACAAAGATTTTTTATAGTGAGATTTTGCATCTTGAAAATGATCAGCCGATTCAACTAGAGCAGCGTTATATCAATTCGTTAGTCGCACCGGATTATTTAGATCAAGATTTTAGTGAGCTCACGCCACACGAATACTTGTCAAATGTTGCACCGTTAACCGAAGCAACTCACGAAATAGAAGCTATTATTGCTTCAAAGCAAATTAATCAGTTGTTGGCGATTACTAGCCAGCAACCTTGTTTACAGGTAAAACGCCGAACCTGGTCATCTCAGGGTGTAGTAAGTTTTGCCATATTGACCGCTCCAGGTGATAAATATCGCCTCGGTGGGCATTTAACATTTTAAGAATATGTAGGAGAATACTGTGACGTTTAAATATGGTGTTGATCGTTTAGATCTAGATACTGTGAACGGCATAGCCGATGGGCGTATTAAAGCCGAGCTTAGCCAAGAAGCGTTGGATAAAATTAACCAAAGCCGACGAAATGTTGAGGTTATGGCAAGTTCTAACGAAGCTGTTTACGGTATCAATACCGGTTTTGGCCCTTTATGTGATACGCAAATTTCACCTGAAGAAACCCATTTACTGCAAAAGAATTTATTGATCACCCATGCCGTTGGCGTAGGTGAACCAATTGCCAAAGACATTTCAAAGCTTATGTTGATCACCAAAGTCCATGCCTTAAGTCAGGGGTTTTCTGGTATCCGTTTAGAGGTTGTTGAGCGCATGCTGACCTTTATTGAGCTTGATTTAATACCGGTTGTACCAGAGCAAGGCTCTGTTGGTGCGTCAGGTGATTTGGCACCATTGTCGCACTTGTTTTTGCCTCTATTAGGCGAAGGTGAGTTTTGGCAAGATGGCAAAGTCGTAGCGGCCTCGCAATTGTTGCAAGAGCACGGCTTAGAGCCAATAGAATTGCATGCTAAAGAAGGTTTGGCATTGATTAACGGTACGCAATTTATCTTATCCCATGCGATTACCGCGTTAACCAAAATGGGGTACTTGTTAAATCTTGCTGATTTAGCCGGAGCAATGAGTATCGAAGGTATGCAAGGTAGCGAATCGCCATTTAGAGATGAGTTACACCAAACCCGTGCCTTTAAAGGTAACTTAGAAGTTGCAGCGCGTATGCGTGGTTTCTTTAAAGACTCGCAAAATATGGCTGATCATGAAGAATGTGATCGTGTTCAAGATCCTTATTCATTGCGCTGTATCCCACAAGTTCACGGTGCCTCGCGTAACGCTTATTACCACTTAAAAGAGTTATCAGAAATCGAAATGAACTCAGTGACCGATAACCCAATTGTTATCAGCAGTGAGGAAGCCATTTCAGGTGGTAGCTTCCACGGCCAACCATTGGCTATGGTATTAGACTATGCGTCGATTGCGGCGGCTGAATTGGGTAATATTTCTGACCGACGTTGTTACTTATTGTTGGAAGGCCTACACGGTTTGCCACGTTTATTAACCACCTCTGGTGGTTTAAACTCAGGAATGATGATTCCGCAATACGCAACGGCAGCGTTAGTAACGGAAAACAAATCATTGTGTTTCCCGCCATCGGCAGACAGTGTGCCAACGTCTATGGGTCAAGAAGACCACGTTTCTATGGGCAGCATTTCAGGTCGAAAACTAAACCAAATTCTAGGCAATTTGGATAAGATTTTTGCTATCGAGTTAATGTATGCGGCACAAGCGATAGAATTTAGACGACCAAATCGTTGTTCTGATTTGATTGAAGAAAACTTTGCTTTGATCAGAAGTAAAGTGGCCAAGCTTGAAGAAGATAGACTATTGAAGCCAGACATCGATGCGATGATTGAGCTGGTTAAATCACAAGTATTTAACGTTAGCGTTGAACACTAAACAGGGGGCTTAGAATAATGACTGATTTTCAACAACAGATTACCCAAGGCATTCCTACTGAGTTGCCTGCAGCTAAGCCTTATCCGGTTGATGCTAACCGTGCTCCTAAGCGTAAAGATATTCTTAGCGCCGAAGAAAAGCAATTAGCGGTGCGTAACGCTTTGCGCTACTTCCCAAAACAATGGCACCAAGAATTGGCACAAGAATTTGCACAAGAGTTGAAAGACTTTGGTCGCATTTATATGTACCGTTTTAAGCCAAACTATGAGTTAAAGGCGCGTTCGGTAACGGATTATCCTGCTAAATGTGAGCAAGCTGCGGCGATCATGCTTATGGTCGATAACAACCTAGACCCAGCGGTTGCGCAGCATCCAGAAGAACTGATTACCTACGGTGGTAACGGAGCTGTATTCCAAAACTGGGCGCAATATCTGTTAGCTATGAAGTACTTGAGTGAAATGGAAAGTGATCAAACATTGCATATATACTCAGGGCACCCGATGGGCTTGTTCCCATCTTCGCCAGATGCTCCGCGTGTGGTTGTTACCAATGGCATGATGATCCCAAACTATTCACAACCTGACGATTGGGAAAAGTTTAACGCATTAGGTGTGACCCAATATGGCCAAATGACAGCTGGCTCGTTTATGTACATTGGTCCGCAAGGCATCGTCCACGGTACCACAATTACGGTAATGAACGCATTTCGTAAAGTATTAGAACAAGATCAAAGCCCACAAGGTAAAATTTTCCTAACCGCGGGTTTAGGCGGTATGAGTGGTGCGCAACCGAAAGCCGGTAATATTGCCAACTGTATTACCGTATGTGCTGAAGTAAACCCGAAGGCTGCGACTAAGCGTCATCAGCAAGGCTGGGTAGACGAGCTTATTGATAATATGGACGACCTTGTTAGCCGCGTGCAACAAGCACAAGCCAATCAAGAAGTTGTCTCTATTGCCTATATCGGTAATATCGTTGATGTTTGGGAAAGCTTTTATGAGCACGAGATTTTCGTTCACTTAGGCTCAGATCAAACGTCATTGCATAACCCTTGGTCAGGCGGCTATTACCCAGTAGACATCAGCTATGAAGAATCTAATCGTTTAATTCGTGAAGAGCCAGAGCTATTCAAAGTTAAAGTGCAAGAAACCTTGAAACGTCATGCCGATGCCGTTAACAAGCACACCGCACGCGGTACCTACTTCTTTGATTACGGTAATGCCTTCTTACTAGAAGCGTCACGTGCCGGCGGCGATGTGATGGCTGAAAACGGTATTGATTTTAAATACCCGTCTTATGTACAAGATATTCTTGGCCCGATGTGCTTTGACTATGGTTTTGGTCCATTCCGTTGGGTATGTGCCTCAGGTAAGTCTGAAGACTTAGACAAAACCGATGAGATTGCTGCGCAAGTGCTAAGCAAAATCATGGAGCAATCTCCTGAAGAAATTCAGCAGCAAATGCAAGATAACATCACTTGGATCAAAGACGCCAAGCAAAACAAATTGGTGGTTGGCTCTCAGGCTCGCATTCTCTACGCTGATGCACAAGGTCGTATGGAAATAGCTAAAGCCTTTAATGACGCCATTAATCGTGGTGACATTGGTCCGGTTGTTTTAGGCCGTGATCACCATGATGTGAGCGGTACCGATTCACCGTTTCGTGAGACCTCAAATATTTATGATGGCAGTCGTTTTACTGCTGACATGGCGATTCATAATGTTATTGGTGACAGTTTCCGTGGTGCCACGTGGGTATCTATCCATAATGGTGGCGGTGTCGGTTGGGGCGAAGTAACCAACGGTGGTTTTGGCATGTTGCTTGACGGTAGCGCTGACTCTGAGCGTCGATTGAAGTCAATGTTGTTGTTTGATGTAAACAACGGTATTGCTAGACGTAGCTGGGCGCGCAATGAAGAAGCCAATTTTGCTATAAAACGCGAAATGGCGAGAACGCCGAAACTAAAAGTGACTTTAGCGAATCTTGTTGATGACGATATCCTAGACGATTTATCGTTCTAAAACATTAGCTGAGCTGTGCCATGGCTGCGCTGTAATTGGCGTAGACATGGCATAGCTCAAATGTTTAATTACATTGCCCACCGTCTCCGCATTATCTCGACATTCTCTCATTCCATTACCTATTACAGCCACATTGCGACCACATTGTTAGCATTCTATGCTGACTTATCATAAAAGTGCCAGCAGCATGGCGATAGCAATCAATACACTAATATAGATAAACAATTTACCAAGCTCGTTATTGGCTTTATGCTGTTGCTCATAATCTAACAGCATTTGCTCAACTTGTTGGTCTGATAAACCATGGCAGTGATGACAATTTTCTTGTTTTTTTGGAAACGACAATCCACAGCCTTGACATCGCTGACTAGGTCGCATTTTTATTGGTACGCGGATTGGGGACATACTTGTCTGGCCTATGTTCGCTGAGAACTCTTAATATCTATTAATAAATCATCGGCTTAGATGTTGATTGTATCTATTGCATATGAGCGACAAATGCTATCGATAGATTGATGCATGGTATGGTCAAAACTATCCAACAATGGCTAACGGTTCAATGAATTGTTGCATCCGTATTATTTACTTCGTTTGATAAAGTCGAACAAAAAGCGCCAATATTACTAATTTTATTCGCTTGCATAGCTTATTACACTGTATCTATTCAATCCGATACAGGAGTAAGTTATGAAATATGTTCGCCGCAATAATGAGCGAGGACAGGTCGATATCGGCTGGTTGCAATCCAAGCACAGTTTTTCATTTGGTCACTATTATGATCCTGCGCATATGGGGCTGTCGGTATTGAGAGTGATAAATGATGATGTTGTCGCACCCGGCGCTGGTTTTGGTGCGCATGGCCACCGTGATATGGAAATCATCTCCTATGTACTCTCTGGTAGCCTTGAGCATCAAGATAGCACAGGTAACCGCTACCAAATCGAGGCGGGCGAGGTGCAACGTATGAGCGCGGGCAGTGGCATTATGCATTCTGAATACAATGCTTCTCAAGATGAGCCGGTCAACTTTTTGCAAATCTGGATAAAGCCTCAGCATAAAGGGTGCACGCCATCATATGAGCAGAAAAAGATTGTCCAAAATGGCGCGCTGACGCCTTTGGTTACCCCCGACGGTAGCGGTGATTCGTTAACCCTTGATCAAGATGTGCAGTTATCTCGATTGCAGCTAGAGCAGGGCGATGGCTTTGAGCTGGGCGATACACAATATCAGCTGTATCTGCACGTGTATTCTGGTGAGATTGATGTCGCAGGGCAGCGCTTTGTCGCCGGTGATGGCTTTGCTATTGACCGTGGTGAACTGTATACCTTACAGGCCCAAAGCAAAGTTCAGGCCTTGCATTTTCTGTTACCCTAACCGCTTATCTAAAATTGGTAGCGCAGGTCCAGATATACGCGACGTTGTTGTCCGGGGAAATAACGCTCCCCGGCAAAGCCACTAAAGTCTGCACGAGCGGCGTATTGTTCACCTAACAAATTAGCAACTCTTAATTGCAGGTTAAATTCCGGGCTAAATTGATATTTACCGGAAAGATCAAACAGCTGATGGCCATCATAACGGTGTTCATTTTCAGCGTCGGTGTAATATTGATCAACAAATCGATACTGAATTTGTGAGCTAAGTTGGTCATTTACTTGCCAAGCTAGTCCTGCCGTATGCAATTGCTTTGGTGCCGAGTCCATATCGTTACCGGCAATGTCGGCAAACTGATCGCTGTTACCATGGGTATAGGTGTGGCGACTGTAACTACTGTGTTGAAAGTAGCGTAACCACGAGGTTATTTGCCAATTCAGATCCAGCTCAAGCCCTTTATGACGTGAACCAGCACCATTGACGTTAAAGGAATCGCTGTCGCGAATAATAATGTCTTCTTTTTCGCTATAGTATCCCGCTAACTTTAAGTTGATAGACGGGGTGATCATCGTATAACCCAGCTCTATGCTATCGGTTTGTTCAGAGTCTAAGTCGGCACTTTGTTGATCGCGTTGTAAACGATACAGTTCGGTCGCTTGTGGGGCTCTAAAGCCATGACCAGCATTAACATAAAGCTGTGATTGGTTGTCGATTTGGTATTGAGCACCTAACTGATAAGACGGATTGTTAAACGAGTCTTCACGACTTTGCGGCCTGCTATAACGGCAACCACCAAAACCACATGGCTCGCCATTTTCATCGGTACGACCGCTTATCATAAGATTATCGTAGTCATAATGTTGATAATCGATACGAGCGCCAAACTGCCAACTTAGCTTGTCAGTATGTTGCCAAACACCACGAACAAAGGCACCACCATAACGTGCATTCACCTCATAATCGTACTGTTTACCAACCGGGATCGTCTCTTGCAAAAACTTTGAGCCTTGTGTTGGCTGCTCTTGAAATTGCAATAGGCTGGCTTGGGTAAATTCACTATCGATACCGAATAACCATTGCAGCGCAGCTGTTTGGCGCAAATGGTACTGAGCTTTTAGACCGACACTTTGCTGACGATTTTTTTCCACTGGCTGCCCCGGCAAAAAGTGCATTAAGAATTCCATATCAGCGTGGCGTAAATAGGGGGTAATACTCAGCTGATCACCATTTTGCATTTGCTGTTCAATATGCATCGATGCGCGCAAAGAGTAGGCGTCTCGATACGCTTCTGGGTTTGGGTTTGATTCATTGATATCATCATCTTTATAGGCATCTTTACCAACAATGTAGCCCGCTGTTTGCTGTGCTAAGTGACTGGCACTGATGCTCGTGGTGTAACTGGTGTTTGCCGCATCATGTTGATGCTTGAGTTGAAATTGTTGCTGTTCAAAACCAGAATCATCACGCCAGCCTTTATCATCGGTAAGTGATAATTGGCTTCTGATGTTCGACTTGGCACTATTGCCATCAAAGCTTGCCCGATAAAGCTCTTCACTGCTGATACTGGTGCGAACCTCTAACATATCGTCATCGAGTACCTCAGGGGTGATGACATTGATAACTCCGTTTTGCGCATTAGAGCCGAACACCGAACTCCATGGCCCCTTGAATACCTCAATGTAACTGGCTTGATTGAACGGCGTTTCAAACAACTCATTGATATTACAAAAGCCAGCGGCACGAATTGGCACACTATCAACCAAGGTCAATAAACTGCCACAGGCGCCGGCACCGGTTAGTACAGGTGAGCGCAATGACGGCAGGTATTCGACACCACTACCACGATGAATGTCACTGCCACTGATACGTACCATGACTTGTTCAATATGCTCGGCATTGATGTCATTTAATGTTTGCTTATTTAAGGTGCTTATCAGTGTGTCAGCGCCATTTTTGTTGTCGACAACGATACGCTCCATGGCACTGGAGCTATCTTGTTCTGATACGGCTGCCGCCACTGAAAAAGGCACACTGGTGCATACAATTAGGCTAATGAGTGAAACAGGTTTGGGTAAACGCATAGAAATTATTTTGCTTGTTTTTATCGCTGACATACTAACACTTGTTAAATGAAAGTTAACAGTAAAACTAAACAATAAAACGGAATATCTAAGATGCTATCTGTTGCAGTGTCGCTCGTACACATTGCTTGGCAAAATGCTGTTTGCTTTTAACGCTTTATATTTGCTCCAAAACAGCATGCACCGTACAATAGCGGGCAATTATAGATATCAATATTTGAAAGGATTACTCATGCAATCAGTGTTGTCTCACTCTTGGCAAACGGTGTTTATTAACGCCAATATTGCGACCATGACCCAAGCGGCTACGTCTTACGGCACCCTTGAGAATGCGGCGTTGGCAATAGCGGATGGTAAGATCGCTTGGTTAGGTCATATGAGTGTGTTACCGACATTAAATGATGCCGTAGAGGTCGTTGATGTGCATGGTATGTGGTTAACACCTGGGCTAATAGATTGTCATACCCATATTGTATACGGTGGCAATCGTGCTAATGAATTTGAAATGCGTTTGCAAGGTGCGAGCTACGAAGAGATTGCCGAAAGTGGCGGCGGTATTGTGTCTACGGTTAAAGCAACTCGCGCGGCCAGTGAAGATGAACTATATGCCAGTGCATTAAAGCGTTTGCACGCGTTACATAATGAAGGGGTTACTAGCCTAGAAATAAAATCTGGTTACGGTCTTGATTTAGATACTGAATTAAAAATGCTTAGAGTTGCCAAACGATTGGGCCAGGCCTTACCGGTGAGCATTGAGAAAACCTTCTTGGGGGCGCATGCATTACCTATTGAATATCAAGATGATAGCGATGGTTATATTGACTTAGTATGCAATACCATGATCCCAGAGGTAGCAAAACAAGGGCTCGCTGATGCCGTTGATGTCTTTTGTGAAGGAATTGGCTTTAACATCGAGCAAACCGAAGCAGTATTTAAAGCCGCCAGTGAACATGGCATTCGTGTCAAGGTACATGCAGAGCAGTTATCTGATTTAGGCGGCAGCGAATTGGCGGCGCGTTATAACGCATTATCAAGTGACCATTTGGAGTATTTGTCCAAGTCTGGTGCAAAAGCCATGAGCGGTGCGGGTATGGTTGCGGTGTTATTGCCGGGCGCGTTCTATTTTTTACGTGAAACTAAATTACCGCCTATACAGACCCTGCGTGAAAATAATGTGCGTATGGCGATTGCCAGTGATGCAAACCCTGGTTCATCGCCGATTAACTCGATTCAATTAATGCTCAATATGGCATGTACCTTGTTTCGTATGACGCCAAACGAGGCGCTAGCGGGGGTGACTTGTAATGCAGCTCGTGCATTGGGCATTGACGATAAAGTTGGTGAGTTAGCCATCGGTATGAATGCGGATATTGCTATGTGGGATATTAAGCAACCGGCGGAGCTTTGTTATCAATATGGTGTTAACCCATTAGCCGCATTGTATAAATATGGCCAAAAGGTATCTTAACTCTCTGATTTTACATTGTATATTTCATAAAAAAGGGCTGGCGTTATTTACGCTAGCCCTTTTTTAATCTGTTAAAACCCTGCGCTGTTAATTGTGCTGTTATTCAATATCAAGTGGGTCTTGAGATAATATGATACCGGTGTTATCTGCGTAGATATGATCGTCCGGTAAAATCGTGACGCTGGCGAAATTGACCGCGACGTCGACCTCACCAACATCGGTGTCATCGGCACCGACAGGAATCGAAACCATGGCTTGAATGCCCATGTCGATATCTTCTAACTGGTCGACTTCGCGCACGCTGCCGTAACAAACAATGCCTTCCCAACCGTTTTTCTCAGCCGTTTCTGCTATGTATGAGTCAATCAACGCACGGCGAGTGGAACCGCCACCATCAATAACCAGTACTTTACCGCTGCCATCTTGTTCAACCATGTCACTGATTAAGCCATTTGACTCAAAGCATTTAATGGTCACCACAACACCGCCAAAAGAACTACGTCCACCGTAGTTACTTAGCATAGGTTCGAGTACGTCAATTGAGTCACCATAAAGGTTGCATAACTCAGATGTATTGTATTGCATTTTGGGCTCCAAAATTCCTTTATTAAGGTTTTTCTTGGGAATCTGACTACTAGTATAACGGTTGTTCGATAACGAACAAGTGAAAGTTTTTTAACTGCAATGCTGCTGTGATGAGGCGATGTAAAAAGCGGCCGTTTGGCCGCTTTTTATTTACTGTTGATAGACCAAAGGTAAACTGGCTTTCATCTTTTTGTCTTCGAGTAAGAACGGCCCTTGATACAATTTCTTTGGCCAGTTCAACAAGGCATATGCCAATACATTACGATGCTCACCATAGCTAAGGCTATCGCTGCCACTGATTGATAGCACCATATTTTTTTCCGGATCAACGGCGTCATTAATCTCACGCTGCATTGCCGCCAACGTTGGATGATCGTTTAAGCCTGCCAATAGATAGCACAAGCCAATCTCGGCTTGAATGTCTTCTTTGGATTTCTTTTCTATGCGCTGTTGGCGTTTTTCAAAATAGTCGAGAATCCACGCATGCTTTTCTTTGGATACCATTTGCTGGTAATAATTACTGTCAGCTAGGACGATATGAGTAAGACCGTAGAGCTTATTATTGAATTGATTTTTACTTAATTGGTCATCTTTATCGTCTGGATAGGCGTTCTCAAAAGCCGCACGTAAATCCCCTGTCCAATCGACGACGCCTATGTATTTTAACCAATAAACGTAATTAGCGACTTGTGCTGCATAGGCATGAATAAAGTCCGCAGACATCATAAAATCATGCAAATCAGCGTGCTTTAGGTAATTAACAAACTGTTCATGCGCTGGGTGTTTTAAACCATACTCATTGAGCTTTGCCATTTGATAAATTAAATACAAGGCAAAGCGTTTATCGCCGGTTCCTTGCAGTGTCTTTTTACGCAACTTGCCGCGACGAGTATTTGATAGGCGATCAATCATTTTTTGCGCTTGCTGCTCACGCCATTTGCTGTTGCTAAGATTATCGGCGTACATATTTAGGCGATCGGTAATTTGATATACCTCAGCACCTGATTGTTGAGCATAATATGTCTCGCCGGTTAGGCGGTACATTCTTACCGCGTAATGATTTTGAGCATACGTCGCTAGGCGCACATAATTGCTGTCGTAGTTGTTGCGAATACGCTCTGCGGTGAGTTTGTATTGTTCTGCAAGATCTTGTTCAGCAAGATCCTCAGAACGTGACGGACTCGCCACAGCAAAAAATAATGTAGCGGCTAATACAGAACAGGTGAAAAAACCTTTCATCTTAATGTTCTCCGTCATGTTCGTCTTCGATTTCAAAATTGTGCGCCGGTATGTATCTTTGCACACCATGAATTTGGTGGAAGAAAGGTCCCTCAGTTAACTCTTCTGGCCAGGTGTATAGCATATAAGCAAGCACATTACGGTGTTCGCCACTGGCAAGGTCTATTTTTCCAGAGACACTTGGTATCATGCCCGCTTGTTCATTAAATGCCTCAACTAAAGAGTCTTTTGCTTTACCGACCATTGGGTGTGACTTTTCTTTCATCAGCAAGTAACTGATACCAACTTCTGCCATAATATCGTCGGTCGAGTCTTTCATAATGCGTTGTTCATTTTTGCTAAAATAGCTCAGGATCCAGCCAAATTCATCTTTACTGACGTACTGTTGATAATAGCTAGATGCGGCGAAGATAAAGTGAGTTAAGCCATACAGTTTATTGCGAAAATGCCAACGCGATAATTCGTTGTCTTCGGCATCTGGGTATGCGGCAATAAAGGCCTCTTTGTATTGCTTGCTGTAGTCAGCAATGCCTAGCTGTTTTAACCAATAAACGTAATTTGCCAATTGCGCAGCCCAAGCTCTAATCATGGTTTTATCTGTAAGTCCCGGCAGAAAGTCGTAGTTTTTTAGAGTGCTAGTGACTTGCTCTGGCAAAGCCACGCCAAATTCGTCCAATCTTGCCGCATAACGCAGTAGCTCGTCGGCATAGAAAATAAATTCAGGGTAATTTTCTAGCGCTTTGCGGCGGGCTTTACCACGGGTTCCTTTGCTCATCGCATCGGTTAATCTCTTCGCACTTTGTTCAATATAACCTGGGTTATCAAGGTAGGGCAGGATGGCGTGCATGCGGTCATTAACCACATAGTAATCATATAACGCCGATGCGAGGTATTTATTATCGCCCGTCATTCGATAAAGGCGAATTCCATAGTGTCCTTGAGTACGTGGCGGTAACTGAAATAGGTTGCTTTCAAAGGTATATTTTATTTTACTGGCAACATCGTCATAACTTAGTTTGTCGGTCTGTTCAGCGCAGGCGACTAGACTGACAAGACTTAGTGATAATCCGCACAATAGTGAGTTAAAGATCTTTTTCATTTGCCACCCATAAAATGATGTCTTGCAGTGTTACCGGCTTTTTATACAGTTTAGAAATCATTTCTGTCATTTTGATACTGCTACCTTGTTCAAACAAAAAATGCAGGTAATCTTCGCCAGTGTATCGTTTGGCCATATAGTCTTCGAGCAAGCGTCGAGCAATGGCTTCTGACCAAATATAGCTATAATATCGCGGCCCATAAGTCCCTAAGTGAGAAAAACTATATTGGTTTGATGCGCCCTTAGGATAAGGGTGGCCGAGATAAAGTTGTGAGAGTTTAGCGTTTATCTGTTCAATATTGGCTGCGGTCACAGGTTGTGAGTAAAAGGCCAAACCTTGTGCTGCTTTAAATAATCTCAGTCTAAATTTGGTGCCGGTATCAGGCTTCTCGCTTGTGGCAACCACTTTACCAAACATGCGTTTTTGCATTGCCGGATCAAAACTTAACCATTCAAACCACTTGGCAGGCATCTCAACAAGATCTCGCTCAATACTGATACCTGCAACAACATGATATGGCTGAATTGAGACTAAATTGTGTAACAGGTGACCAAATTCGTGAAAAAACGATTTCAGGTGGGTTTGTTGCCATTCATCTTCTGGAAGGTTGAGGATTAATGCACTGACTGGCATCTGCACATCAGTAACACCGCGGCGCATCGCTCGATGTCGATTGTTGGGGTATTTTTTCTTGCGCGGATACAAATCAAGATAAAACTTACCGATGTCTTTACCTTGCTCTCCCGCCTGTTTTAGCATGTAAACTGAGACGCTTTTATGCCAAGCCGGTTCGTCCAGTTTTCTTACCTGCAAGCCAAACTCGGTTTCGAGTAAGGTAAATAAACCTTGATGAGCTTGTTCTGGGGTTAAACTTTCGTTGACGTCGTTAGTTTTTTCGAGCTCTTCTTGTTGCTCTTGGATATAGTAAAAATTCCAAGGCGCTGGCGCTTCAGGCTCTTTTTTTACAATACCTTTTAAAAACGCCTCAACATCTTTGGTCGACTCGATCATGGTTGATTGCAACTGCAATTGTGCGTAATTATCAAAACCGAGGGCTTTGCCACTTTGATCGCGCAATCTTAACATGTCGAATAAATGCTCTTGATTGGTCTTGCTATGTCGTCCCTGATATTGGGCGTAGGCCATTTTACGGCACTGTTCATCAGGTAACCGCCTGATAAATGTGGCATAGGTTGAGCCTTCAATTTGGGCATCAATTCGGTCATTTTTGACGTATCGTTTTTTGTACTTATCTTCCAAACCATTGGCACAATTTGGTGGCAGCTTAAATTTTTCTTTTACTTTATCTTTTGTGCCTTTACGAAAAAGCACGGACGCTTCTTTGCCTTGCGCTTTTAAACTCGCAAAATCTTCATTACCAAGTAATTTATTGCGATATCGATATTTTTCTAACACCCGTATTTGCAAAGGCGTTTTTGCGTATGGTTCAGCATTATCAAGCACTGAGGTAACGGTTTGACTGCCGAGAAAGGCATCAATATTGACCGCTGCAGACAGCTGACATTGTTCTGCGGCTTTAATTAACTTGCTATCTGATAACACGTTAGCGTATAAAAAACTTTCGAATAATAGGTTGTATGCGGGGGTCAATATTTGTTCGAGTTGTTGGATATTGCCGTCAAAACTGTCTTTTGCGGTAATGGCTAGCGGTTGGTTTAACTTATCGTGCAGTTCAACACAACGCATTGCAATATCTTCACCAAATGTTACTGGCTGTTGTTGTTTTGATGCAGCAAAAGCCGTTGCACTAAACGCAGATGTAAAGATTAATAAAGTCGTAACCAAATGAATGGTTAGGTTAGTCACTAAAGTGGGTTTTGGCATATTCGACTCGCTCTTCAACGCTTTTGGGGCGACGATGGTCAAGAGCCTCAAGTTGTTTCAAACGAGGCAGCATACCCATGCCGTTTGCTATTTGAATGGCCAGACCAGGGCGAGCGTTTAGCTCGAGCACCATAGGCCCTTTTTCTTTATCTAAAACAATATCTGCACCTAGATAGCGCAACCCCGACATTTCAAAACACCCAGCAGAAAGCTCTAATAAGCGATCCCAGTTATGTATTTCAATATCGGCGAAAATTTTACCGGTATCAGGGTGAGATTTTATCGGCCTGTCGTATTGCACCGCACGTTTGGCTTTACCTGTGGCTATGTTGATGCCAACGCCAACCGCACCTTGGTGTAAATTTGCTTTGCCGTCACTGGCGTGTGTCGCCAAACGTAACATTGACATCATCGGGTAGCCTTGAAAGACGATCACCCTAAGATCCGGCACACCTTCATGGCTTAATCCGGCAAAAATAGGATCGAACTGAATCAAGGCTTCTACTACGGCAACATCCGCTGCACCACCTAAACTGAATAGGCCGGCGAGAATATTACTGCAATGTCTGATAACTTCGTCTTTTGGAACGTATTCACCGCTGGCTTTCATGTAGCCTTTTTCATCGGTCTTGAGAATAACCAATATGCCCTTGCCACCACTGCCTTTGGCCGGTTTGATGCAAAAACCACTGTGTTGGTCCAGTAATTTAAATACCTGATTGACTTCATATTGGTAGCGCACAACACCAATTAGATCCGGTACCGCAATATCATGCTCTAGCGCCAAATGCTTGGTTTTGAGCTTGTCATCGACATTTGGATACAAAGCGCGATCGTTGTAGCGGCCAATGTAGGAAAAGTTACGTTGGTTCATGCCCATAATCCCGCGGTCGCGCAATTTAAATGGGTTGGCAAAATCAAACATAATCTGCTCCCTTTGCCTTAATCTTCAGCCATAGGCTTAAAACGACGCAATTCTAACAGTCGGTAACCAGTGTATTGGCCCATCATTAAAATCAATGCCATGACGATGGCGTGAGCGCCTAAAAAGTTAAATGCCCAATGACGTATCATATGATTGTCCATTAAGAGGTAGGCCACTATAGCGACGATCATCGAACCGGAACCTTGAATCAGCACTTCTTTGCCGCCTTCTTCTTCCCACAAGATACTCATCCGCTCAATGGTCCAAGCCATTATAATCATTGGGAAAAAGGTGATGGTCAGGGCTTCTGTTAGGCCCATGCGAAAGGCAAATACAGTAAACACGGTAATGATACCAATAACGACGATGACCACGGCTGATATCCTCGACACCAGCAGCAAATTCAAATGCGACAGATACGATCGAATGACTAAGCCGGCCGATACGATTAATAAGAAACCAACGACGCCGTTAAGCAATTCGGTTTGTATAAACGAAGTGGCGATCAATATCGGCATAAAGGTACCGCTACATTTTAGGCCGATTATGACCCGTAAAAACACCACAACTAGCGCACCTACCGGAAGCAACAATATTCCTTTAAACAGATTTTGCTCTTCGAGTGGTAATTGATATAAACCAAAATCAAAAAAGTCGCCTTGTTGGGCCGAGTTGTTGGCCTCTATAACCGCGCTGGTGGTAGTTTTACTGATTGAGAATCTTACTTTAGAATTGCGACCGCCTTCTAAGTCTAACAGTGATGGTACGCCTTGCTGCCACACTAAGATAGGCAACTCGTCGTCGATTGATTTTGATTCAATGTCGAGTAATCTCCAATTATCATTAATGTACAGTTGCACCAATGGAATCAGACTTTGGTTGCGGCGACCATCTTCTAGGGTTAAACCGCGTACCCGTTGAGAAGGGATATCCGCCATCAACATTAACTGGGTAAATATTTTGGTTTTTGAATATTGTGATTTTAAAATGGCAACGTCTTGATCATCTGAGTTTAGCGCTTTACGAGCTTGTATAACCAACGATGATTGACTGCCTGATTTACCGTAAATACTATCAAATAAGGTCTCTAATGAGCTTTGCATCGGTTCATCAAACGGAACGGGTTCTGAGGTTGTCATTGGTGCAGGCATAGGGTCAGGTGCAACCGCAAGTTTGACCGACGCTTGATAATAAAGCAGTTGCTTGCCTTCGGCCTCGCGCTTGCTCCATGTGACTGAGGGGTTTTCCTCGTCACGATCTATGTTCATGCCGTAACCTGGTGATGCGGTAAACTCATCGACCAGTTCAAAGTTATTATCTTTTGGCAGTGTCAGTGTCGCCGTTACCGGATCGCCTGAACCGGTAAATTGAATACTCGCTTCAATTTGCCATATATTGACTTGTTCGCCTGGAGTTAATGGTACCCCCATTTTTGCATGGCGATGATAAATGCTCGAAAGGCCCGCAATAAATAAAAACGCGATAAAAATTAAAAACGGTTTACTTGATGTCACTGATTATTCTCCACCTTGTAAGAATTTGGCACTAACATCGACCATGGCTATATCTTGTAAAAATTCTCGGCCAAGCAACACCTGGTATTCCAGGTGATCTCGATCTGCGAGTGAAAAATCGGCGCTGAAATCTTTGTCTCCGAGTTTGAAACGCATTTTAATCACTGGACGGCGATTAACGTCACTACTGGTTTGTTGAATAATGCGGATAATGCGATCAATTGGATATTCATACATATGAGCATTTTCATCTTTGTTTAGGCTAAATCGCACCCATTTTTTGCCGTCACGTTCAAATCGTTTTTCGTTATAAACACCCAGCGACGATGTTACTGCACCGGTGTCTATACGAGCCGAATACTTCAGTTTTTCTTTGGTAAAAAACACGCTTTCAATACCACCAACGATCATTTTGTCAGAGGTAACCTCGGCGTCGTCCTTGCTTTCTTCACTGCAATTTTCAACATAAACAATTTCTTTTTCTGGGGCTTTTTGATCAACCTTTTGTGCTTCCAAAGCCACCACAAGTTCATCAACCAGTGCTTGATTATCTTGTTGGCATTGGGCGTCAATTTGCGTGGTCAGGTTTTTTTCCATGCTATCGAGTTTGTTGTTTACTTGTTGTAAATGTTGAGCCGAATCTTCGCTCTGATCTGATGTTGCGACACATCCGCTGATAGCCAGTACTGCAAATATCGAAGTTAAGTGCTTGAACATATTGATTTTCTAGTAGTTGTTTTACGAAAGTGTACTATAAATTTTAAGACAAATTTCAGATTTTGTGACTTTTTAATAGTTTTAATATATTGCAGCTTAGATAAAGTGGTCATCACGCGAATAAAAATGAAAAGATTTACTCGGCGCAATTAATAGAGCGTGCTTTAGAAAGAGTTGTTGAGATTTTGCGGGCAATAGTTTGAAAGGTGCAGTACAGGTAATGGAGACTTAAAAACTATTGTTCTAGATAGCGCTTTAGATAGCAAAAAAGGCGCCCGAGCGCCTTTTTTTAAAACCTTTCGGTCGAAGTAATAATTACTTCTTACCAAGCATTGCGAAACGCTTGTTGAATTTGTCAACACGACCACCAGTCTCAGCAGCTTTTTGCTTACCAGTGTAGAACGGGTGACACTCTGAACATACATCTAGGTACAAATCTTTACCTACCGTTGAACGAGTTTCGATAACGTTGCCACAAGAACAAGTTGCCTTGATAGCTACGTAATTAGGGTGAATACCTTCTTTCATGGGATAACCTCTGTTTAGGCCGTATCGCCATCTGATCCTGTGCCAGACACCATACGAGTTACAATTTAAGGGTGCGCATGATACGTGATACACGGCTAATGTTCAACTAAATTCTACGTAAATAAGTTATTTTTTGTACTTTTATTTTCGCTTGGCAAATGTCAGCATACTGGTCACAATATTAGACAGCTAATTTTACCAACAAAAAACGATACTGCTTTGCCTAATAAGGATATTTTCATCGATGTTGCTCTGCCCGTGCCGATGCGACAATCATTTACCTACCAATATGATTCAGCACTGTCTGAACAAGCTCTGCTGCCTGGTAGTCGTGTCTTGGTGCCATTTGCTAATCGTAATCTGATTGGCCTAGTTTTGGCCGTCGATACCGATTGTCAATACGATGCCGATAAAATTAAATCGATCAGCGGTATATTGCCAAGTCAGGGCAACTTAAACGAAGAGCAAGTGGCGTTTTTAAGCTTAATCAGTCGTTATTATCATCATCCAGTTGGTGAAGTGTTTGCCACCGCATTGCCTGTGTTATTAAGGCAAGTAGCGCCACAAGATCTCGAACCTACACCATGCTGGCGGAGAAATCCGTTGTTGAGTGAGCAACAATTTGCTGATCAAAAAGCCAAAATTAAGGCCAGCGCCCATCAACAATTGGCGCTATTAGCATTTTTTACTGGCGATAAAGAATTAACTTGGCCAGAAATTCGTATGGCTGGTTTTAGCAAAGCACAATTGAATGCTCTGTTGAAAAAAGAGTTATTAGAAGAAGATGTGATAACCAACGAGGTTTATACCTTCCATCAACAGCAGTTAAGGGCAAGTAATAAGCCGCGTTTATCGGTAGAGCAATCCTTGGTTATCAGCGCCATTGCCAATGAACTAGAGTCTTATTCGTGTCATCTGGTTGATGGCATCACCGGTAGTGGTAAAACTGAAGTCTATTTGCAATTGATTGAAAAGGTACTGCAACAAAACAAACAAGTGTTGGTGTTGGTGCCAGAAATCGGTTTAACACCACAAACCTTAAGCCGTTTTGAAAAGCGCTTCGCTGTGCCTGTCGCCTTGCATCATTCCGCGTTAAGTGACAAAGAGCGATTACAAACATGGCTGCACAGCAAATCCGGTAGTGCGGCGATTATCATTGCCACTCGTTCGGGGGTGTTTACGCCGATGCTTAATCCTGGACTTATCGTTATTGATGAAGAACATGACGGCTCCTTTAAGCAGCAAGATGGCTTTCGCTATCACGCCAGAGATATTGCCATTCTCAGAGCGCGACAATTAAACATTCCTATTGTATTGGGCAGTGCAACACCGGCGCTAGAGACCTTACATAATGCCAAGTCAGGCAAATACCACTACCATCAATTAACAGAGCGTGCTGGTAACAGTCAGCTGGCGGATATTGAATTGATTGATATGGCCAGAGAGATCTCTGAATTCGGCATGTCAGGGACGCTTAAATTGGCGATTGAACAAACCTTAGCGAAAGATGAACAAGTGTTGTTATTTCTCAATCGACGCGGTTTTGCACCGGCGATGACCTGCCAAGAATGTAACTGGATTTGTGATTGTCAGCGCTGTAACAAGCCTTATACATTGCATCAAAATCAAGGCCTATTGGTGTGTCATCATTGTGGTAGTCAAAAACGTGTCATCAAGCAATGCCAACAATGCGGTAGCATTCGTTTAAAAACCATGGGCCAAGGCACTGAGCAACTTGAGCAGCGCCTTAATGAATTATTTCCCGAGTATTCATCGGTACGTATTGACCGCGACAGCACCCGTAAAAAAGGCCAATTAGCAAAATTACTGCAACAGATTAATGACAATGAGCATCAGATATTGGTAGGCACACAAATGCTCGCGAAAGGGCACCACTTTGCCAATGTGACCTTGGTCGCGGTGCTCGATGTCGATGGAGCACTATACAGTTATGATTTTCGTGCACCGGAACATATGGCACAACTGTTGGTGCAAGTGTCTGGCCGTGCAGGACGTGAAAGTAAAAAAGGTAAAGTGTACGTGCAAACGCAATTTCCTGAACATCCTTTATTACAAGATTTGGTCAATAATGGCTATGGCCATTTCGCGCAATTTGCCCTAACCGAACGACAACAAGCGTTTATGCCGCCCTATAGTTTTCAGGCGTTATTTCGTGCTGAGGCCAATGCGTCGCACTTACCACTGCAATTTTTAAGGGATATTAGTGCCATAGAGTTGGGGGATTGCATGCTCAGTGGCCCTGTTCCGCCACCGATGGAAAAAAAGGCCGGTAAGTTTCGTTTTCATTTGTTAGTGCAATCGGCAAATCGAGCTGCGCTGCACAATGCCGTTAAACAACTCACCGATAATATTCAGCAACACCCATTGAAAAACAAGGTTCGTTGGTCAATCGACATCGACCCACAAGAACTCACTTGGTAAATCCCCCCTCTGATATGGCACCGTAACGAATTAATACCGTGCCTCGAGTGCAATAAAAGGGCTGTATTTTGTGCACGACTGAGTTAAACTTATTTTGTAACGACAATAATAATCTTCTCAATTAAAAGTGAATGCGCTATGCCTCATAAAGACTATGTGACTCGGAATCCGAGAGCCAAGAAAAAACAACATAATCCCTATAAAGGCAAAAAAAATAGCAAGCAGGCTAAAACACAAGGTAATGCCAAGGTATACCTTGGCTTAATTGTTGTGGTCATTGTTGGCTTTGGCTATGGCTTGAAGTTATTAAAAGATAACGCCCCTGAAGTTGATACCGCGCAAACCACCTCAATAGCAAACGATGTTGCTCAATCCTCGTCAGCGCCTGTTGAAGACGTGGCAGATCAAATTGCCCCGGTGCCGCAAGAACGATTTGAATATCCTGAAGAACTTACCAACAAAAACGTTGAAGTAGACGAGTCCATTTACGATGTAAAACAAAAAGGCCCGTATCAAATGCAATGTGGTTCATTTCCCAGCAAATCACAAGCTGACCAGCTAAAAGCGACCATTGCCTTTGCTGGATACAGCAGTGAAGTACGCCGCACACAAGGTAAGAATGGCGTTTGGTACAAAGTGGTACTTGGACCATTTGAACGCAAACGTATGGCTGAAAAGGCCAAACATACCTTGAAAAGCAATAAGGTTAATGACTGCCAAATTTGGCTTTGGACTTGAAAACACCGCCAGTCATTCCCACATTAATCTACAAGTAGATATTTCCTACCGAAGTTCTACCCACAAGACCCTCTGTCTTTGGATATAACTTCGGTTTTTATTTGTAGAGGTTCGATGTGACAACCATAGTTTCTGTACGCCGCAATGGCAAAGTATGTATCGGCGGTGATGGCCAGGTAAGTCTGGGCAATACCGTGATGAAAGGTAATGCTCGTAAAGTTCGCCGTCTCCATAATGATAAAGTATTAGCTGGCTTCGCCGGTGGTACTGCCGATGCTTTCACGCTATTTGAGCGTATGGAAAGCAAGCTTGATATGCATCAGGGGCACTTAACGAAAGCGGCGGTAGAATTAGCCAAAGACTGGCGTAGTGACCGAGCTTTGCGTCGCCTAGAGGCGATGTTGGTTGTCGCGGATGAAACCGCCTCGTTAATCATTACCGGTAACGGCGACGTGGTGCAACCAGAAAACGATCTGATTGCCATAGGCTCTGGCGGTAACTACGCCCAAGCTGCTGCTACTGCACTATTGGAAAATACCGAGTTGTCTGCTCGCGACATCGTTGAAAAGTCGCTTACCATCGCTGGTAACATCTGTGTCTTCACCAACCTTACTCAAACCATTGACGAAATCTAATATCTAAGCCTGGTTTGTCGCTGTAACCGGGTATTTAAATAGGAAAAAATATGTCGAATATGACTCCTCGTGAAATTGTTCATGAACTGGATAGCCACATCATTGGCCAGAACGATGCTAAAAAAGCTGTCGCCATAGCCTTGCGTAATCGCTGGCGCAGAATGCAATTAAGTGACGAATTACGTGCTGAAGTAACGCCTAAAAATATTTTGATGATAGGCCCGACAGGTGTTGGTAAAACCGAGATTGCTCGCCGTTTAGCCAAACTTGCTAATGCACCATTTATCAAAGTCGAAGCAACTAAATTTACCGAAGTCGGTTATGTGGGTAAGGAAGTTGAAACCATCATTCGTGATTTAACGGATATGGGCGTAAAGCTAACCAAAGAAATTGAAATGGAACGCGTTAAGTTTAAAGCGGAAGAAGCCGCTGAAGAGCGTATTCTCGATATTTTATTGCCTAACCCAAGAAATACTTTTGGTGAAACCGAACAGGCCGACAATGCGTCAACTCGTCAAGTGTTCCGTAAAAAATTACGCGAAGGCAAGTTGGACGATAAAGAAGTTGAAATCGATGTCGCGCAACCGCAAGTTGGCATGGAAATCATGGCGCCTCCTGGCATGGAAGAGATGACTAACCAGCTACAAAGCATGTTCCAAAACATGTCATCGGATAAAACCAAAAAACGCAAAATGAAAATCAAGGAAGCGTTAAAAGCGGTACAGGAAGAAGAAGCCAGTAAGCTAGTTAATAGCGAAGACTTGAAAGAAAAAGCACTCGAAGCGGTTGAGCAAAATGGTATTGTCTTCATCGATGAGATTGACAAGATTTGTAAGCGCAGTGACGCAGCTGGTGGTCCTGATGTATCTCGTGAAGGAGTGCAACGTGATCTATTGCCATTGGTTGAAGGGTCTACCGTCACCACCAAACACGGTATGGTGAAAACCGATCACATTTTGTTTATTGCCTCTGGTGCATTCCAAATGGCCAAACCAAGTGATTTGATCCCTGAATTGCAAGGTCGACTGCCTATTCGTGTTGAATTAAGAGCATTGACCGTTGAGGACTTTATTCGTATTTTAACCGAACCAAATGCTTCACTAACAGAACAATATATCGCTTTGTTAGCAACCGAAGGAGTGCATGTTGAATTCACTCAAGATGGTATTGAAGCGATTGCCAAAGCTGCTTGGCAAGTAAACGAAACCACCGAAAATATTGGTGCTCGTCGCTTGCACACTGTAATGGAACGCTTAATTGAAGAGCTATCATTTCAAGCGGATGCTAAGTCTGGACAAACCATTAGCATCGATAAAGACTACGTTGAATCAAAACTGACCGTTTTGGTTAAAGACGAAGATTTAAGTCGCTTTATCCTATAGCGTGCGAGTCAAATAACTGAAATAAAGAGCAATATCTCTCGGGTATTGCTCTTTTTTTTGTATAATAGCGACATAGAGTTGTGTTTATTAAGTAGGTGAATGTGATAACGAAGATGCAATTGAATCACCAAGACCATGAGTTAGTCTTGCATTTCGACGATAATTTTCAGCAAAGCTTGAGCTATGAGTTCTTGCGCGTTTATTCGCCTAATGAACAAACCTCGGCGCAAGGTAAGGCGAAGCCACCTGTCAGCCATAAAAAAATGGTTAAACTAATGGCCATTGAGCCGGTCGGTAAGCATGGCTTTCGACTTGCGTTTGATGATCAACACAGCGCCATTTATCCACACCTATTGTTAAAAGAATATGCCCACAATCGCAACCGATTATGGCATGAATATGTGCAAGCATTAGAGATTACGGGTCATAGCCGAGAGGCAATGATCGACATTAAGCAAGTTTAACCTGAGTTAGTACCCACTATTATGACCAATAACGATATTCTGCGCCGTCTACGCTACATCTTCAGTTACAGTGACGCCGAAATGCTGGCTATTTTTGCTGAAGCTGATGCTAAAATCGAATTACCAAGTTTGCATCATTGGCTGCGTAAGGATGATGATCCGAAACTGGTAAACCTTACCGATACCATGCTGGCAATATTCCTTAATGGCTTAATCAATAAAAATCGTGGTAAACGTGAAGGCGAACAACCTAAACCAGAAAAGAAACTGAGCAATAATATTACCTTGCGCAAGTTGAAGATTGCTTTAAATCTCAATGATGCTGACATGATAGAGTTACTGTCATTGGCGGGCATTCGTGTTGGTAAGTCTGAAATCAGCGCGTTTTTTAGAAAGGTGGATCATAAACACTATCGCCAGTGTAAAGATCAGTTCTTACGCAACTTCCTTAAAGGCATGCAAATCAAATATCACGACAACAATCCTTGGCGTTAATGTGCGAAACCGTTGTCGATGAAACGCTTTTTATATTTATCTGTCGGTTTTGGTTTTGTCGGTTTAGCCTTGCTCGGGGTGTTTTTGCCGGTATTACCAACAACGCCGTTTTTGTTGGTGGCCGCCGCATGTTTTGCTAAGTCGTCACGCCGTTGGCACAACTGGTTACTGAACAATAAACTGTTTGGACCTATTATTCACAACTGGCAAACCAATCGTTGCATCCCAAAAAAAGCCAAACGTCTGGCCGTGATATCTATTCTGTTATTTGGTGGTTTTTCGGTGTTTTTTGCGGTGCCTAATATCTACGGTAAACTTGCCACCGCGGCGCTGCTGTCTATCGGTCTTTATGTGGTGCTGTCGATTCGTACCTGCCCAGACGCCTCAGCAAAGAAAAATTGATACATTAATTTCGTTTGCACACTGGCATGCTCCAGTGATACTGGCTGAAACCGCACTTTTTGTCCTGGCCGCATCTGTGCTAATTGCCAAGCGCTTTGACGGCTAAGGCTGCCGATCACTGGGTAACCCCCAATGGTTTGCGCATCTTTCATCAGCACAATAGGTTGGCCGTCTGCTGGTAATTGAATGGCACCAAAACAGGTTGGCCGTGAAATCACGTTATTCGATTCTATCTTTACCGGCTTACCTTTAAGGCGATAGCCCATGCGATTGGACGCTGGATCGATGTCATAGTGTTGCTGATGAAAACCGGCGCTAATATTTTGTTCTTGTTTTTGCAGCAGCAAACTGGGTAAGTATTGCAGTGTCGCCATTGCTGGGTAGTCTGATTGATAGGCTTTGGGCACGTTAAAACATCGCGATGGCTGCTCGAACGCATTGACTGATAACTGACAGCCTGACTGTAATGGTTTGCCATTTAAGCCACCTATGCTTTCACCAGGGTTTGTTGCATAGGCATTATGGCAAGGCTTAAGTTGCATTTCACCGGCAAATGCCAAGTAGCTCCGCAAGCCTTGTTGCGGTAATTGTAAGGTGAGTATTTCATCTTTGTTGATCACTGTTGACGTCCAGTTTGCAACCCTTTGCTTTGGCGTAGACAAATGCCCTGGCATGTGTGGGCTATCGAGCTGTTTAAAGGCATTACAATCGGCGCCGGTAAGAGCAATAACACACTCTTGGGAAAACTTTATCTGTACTTGGCCAAGGGTTATTTCCAACATTGGCGTATTCATTGGGTTATTGAGTAACTTATTTGCCCATAAGAACGCGTGTTCATCGATGGCACCACTGCCACTAAAACCTAAATGCTGCACGTGAGCACGGCCTAGATCTTGAATTAAGGTGTAGGCACCGGCTTTTACTATGTCTATATTGATGCGATTCATATTGTGCTTACCATGCATCGCTATTTCTCATAACAGAGCCGCCTTGCTGCACAAACTGTTGCTCACTGATGGCGTTAAACTTCACTTGATCACCGGCTTGCAATACCGGAGTAGGTGACAGTTCATCTGCTGTTATTAGCGACATCGCAGTTTGACCAAGAATCAGCCATCCGCCAGGTGATGCTTTGGGGTATATAGCGGTTTGCTGTTCTGCTATGGCTACCGCACCTTTTGGAATGCCGGTGCGTGGCGTGCTGTGCCGAGGTAATATGAGCTGTTGGTCAATAATGCCCATATACGCAAAGCCTGGCATAAAGCCATTGGCAAAGACTTGATAGGTCGGCGCAGTATGACGTTCAATAATGTCTTGTAAGGTAAGCTGACATTGCTGCTCCATATAGGCAAGATCCCAACCCGCATCGTATCCATAATAGACATCAATGTGATGCAGCTTACTCTGGACTTTGTTGGCTGCTGATGGCAATTCAATGCTTTTTTTGATGTGCCTGACCATGTCTTCAAGCAGCGCTGTATTGGCTGTGGTTGGCGGCTGTAAATGCACTATCATGCTGCTATAAGAACAGACGATATCGACTATGATGCCTGTAAACTTGTTAGCGATTGCCTGTTTGCAACGATGAATGCATTGATTTAACTGTGGGTCGATAAACTCTGCCCAGCAAAATAAGATTGCCGTTTCACTTAATGCTTGGAAGCTTTTCAACGGGTAATGGTTAGCCATCCTCGTTTAATTCCTCAAGCACGGTACGAATCGTGGTTACGATATCTGCAGCATTTGGGTTATCGCCATGCAAACATAAGGTGTCCGCTTTAATGGTAATGATCTCGCTGTTTACGGTGGTCATTTCCTGATGAGCAATCAGTTGATGCACACGTTTTTTCACTTTGATGCGATCGGTAATTAAGGCATTGTCATACTGCCGAGATTGCAATCGTCCATCACTAAGTAAGCCTCTGTCGGCAAATGCTTCATAAATCAGTTCAATATCATATTGTTTGGCAATATCCCGCTGCTCGCTATTATCCACCAAAGCTTGAATCATTAGCTTTTGCTGAGGCGTTCGTTGGCTATTGGTTTTTGCTATTGCTGCACACACCGAACTAAATATATCAGAGTCTTTCATCATATCGTTGTATAACGCACCATGGGGCTTTACATAGCTAACTTGCGCGTTTTGCTTTGTTGCCACATTGTGCAATGCGTCGATTTGCTCAACTAGGCTATTGACTAACTCGTCTTTAGCTATCGTTAATGACACTCGGCCAAAATTAGCACGGTCAGGGTAGCTTGGGTGAGCACCAATAATAACCTGTTCATTCTTCGCCATGGCAACGGTATCTGCCATCGTTTGCGCATCACCGGCATGACCACCGCACGCTATGTTTGCCATATCGATATAGGGCATAATGTGCGCGTCGGGGTTTTCTTCACTATTGGCGTGTTCACCAAGATCACAATTTACTTTCATACCGTTCGCCTAAAACTTTGCTATCAAACTTTTATTTTTAGCTAAGTGATTGATATATTAAACATCCATGTTTAATTCTAGAATATTTTTATATTCTCTTTAAACCTTTTTAAAAAGTTGTACGTCATAGTTAATAACAACAGCCAAGGATAAAGGAAAATTTAACAAGTGTCCGCGGATAACACGGTTATAGATGCTCAACAAATCTTTGCGCAAAAGCAGGAAGGCGAATGGATCGCAGCTGCCACCTTGGGTGATCGACAAGCGTTTGCCAAATTATATGAATTGCATATAGGTAAAGTGTATGCGTTGTGTCTGAGAATGCTGACAAATCGTGAGCAAGCCGAAGATGTTGCCCAAGAAGTGTTTGTACAAGTCTGGCAAAAAATCGGCAGCTTTAAAGGCGATGCAAAGTTTTCCACTTGGTTGCATTCAGTGGCAACCAATACGGTTTTGACACATATGCGCAAACAAAAATCCTGGGTGCAAAAAGTATTCAGTATTGAAGAACAAGTAAACACCGAGCCAGCAGGAAACGAAATACAAGACCTGTCGGATATTGATAAAGCGATATTGCGCTTACCCGAAAAAGCTCGATTAGTGTTTGTTTTGTTTGCGGTAGAAGGTTATCGGCACGAAGAAATAGCCACCATGTTGAACATGGCGGTGGGGTCCAGCAAATCTCATTTTCATCGTGCCAGAAATTTATTGAAGGAGTGGTTATCCTGATGAGAAAAACTATGACAGATCAAGAGCTTCAACAGCAGATCGAGACGCTAGATAAAGACATACAGCCGCAAAGAGACTTATGGGCTGGTATCGAACACGCGATTGAACACAGATCACAGAAAAAGCAGCCCAAAAGCCGTGCGACATTCACGCCATATGCATGGGCCGCCTCAGTTGTATTCGCCGTTTTGTTGACTTGGCAACTATTACCGACTCAACAAGTGCAAGCACCTGTCGAAGTAGCTGCAGTCGACCCTGTGAGCTTGCTACAAGAGCAATATCAAGAGCAACGAAACAGTATGCTGGTGAGTTTTGGTGAGCCGGATTTAACCCAGCTACCAGACAATATTAAACAACAATTTGATGAGCTTGATTCGGCACAAGAGTCATTATTGAAGGCGCTACAGGAAGATCCTAATAATAAGGATTTGCTTAACCTGTTAAAGTGGACACAGCAACAAGAACTGAGCTTGCTTGACCAATTGTATAGCCCTAAATGGCAATCTATTTAATTGATGAAGTGTGTAAGCCGATCAATTAAAACGAAAAGAAGAGAAAGAATTATGAAATATGCTCGCAATATAAAACATTACCTAGCGGCACTGATTGGTTGCTTTGCGCTGATAACATCGGCTCACGCTGAAAACCAAAGCGTTGATGAACGAAAAGCTGTTGCTGCGGATGCTCGCGTTAAAATTGATAACCTGCGCGGTAAAGTAACCATTATTGGTACCGATGATGATGAAGTATGGGTTAAAGGTCGACTGGATGAAAAGGCTACCGATTTTGTCTTTACTGTTGACGGCAAGCGCGTCACCATCGTTGTTAAGATGCCAAAACAAATGAACAGCAGTTTTTGGGATAACCAAGCCAAAGAAACCGATTTGGTGATCAATCTACCTAAGACCGCTGATGTTAGCTTTAAAGGGGTTTCCAGTGATGTTGTGGTATCAAATATTCATAATGACACTAGGATCAAAACCGTTAGCGGCTCTATAGATGCGAAAAACCTTAGTAAAGACATTGAACTGGAAAGTGTCAGTGGTAACGTAGATACCAAAAACCTTGATGGCCATATTCGCTTATCGACGGTAAGCGGTGACATCAACGACAAAAATTCTAAAGGTATACTTAATTATCATGCCGTCAGTGGTGATATTGATGCACAAAGTGTGTCTTCTGAAGTTACCGCCAGTGTGGTATCTGGCGAACTTGATATTGAATTAGAACAAGTAAAAGATGCCAACTTGTCCAGTGTTAGTGGTAATGTTGATGCTAAAGTTGAGCTTTCTGATAATGGCTTACTGCGCCTGTCGACTGTCAGCGGTAAGGTGGAGTTAGCAATGCAAAAAGGTGTTAATGCCGATATTACCGTCAACTCAAATGCCGGTGGTCGTATTATCAATAAAGTCAGTGACGATGAAGTGGATAAAGCCAAATATGGCCCAAGTTCTAAGTTGGAAACCCGACTAGGTAACGGCAGTGCGTTAGTTAAAGCGTCAACGGTGAGTGGTAATGTTGTTGTCGCCTACCAATAAGACTTTTTAGCAACAATTTTAGATAGCTGAAAAACAGCGTGTCACTGGTGTGATGCGCTGTTTTTTTATGTCTAATTTGTAGCCTAATACAAAAGCCAAGACAAAAGCTAAGCGACAGCAAAGTTAATCGACTTTGGTTAAAGCGAGCTGTTTATTGAATGCTGGATTATCGTTGAAAATGATGAGGGTTCGTCGCAAATGTATACTTATATCGAGTTTTTAAACGCTTTTTTCGGCCATGTCACTCTTTTTGGGGCGCCTGTTTTGACGAAAGGGGAGTCTGTTTTTTAATCGTTTTTGAGCAATCCAATTGCCGCGATTTTTCGTATATCTCTTCAGTATAGACAAACTTGCCAAGTGCTGCATTTGTGCCATGGTTAAATTAGCAGGTGAATGAAATGTTTAGGCTTTTTTGACACAAAATGACTGTTTGTTCACCCCGTGTGGAGCCGCGATAAGAAGAATTTGGTTACAAATAAAAGCAGTGATTTTGGCAATTATTTGCAAACTTACTTGGATTTCCCGGTCTAATTATTATAAGAGACTATCGCAGTTGGAGGCGTTATGAGCATTTTTGAACATTACCAAAGCCGTTATGAACAGGCTCGCCAAGAAGAGATGAGTCTGCAACAGTTTTTAGACGTTTGCCGTGACGACAAAATGGCCTATGCCAATGCTGCGGAACGTTTACTGGCAGCCATAGGTGACCCGCAAATGATAGACACGGCTGCGGACCCTGTTATGAGTCGTATTTTCTCTAACCGAGTTATCGCTCGGTATCCAGCATTTTCCGAGTTCTTCGGTATGGAAGAGGCTATTGAACAGATCGTCTCATATTTGCGCCATGCCAGCCAAGGTTTGGAAGAGAAGAAACAAGTATTGTATCTTTTGGGACCTGTCGGGGGCGGTAAATCGTCTTTGGCGGAAAAGCTCAAAGGTCTAATGCAACAAGAGCCAATTTATGTACTTTCTGCTAATGGTGATTTGTCACCGGTGAATGACCATCCATTTTGTTTATTTGACGCTGATTCCGATGGCAAAATCTTAACCGAAGAATACAAAGTTCCGGCGCGTTATCTTAACACCATCATGTCACCTTGGGCGGCGAAACGATTACAAGAATTTGGCGGCGATATTTCCAAATTTAAAGTGGTTAAGTTACACCCTTCAATTCTGGCGCAAATTGCGGTTGCCAAAACCGAACCTGGTGATGACAACAACCAAGATATCTCATCATTGGTCGGTAAAGTTGATATCCGTCGTCTTGAACATTTTGCGCAAAACGATCCCGATGCTTATGGCTACTCTGGTGCTCTGTGTAGAGCCAATCAAGGCATTATGGAATTTGTTGAAATGTTTAAAGCGCCAATCAAAGTATTGCATCCGTTGCTAACGGCAACTCAAGAAGGTAATTACAACCCAACGGAAGGCTTATCAGCACTGCCGTTTGACGGCATCATCCTAGCCCATTCCAATGAATCGGAATGGCAGAGTTTCCGCAACAATAAAAACAATGAGGCATTTCTCGACAGAGTCTACATCGTCAAAGTGCCGTACTGTTTACGTGTTAGCGAAGAAGTGAAAATTTACCAGAAATTGTTGTCCAATAGCGAATTAAACCACGCCAAATGCGCACCAAACACGTTAGATATTTTGTCACAGTTCAGCGTATTGTCGCGCTTAATTGAACCAGATAACTCAAGCATTTATTCGAAAATGCGGGTCTATAACGGTGAAAGCCTTAAAGACACCGACCCTAAGGCCAAATCATTTCAGGAATATCGCGACTTTGCTGGCGTTGATGAGGGCATGAACGGTCTATCGACGCGATTTGCCTTTAAGATTTTATCCCGTGTTTTTAATTTTGAACACGGTGAGGTTGCGGCTAATCCGGTGCACTTATTTTATGTTCTTGAACAACAAATTGAGCGCGAACAATTACCAAAAGAAAGAAACGACAAGTACTTAGAATTCATCAAAGGGTATTTGATTCCGCAATACATTGAATTTATCGGTAAAGAAATCCAAACCGCGTATCTCGAGTCGTACTCAGAATACGGTCAGAATATCTTTGATCGATACGTTGTGTATGCGGATTTTTGGATTCAAGACCAAGAGTATCGCGATTCTGATACCGGGCAAATACTCGATCGCAGTGCCTTAAATGACGAGTTGGAAAAAATTGAAAAACCAGCGGGTATTTCCAATCCCAAAGATTTCCGTAATGAGATCGTTAATTTTGTGCTGCGGGCGAAAGCCAATAACAACGGCCAAAATCCGCTTTGGACCAGCTATGAAAAACTGCGTACCGTGATTGAGAAAAAGATGTTCTCAAATACCGAAGACTTGTTACCAGTGATTTCATTTAACACCAAAACCTCATCAGACGACCAGAAGAAGCATGATCAGTTTGTTGAGCGCATGGTAGAGAAAGGCTATACCCACAAACAGGTTCGCCTATTGTGCGAATGGTACCTTCGGGTGAGAAAAGCTTCATAGAGCCACACTTCAAATAAGGAAGTGAGCCCTGCCCAAATGGAGCAGGGCGAGTCAAGGTAAACAATTTGCAGGGAGGTACTATGGCAAATTTTATCGACAGACGTTTGAACGGAAAAAACAAATCTATGGTTAATCGCCAGAGATTTGTACGCCGCTATAAACGTCAAATTAAGGACTCTTTGGCCAAATCCATTACTGATCGTCAGGTCACCGACCACAAGTCAGAGCAAAACGTCACCATTCCCGATAAAGACTTAAAAGAGCCGTTGTTTCAGCGCGGTAAAGGTGGTCGCCGAGACATGGTATTACCGGGCAATGATCAATTTAATAGCGGTGATAAAGTGCCTAAACCACCACGTGGCAGTGGCCAAGGTCAAGGGCAGGGTAATGCCTCAAACAGTGGCAATGGTGAAGATGAATTTAGCTTTTCTATCTCCGCAGATGAATACATCGACTTACTGTTTGAAGATTTGGAATTACCGAACCTGGTCAAGAACGAGCAAAACCAATTAGAGGAAACCAAAACCGTTCGTAGCGGCTATTGCAGTGATGGCGTGCCTGCTAATTTAGACATCGTACGCTCGCTGGAAAAATCGATGGCCCGCAAGATTGCCATGACCTCATCTACCCGCAGCGAACTTAGAGGGTGTGAACAAGCACATGAAGAATTAGTCGCATTGCAAGCCTTACAGTTTGATAATCAACGACAACAACAGATTGAACAACTCGAGCAACAGATTGCTGATCTCAAAGCGAAAATCAGCAAAGTGCCTTTTATCGATACCTTTGATTTACGCTTTCGCAATTACCAGCAGCAATCCGTGCCTAGCTCGAAAGCGGTGATGTTTTGTTTGATGGATGTTTCTGGCTCGATGACCCAGCAAACGAAAGATATGGCAAAGCGTTTCTATATTATGCTGTATCTGTTTTTGTCACGTAACTACAAAAAGATTGATGTGGTGTACATTACCCATCACACTACCGCCAAAGAAGTCAGTGAGCAGGAGTTTTTTTACTCCAGAGAGACTGGCGGCACCATCGTTTCATCGGCGTTGACATTAATGGATGAAATCATCAAAGACCGTTACCCACCTGGGCAATGGAACATCTACGGTGCCCAGGCAAGTGATGGTGATAACTGGCAAGACGATACCCCGAAATGCATGCAGTTATTGGAAAACAATTTGTTGCCTGTATGCCGCTACTTTACCTACATTGAAATCAATAAGCTGGTACCCAAAGCGATGTGGCAACACTATCAAAAGCTTGCCTTAGAAAACCGTCACTTTACCATGCGACAAATTAAACAAGTAGCGGATATATATCCAGTATTTAGAGAGTTATTTAAAAGACAAGACAACAAAGCCGAGGTGGCTTATGGCTAATAAAGCAAGCAGTAATGAGCACGGTAAAGACTGGTTAGATGATGGTCCCGACTGGAGTTTTGATAACTTAAAAACTTACCACAACCATATAGAACGCGTTGCTGATTCATACGGCCTTGATTATTATCCGAATCAAATTGAAATGATCACCTCTGAACAAATGATGGACGCCTATGCCAGCATCGGTATGCCGATTGGTTATCATCACTGGAGTTATGGTAAGAAATTTATTCAGACCCAGCAAAACTACCGTCGCGGTCATATGGGCTTGGCCTATGAAATAGTCATCAATTCTAATCCTTGTATCGCCTATTTGATGGAAGAAAACACCATGATCATGCAGGCGTTGGTGATGGCGCATGCGTGCTATGGTCACAATTCATTTTTTAAAGGCAATTATCTGTTTCGTACCTGGACTGATGCCGATTCTATTATTGATTACTTGTTGTTTGCTAAACATTACATCCAAGACTGTGAGCAAAAATACGGTATTGAGGCGGTCGAGAATACCCTAGATGCCTGTCATACGTTAATGAATCTTGGCGTTGATCGTTTTAAGCGCCCGCAAAAGCTGTCGGTTGCGCAAGAAAGAGAACAGCAAATTGCCCGTGAGCAGTTTGTCCAATCGCATCTCGATGATTTATGGCAACGTGTTGATAAGCAAGTAAAATCTGACAAAGTACCAAAATCTCACAATTTCCCTGAACACCCACAGGAAAACATCCTTTATTTTATCGAAAAGAACGCGCCTAAATTGCACACCTGGCAACGAGAAGTTGTCCGTATTGTGCGCAAAATAGCGCAGTACTTTTACCCGCAGCGACAAACTCAGGTTATGAATGAAGGCTGGGCTTGTTTTTGGCATTACACCTTAATTAATCACCTTTATGATGAAGGCCTGTTGAGCGATAACTTTATGATGGAATTTATTCACCATCATTCTAATGTGATTACCCAACTGCCATATAATCATCCGGCATTTTCTGGCATCAACCCTTATGCTTTGGGCTTCAAGATGTTTATGGATATTCGCCGTATCTGTGAGCAACCAACAGAGGAAGACAAACACTGGTTTCCAGATATTGCCGGTAAAGACTGGTTAGAAACCATCAAATTTGCGATGCAGAATTTTAAAGATGAAAGTTTTATCAGCCAGTTTTTATCACCACATTTGATGCGTGAAATGAAGTTATTTCAATTGCACGATGATGAGCGCAACAATTACATGGATGTTGTCGCGATTCATAATGAGCAAGGTTATAAAAAAGTGAGAAGTGCTCTGTCTAAACAATATGACCTGAGCCAGTTAGAAGCCAATGTGCAAATTATCAATGCAGATATCAATGGCGATCGTTCACTGACACTCGAATATATCCCGGTAGATGATGCGCCTTTGCATCAAAATCACCACGAAGTGCTTAAACACCTGCACCACCTATGGCAATTTGATGTCAAATTAGTGCAAAAAGAAAAGCTGGGTGAAGACTACCTCACTTTAGCGCAGTGCCCACCAACAAAGGACAAGGAATCTGACGCTAGCGGCATTTAATCACACTAAATATATTATTTTTAACTTCAAATTTGGCCTCAGATCGCTTAAATTGGACAGCTACCTTTGTAAAAACTTCAGCTGTACAGGATTTGAACACCCATGGCGCAAAAACAGGCATTCAAACAGCCCAAAGATAAGCAAGTCGAGCTTTTAAAAGTTGCCCCTCATTCTATGGAGGCTGAGCAATCCGTTTTGGGCGGACTGCTGCTTGATAATAACGCCTGGGATAATGTTTCTGAGCGGGTTGTTGCCGAAGATTTTTATTCTCGTGGCCATCGTATTATTTATCAAAGTATCGGTGACTTAATCGAGAAGGGGAATCCAGTCGATTTGATTACCTTGTCGGAAGACCTCGAAAATCAGAAAAAGATCGATGACGTAGGCGGTTTTGTTTATCTCGCTGAGATGATGAAGAACACCCCTAGTGCAGCCAATATCCTAGCCTATGCAGACATCGTTCGTGAGCGTGCCGTTACTCGTGAATTAATTAGTGTTGCCAATGAAATCGCCGATGCCAGTTATGACACCAGTGGCAGAAGCAGTGCCGAGTTATTGGATTTTGCCGAGGGTAAAGTATTTGCTATTGCCGAGCAACGCGCCAATAAATCCGAAGGCCCTGAAAGCGTGCACACCATTATGGAAAAAACGGTCGATAAGATTGAAAAGCTTTACGGCCAACCGCACGATGGTGTTACTGGGGTATCCACAGGCTTTACCGATCTTGATAAAATGACCGCCGGTATGCAGCCATCGGATTTGATTATCGTCGCAGCACGTCCATCAATGGGTAAAACCACATTTGCCATGAACTTGGTTGAAAGCGCGGCAATGATGCAAGACAAACCAGCATTGGTATTTTCACTGGAAATGCCGTCAGATCAAATAATGATGCGTATGTTGGCATCACTTGGACGCATCGACCAAACCAAAATTCGTACCGGTCAGCTTAATGATGAAGATTGGGCTCGATTGTCATCAACCATGGGCTTGTTGGTTGAAAAAGGTAAACTCTTCGTTGATGATGCCGCGGGCTTGACACCAACAGAAGTGCGCTCTCGTGCGCGTCGTGTTGCTCGTGATAATGGTGGTTTATCGATGATCATGATTGATTACTTGCAGTTGATGCGAGTACCACAATTTAGCGATAACCGTACTTTGGAAATCGCCGAAATTTCCCGTTCATTAAAAGCCTTAGCGAAAGAGCTAAATATTCCTGTTGTCGCGCTATCACAGCTTAACCGTTCACTAGAGCAACGTGCGGATAAACGCCCAGTTAACTCAGATTTGCGTGAATCAGGTTCAATCGAGCAGGATGCCGATTTGATCATGTTTATTTATCGTGATGAAGTATATAACGATGACTCGGCAGACAAGGGCACCGCGGAAATCATCATAGGTAAGCAACGTAATGGCCCAATCGGTCGTGTGCGCGTAACTTTCCAAGGTCAATTTTCTCGATTTGATAATTTCGCCGGCCCTGGCGGCATTATGGATGAAGATTAATCATTGATGTTTAAGGTTCAACAAACAGCCACTGCCAGTATTGATCGTGATGCCTTGTTGCACAACTATCAGGTTATTCAAGAAATCGCACCACAAAGCCGTGTATTAGCGGTTTTAAAAGCCAATGCCTATGGCCATGGCCTAGTGCGCATTGCCAAGGCGTTACCCCATGCTGATGCCTTTGGCGTTGCCAGAATCGATGAAGCATTAGAATTACGACAAGGTGGTGTGGTCAAACCCATTGTCTTACTCGAAGGCTTTTTTGCTAGCGAGCACCTACCGATTATTGCCGCCAACAATTTGCAAACCATTGTCCACAATCGTCAACAACTTGAAGCATTGCAGCAAGCGCAATTGCAGGAGCCGATTCAGGTTTGGTTAAAAGTTGATACGGGAATGCACCGACTTGGTATCGAACCGCAAGAATTTGCCGAGATATACCAAGCCTTGCAGCAATGTCCAAATGTGCAAAAAAATATTCGTCTAATGAGCCACCTTGCCTGTGCCGATGATTTAAACAATCAACAAACCTTGCAGCAACAGCGCTTATTTGAACAACTCACCGGTCACATCAATAGTGAGAAAACCTTAGCCAACTCAGCGGCAATTTGTGCTTGGCCAGAATGTCATTATCAATGGGTTCGCCCTGGTTTGATGTTATATGGTATCGACCCTCGTATTAGTGAGCAGGCGCATCAAATTGACTTGCAACCGGTAATGACTTTGCATTCAAGCCTGATTGCTATTCGTCACGTTAAAGCTGGAGAAAGCATTGGTTATGGCGCTGCTTGGCAAGTAGAAAAAGACACTTGTATTGGTGTGGTGGCAATCGGCTACGGAGATGGTTATCCGCGTCATGCTGCAAATGGCACGCCAGTATTGGTTAATGGTCGAGAAGTGCCTTTAGTAGGCCGCGTATCGATGGATATGATCACCGTTGATTTAGGTTGCAATGCTGAAGACCAAATTGGTGATTATGTTGAGTTATGGGGCAAAAACCTGAATGTGAATCGTGTCGCTCATCATGCGACGACCATCGCTTACGAGTTATTGTGTAATATTTCCCGTCGCGTCAAAATTGACGTTCTTTAATACGACTCCTGCATCGTCATCCAGTCTGACCCTTTAATTTTGAGCAATCAGCGGTTTTTGACTATAGTTACTTAATCCATTACCTCAAAAGGACTTGTTGTCCTTTTTGCTTTCCCGGTAATTGCTAATAATTATCAAAAGGATACACTTATGGAAAGTGGTACTAATGCAGTAACTGTTTTGTATTATGAACAAGATGACATGGTGTCTTTATGTTCCGATGTTTTAACCAATGTGCGCATCGAAGCTGACAAACGGGTCATTTTTCCAGAATCATTTCGTGACAATAAAATCATTATTGCCGTGCTCGATGGCAATTGCCATGTGCGAAATTCTTTAGGCGATCGACCTATTTACGCCAGTTCCTGATAGACAGCTAGCTTATTGGCAGTGTTTGCACGTGCCATGAGCTTCAACCACCTGTTTACTGATGGTAAAGCCACTGGCGTCAGCCATTGCTCTGAGTGCTAAATCTAGATTATTGGATTGGATTTCTTCGACCCGACTGCAGTTGTCGCAAATTAATAATTGCACTGGGTGATTGCATTCGCTGAAATGATCACACATCAAAAACGCATTGATTGATTCTATTTTGTGGACAAAGCCTTGGCTGGCTAAAAAGTCCAAAGCGCGATAAACCGTTGCAGGTTTGGCACCGGGATCAATTTTCTGTAATTGTTCCAATAAATCATATGCGCCAATTGCGCCATCATTTTTTGCCAGTAAGACAAACACCTGCTCACGAGTCGGGGTTAGGCGAGCTCCATTCTTTTTGCAATATTCTCTTGCCTGTTCAAGTAGTTGTGTAGAATCCATATACATCTTTAGACTGGGTTAACTGTTCCTAGTGTAACATACCTTGGTCTTGATGCCAGTAGTGCCAATAGTGGATTAACCGCTAAAATACATATGTATAAAATTGTTACCCTAAGGTCATTCTTTGTCGCTTTTCATTTACCTTGAACTATAATTTCCGCCAATTGTTCTCGCTGTATAAATGAGTAGTAAATGCGCAGATTATCAATCACTTTCGTGGTTTTGGCCGCCGCCCTTGGCATGGTCGCTTGTCAGGGACCTATCAACAAAGGCACGGTACAGACTATCGATGTCGAACAGAGCCGTGTTTTGCCAGCCTATTTTATCCGTGGTGGCTTCAATAATTGGAGTACAGGCGCTAAGTTTGAACAGACCAAAAATGGTCTGTATCAGGTTGAGATTGCCGTTGGATTAGGTATTCATGAATACAAAATCGCCAGCGCCGATTGGCAAACCCAGCTAATGATTGCTAATCGACGTCATGCGGTCGTCGATTTAAATCGCGAAGAATATTTACAGCGCCATTATCCGTTAGCGATAAACCAAACTGAATCAGCGGATTTGTTGTTGGTAGAGAAAGCAGGTGTGTATCGTTTTACCTTGGATACCCGTCAATCTTATCGTCCAATCGTTACCATCAATCGCGTGAAAGACCTTGTGCTAGAAAGTGATCTGCAACATTTTAGCGATAAACAATCACTGACGTTTCAAAGTTTTGATAAACAATCTCGCCATGTGGTGATTTCAGCACAGCAAAGTCAAAGCGGATTGCGCTCCTATGTTCACTCTACCGACCAATCGCTGCGTGACCCGGTACCACAAATTAATGGCTTTAAAGAAGACCCCAACAAGCCTTATATTCGCACCGGCTCCATCGCGTTTGACGGTTTATTTGCCTTAGCGATTGACGAGATGAAAAAACTGTCGGTGAGCGACATTAATGATGGCAGCTATAACTTTGGTCAATCGATTAAATGCGATTGTTTTAAGACAGGGCAAAAATGGGACTATGTTTGGACTCGTGACTTGTCTTATGCTGCGCATTTGTCATTGGCGTTACTTGACCCAGAGCGGGTAAAAAATTCATTGGAATATAAATTGTCACCGTATCGCCAAGGTGTACAAAAGCCTGAATTTACCAAAGGCGATAGCTCTGGCTTACAAATTATCCAAGATACCGGTAGTGGTGGCAGTTGGCCAATCAGTACCGACCGAGTAACGTGGGCATTTGGCGCACAAGCGGCATTGCAAAGCCTAGACGAGGATAGTCAAAGCGCTTTTGCAAAAACCGCGTTAAGCGCACTAATTAACACCTTAGAAAATGATCGTATTGTTGCCTTTGATGCGCAAACAGGGTTGTATATGGGAGAGCAGTCTTTCCTTGATTGGCGTGAGCAAAGCTACGCTGACTGGGTCAAAGATGACTTAAGCTATATGGCCACGTCGATCTCTGTTTCAACCAATGCAGCGCATTACCAAGCGCTTGTTTTGGCCAGCCAGTTGGCCGAAAAAGACGGTCAGAGCGATTTAGCCAAGCGTTATCGTTCTTGGGCTGAGCAATTGAAACAGGCAATAAACGATAAGCTGTGGCTTAAAGAATACGGTATGTATTCAAGCCTGACCGCCGGTCACTTTGATAAAACAGCGATGCCAAAATTTGATTGGTTAGGGCAATCGCTGGCGATTATCACTGGTATCGCCAGTCAACAACAGAGCCAGCAAATTCTTGCCAACTATCCACATGGGCCTATGGGCGCACCAGTAATATTTCCACAGCAACCGGATATTCGTATTTATCACAACCGCGCGATCTGGCCGTTTGTTACCGCATATGGCGTTAACGCCGCGATAAAAGGCGATAATGCGGCAGTCGTGGACGCTGGCTACAATACCTTAATTCGTGGCACGGCACTGAACCTTTCTAATATGGAAAACCTTGAGTGGCTTACCGGGCAGGCAATTTATTTGCAACGCGAAGATGTCAGTAAATCTGGACCTGTGATCAATTCAAAGTACCAACTTTGGTCTGTTGCCGGTTATTTATCTATGGTAATTCACAATGTATTTGGCGTGCAGCAGCATCAACAGCAGCTGCAATTTCAGCCTTACCTTACCGTCCAACTGGTCGAACAATATTTTGCTGACAGCCAACAATTAGCTTTGTTTAATCTGCAATGGCAGCAACGTACGCTCAATATCACCATGGAATTGCCGCAGCAACGCGCTACCGATGGTGTCTATCAATTAGAGTCTATCGAGTTAAATGGCAAGCCCGTGGCGAACAATATTAGCAAACAGCAGTTGCTAGATAGCGACAATGAAGTGCGCATTCGATTAGCCCCTGCTAGGAAAAATAGCGCATCTGTGACGTATATAGAGGCGCTACCAACATTGCTTGATAACAAGGTGTTTGCGCCTAAAGAGCCGATCATTGGTCTGCGAACCTATGCGGATAACGTCAGCCTATTTTTAGATGACAGACAACAAGACGGTATTGCTTTTAATATCATCAAAAATGGTGTTGTTGTTGCCAAAGGCGTGCGGGAATCGAGCTGGCAAGATCCACACCCCATGCGCTGGCAATCTTGTTACAGCGCACAAGCCGTATTCGTCGACTCCGGGCTTGTTTCCCATAATACCAAGGTACAATGCGTACAACCTGGCATAACTATCGATGTCGATGATAACCGAGTGCAATCGAGCATAGCCTATAGTCGTAAAGACTATACCGCGTTCATTAAAGACTTTGGCGATGTCGATGATCAACTGTTGTTTGGCGACATTGCCGTCGAGCAGGCTGGTCACTATGCGCTACAACTAAACTATCGCAATGAGAATAATAAAACCAACACGGGTATTACCGCTGGGGTGAAATGGCTGCAAATAGAAGACGAGCAGGGCAATGTCATTCAATCAGGTGTTATTCAAATGCCGCACATCAGCGCGTCGAGTAAGCCGGTATATTCCACTCCGGTTTCGGTTGAGTTAGGCAAAGGCAATTACCAAGTAAGGATCTCTGATTTTTACAATATGAGTTATTTGCAAAATAACCAAACCTATACCCAGGCGGGTGGTATAGATGGAAGCCGCAATCAGGTCGATGTTTATCATTTGCGTTTACTGCCTGTGCCGAAATAATTGCGGCCTACATATGCATGTCTGACGTTATCAGGCATGCATTATGGTTCATTGCCGCTATCATCTGATGCGTAATTTACCTAGTATTGCTCGTGTGTTGCCGTGCTAACGGTTTATAATAACGCAGTTAGCGAGGACAAGGGTTTTGTTTCTCTATCGCTATACTTTATAATCCGCGGCAGAATTTTTTAATGGCTCATATGAATGTCTGAATTTACCGAACAATTATCCGTTGCACCTATGCTCGACTGGACGGATCGTCACTGTCGTTACTTTTTACGTCAATTATCCAAACATACGGTGTTATATACCGAGATGGTGACGACAGGTGCCATTTTATTTGGTAAGGGTGATTATTTAAGCTACAACCAGCAAGAGCATCCTGTTGTGTTGCAACTTGGTGGTAGTGATCCCAAAGCGATGACAGAATGCGCCAAGGTGGCTGAGCAATATGGCTATGATGCCATTAATATCAATGTAGGTTGTCCTTCGGATAGGGTTCAAAACGGTCGATTTGGTGCGTGTTTAATGGCCGAGCCTGAATTGGTGGCCGAATGCGTTAGCTCGATGCAAAATGCGGTGAAGGTGCCGATTACGGTAAAGTCGCGTATTGGCATCGATGATATGGACAGTTATGAGTTTTTACATCGCTTTATTGATTTGGTCAGTAAAGCCGGCTGTGAGCATTTTATTGTGCATGCTCGTAAGGCTTGGTTAAGTGGGCTTAGTCCGAAACAAAACCGTGATATACCGCCGTTAGACTATTCTCGTGTCTATGATATTAAGCAGGATTTTCAACACTTGGCCATTTCAATTAATGGTGGCATCAAAACATTAGCAGAAAGTAACCAACATTTGCAGCATATAGATGGTGTGATGATTGGCCGCGAAGTGTATCAAAATCCGTATATGCTGAGTCTTGCGGATCAACAGGTGTTTGCAAAAGACTATGTGCAAATATCACGTGAGCAAGTGATTGAGCAAATGTGTGCCTATATTGATGAAGCAATAAAGCATGGACCAAGAGTGTGGCATATCGTGCGCCATATGCTTGGCTTATGTAATGGTTTACCTGGTGCACGTAAATATCGTCGCTTCCTCAGTGAAAATGCAGGTAAAGAAGGCGCAGATTCTAGTGTGTTAAGGCAAGCCTTTGCTTTAACCGGTGTACCGCAAGACGTTGCCTAGCCAAACCTAGTCTACAAAAAACTTGTCTAGAAAACCCAGTCTGGAGAAGCCAAGCCGAGCTTTTTCGTTAGACAACATACCGATTTATCATTATAAAATCCTGATTTGCGGTTTATTTGCCGAAATCAGGATTTTTTTAACATTTTTTTAAACCTTTTTCTTATTTGTCGCGACTAATAACCATATTCAATAACTTTATATACGAGAAAAGGTGTAAAAATGGTTGGCATGACACACTTGTTTTTTATTTTATTATTACCTGGGGCACTAACCGTGCTGTGCTCACTTGCATTAGCTGTGACAGAAAAACTTTAAGCCCAAGATACACTTTTAAATATATACTTTTCAATACGTTACATATCATCTTTAGTACATTCGTACTTTTTAAATCAACTTTATTCCAGCGTTAAATCGACCTTAAACCGGTAATGGCATACAGCTATGTGCATGGCTTTCTTTAGCATATTTATATTTGTTTTTATTTTTTGGTCAAAATTACTAACGGGTTAGTCAAAAACACTAAGTGCAGCATTGTTAATCAATTGTTAATTTGTCGTGTTAAAAATTGAAAATATATAAAAGTGCTTTAAAAACAACGCCTTATAAATTTTTTAAAAACTTGGCACAAGCTTTGTATTAGTTATTACAAACGCGGCCAATAACGATAATAAAACGCACTTAACACACTTAATAATTATCAGTACCCGCAAGGGTGTAGGAGAAGACGATGAAAAACTTAACAAGTAAAGCAGCAGTATTTGCAAGCGTTTTAGGATTGGCCGCGATGGCACCAGGTGCAGCAAATGCAGAGCAAGTATCACTAGAAACCTATTTACAGTATGTAGTGGCACAACAATCAGAATCAGTATTCAATGCCGTAGCGCAAGAAGTAGCATACAACATCGAAGAAACCGTTGCTAACTTCAATATCGATTCAGTATTCAGTACCGAAAAAGGTACACCGTCAGTGACTATTTCAGAAACGACGGCTCGTGTTGAGTCATCATCAAGTCAGCTTTCTGATGAAGCAGCAGAAAATAAATAACAGGAGTACATCATGGGCATGTTTTCAAGAATAACAGACATTATCAACGCCAACATTAACGCCCTTTTGGATAAGGCGGAGAATCCAGAAAAAATGATTCGCCTTATTATCCAAGAAATGGAAGAAACATTGGTTGAGGTTAGATCAGAAGCTGCAAAGCACATTGCCGAGAAAAAGCATTTATCACGCAACTTGCGAAATGTGCAAAACAAGGAAAGTGAATGGCAGCAAAAAGCGGAAATCGCTCTTGCAAAAGGACGTGAAGACTTGGCTCGAGGTGCACTGATCGAAAAGCAAAAAGTTGCTACCGATCTAGAGAATCTGCAACAGCAAGTACAACACATTGATGAGGTACTAGAGAAGATTCAAGACGACAGTAATCGCTTGCAAGAGAAGTTGACTGAAGCGAAGCAACGTCAACAAGCATTTAACCAACGTCAGCAAAGTGCAGAAGTACGTCTTCAGGCTAAAAAAGTCCTGGATAGCAGCAATATTGATAGCGCCATCGCTAAATTTGAGAGTTATCAGCAAAAAGTAGATGAGCTAGAAGCACAGGTTGAATCGTATGATTTTGTAGCAAGTAAGAGCCTATCGCAGCAAATCGCTGAGTTAGAACAAGACGACGAAGTTGAACAACAACTTGAAATGATGAAAAAGAAGGTGGCTAACGGGTAACACCGTGCCCCTTTCACGAAACGCTAAGGAGCAGAACAATGTTTGGTTTATCACTGGTGATGACACTGTGGATGGTACCAGTAATTAGTTTCTTTGTTGGTGCTGGAGTATTTGGTTTAGCCAAGTCCTGGCACTAACCACAGATTGTCCGCAATCTATATTATTTGAATTTTGGAGAAAGTCATGAGTAGTTACAGCAAATACAATACGTTACGTAAAGATATGGTTAATAAGAAAGTCTGCGGTGTATGCGCAGGTGTCGCTCGCTATTTTGACCTACCGGTATTTGGTGTGCGTGCAGCGACCGTTGTTTTAGGCCTTATGATGCCAACAACGAGCGTCATTGCTTATTTGGTTGCCGCATTGGTTATGCCAAGTCGTTATTAAACGAGTTAGCAAGGCAAGAACATGAGTTTCTTAAAAGCGTTATTATTGGCCATTGTTGCCACCCTAGTAATCACTTGGGCATTAGGTGTTTCACTAATTGAATTGTTTAATGTCAGTTTGTATGTAGAACAACAGCAAATAGAATCCTGGACCGCGGTCAGTGTTGCGGCTCTAATAGCGGTTATTGTTGCCATTGTGACAGCCGCAATTCTGGTCAGCGTTTTCGGTTTTGTTATTTTTGTGCTGTTGTCTTTATTTGTCGCACTTGCGGCGTTCGGCATTGGCCTGTTTTGGCCTGTACTGCTGGTGGCCCTAGCGATTCATTTGTTAACCCGCGAGCGCAATGTGGCAGGACAGCAAACGTAACCGACGCAGATAAATATGTGGCGTAAGGTATTTGCCCATTGTCGACCTGATAAAAATGAGCGATGATTAACCTAAGTTATTGCAATATATTGATATAGAATGAAAAAAATACTTAGCTTAGCATTCGCTCTTTTCGCTTTTGACATCGCTGCACATCATCTGATTATTGAGCAACCTTACGCCAAGGAAACCATTCCTGGCAGCAAAGTTAACTCAGCATATATGGTCATCAATAATTACTCTGACAAATCGCTAAAACTGTTATCTGTCACCTCACCGATAAGTGATCGCATTGAATTACATGAACACACCTTTGTCGATCAAATGATGAAAATGCAGCAAGTCGATGCCATTACCATCGAAGCAGGAGATTATGTTGCCTTACAGCCTCATGGCTATCATTTGATGATCTTTAAACCAAAACAACCACTTAAAGCCGGAAAAGAAATCGAACTGAGCTTATACTTTGATGATGGATCAACTGCTACTATTAAAGTACCCGTAGTTGGTTTATCTAAAAAATCTAACCCGTAAATGAACAATAAGGATTCGTTATGGCGCTAAATATTTCCGCCAAGTCGGCCTCGATCACTGCATCTGTAGTGGTTTTTCTATTTTATTTGTTGGGAGTTTTCTGGAGTTTTGAGCCAGAGACTTTTGATATACGTGAAGCCGCGATTGCAGATGCAAAAGTTGACAATGTAAAGCCTGTGGTCGGTTATACCACGACAACGGCGATCATAAAAATTGCTGAGACCATTTTGAACAAACCAGGTGGTTATCTTGCTAATGACATTACGCCACCATCGGTGATGTTGGATAACATCCCAGCCTGGGAATTTGGCGCTTTGGAAATGGTACGTGATATATCATTGAGTATGCGCCAGTCGTTTTCTCGCTCGCAATCACAATCGTTAGAAAACAAGTTTCTAAAACGCGCGCAACCAAAATTCAATATCGATCATACCAATTGGGCTATTCCATCAGCGGAAGGCGAGTATGAGTCTGCAATTCAAGATTTATATTCTTACCGTAAAGACCTAGCGGATCCTTTGGTTCAGGACGCACAGTTTTATGCGCGTGCTGATAATTTACGCGATTATATTCGCGAAGTTGAAAAGCGATTAGGTAGCTACTCGCAACGATTAAGTGCCAGTGTTGGACGTAACCAATTAAATACGGATTTAGCCGGTGATAAAGTTGCGCAGCAGTCCACATTTACCGCGTCTGCTGTTATAGTAAAGACCAGTTGGTGGAAAATCGATGATGTCTTTTATGAGTCACGGGGTGCTTGTTGGGCGCTATTGCATATGCTCCAAGCCATTGAAGTTGATTTTGCCGACGTATTAGAAAATAAAAATGCTGCCGTAAGTGTAAGCCAAATAATAAGAGAGCTTGAAGCAACTCAACAAACCGTCTGGAGTCCAATGATTCTCAATGGTAGTGGGTTTGGTTTCGTTGCCAACCATTCGTTGGTAATGGCGAACTATATTTCCCGCGCCAATGCGGCATTGATTGACTTGCGAGAGCTGTTAAGTCAAGGATAAAAATAAAATGAAAAAAAGCGCTGCGTTAATTAGTTCGCTAATGATGTTAACCAGCCCAAACGCCAATGCCGATGCCATTGGCGTTTACATAGGTGCTCAAGTTTGGGATATGGCTGCAGAAGGCAGCTACGATGATAGTAAGGTTCAGCAAGAATTTAATTTTGACGATGATACGCAAAATCGTTTTTATATTGAATTCGAACATCCACTACCATTTATTCCAAATATCAAAATCGCTCATTCTGAGCTAATGACTACCGGTGTTGAAATAAACCCTGCCGCTGATTCATTGCAAGGCAGCAGTGAATTAGACTTATCTTATACCGATTATACCTTGTATTATGAACTGTTTGACAACGGCCTGTTTTCGTTCGATTTTGGTTTGACTGGTAAAGACTTTGAAGGTGAATTTATCACCCTTGATCGTTCTGGCCTAGACGTTGATAACGTTGATGAAATCATTCCTATGTTGTACTTGTCAGCAGAAGTCGAATTGCCACTAACTGGTTTAGGTGTATTTGCTGAAGGTAATATTTTAGCGCTTGACGATCACACTGCAGCGGATTATCAAGCTGGTATTTCTTACGCGCTTATCGACAACATGATTGTTGATGTCGATATTCAACTTGGTTATCGTTGGGCTCAAGTTGAGTTAGAAGATTTAGAAGGAATATATTCTGATCTGGACTTTGACGGTGCATTTGCAGGTGTCGAAGTACACTTTTAAATAGCGTTAATGATTAATAACGATTAATAAAAACCTGAATTAGACATTGATAATTCAGGTTTTTTTATGTTTTTCAGCGATGAAAATAGATTGTATGTAATAGGGTATAAGATAAACCCTTTCGATCTATCAGTGTAGTATTCGATTTTGGAATAAAAAATCGTTATCCATTCTTTTATGTTTTAACCAAAGCTGATTATTCTTTGCTCATGTTAATTAACTGTAATTTGTGAGCAAACACCATGTTGGTTAAAGCCAATAACGCCGCTAACGAAAGCGGTGCCAGCCTTAGCAGTGCCCAATTGGAGCAGCTGCAACAGGTGATCGGTCAATATACACCACTGCAACTCGCTTGGGCGAGTGGCTATCTTGCGGCCAAAAGCGAAACCTCGCCGCAAGCAGAACCCTCTGCGCAATTAAATCCTGCACCTGTACTGACCATTTTATATGGTTCTCAAACCGGCAATGCCAAAGGCGTCGCCGAACAGGTGAAAGCCGCGGCTGAACAATCGGGTCTAGCGGTAAACTTATACAACATGGCTGACTATAAGGTTAAAAACCTTAAGACAGAAAGTCACGTCATTATTGTTGCTAGTACCAACGGTGAAGGCGAACCACCAGATGATGCGATGGCCCTGCACGAGTTCTTAGCCTCTAAACGTGCTCCGAAATTAAACGACCTGCAATACGCGGTGTTGGCTTTAGGTGACTCAAGTTACGAGTACTTTTGTCAAACAGGTAAAGATTTTGACCAACGACTCGCGGCATTAGGTGGTAAGCCATTATTCGAACGTGTCGATTGCGATGTCGATTATCAGCCTGACGCTGACACTTGGCGCGACAAGGTGGTCGATAAGCTGGCAGAGCAATTTAAGGCTGAACAGCAAAACTCAAACACAGGTGCAGACGTGGTCACCTTGCCGTTTGCGCAGAGCCCAGCCGCCAGTGTTTATAACAAGCAAAATCCGTTTACCGCGAGCATTATTGAAAATCAAAAAATCACCGGACGTGATTCAAACAAGGTAGTGCATCATATTGAAATTGATTTGCAAGGCTCTGACCTGCAATACCAACCTGGCGATGCGTTAGGTGTATGGCCGGTCAATGACAATGCCTTGGTCGATAGCCTGATTGCACAACTTGGTTTGAACGCCGACAGCAAGGTAACCCTTGCCGAACAACAGGTGACGCTGCAACACGCTCTTTTGCGTAAAAAAGAAATGACCGCATTAAACAAAGCGGTATTGCAAAAATGGGCAGACCTTGCCGACAACGCTGACTTGAATAGCTTACTCGCCGATGGCGAGCAATGTCGCCAGTATCTGTCGTCTACGCAACTTATCGATATGAGTCGTCAATTCCCGGTAAATATTGACGCTCAGGGCTTGGTTGATTTGCTCGCATCCCTTGCGCCACGTTTGTATTCCATTGCCTCGAGTCAACAAGAGGTCGAAGACGAAGTGCACTTAACCGTCGGGTTGCTTGATTATCAGCAAGATGAGCAGCAACGTCGAGTTGGTGCTGCATCTGGATTTTTGATTGAGCGTTTACAAGCCGACGATGAAATTGACGTGTTTATCGAGCACAACAATAACTTCCGTTTACCAGAGAATGACGATACTGCGGTGATCATGATAGGTCCCGGGACCGGTATTGCGCCGTTTAGAGCCTTCTTGCAAGAGCGTGATGCACGACAAGCTGGCGGTGATAACTGGTTATTCTTTGGTGACCAAACCTTTACTCAGGACTTTTTATATCAAACAGAATGGCAGGCTTATTTGAAGTCGTCGTTATTGTCGAAGTTGGATGTCGCCTTTTCGCGCGATCAGCAGCAAAAAGTCTATGTACAACACAAATTGCAAAAACAGGCTGAGCAGGTTTATCAGTGGCTGCAACAAGGTGCGCACTTGTATATCTGTGGTGATATGCAGCGCATGGCGAAAGATGTGCATAACACCTTAGTAGAGATTGTCAGTGAAAAAGGGCAAATGAGCTTAGAAGATGCTGAACAATATTTAAAACAGTTGCGAATAGATAAGCGCTATCAGAAGGACGTATATTAAATGACTGCGAAACCAGCAAACCAAGCCGATAACCTCATTGTTACTGGCAAACTGGCTGATAACGAACGAATAAAAGGTGACAGCAATTATCTGCGTGGCACCATCGCCGATGATCTTAACGATGAGATCACTGGTGGTTTTACGGCGGATAATTTTCAGTTAATTCGTTTTCATGGCATGTATCAACAAGATGATCGTGATATTCGTCAAGAGCGCAGCAAGCAGAAGCTAGAGCCATTGCACAATGTTATGTTGCGTGCTCGTATGCCAGGTGGTGTTATAACGCCAGAGCAATGGTTAGCTATCGATAAGTTCGCTGCGGATCATACGATGTACGGCAGCATTCGCTTAACAACCCGTCAAACGTTTCAATTTCATGGTGTGTTAAAGCCTAATATCAAATTAATGCATCAAACTTTGAATGCAATTGGCATTGATTCTATTGCCACTGCCGGTGATGTAAACCGTAATGTGTTGTGTACCTCGAACCCTGAACAGTCAAAACTGCATCAGACAGCTTATGAGTGGGCGGCGAAAATCAGTGAACATCTATTGCCTAAAACCAACGCCTATGCAGAGATTTGGTTAGATGGCGAGAAAGTTGAGCAGACCGACACGGTTGAACCGATTCTTGGCAAAAACTATTTGCCGCGTAAGTTTAAAACCACCGTGGTAATTCCACCGCAAAATGACGTTGATGTTCACGCCAATGATCTTAATTTTGTTGCCATCGCTGATGGTGAAGAATTAATCGGCTTTAATGTCTTGGTCGGTGGTGGTCTGGCGATGACCTTTGGTGATGATTCTACTTACCCTCGCCGTGCGGATGATTTTGGTTTTGTTGCCTTGGCGGATACCTTAGCCATTGCTGAAGCCGTGGTTGGCGTGCAGCGTGATTGGGGCAATCGTGTCAATCGTAAAAACGCCAAAACTAAATATACTTTAGACCGAGTTGGTATTGATACCTTTAAGCAAGAAGTTGAAAAACGAGCAAAGGTGAATTTTGCACCGTCAAAACCGTTTGAGTTTACTTCTCGAGGTGACCGTTTTGGTTGGGTGGAAGGCGTTGATGGTAAGCATCACTTGACTCTGTTTATCGAAAATGGACGTATTCTTGATACCGAGCAAGCGAAGCTTAAAACCGGTGCACGAAAGTTAGCTGAGATCCATAAAGGCAGCTTTCGCATGACCGCCAATCAAAACCTGATTGTCGCCGGTGTTGCAGAGCAAGATATTGCCACGATAGAGCAAATCGCCATAGCGCATGGCTTGCTAGATAGCAGCCACTCTTCGCAACGTAAGCAGTCCATGGCGTGTGTGTCTTTCCCGACCTGTCCATTGGCAATGGCTGAAGCGGAGCGTTTTTTACCTGGCTTTGTCACCGATATAGAAGGTTTGCTGGCAAAATACGGTATTGCCGATGAACATATTATATTTCGCGTCACCGGTTGTCCGAATGGGTGTGGTCGAGCAATGCTAGCTGAAGTGGGCTTAGTAGGTCGAGGTCCAGACAAATACAATATGTATTTGGGCGGCAATTTGGCTGGTACCCGCATTCCCAAACTCTATCAAGACAATATCAGTTCGGCGCAAGTGCTAGAGCATTTAGATAGCTTAATTGCTATTTGGGTAGAGCAGCGTCATGAGCATGAATGTTTTGGTGATTTTGTGATTCGTCACGGTATTGTCGATGAAGTAATCGTCAGTGCCAGAGATTTCCATAAGTAAGGATATGCAAAGAAGATGACAAATCTCGCTGTAAATAATCGTTTTCCAGCATCTTTACCAGACAGTTTACTGGATAGCTGGAATCAACAGTTGGCCTCTCTTTCGGCAACTGAACGTGTACTGTGGGCGATGGAACATTTGCCAGGAGAATTCGCATTAACGTCGAGTTTTGGTATTCAGTCAGCGGTAATGCTGCATATGGTGACGAAAATAAAAGCGGATATTCCTGTGGTGCTAACCGATACTGGCTATTTGTTTCCAGAAACATATCGTTTTATTGATGAAATGACCGACAAGCTGAACTTAAATTTAAAGGTGTTTCGCTCGGAATTAACCCCTGCATGGCAACGCGCTCGTTATGGCGAGCAATGGCAAAGTGGTGAAGAACAGCTAAAGCAATACAACTTAGCCAACAAAGTTGCACCGTTAGAGCGTGGTCTTGACGAACTGGGTGTAAATACCTGGTTCTCAGGTGTGCGACACAGTCAAACGCAACATCGTCAAAACTTACCTATTTTGCAGGTGATCAGAGGGCGTTTTAAAATGCATCCGATCATTGAGTGGAGTAACAAGGATATTCATCAATATCTGCAGTCCCATAATCTGCCTTATCATCCATTGTGGGAGCAAGGCTATGTATCGGTGGGAGATGTTCATTCGAGTAAACCACTTACTTTGGGTATGCAAGAGTCGGATACCCGTTTTAATGGTCAACAACGCGAGTGTGGTCTACACACCGATGGTGATGGCATCTAAGTGAACCTTACAGCGGTAAATAGAAAAAGCCCGACAGATGTCGGGCTTTTTGTTTGGTGTGTTTACCAGTTACGCTCAATAGATCAGTGTTTTATAAAACCGGCGCGATAACCAGTGACACGATGGCCATAACATTTATTAAGATGTTCATGGATGGACCCGAGGTGTCTTTAAATGGGTCGCCAACGGTATCACCTACAACGGTAGCCGCATGAACGTCGCTGCCTTTACCGCCGTAGTTGCCTTTTTCAACAAACTTTTTAGCGTTATCCCATGCGCCACCAGCGTTAGCCATCATCAGCGCCATAAGTACACAACCTAATAATGCACCACCTAGCATGCCACCAAGAGCTTGCGGGCTAATACCAAAACCGACGACAACAGGGACACTGACGGCAATAACCCCAGGCAAGATCATTTTCTTCAATGCTGCCGTTGTCGCGATATCAACACATTTTTCCGTATCAGGATCCGCTTTACCTTCTAGTAAACCGTCAATTTCTTTAAATTGACGACGTATTTCGTGAATCATTTCAAACGCGGCATCGCCAACGGCTGTCATGGTAATTGAGGCAATTAAGAACGGTACCATACCTCCAATAAACAGTCCCATTAACACTTCAGGATCGCCTAGGTGTAATGAGAAGTCGGGAATCTTAACCGTCATGGTTTCGACATAAGCAGCAATGATTGCTAGCGCCGCTAACGCCGCCGCACCTATGGCAAAACCTTTACCAATAGCTGCTGTGGTGTTACCTAACTCATCCAAAGAGTCGGTAATATTGCGCGTTTCTTCGCCAAGCCCAGCCATTTCCGCAATACCACCTGCGTTGTCGGCAACAGGGCCGTATGCATCAATCGCCATGGTGATACCAACGGTCGCTAACATACCAACCGCAGCGATACCTACACCATACAAGCCGGCCATAGCGGTTGAGGCGTAGATAATTGCGCTTAGTGTTAATACAGGAATAACCACTGATTCCATACCAACCGAAAGGCCGGTTATCATCACCGTAGCCGGTCCGGTTTCACCTGATTTAGCAATTTTCTCGACAGGCTTGCTCGAGGTATAGTATTCGGTCACTAAACCAATAATGATACCGCCAATAGCGCCGGTTAATACCGCGCCCCAAACATATGCGTTTATACCTAAAAACTGTACGGTAAAGTAAGCAAGCACAATAAACAGTACCGCAGAAATCATCGTTCCGGCACGCAAAGCCACTTCGGCCTTGCTGGCGGACATCGCCTTGACTAATAAGATACCGATTATTGAACAGATAAGACCAACAGATGCTAAGACCAGAGGCAATGCCATTAGCGCGCCGCGATCGCCTAAGTTATCAACTACCATGGTTGATGCGATGGCGATTGATGCGATCATAGAGCCACAGTAAGACTCAAATATATCCGAGCCCATACCGGCAACATCACCAACGTTGTCACCAACGTTATCGGCGATAACACCAGGGTTACGAGGATCATCCTCTGGAATGCCGGCTTCTATTTTACCCACTAAATCAGCACCGACATCGGCACTTTTAGTAAAGATACCTCCGCCAACACGAGAGAATAGAGCGACACAGGACGCGCCCATGCCAAAGCCATGAATATAATGTACAGTGGTTGGATCGCCACCAAAGTACCAGTATAAAGTACCCAGACCAATCAAACCGAGAGAGGCGACACAAAGTCCCATGACGGAGCCACCAAAAAACGCCACCGTTAATGCCGACGCCGAGCCTTTTTCATGAGCGGCATTGGTTGTTCGCACATTGGCTTTGGTTGCGGTGAACATACCAATATAGCCAGCCAGAGCTGACGATACAGCACCGACTAAAAATGCCAACGCAGTATTTGGATCAACAAAGAAATATAAAAGCACCAACAATACGCCAGCAAAGATGGCAAGCATTTTGTATTCTCGATGCATAAAGACCATGGCACCAAGATGTATTTGATTGGCGATTTTTTGCAGGGCTTCACTGCCTGCATCGTAGGATTTAATGATGTTATAGAGGATGAACGCAAAAATTAAACCGGCAATACCTAGTACCGGAGGCAGCAATAGCATGTTATCCATAATGTCCCCATTATTGTTGTTATCAGGCAAAACCCAACCGCAAAATAGGTTTTGATGGCTTTATAAAAAGCCTCATTGGGATACCACCGCCCAGACAACTTAACAAAGAGGTGAATATTGTTTCCGTTAAAATATCGTTAATTATTAACGCGTTATTCTTACCTTAGCTTTATAGATTGCAAATGTGTAGTAAAACTTGTCAAAAAATAACCCATTTGTTGGCATTATTTAGGGAAAAAGCCCAATATTTTGACTAAAGTTTCATTGTTTTTGGCTATTTTTAGGCCAAAACAGATGTTTTTAAAAATTAACTGGTTATAATAGCGGCCTTAAATTATTTAGTTATGTTTTAATGGGAAAAACCATGAGCTTAAACACTGTACCTGCGGGTAAAAACCTGCCAGATGAAATTAACGTAATCATCGAAATTCCAGCTCACGCTGATCCGGTAAAATACGAAGTAGACAAAGATTCAGGTGCTATCTTCGTTGATCGTTTCATGTCAACGTGTATGCATTACCCTACTAACTATGGTTATGTACCACACACCTTATCCGAAGACGGTGACCCGGTAGACGTTTTAGTTCCAACGCCATTCCCATTAATGCCTGGTGCAGTAATTACTTGTCGTCCAATCGGCGTACTTAAAATGACCGATGAGTCAGGCGAAGATGCCAAAGTGCTAGCGGTTCCTGTAGACAAGCTTTCTACTATTTATCGTGGTATCAATGAAGCAACTGAAATGCCAGAGCTTCTACTTAACCAAATTTCTCACTTCTTTGAGCACTACAAAGATCTAGAGCCAAACAAATGGGTTAAGATCGAAGGTTGGGCCGATGCACAAGCTGCGAAAGACGAAATTACTGACAGTGTTAAGCGTTACGATGACGCAGAAGAAAAACCTGCTTTCTAAATTCGTATAGATTATTGAAAAAAAGCTCGCTATTGCGGGCTTTTTTTATGCTTGTTTGCTACTGATTTTTACCAAATACACTACCTTTATTTAGTACCTTCAAATTATAGGTAAATTGACATTTGCAAAATTAAAACGCTAAATTAAAACGCTTGTTTAAAAAAATATTGATTTGCCAGCTAAGACAAGGCACACTCAGTCAACCTAAATGATTATTTAATCTTTGCAATATAACGATAATCCTTAACTGGAAAGGAGATAGGCATGATTTATCAAGGCGAACGCCTCACTGCCAAACTGCTCGATGATAATATCGTTGAGTTATGTTTTGACGCGAAAGGTTCAGTTAATGCGCTTAACCTAGCAACCCTGCAAGAATACAAAGAAGCTATTGCCGCCATCGCAGCAAATCAAGACGCACAAGGCGTTATTGTCACATCAGCTAAGTCCACTTTTATAGTAGGTGCGGACATTACCGAATTTACCGAATTATTCAAAACCCCAGATGAAAAAATTGCTGGCGTTTTTAAGTCAAGCAGTGACATCTTTGACGCGTTTGAAGATTTGCAAATCCCTAGCGTTGCCGCAATTAATGGTTTTGCGTTAGGTGGTGGTTGTGAAACCGCGTTAGTGTGTGATTATCGTGTTGCCGACACCAGTGCGAGCATTGGTTTGCCAGAAGTTAAGTTGGGACTAATGCCTGGCTTTGGTGGAACCGTGAGATTACCGCGCATTATTGGTGTTGATAATGCTCTTGAGTGGATGACCACAGGTAAGCCGTATAAGGCCGAAAAAGCCTTGGCGTTTCATGCTGTCGATGCGGTTGTTGCCCCGGAGCACTTGCGCGACGCAGCGCTCTCTATGGTCAAAGATGCAATTAAAGGTGACCTTGATTGGCGTGCACGTAAACAAGTCAAGCTAGATCCGGTGACCTTGTCTGAGACCGAACATTTGATGAGCTTCTCTACGGCCAAAGCCATGGTTGCAGCCAAAGCGGGCAAACATTACCCAGCGCCTATGGCTGTGGTTAAACTTATGGAGAAGTCGGTTAAGTTAGATCGAACCGAAGCCATGCTGTTAGAAAATGACGCATTTGGTAAAGTTGCTAAAACGGACGCCTGTACAGCTCAAGTAGGTTTGTTCTTAGCCGACCAAGTTGTCAAAGGTAAAGCCAAGAAAGCAGCTAAGCTAGCCAGCAAAAAAGTAAACCGTGCAACGGTACTTGGTGCCGGTATTATGGGTGGTGGTATCGCATATCAATCCGCTTACAAAGGCACACCAATAGTGATGAAAGACATCAATAATGATGCCTTAGACTTAGGCCTGACTACAGCGTCTGGCATTTTAACCAAGCTGGTTGATAAAGGCCGTATGAATGCCAAGAAAATGGCAGGCGTATTAAATAATATTACACCGACGTTAAGCTATGACAGTGTCAAAGACACGGACATTGTGGTTGAAGCCGTGGTTGAAAACCCTAAGGTTAAGTCTGCAGTACTAAAAGAAGTGGAAGCCGTGGTCAGTGATGATGCCATTATCACCTCGAATACCTCGACCATCTCTATCGACCTATTAGCTGAAAGTGTGGCAAAACCAGAGCGTTTTTGTGGCATGCACTTCTTTAATCCGGTTCATAAAATGCCGTTGGTTGAAGTTATCCGCGGTAAAAATACGTCTGATGAAACCGTCGCAGCCGTTGTCGCTTATGCCGCTAAAATGGGTAAGTCGCCAATTGTCGTAAATGATTGTCCTGGTTTCTATATTAACCGCGTATTGTTCCCTTACTTTGCTGGCTTTAGTCACCTTTTATTAGAAGGTGCCGATTTCAGCGCCGTTGATAAAGTGATGGAGAAGCAATTTGGTTGGCCTATGGGCCCAGCGTACTTACTCGATGTCGTTGGTTTAGATACCGCGGATCATTGTACTGACGTGATGGCGGCAGGTTTCCCTACACGTATGGCTAAATTAGCCAAAGATCCTGTCCAAGCACTATATAACAGTGACAAACTTGGTCAGAAGAATGGCACTGGTTTTTATGACTACTCGAAAGATAAGCGTGGTCGTCCGGTTAAAGTGGCAAGTGAAACATCGGTTGGTATTCTAGCGGATATGTGTCAGCCAATGGCGGACTTTAGCAGTGATGAAATCATTGCCCGTTTAATGATCCCTATGGTTAACGAAACCATTCGCTGCCTAGAAGAAGGCGTTGTTGATACCGCAGCCGAAGCCGATATGGGCCTGATCTATGGTTTAGGTTTCCCTCCATTTAGAGGTGGTCCAATTCGATACCTTGAAACGCTTGGTTTGGATAACTTTATCGCCATGGCAGACAAGTACGCGCATCTTGGTGAAATTTATCAGGTTACTGATGGCCTGCGTGATATGGCTGCAAGCAATAAGTCATATTTCAACACCGATGTTAAAACCAACAAATAAGGGCGGATAATAGAATGAATGAAGTAGTAATTGTCGATTGTATACGTTCACCTATGGGCCGTTCCAAAGGTGGTATATTTAGAAATGTGCGAGCTGAAGAATTATCTGCATCGCTAATGCGTCAAATCTTACAACGCAATCCATCGTTGGATCCTGCCGATATTGAAGACGTTATTTGGGGTTGTGTTAAACAAACCAAAGAGCAAGGGTTTAATATTGCCCGTAATGCCTCATTGATGGCGGGTATGCCAAAGTCAATTGCCGGTGTAACCGTCAACCGTTTATGTGGGTCATCAATGGAAGCACTGCATCAAGCCAGCACCAGCATTATTGCCGGTCAAGGTGATGTATTCTTAATTGGTGGTGTAGAACATATGGGGCACGTGCCAATGATGTACGATGTCGACTTCGCTCCTGCTATGGCAAAATACATGGCCAAAGCGGCGGGTAACATGGGTTTAACAGCTGAGCTGTTAGGCAAACAACATGGTATCAGTCGAGAAATGCAAGATGAGTTTGGTGCTCGTTCGCATCAACGTGCGTTTGCAGCGCAGCAAGAAGGTCGATGGGACAATGAGATCGTTGGCGTTGAAGGCCATGATCAAACCGGTGCCTTAAAACTCATTAGCGAAGATGAAGTGATTCGCCCAGAATGTACTGTCGAAAGCCTGCAAGGTTTACGTCCAGTATTTGATCCGGCAAACGGTACAGTGACCGCTGGTACATCTTCGGCTATTTCTGATGGCGCCAGTGCCATGCTCGTTATGTCAGCACAAAAAGCAAAAGAGTTAGGGTTAACTCCACGAATGAAGATTCGTTCAATGGGTGTTGCCGGTTGCGATCCTGCGACTATGGGCTATGGTCCGGTACCTGCGACTCAAAAAGCATTGAAACGTGCTGGTTTAATCGTCGCTGATATTGATGTCGCCGAATTTAACGAAGCGTTTGCCGCACAAGCGTTATCATGTATTAAGTCACTTGGTATGCTTGATGTATTGGATGATAAAATCAATCTTAACGGTGGTGCCATTGCGCTTGGTCATCCATTAGGTTGTTCCGGAGCACGTATATCAACGACATTGGTAAACCTAATGGAAAGTAAAGACGCGAATATTGGTCTTGCAACCATGTGTATTGGCTTAGGCCAAGGTATTGCCACGGTATTTGAACGAGTCTAATAGCTCGCTCTATATAATAGCTTTTATACAAACAACAAAAAGGGAGCGCATGCTCCCTTTTTTAATGACGCTTTATTGTTGCACTGCGCTATGTTTTACGGCGCATGCTGTACAAGGTTGTCTTTCTCATATCCAGCTTTAACCGCGATATCAATTGCCTTATCTTTATTGACACCGGCTTTTACCGCCTGATCAATTATGGTGTTGACGTGCTGTTTATCGACAGACTTCAAAGCCACTTCGACAATTTCTTCACCGCTGTCAGAAAAGTTGGCGAACACACTTTGTAAAAGGGTGTCTAACATTTCCGGCAATTCGGTAAAGGCGATAGACAATAACTGATCAAAATCATCAGGATATTCTTTAACGGTTGTGGTCACGATTGTCGGTGCCATTACCGGTTTGGTTTGCAGAGCGGTAATGTAGATATGGTCTCTATCATCGGGATGAAGACGGCTTGCTGCTAATACGATGTCATCAGCGTAACCAGGCTCAGCTTTAATGGCTGCTTTAATAATGTCATTACACTGTGCCACTTCGTGTTGCATGGCCAGCCTTATGACTTCGTCCGCGTAATTAGGATTTGCGTTTAATGAGCCTCTTATAACTTGACGATAGTCACTCGGGTATTGAGTAAAAGCCAAATCAATAATGGATTCGTGAAGGTCCGGGTATCGTTTTAATAGACTGCTTACTGTTCTCTCGACAGATATTTCCTTTTCGACTGACTTTGACATCAGTTTAGAGAGAAACTTATTTTGTGATCCTTGTGCGTTTACTGCACCATTAACTGTTAGCGCTATTGCGATGCCCCAAAATATTTTTAGTGTTTTATTTTTCATGGGATACCAGCAGATTTAATTATTGTACTTATGTCTGAGTCTCTATCTAACTACAAGTTCAAATAATAAGCAATGAAATACGTCTGCTATTTATCGAATAACAAACGAATTGTTATCACAAGTCAATAAATTGGTTATTAAATGTAACTTCTGTTTGAAAAAGCAGCGATCAAACTGTTTTTTTCAACTTTTCTTAAAATTGCTGTTGACGGCAGCTCAAAAATCCCTAAAATGCGCTCCACTTCCTCGGGGAAACAGCGGTAACTACCAATGTTGATTCGAATTAAAACGGAAGTGCGGTTTCAAGTTTGCAAGCCTTATATGATAACGCTTACAGACAACAACGAAATAATTTAAAGTTTTTTAAATTTAACTGTTGACTTCGAAACTGAGTTGCGTAGAATGCGCATCCGCTTTCAACGGAAAGCGACGCCAACAACGAATGCGATTGATTGGCTCGATTCGACAAGAATCGGTTCTTTAACAATTAGTTATCATGCAATTTGTGTGAGCACTCACAAGAT
>NZ_JABBXG010000009.1:0-161248 GCF_012932945.1 Thalassotalea sp. Y01
ATTGTTAAAGAATTAAGCATTAGACGCATTCGCTAGTGCTTGTTGCTTCTGGGCTTGCCCGAAGCAGGATGTGCATTTTACCCATCCCAGATTTGTTGTCAACCGATTAATTTAAAAAACTTCAAATTAATTTGTTGTCGTTTGTCATTGTTAATTCCTAACTCTGACAAACTGCAAATCTAACTTCTACTGGATGCTCGCCGTTTAGCGCATTCCCCTGTGGAAGTGGAGGCGCATTTTAGGGATTTCTGAGCTGAGGTCAACACGTTTTTTAAGTTTTTTTGAAAAAACCGCTCAAGCGGTCAACAAATAGACAAAAGCGTTGTTTTACCGCGCCAAAATGTAACTTTATGTAACCCTTCACAACACTTACGTACAAAAATTGAACGCAGGTGGCTAGCCATACCAGTTAATGATCTTTATAATGGCAGCTATAAGTAAGGAGTTATTCTATATAAAGTTAGAAAACACTATATAGACACTACGGAAGGCATTAAACGTTTTATATTGAAGGATTCATATGACCAGTGCTTTAATAAATATATCTGCGCTTTTAGCGCTAACTATAAGTGTCACAGCGTTTGCTCAAGATGTGACGGTCTATCGCTGGGTAGATGAAAATGGTGTGATCCACTATGGGCAACACGAACCTATCAAAGAAGATTATGAAGAAGTAAAGGTGGCAACATCATACTCGCCGGTTAAATCACCAATGAAAGAAGTGAAAAAAGAAGGCGAAGAACAAACGCCTGACTTAGCGCAAGCATCAAGCATTAATTGTAAAAATGCCCAAGCAAACCTACGTACATTGACTGAATTCGATAAAGTTGAGATGACCGATGCTGATGGTCGCTCCCGATTGCTTACCGATAAAGAACGATTAGATCGTATCGCATTGAGCGAAAAAGAAGTGGAGATTTACTGCCAGTAAACCTCCACCTTTGTTATAACGACAATTGTTAACTTAGCCCTATTCGATGGTCAGATTTCCCGCTTCATCCACATCGAGCACAATGCTACTTTCTGGTACGAACTTACCTGTTAATATTTCCTGAGCTAATGGGTTTTCAATCTGATGTTGAATTGCTCGTTTTAATGGTCTCGCACCAAACACCGGATCAAACCCAGCTTCAGCTACCTTTGCAATAACCTTTTCGCTAATTTGTAAATCGAGTTGTTTGTCTTGCAAACGTTTCGTCAATTGGCGAATTTGAATCTTGGCGATTTGCTGTATTTGCTCGGCATTAAGTGGGTGAAATACCACTGACTCATCGATACGGTTAATAAATTCCGGTTTAAAATGTTGCGCGACCACCGCCATAACCGTCTGACGCAGCTGCTCGTATTGTGCTTCGCTCGCCATTTCCTGAATAATATCGGAGCCCATGTTCGAGGTCATGACGATTACCGTATTTCGAAAATCAACGGTGCGTCCTTGACCATCGGTTAAACGACCATCGTCTAACACCTGCAATAATATGTTGAAGACATCAGGATGTGCTTTTTCAATTTCATCCAAAAGTATCACCGAATAAGGTTTACGACGCACGGCCTCAGTAATATAGCCGCCTTCTTCATAACCAACATAGCCTGGAGGTGCACCGATTAATCTGGCAACCGAGTGTTTCTCCATAAACTCTGACATATCAACACGAATTAACGCATCTTCACTATCAAACAAAAAGTTCGCCAAGGCTTTGGTTAGCTCTGTTTTTCCCACCCCTGTTGGCCCCAAAAACATAAAAGAGCCAATCGGTTGATTAGGATCAGCAAGACCAGCGCGAGAACGACGGATGGCATTAGAGACAGCTTGCAAAGCTTCTTGTTGACCAATAACCCGTTTTTGTAGGTCTTGCTCCATATGCAATAACTTGTCGCGCTCTCCTTCAAGCATCTTAGCTACAGGGATACCAGTGGCCTTGGATAAAACTTCGGCTATTTCAATATCGGTTACACGATTTTTGAGTAAAGTAAGTTCGCTTTGTTCGGTATCAACCGCGCCTTGCAGTTGCCTTTCCAATTCGGGGATTCGACCGTACTGCAACTCTGACATACGGTTTAGATCGCCAGAGCGTTGTGCCATTTCCAAATCAAGACGTGCTTGCTCTAAATCCGCTTTAATGGTTTGCGCACCATAAAGAGAGGCTTTTTCATTTTTCCAAACTTGTTCGAGTTGATCATAATTGCTTTGCAAACTGGCGATTTCGTCTTCCATTAGTTGTAAGCGCTTTTTAGATGCGGCATCGGTTTCCTTTTCGACCGCTTTTTGCTCAAGTTTGAGTTGGATAAGACGGCGCTCCAAACGATCAAGATCTTCTGGTTTGGAGTCCATTTGCATGCGAATACTCGATGCGGCTTCATCAATGAGATCGATGGCTTTGTCCGGCAACTGACGATCACTGATGTAGCGATGCGATAAACTGGCCGCCGACACTATCGCCGGATCGGTAATATCCACACTATGGTGTAATTCATAACGCTCTTTTAGGCCACGCAATATCGCTATGGTATCTTCTACGCTTGGCTCTTCTACTAAGACCTTTTGAAAACGTCGTTCTAACGCTGCGTCTTTTTCAACATATTGACGATATTCATCTAACGTTGTTGCGCCAACACAATGCAATTCACCACGGGCTAACGCCGGTTTTAACATATTACCCGCATCCATGGCACCATCGGCTTTACCAGCGCCGACCATAGTATGTAGCTCATCGATAAATAAGATGATTTGACCTTCTTCTTTGGCCAGTTCATTAAGCACCGCTTTTAAGCGCTCTTCAAATTCGCCCCGAAACTTCGCGCCGGCAATCAACGCGCCCATGTCTAACGATAAGACATGTTTGTTTTTCAACCCTTCCGGCACTTCGCCATTGACAATGCGTTGTGCCAGCCCTTCAACGATGGCGGTTTTACCAACACCTGGCTGACCAATTAACACCGGGTTGTTTTTGGTGCGGCGTTGCAGCACTTGCATGGTACGACGAATTTCTTCATCACGACCAATGACCGGATCTAATTTGCCTTGTTCGGCACACTCGGTCAGATTAACGGTATATTTTTCCAGCGCCTGTCTCGTATCTTCAGCATTCGGATCATTAACGGCTTGACCACCACGGGTTTGCTCAATTGCCGCTTTGATTTGCGCTGGCTTAATATTAACTTGCTTGAGGTAGCTGCCTAATGGTCCTTTATCTTCAATAGCCGCTAATAAAAAGATTTCCGATGAAATGTATTTATCACCCTGCTTCTGCGCTAATTTATCGCACAGATTTAATAATGACGCGAGTTGGTTAGAAACCTGAATTTCACCGCCGACACCGTCGACTTGTACCAATTGCGCCAACATATCATTCAATTTGCCACGTAACGCACTGACATCAACACCAGATTGTTTGAGAATAGGCAAGACGCTGCTGCCGCTTTGATTTAACAGCGCCAACATTAAATGTGCAGGTTCAATAAATTGATGATCTTTACCTAACGCTAAACTTTGTGCGTCAGCTACAGCCTGTTGAAATTTTTGGGTAAGCTTATCTATTCGCATAAATCACTCCTAACAATAACCATAATTTTGCTAAGGTCATGTTACTTAGATAAGAATTAAAACGAAAGATTTCAAGGGTTGGTGGCTAATTTTATTTTTTCGCTTGCTTAACGCATGGCGATAAAGCTGGCCATTCGTCCAGTTTGCTGGTCTCTTCGATAAGAAAAATATTTGTCCGCAAGGGTATATGTACAATCACTATTGCGGCTAATTTGGCTAACACCAAGACGATTTAATTGCTGCTCGGCGATGGCATGCAAGTCGGCTAAATATTTGTTGTGAGAAGTTGCGGTGAAACACTCAGTAAAGTCGGCGGATTGTTGTGCAAATATGCTCAATACATCAGCGCCAACTTCAAAACAACGAGGTCCAATACATGGCCCTAGCCAAGCATAGATTTCATCGTTATCACAGCTAAAGCAAGCCAAAGTATTGGCAATAATGTTAGCAGACAAAGGACGCCAACCACCATGAATTGCCGCAATTTCAGTGCCTTGTTTGTTAATCAATAAAATTGGCAAACAATCGGCGGTCATTATTGCCAATGCGATATTAGCATTGTTAGTAAAGGCGGCGTCAGCGGTTAATGGTTCTATTGATACGGTGTCAACACGAGCGACATCGGCACCATGAACTTGGTTTAACCACTGTATTTGTTTACCGGGCAGTAATGGCACAATCGTTTGCCGATTTTCGGCAACGCGGTTTGCATCATCACCGACATGATAGGCCAAATTCAAACTCGCAAACGGTGCAGTTGAACAACCACCATCACGTTGCGTGGTAAAGGCATAACTTAATGACTTTCCCTGCCAATTAAGGTTAATTGCCACCAAAAAACGCTCCTAGTACTCTTCCTGATGATGCAACTGCGCATCAAGCTTTAACGCATCACATACCGAAATCATGTCGTCAGGTACAGGCGCATGCCAAGTCATTAACTCGCCATTAATCGGGTGATATAGAGATAACATGGTTGCATGCAACGCTTGGCGCTTAAAGCCACGTAACAAATCAAGTAAGTCTTGTGATGCGCCTTTTGGTGGACGCGGTCGTCCACCATACACCGGATCACCAACCAATGGATGAGCTATATGTGACATATGCACACGAATTTGATGGGTGCGTCCTGTTTCCAAGCGCAAACGCAGTCGAGTGTGATTACGATACTTTTCCATCACTCGATAATGCGTTACCGATGGACGACCTGACATCGTCACTGCCATATGGGTTCGTTTTGTCGGGTGACGGCCAATAGGTTCATCAACCAAACCACCAGCAGTCATAACGCCATTAGCGATTGCTTCGTATTCACGAGTAATTTCTCGAGCCTGCAATGCATCAACCAAGGCTGTCTGAGCAGCAATGGTTTTAGCGACAACCATTAAGCCGGTCGTATCTTTATCTAATCGATGAACAATACCAGCACGAGGCAATAACTCTAATTTAGAGCAATGATGCAGTAATGCATTTAACACCGTACCATCAGGGTTACCGGCACCTGGATGCACCACCAAACCTGCTGGTTTGTTGATTACTAGGATATCGTCATCTTCATAAACAATATTTAATTCAATATTTTGTGCTTCATAATGAACTTCAGCTTCAATTTGTGCACTAAGATGTATAGATTCACCGCCCAACATTTTTTCGCGGGCTTTGGTGATTACGTCGCCATTTACCTTAACGTTTCCAGCCAGTACCCATTCTTTTAGTCGTGAACGAGAGTACTCCGGAAATAGCACAGCTAAGGTTTGATCAAGGCGTTTACCCAAACAAGAATCAGGCACAATTTGTTGATGTTCTATAATTTCTGTCATTAATGTCTCTTTAAGTTTGTGAAAATCACAAAAGCTAGGTTAGAATGCCAACATTAGAAAATTAAAGCTATTTTACCCGTATCGGGCATCGCTTTCATAATTATTTTTAAGGTTTTAATCCCAATTACTATGAACAAGTTTACATTAAAAATTGCTGCCTTAGCGCTGTTTCTAGGATTAGCCGGTTGTTCTTCTTCACCTGACGATGTTGAAAAGGTGCCAGATAAATCAGCTCAAGCTTTGTATCAAGACGCTCGTAGCGCCTTAGATAACGGCCTTTACCAAAAAGCTATTCCGATTTTATCGGCTATCGATTCACGTTACCCATTTGGCGCAATTTCGCATCAAGTACAACTGGATCTTCTCTATGCGTATTACAAATCAGGTGATTCTGCCCAAGGCACCGCCTTAGCAGAACGCTTTTTACGCTTAAACCCAAATCACAAAAACGTTGATTACGTCCACTATATTCGTGGTTTGATTAACCAGTCGTTGGAAGAAAACCTATTTCAGGAAATGGCGGGCATTGACCGTTCTGACCGAGATCCACAACACGCACGTGCAGCATTCAATGATTTTAGAACCATTTTAACTCAATATCCTGAAAGTAAATACGCCAAAGATGCACATCAGCGCATGTTAGCGATTAAAAGTCGTTTAGCTGACTATGAGTTATCCGCTGCAAGATTTTTTATGAAACGAAAAGCTTACGCCGCGGCAGCAAATCGTGGTCGTTATATCGTTGAGTATTTTGGCCCTGGTCCACAGGTAGAGTTTGCTCTAGAGATCATGATTGAAGCATACGGTAAACTTGGCCTTACTGACTTACAAACCAACGCACGCCAGGTAATGACATTGAATTACCCTAACAATCCGAATGTAAAAGGCTTGTAAGCGTTGCTCTGAATTTTAATTATTGAAACAAAAAGCCCGCATTAGCGGGCTTTTTTATGTTGATTGATTTAAGCAATTGCCTAAGACATCTGATATGTGACGTGCTTATTTTTTATATTCGATGGTATTGTTGGCATTTATCTCATCAAACCAAAGGTTATGATGCTGTTTCGCCCAATTCTCATCAACATAGCCTGTGGTCATTGCCGACAGTGTGCCAGGTGCGAGTACGGTTGCCATAAAAATATGCACTACCGCAAAGGCTGCAATAACCAGTGCCGAACTGGCATGAACGATGAGCGCTAAAACACTGAGTGTACGACTCACATCCAATTGGGTTGGGAACATTAATACAATACCCGAAGCAACCAACAACACCCCCGCTAATGCCAAACACCAGAACCATATTTTTTCGCCAGCGTTCACAAAGCCCGAATCAGGGTGCTTACCTTTCATTGGCCCAAAGTTTATATAACCACCGCCAGCCTTAAACCAGCTGATATCGTACATTTTTGGCCATTGGTCTTTTAACCAGCTAACGCAAATTAATAGCCAACCAATAACGAAAGGGTAAACCAAAACATCGTGAGATGCCTTAGCGTAATAAATCATCGAAGCCCAAGTACTATTGCCGACATTCGGTTCAATATAATAACGTCCAGCCAATAAGGTCATGCCCGAAAAAATCAATAAAATACAGGGTAAGGCACACAGCCAATGAATAAAGACATCATAGGTTGACCAGCGCTTAATCGATTTGCCGCTCATGCCCCCTTGCACCTTTGAGGCACCATTGATAACCGAAAATAAGGTAAACACAACGATCATGCCAAAAAACGCGACAATAAAACCCGGCGCCAACATGTCGCTGCGCATATTGATTAGTTGTAAATCATAAGGGTTAATCGCTTGTGGATGAAACGTACTTTGCGACAAAGTGAAGCCGGTGGTCGTGCTGCCCAATGCAGACCAATCTTGTACTTCTGTTACCCCAGTACTTTCTAATACCGCACGTATTTCTGGGGAAATTGGCGGGTAGATGGTCTCTAACGCCGTTGAAGTTTGTCCTGACTGTCCTTGGCTAGAGGATTGCTCAGCCGCCAACAACACATAGTTTTCAGGCTGTTGTTGATTACTTTGTGCGTAACCGATATTACCAAAAAGTGAGAGAATACATAACGTCTGTATCAACATCTTACCGACAATGTTGCCTATGTTGTTCATACATCCTCCAATGGGGTGGAATGTGGTTAACCCACATTTTTAGCATTTCGAAAATTTACTCTTTGCTCAAATATGTCGCTTATGATCTTCGCATCGCCAGCTAATAATGCTTTGGTTGCGCAAAATTCAGCACATAATGGCAATTTACCTTCGGCGATACGATTGGCGCCGTATTTCTCTTTCTCGGCCTGACTGTGATCTTCTTCTGGGCCGCCCGCGCAAAATGTGCATTTATCCATTTTGCCGCGGTTGCCAAAATCACCGTCTTGTTCAAACTGAGGAGCACCGTAAGGGCAAGCATACAAGCAATAGCCACAACCAATGCAGCCATCTTTGTCATGTAAGACGATACCGTCATCGGTTTTGTAGATAACTTTAGCCGGGCAGACTTGCATGCACGGCGCATCATCACAATGCATACAGGAAATACTAATCGACGCTTCACCAGGGCCGCCTTCGTTGAGTGTGACCACTCGCCGACGCTGAATACCCCATTGCAATGCCGTATCGTTTTCATTTTTACACGCCGTGACGCAACCGTTACATTCAATGCAACGTTCGGTATCACATAAGAATTTCATTTTCGCCATGTTGTATAGCCTCTTATTTACCTGCTGTTACGCTTTTTCTATTTGGCATAACGAGCATTTGGTTTCTTGCATTTGAGTTACCGGATCATAACCATAAGTTAATGCCGTGTTGGCTGACTCACCGAGCACATAAGGAGCTGTTCCGTCAGGATATTTATCAATAAGATTTTCACCACTCATGATGCCGGCAAAGTGAAATGGCATCCACGCTAAGCCTTCACGAACACGAGGTGTAACCATGGCTTTGATTTTAATGCGGCCACCTTCGGCTCCTTCTAACCAGACATCATCCCAATTATTTATATTGCGAGCGGCAGCATCTGTTGGGTGAATTTCAACAAACATCTCTTGTTGTAGCTCCGCTAACCAAGCATTGGTTCGTGTCTCTTCGCCGCCTCCTTCGTATTCAACCAAGCGACCAGAGCTGAGTTGAAGTGGGTATTTATCGGTAAAGTCCTGCTCTTGAATGGAACGATACAAGGTCGGTAAGCGATGAACACGCATGTCTTCATAGGTTGGATATTTCGCTACCAAATCGCGACGCGGAGCGTAAAGAGGTTCGCGATGAATCGGCACAGGATCAGGGAATGTCCAGACCTTACAACGTGCTTTCGCATTACCATAAGGTGAGCAGCCATGCTCAAGGGCGACACGTATGATGCCGCCGGACAAATCGGTTTTCCAATTACGGCCTTCGGCCTGCTGCTGTTCCTGTTCGGTTAAATCATCCCACCACCCCAATTGTTTGAGCATATCCGCACTAAACTCGGGGTAGCCATCCTTAATCTCTGACCCTTTTGAATAAGTGCCATCGGCTAACAAACTCTTGCCTTGATACTCGACGCCAAAGCGAGCTCTGAAATTTGAACCGCCGTCTTTAACATGTAAATTGGTGTTATAAAGAATGGTTGAGCCTGGATGGCCAATGTCTGGCGTGCCCCAACATGGCCAAGGTAAGCCGTAGACCTCACCTTTTGCTTCACCGCTGCTGGCGACTAAATCGTCATAACTGAACTCCCCCCAATGCATGGTGTGGTATTTTAACCGTTCAGGACTTTGCCCCGACATGCCAATGGTCCACATACCTTTGTTGTATTCTCGGGTTATGTCTTCTATTAGAATGCCGGTATCGGTCTTGGCAATGTTTTTGGTGAACTGTTTGTCAAAACCCAAGTGTTTTGATAATAAATACATGATTTCAGTATCAGGTTTCGATTCAAAAATTGGTTCAATGACTTTTTCCCGCCATTGAATACTGCGACTAGTATTGGTCACACTGCCGTATGATTCATAGCAGGTACAGGCTGGCAATATATAGACCCCGTCTTTACGATTGTGTAATACCGAGGCCATGGTTGGATACGGGTCTACGACCACAATAGTTTCCAGCTTATCGAGTGCCTCTCTGACTTCATTTTGACGGGTTTCGGTATTAACTGACTGTCCCCAAAAGAACGCCAATCGAATGTTATCGGCTTGGGCGATGTTTTTCTTTTCTTCAAGCACACCGTCGTGCCATCGAGAGCAAGGGATCCCTGGGCTGGTCATAGGTTGTCGACCTAGATATTCGCCTTGATCAAAGTTACCTTTGACCCACTCATAGTCTAACCCCCATACGCGACTCCAATGCTGCCACGATCCGGTTGTTAAACCGTAATAACCAGGTAACGTATCAAATAATACGCCCAAATCTGTGGCGCCTTGCACGTTGTCGTGACCACGCAAAATATTGGCACCACCGCCGCTGACACCTAAATTTCCTAATGCCAATTGCAAGATACAATACACTCGAGTATTGGAATTACCGATATGATGCTGCGTGCCGCCCATACACCAAGTGATGCCACCAGGGCGATTTTCAGAAATGGTCTTAGCCGCCTCAAATAACGTTTTTTTATCAACGCCGGTTATATCACTGACCGTATCAGGATCGTAATTTTTAACTTCCTCGCGTATATCTTCCATCGCGAATACACGGGTTTTAATAAATTCATCGTCTTGCCAGTTGTTATCAAAAATATGCCAAAGTAATCCATAAATAAATGGGATATCCGTACCGGGTCTTAATGGGCAATAAAGGTCTGCATGCACTGCGGTGCGGGTAAAGCGCGGATCGGCGACGACGATTTTAGCGCCCCTTTCTTTGGCAATTAAAATATGCTTCATCGCGATAGGATGTGCTTCGGCCGGGTTTGAACCGATAAGCAAAATCGATTTAGCGTTATGCATATCATTTAAAGAATTGGTTTGCGCACCATAGCCCCAAGTATTGGCGACACCGGCAACGGTGGTTGAATGACAAATTCGAGCCGAATGATCGACATTATTGGTCCCCCACATTGCCGCTAGTTTGCGATAAAGGTAGGCACTTTCGTTAGAGAATTTGGCGCTACCCATAAAGTAAATCGAGTCAGGTCCGGATTGCTTGCGAATCAACTTCATTTTGTCGGTAACTTCCGACAAAGCCTGCTCCCATGATAATTTTTGCCATTTACCATCGACTAATTTTAGAGGGTATCTGACTCGTCGCTTGCCTTGACCATGCTCTCGTTCAGCGGCGCCTTTTGCGCAGTGACTGCCTTTTGATATAGGGTGATCAAACGCCGGTTCCTGTCCGGTCCATACGCCATTTTGCACTTCAGCGTAAATACCGCACCCCACCGCGCAAGCGCTACAGATGCTGCGTTTCACTTGTGTAGGAACATCGTGACTTACATATTCGCTCGCTTGACTTTTGCGCATCATTGACGGTGCAAACGCAGCAGCGGTCGCCACACCTGTTGCGGTAATACCGGCTGACTTGAGAAATTGACGTCTACCCATCCCCTCATCATGGTTTTGTGGGTCAACCTTGGTCGCTACCTTTCTGGTTAATTTCATCGGTGACACTCCGAATTAGTGGTCTAGTAACGACCGATAGAATTGTCGTATATGTTCCGTTTCGTGGTATCCGCTTTGTGACGTGTTGTTAAATTTAGGCTGGGGTTCGACAACGGTTGCCGATAATTTTGGTGCGACCACGCTGGTGGCACCGGCGATACCTAAGAGTTTAAGTAAACTGCGACGTTGGGCACGTTCTGACTTTTTCATTCGACCTTCTTAACCTTTACTGTTATGACTTGTATGACAAGCCTACAAATTAAGAAACCTGTAAAATACCGCCAAAATCGTCACTGTATTGGCGTTAGAGGTTTAGTTTATCGACACCTGTATCCTCAGGTGCTCCAACAAGGTTTGCTCTTGTTGCAAAAACACATACGCCAGCTCACCAACACTGGCATAAAATGGACTTAAACGATTTTCGCTCAGCTTGTTACACAGCGGCTCAAACCATGGAGCGATATGTTGTTCAAAGAAGACAATCTGCTGATGCTCCGCTTTGTCCTGTATAAGTATAGCCATGACTTCACAAAGCGCTGAAATATGATCTTCTGGTTCTTTTACCTGTTCTTCACGACTGATACCAAGTTGTTGTAAATGAGCCCGTAGCCTCAATAAGGTATTCGACATCAGTTTGTTTTCACGATACCAACTGCCATAAGGGTTGATCTCCCCTTGTGACAAGCCAATAAACAACTCGAAGAACTGATGTTGCAGTTGCTCTATGTCGGCCATATTGGCTTGCTGCTTCAATCGAGCAAAACAGTTTATTAAAGCAGTGTTGCTCGCTTGCTGTGTTTCTATGTGCAAGTTACCGAGCAATTGCAGCATGCCTGTTTGTGGCTCATTGCGCATTAAGGCTGCGAGCAATTGATACACATCGATTCGAAATTGGCGCTCATTAAGGTATATGGTTGAGTTATCAGGCATGGTATTTATCTTAATTGTTTGTTGGGGTCATCAATGACATCTTTAACCATGTCCCTGACACGGCAGTCACCGCACATTTTCAAACGTTGCGATTGCCCTTTAAAGGCATCATGTTCAGACAACATGGTTAACATGCGCTTGACCATAGACTCGGTAGCAAACGGCTTGTCACAACTAATACAATGAAATGCAGGCTCTTGCTGCAATAATTGCGCTTGCGTGCGCTGCTGATGCTGCAAATTAATTTGCCCCTGTAAGTTAATCACTTTTTCAGGGCAGGATTTCTGGCATAAACCGCACTGCACACAGTTTTGCTCAACAATGCTCAATGATGGTGTGTCATTACCAGCAACCAATGCGGAAGTTGGACAGGCAGATACGCAGGCCATACACAAGGTACAATCGTTATCGACGGTGATGGTGCCAAAACTGCTGTGTTTTACCTCAATGACGCGCTCTAATTGCAAGGTTTGATGATTGATGTGATCCAGTGCCGCAAAAAACAATTGGCGTTTATTATCTGCGACAAAATCAGCGATAGCTAATGCATTAATGACCTTGTCTTGATAGACGTATGTTGCCAAGTTGGCGATGTCATCATTGCACAAAGCGTTAGAGTCGATAAGCTCGATACAGTTGTTTAATGACAGATTTAGCAAAAGCTCGTTTACCAAGTTGACCTGCTGTTGTAGAACTTCGGTTACCGAAACCATTTCGGCTTCGTTATTGACGATTAGCACACGCGCCGCCCCCCAAGCAATGGCAGCAAGACAATGCTCAGTCCCAACGACACCAATCTCTTCAACCGCAATCGGCAATATATGGCTTGGTAATTGTTTTGTCAGCGTTGACGATTGATGTTGCTGGGCATGAAATAGCAACACAGGTTTGATCTTGGTGTGTTGAATGTAGTCAGCAATGACATTCTGGATATAGTTTTGCAATGGGATAGGAGGTGGCAATTCATATTCTATCGCTGAGGTAGGACAGACACTTGCACAACTGCCACTGCCATGACATAGGTATGGGTCAATTTCGATACGAAAATTAACGCTACTGATTGCCTCCGCCGGACACACCTCAAGGCAACGTTGACACCCTATCAAGTCATTATTGGAGTGAGCGCACAGTTGTGGGTTTATTTTGGCATAACGTGGCTTTTCGAAATCACCGATAAAATCTGGTAGATCCTGAACCACTTGCTGCAATGTCGACTGTTGTGCTCCGACATAAAAATAACCAACAGGCAATAGATCTTGTTGCAAAATAGGTTGCTGACTTAAGTCAATTATCAAATCAAAATGCGGTTGCCTAATGGCCACACGAGCAAGCTCGATATCCTGTTGCTGTTGATTTACGCTGACTTGAAACTGACCCAGAAATCCTTTGATGCTATTGAGTTTGCCGTAATAGACCTGACAGTGTTGGCTAACGTCCATGGCCTGTTGCAAGTGCGCTTGATCTTGATTGGTGATGGCTTCGGTAGCTAAAATGGTAACTTTGTCTTGACTACTCAACAATGCGCTTGCCAAACGCGCGCTATCTTCAGGACCAATCAGTAAAATAAATCCTTGGGTTTGGTAAGATACGGTCGCCGGGATTAAATTTTGATAGGGCTGATGCCGTTGAAACACATTTTCTCTTATTTTTTGAAAATCCAATGTCATCTCTACTCCAAGCATGACCTATGTAAATAAACCCCAAGTCCGCTTTAGTTGTAAGTTATTGAAATCTAAGTATAGACAGCTTATGGCAATTCTCTATGGCAATATATTTCTGACAATTCTTTAAGGCAGAGCAATCATTCGCTTAACCTTGTTCGTTGTTATCACTGGGTTTGCCAACATTGGTTAATTTAGATTCATGCGCAGAATTAGCAGTAGCCTCTGATTGTGACTCTGGCGTATCGATAATTGCCAAATGCTGATTCTTTGAGTCATCACTGAGTTGAGCATCGCTTAGCGCCTGGTGCTGCTGTTGAATTTGTTGTTTAGCGAGATGTTGTTGCTGTTGTTCTTGCTTTAGTGCTTGTTGTTGCTTTTGGCTTGGCTCAGGCTCTTCTTCGACCACATAACGATAGACTTGATCCAATAGCTTTTGCTTTTCATTGGACGACAACAGTGGTTGATTTGAAAAGTCTTGGTCGCACTGCTCTAAGCCATCAAGTTGCTGAAACTGCGGTTGTTGCCAAAGTACTTTTAACGCATCAGCTTGTTGTTTGGGATCTATGTCACCTCCCATAAAACAGGCAAAACTGCCACCTTGTTTGATGGATTTTGGATCGGGTAATGGTGTTCGCGCAGACGGTTGTTCAGCAAGCGGTTTATGCTCACTATCAATGCCTTTATCAATATCTGTATCAACGTCAAGCGACGAGTCAGCAAAGCTCGCTTGACCTGCCTTTGCAGCCGGCTTGCTGTTTTTCTTGTCGTTTAGATTGCTGTTTTGACAATTGTTTTCACTAGGTTGGCCAATGTGTTGTTTTTTTTGCAGCCAACGTCGCCAGCGCTGTCGCATCGACGTCATCGACGTCTCCTTACACTGCCATTGCTTTGTTCTTTTTTGCGATTAACGTGTTTGCGTCGATGGGCACAAATTTCAACTTCACCATGCAAGGTAATAAAGGCTTCAATCCAACATGCTATGGCATCAGGCATATCTAATGATAGTACCGGCGTATCGGACTCAAGGCAGGCGGTCGCTATGCTCTGCTCTGCGGTCACCGACATTGGCAACCATTGACCATCCGCTAATTCGTCACAAACGATAAACAATTTCGGTTGGTCGAGATCTAAGTTAAGACGATAACTGGCACGCTCATCTTGAAACAACTCAAGGAAAACTAATTTTGCGCCCTCAGGTTTGGCCTTATCGGCACTGATAAAGGCTTCGATTTGCCAATGAATATTGGCCCAACCTTGAAAAGTCGAGGTTTGCTTTTGCAATGATACATACAACGGCCAAACGTTATTTGTTCTGTGCATTCTATGCCCTTTTTCTAATCCAACAGTGTCGCTGAATCATATGCCTTAGATGTGAGTAGGTTGTTCTGATTATAGTAAATCAGCGATAAACATGATGTTGACTTTATCCCCCTGTTTTACACTTTCGGTTTCAGGTGGTAATACTATGATGCAATTAGCCTGAACCATGGAGGTTAATATGCCAGACCCTTGAGGCCCGGTTAAGGCAACATGCAACTGCCCATCATCACTGAGGCTATAACAGCCTCGTAAATATTCATGACGTCCCAAACGACTGCGCATCGAGCAACTCGCGATAGCCGCAAACAAAGGCTGTTGCCAGTTTTGCTCGCCAGTCATTTTGCGAATCGCCGGCTGTACAAACACCATAAAACAAATCATCGCCGCGACGGGGTTACCCGGTAATCCAAAAAATAATGCGTCATGCAATTTACCGAACGCTAACGGCCGGCCTGGGCGCATCTGCACTCGCCAAAAATCAACATTGCCAACGGCATTAATACTGTCTTTAACAAAGTCGGCATCACCAACAGATACGCCGCCGGAGCTGATAATGATATCGGCTTGTTGACTGGCTTTGACAAGGGTGTCTTGCAGACTCTGTTGGTTATCTTCGATGATACCAAAGTCGATAATGTTACAATTCAACTGTTGCGCCAACGCCATTACGGAATAGCGATTTGCATCATAGATACCGGCCTTTTGCAATTTCTGACCCGGTTGCGATACTTCATTACCGGTAGAAAACAGCGCAATGGTTGGTGCTGATGTCACTTTTAAATTAGCGAAACCCAATGATGCTAACAACCCCAAACGGGCAGCATTCAAACGCTCACCTTCGGCAACTGCCAGCTCACCTTTGGTAATATCTTCGCCAAACTGGCGGATATTTTGACCAAGTTTTCCCATGTCGCTGAATGAGACTTGGACGGTATCCCCGCTGATATCCTCTGTCGCCAGCTCTTTGGCAATAACGCTATTGGCGCCTTCTGGCAGCGGTGCGCCGGTCATAATGCGCACGGCTTGGCCTGGCTGCAATAGGTCTGAAAAAAGCTGACCTGCAAACACCTCACCAACAATGTCATACACGCTTAGTTGTTGGCTATTTTTACTCTGGTGCAATGTTGGCGCATGAATGGCGTATCCATCCATTGCTGAATTAGTATGTTGTGGCACATTGATGGTTGAATAGATATTTTCCGCTAAGACGTAACCTAAGCATCGCTCTAACGCTAACGTTTCAATGTTTTGCAATCGCTTGGTTTGTGCTTCTATCGCTGTTACCGCTTGTTCTACCGATAAAGTACCTGCCGGTAATGCACCACAACTGCTCTTTTCTGCGGCAGTTGATGTGAGCTTGGTATGGGACAGAATAAAGCGGCCGATCTGTTCAATATCATCAAGGGATAACTGAGTTATATTGGTTGCTAGTTGATTGCTATCTAAAGCGCTTTGCTGACAACTCGCAATAGCGACCACATTGTCATCATTAGGATATATCAAAGGGGCGCCAACCGATTGCCGGTACAATTCGATTTTATCAAATGCGACGTGTTTAAAACCTTCCACCAAAATCAAATCGACGCTATCGCAGTCAATTCGAGCAAGCAGGCTTGGCAAATCAGGTGATTCCGTCTGCAGGTTTTCATACATATGGGCATAACGTACCTCAGAGGCAATTAACAATTGCTGAGCACCAGCTTGGCGCAACAAAAAACTGTCTTTACCCGGCTTATCAACATCAAAATTATGATGAGCGTGTTTGATCACCGCCACGCGAATGCCCTGTTTTTTCAACCAGGGTATCAGTGCGGTAAGTAGGGTTGTTTTTCCTGTTCCACTGTACGCACAAATACCCAGTACCGGTACCGCCATTGTATGAATCAACTCACGGCTCATGTTTTACTCTTTAATATTTTATTGTTGTCTAGATTAGAGATTTGATCGGCACTAACGCCTCGCGGTTTTGCACAAATCGTTAATTGTTTATTCGCGAGCAGCCAATGTTGTTTGCACAAGGCGGTTAAACTATTGCTTTGATGGCTTACAATCATCAGCCCCGTCCCTTGTTGCTGCAATTGCTCGACCATGGCCAAGACCAATTGTTGCGATACCAAGTCCATATTTGCTGTCGGTTCATCGAGCATTAACAAGGCGGGTTGCACTAAATATACACGCGCTAATGCCAGTCGTTGCTTCTCTCCACCAGAAAGTTCAGCAGCATCTGCTGCAAGTAAGTGACCTAATTGCGCCATCTCAATTGCCATTGCTAATCGCGCTTTTGCCGACGCTGAAAACCGCCAAAATAATGGCGTTGCCATTTTTAAATTCCCCAGCACAGTACCACTATAAACGTACGGTGACTGATGTAAATACGTGGCCGTGCCAATCAGCTTTTGACGACCTGTAAAACGTGTATTGCCTGCTCTTCGACACTGTAGGTTGCCAAATTCTGGTTTAAGTAAGCCTGCTAACACTTTCATCAAACTGGTTTTACCGGCACCATTGGCGCCTTGCAGTAAAATGCTATCGCCTTGTCTAAAGCTAAGCGCTTTAATATTAAAAATAATATGTTGTTTAAAGCTGACAATAAGGTTTTGACCATCAATGCGTGCCACATTGTCCTCAGGTGATGAGCTTGGTTCAATATGAATGGTAGGCGAATCAGTCATATCAATAACTCCTCACCAAGGCTTTACCGCGCAAAGATGCCAGCGACAAGTTCAACAAAAAGCTTAAGATCAATAACACCATGCCTAAGGCTATGGCTTGTGCGAACTCGCCCTTACTGGTTTCAAGAGCGATAGCGGTTGGAATATTCCGTGTTGCGTTAAGAATGTTGCCACCGACCATCATAGAGCACCCTACTTCGGTGATGATTCGACTGAATGCAGTGATGACTGTTAGCAGTAACGGCACTTTTAGCTCTCGACAGCATAGCAACATGGTCGACAGCACATTACGCCCCAAAGTCCGAGAGGTTTCCCATACGCGTTTGTCAATGTGGGTAAATGCCGCTTGTGATAGAGAAATTAAAATAGGTATGCAAATTAACATTTGCCCTATGATCATCGCTTTTTGTGTAAACAGCCAATGCAAATCTCCAAAAGGGCCTTGTCGCGTTAATAAAATATAGACCAACAAACCAATAACCACAGTTGGTATTGATTGCATAGTGTGAATCAAAGACGTAATTAACCAGCGTCCTTTAAAACGACTGAACGCCAAAATAAAACCAGCGATAACCGATGGAATAAGGGTTAATAATAACGCCATCAAAGACACACTGAATGAGACAAAGATAATCGACCACAGAGTTTTATCGAACGATAACAGTAACGTAAACGCTTGGGTAAACAATGTCAGCCAACCTTCATTCATTCGCTGTAATTTGCCTTAAATAATTGCTGACCTTTAACCGTATAGTTATTGATTAACTGTTGGCCGGCTTCACCAATTAGCCAATCGCTAAGACGCTTGGCGCCTTGGTGGTTTAACTCGGGGTACTTTTGTTGATTAAGGAGAATGATTTGATACGGATTGGCAAGACTTATCCCACCTTGATAAATAATCGACAAGCTCAATTTATCGCGATAGGTGATAAAGGTACCGCGGTCACTCAGGGCATAAGCCTGCATTGAGTCGGCCATCATTAAGGTTTTGCCCATCCCTTGACCAACGGCTTTGTAGTTTTCAAATTGATTTGAGACACCGGAGCGTTGCCATATTTGTAACTCTTTTTGCTCTGTTCCAGAGTCATCACCTCGAGAAATAAATAGGGCATTTTGCTTAGCAATCCATTGAAAAGCCTGCTCTGGGCTGGCGACATTAGCAATACCCGCAGGATCATCAACGGGGCCGACAATAATAAAATCATTCTCCATGAAGCGCCGAGCCGAAATGCCATACCCTTGGGCAAGAAATTTCTTTTCGGCTTCTGGCGCATGGGTCATCACCACATCGACGTCACCAGCGCGCGCCAAACGCAAGGCATTACCTGAGCCGGTGGCGATGACATGAACCTTGTAACCACTTTGCTGTTCAAAAATAGGCAATATATACGACAGTAAACCGGAGTTTTCAGTACTGGTGGTGGTGGCCATTTTAATAATTTGTTGTGCCGTCACAGGCGTTGCAAGTAAGCAACCAAGCCATACAAGTGCCAAAACTTTAGTCAAAGCCATGCCCCTTTTCTGTTATTTTCCAACCACCTAATGATGATTTTGGGTAAGAAGTTAATGGCTTAAGTATGATAGGCAGCGATTAAATTGCAAAAACCATGACGTTTTTCTGTGTCGCAACAAAATAACCAAGGTGAAAGGGATGCAAAGATGCTGTTAGTTGCGAAAACAGCAGCGGTTAAAGCACCTAGCCAATAACTGAATAACGATGCTGGCGATGTGTTTTTGATGTGACTAAATATGACTGAGGTTTAATGTGGCTGAGGTTTGCTATGAACGACAATATTACACGCCTTTGAGGCGCCATCCACCATGATAGACATTAAAGCCTTTGCCCGAAACAAAACCGATCAAGGTGATATTAAAGCGTTGAGCCACGGATATCGCCAGAGATGATGGTGCACCAACAGCGACAATCACCGGGAAACTCGCCATAAGGGCTTTTTGCACCAATTCAAAACTGATACGCCCGCTTAATACCACCACACGTTTACTTGATTGTTGCGTGTCGGGCAGATACAAGGACGCGCCAATCAATTTATCCATGGCGTTATGGCGGCCGACATCTTCTTTTAGCAATACCAATTCGCCATCTTCACTAAATAAGCCAACGGCATGAACCCCGCCTGTTTTTTGAAACTGCACTTGTTGTTTGCGCATGCTATCGCTTAATGCCAATACGGTATTAATATCAAGCCACGCAGGATCGGCATCTAATTTAGGTGGGCTTTTCAGCTCCAATGATTGCAACGAGGTTTTGCCGCAGATACCGCAACTTGATTGCATGGTTAGGTGGCGTTGATACTGCCCCCAATCCGGTACGATACCAGCAGCGAGTTCAACATCAATTTGGTTGGCGCTTTGCTGTTCGCCATTATCTTGATGTGTGGCACTGACGATATGCTCGGCGCGGCGAATAATCCCTTCACTGTTTAACAAGCCTATTGCCAATTGCGGATCATTACCTGGGGTGCGCATGGTAATGGTAAATTCCTTCTCTTGGCTTTCATTGTCACTATCTTGCCAAATTAGGTTTATTTGCAAAGGTTCTTCGACGCTGACAATGTCTCTATTGGCGGTTTTGCTGGCTTGTTGCTCGCCAATACTAATGCGAAACTTATTGACTTCACTGACACCGTTATGGGTATCGACCACGAAATCAGGCTCGGTTGGGGTGGTAATATCCTCAGCTGAGTGTTTGTTATTCATTGTCTTACTCCAAAACCAATATCAACACCTTAATCATAGCCAACAGAAGCCATAAGCAGATGCTCTACCATTCTGATATTAATACAAAAATTACTAAAAGACAGGTTCGGCAAAGGAAATTAGTCTATTGCATGGAAAGATTTATTGTTGGCGATCAAAAAAGGCCCCTTAGTGGATCCTTTTTTTAAATTATAAAACATCACAGAAATTCTATATTGCCGCTTCGTCTTCTTCGCCAGTACGAATACGGATAACACGTTCAACTTCAGTGATAAAAATTTTACCGTCGCCAATCTTACCCGTTTGTGCGGTTTCAACGATGGTGTTGACACAACGTTCAACGTCAGCATCGCTAACCACAATTTCCAATTTCACCTTAGGTAAAAAATCGACCATATACTCGGCACCACGATACAACTCAGTGTGGCCCTTTTGACGACCAAATCCTTTCACTTCTGAGACGGTCATACCGGTAATATTAACCTCTGCCAACGCCTCACGAACATCATCCATTTTAAACGGTTTGATTATCGCTTCGATTTTTTTCATTGCCATACACCTATTCGTTGTTAATAACGTTGTTTTTATCTGAGTGAGTAAGTTAATTTTACCCGCAAAAGGCAAACTAGCGCCAGTTATTTTCAATAAAGCGCGCATAAATGAAAAAATTTAAACTGTATTCATTCGCAAATTTAAAAGCGTGTTGTTAAACTAGCTTTTTTTCTTCGGGATTGAGGTTGCGTATGAACCGCCAGGCAATTATCAACGAAATGAAAGTGTTGCCAACAATTGATGCGAAAATGGAAATTACTCGTCGCGTCAATTTCATTAAAGAACAATTAGTCGCATCAGGATTAAACCATCTTATTTTGGGGATTAGTGGCGGCGTAGACTCATCGACCTGTGGTCGCCTTGCACAACTTGCCATAAATGAACTTAATGCGGAGCATGGTGGTGGCTACAAGTTTATCGCTGTGCGCCTGCCTTATGACGTGCAAGCCGATGAAGATGATGCGCAAATGGCGTTGAAATTCATTGAACCTAGCGTGCAAGTTTCTACCAATATCATGGCTGGCGCAGACGGTATTCATCAAGAAGCCGTTAGCGTGCTAGAGCAAGAAGGGTTGCTGCAAGCAGATAACCATCGCCTCGATTTTTCTAAAGGTAATGTTAAAGCCCGCTCTCGCATGGTGATGCAATATCACTTAGCTGGTATTTTAGGTGGCTTAGTGATTGGCACCGATCACAGTGCGGAAAACATCACTGGCTTTTACACCAAATGGGGTGACGGGGCTTGTGATATGGTACCTCTGTTTGGCTTAAGCAAGCGCCAAGTTCGTCAACTTGCTAGTGCACTTGGGGCGCCAGAAAAATTAATCACCAAAGCGCCTACGGCGGATTTGGAAGAATTAGAGCCTGGTAAACCAGATGAAACCGCATTAGGTCTTAGCTATGATCAAATTGACGATTTCTTAGAGGGCAAAGATGTGGCAGACAATGTTGAACAAACACTGATCAACATCTACTTAAAAACCCAACATAAACGTCAGCCGATCCCAACCATTTACGATTAAGGTTGCCTAACTCGCTAAACACTCTATTGAGCCATAAAAAAACGCCCTGCTGGGCGTTTTTTATTATCCGATTTGGATAAGCTTATGGTTTAGCGTGTTACTCAGTATCTTGCGCAGCTTGTTGCTTAACTTTGGCAAAATCACCGGCAGTAAATACGTTGTAATCTAACTTACCAATATATTTAATAAAGGCTTGCTGCACGTCTTCTTTGCTTAACGCGTTAACTTGCGCGATCTGCTCATCATAAAACGCAAGATCAACCTTTGCTTTACTCGCGTTGTTAATCACACCAGCGATGGCTGCATCACTTGCCCAAGAACGTGTACGGTTACTGATAAACCCTTTCACAGCGCGTTCAAGCTCTTCATCGGTGAATCCATCGGCAACCACTTTTTGAACTTCTTCATTAAAGGCGGCGATTACCGCTTCCATGTTTTCTGGTGCTGAAATAGCCACAGCATAGAAGATACCGGTTTGGTCCAACATGTTAGCTTGCAGACCTGCACCAACAGAATAGCTATAACCTTCTTTAACACGAATGCGAGCACCAATACGTGAGGTGAATGGGTCACCACCAAAAATGCTATTAGCGATACTCAAGGCAATGTAATCCTCATCTTTAACATTCATCTGAACCGGGTTGATGATGTAAAGCTGAGCATTGGCTTTATCTGGCGTTTCTGTTTTAACTTCAGCACCTTCAATATCTTTTAAGTCTGTCGCCATATGTTCGTATGGTGTGTCATTGGTGTACGGCGCTAATACTTGATGCAGCTCGGCAGAGATCTGCTCGGCATCGACGTCGCCAACCACTGTGATATGACCGTTATTGATATTAAAATGTGACTTATACAGGGCTTTTAATTGAGCTGAATTCACTTCTTTGAATTTAGCGATTTGCTCATCTAATTCCATATAGGCTTTCGGATGGCCTTTCGGGTAGTTATATAAGGTTTTACGGAAGCTGTTCGAGGCGATAGCCTGCGGATCGTTACGTTGCGCTTCGATACCGGCGATGCTTGAACGACGAATAACCTCAAGTTCTTTATCAGGGAACGTCGGCGCCGCTAATAGTTCACCTAAAAAGGTGACGGTTTGTTGTAAATTGGTTTTATCGGTTTTGATATTGATGTTGGTTGAACCAGCACCGGTACCGATAGAGATAGAGCTTTTTAACTCATCCAGTTTGGTGGCTATTTGCTCTTTGCTGTAATTGCTATTGCCTAATTTAATCAGCGCGCCAACAAAGCCGATGGCTTGACTTTGGTTAGCCAAGGTTTGCGCTGTACCAGATGGCAAGTGCATGGTAATGATAACTTCTTCACCACGTAACTGCTTCGGATACACGTTAACCTTGGTACCTTCTTGCCATTCCATGGTTTGTAAGCGTTGCTTAATATTTGTCACGGTGTTGTCAAACACTTCACCGGCAGCAACAACCGCTTTGCCTTTATAATCTTTTAGCACGTTATCCATATTTGGCGCGACAGGTATTTCAGCACGCACTGGCTTTTCGGTTGGAATAAAACGCCCCGTGGTACGGTTTGAGGTGACAAAGTATTTCTCTGCCGCAGCTTGTACTTGCTCGACCGTGACTTTTTCGACTTGATCTCGGAAATAGAATGTTTGGCGATAATCACCTTTGGCGATATATTCAGACAACTCCATACCAACACCAGTCACATCACGCATCGATTGTTCAGCTTGTTTGGCTAGCTTTAATTTGGCCAGTTTCACTTCATCCGCACTAATCGGATTGCTTTCGATGTCTTCAACAAGGCTGATCAGTTGCTGTTCCATTTCCTTGGTATCTTTGCCTTTTTCGCCTTGGGCGAATAAGAAATATTGCGAACTGTCTTTAAGCATGAAGCTCATATTAAACGCTTGCGTAGCAACACCAGGTTCTACCAACTTCTTCTGCAAACGGCCACGAGTATAATCGCCAAAGATTTCTTGTAATACGCGCAATGGAGCTGCATCAGGGTGCAAGCCACTTGGCGTATGATAAGCCAAACCAACGTAAGGGATATCCCCCACACGACGCAGGTTTACTTCACGTTCACCATCTTGTGTCGGCTCTACCGTATACAATGGTTGAATTGGTGTTTTTGGCTTCTTAATGGCACCAAATTTTTCTTCTATATGTTTAATGGTTGCTTCTTTGTCAAAGCGACCTGCGATGGTTAACACCGCATTATCTGGACGATAGTGTTTTTTATAGAATTCACGCAAACGCTGAAATGGAAAGTTTTCTACATCTGAACGAGCACCTATGGTTGAGTTACCGTAGTTGTGCCATAAGAACGCCGTTGATGACATACGCGCCAATAACATACGAATAGAATCGTTTTCGTTACGCTCCATTTCATTGCGAACAACGGTCATTTCACTTTTCAATTGCTCTTCGGTAAACGTGGCATTGACCATACGGTCTGCTTCCATACCGATTGCCCATTGCAATGTATCAACATTGGCATCGAAAACTTCGAAATAGTTGGTGCGATCCAACCAGGTCGTTGCGTTCGTAGACATACCACGCTTTTTAAATTCCGTATCAATCTTCGGGTAGTTTTCAGAACCTTTAAATAGCATGTGCTCAAGTAAGTGCGCCATGCCAGTTTCACCATAATATTCGTGTACCGAACCGACTCGATAGGTCACATTGACCAAGGTTTTTGGTTGTGATGCATCGGCAAAAAGCAGTACTTTCAGGCCATTTTCTAGAGCGTATTCTTCTATACCTTCAACGGTACGAACATACGTCAATTTTTTTGGTTGAGCCGCTTGAGCCTGTTGAGCATAGGCTTCAGATTGAGTTGTATCAGTTAATGTACAACCTGACAGGCCCAGTGCCAACGACACTGACAGACCAAGAATAGTAGGCTTTAAAGATTTCATTGATTAACCTTTTCGTTTTCTTCGATACGACAGTTCTGGTCTAAAACAAGATAACTTTAGAGTGAAAACTGCTGTGATACCGGTGAGTCCAAATGCACGTTATCGATAACCGCGCTTGGATCATTGTTATTTTTAAGTGTCGCGAACATTAACGCAGTTAAAGGTTTGCTGACAACGTATTAATTGTTAAAAACTATTAAATTCAGCGCAAATAGTTTTTGATAATAGATAAAAACCCATCATAACTATAATTAGCCACTGATTTCTATACAAAACATTTTTACTCAGAGATTATTTAGGCGACTCAATGATAGTCTAAATATGAGTTTTTTGCGTATCAATAAATTGCTACAATTTATCTCTCGATTAGGAAATAACAGATAATTATGACGCTACTGGAAAAAATACGTTGCCTCTTTACCTTTGGCCAAGGTGTGGCATTGCCATTACCGGCAATACCTGAAGATAAGAACCCATTGGAACTGTTTTCACAATGGTTTGAAGACGCCAACAAATCGGGGATTTTACTGCCTGAATCAATGTCAGTATCAAGCTGTGATAGTGAAGGACAACCCTCTTCTCGGATGGTTTTATTAAAATCGTTCGATCAGGACGGCTTTGTTTTTTATACCAACTATGGCAGTAGAAAGTCGCAAGAACTGCAACAAAATCAAAAAGTAGCTTTGTTATTTCATTGGGGCGTATTGCAGCGTCAAGTGCGTATTGAAGGGGTTGTTGAAAAAACCTCACAACAACAATCACAACAATATTTTCATAGTCGTGGACGCGGCAGCCAGATTGGTGCCTGGGCGTCAAAACAAAGCCAACGCCTGCAACACGCCGATGAATTGACGCAACGTGAAGCGCGTTATGAAGAAAAATTTAAAGGCCAACAAGTGCCGTTACCAGAATTTTGGGGCGGTTACAGAGTCAAACCCCACGCCATTGAGTTTTGGCAAGGCCGGGCCAACCGCTTACACGATAGATTATGCTTTGAACAAAGCGAAAACGGCTGGCAAACATTCCAATTGCATCCGTAATACTGGGTAACGGTAGCCGTTAAGATATTGGCGAGCTTTGTTCGCATTGCTCGCGATATTTTGTGTACAGCGTTTGAAATTCCATTTCTTCTTCTGATGTCACGGTGCCATCGATAATTTTGGTGGCCAAATCATTCAATCGTGTTTTATTTAACTCAGACATAATTTAAAAAAATGTTGTTATCTCAATATTGCTTATAGCAAACCATGACCTTAGAACAAACAACTAAATTGCGATTTAACAAACAATTAAACAATTGTTAAGTTTGATTTAACGGCGGCCACATCTGGTTAATAAACCGTTGACCTGCTGACCTATACAAAGTGACTGATAAATAAAAAGCACCCTTGCGGGTGCTTTCTTATTAAGATGTTTTGTATCTAGCAGCTTTATATAGCTGCTTAGGCGTCGTAAACGACAACCCAGGCTTGTCCGCTACATATTAGGGTAGTTCGGGCCGCCAGTACCTTCTGGTGTAACCCAGGTAATATTTTGACTTGGGTCTTTAATATCACAGGTTTTACAGTGCACACAGTTTTGTGAATTAATCACAAATTGTTTTTCTCCAGCTTCATCTTCGGAAATCTCATAGACACCGGCTGGACAATAACGCTGCGCAGGTTCGTCATACTTACCCAAGTTGACTTTAATTGGGATATCTTTATCTGCCAACTTCAAGTGGCAAGGCTGCTCTTCTTCGTGGTTGGTATTAGATAAGAACACGCTGCTAAGCTTATCAAAACTCAACACACCATCTGGTTTTGGATAATCAATTTTTTGGCTTTCACTGGCCAGCTTTAATTGCTCGTGATCAAAACTGTCATCTTTAAATTCAAATGGTAATTTACCACCGAAGATATTTTGATCTAGGGTATTGTAAGCACCACCCCAGAACGTGCCGAGTTTATGCATCACCGCACCAAAGTTACGAGTATTAAATAACTCATCATACAACCAAGAGTTTTTAAACTTATCAGTAAAGGCTGTTAAGTCATTACCGCCTGGATCGTCTGCTGCTAGTGCTTCAAATATCGTTTCCGCCGCCAGCATACCTGACTTCATTGCGGTGTGATTGCCTTTGATCTTAGCGAAGTTAATCGTACCTGCATCACAACCTACCAATAAGCCACCAGGCATGGTCATTTTCGGTAATGAGTTAAAGCCACCTTTGGCAATAGCACGAGCACCATAAGAAACACGTTTGCCGCCTTCAAGATATTGGGCATATTTCGGATGGTGTTTTAAGCGTTGAAATTCATCAAACGGACTAAGATGTGGATTTGAATAATTAAGGTCAATAATCAAACCAACAAACACTTGATTGTTTTCTGCGTGATATAAGTAACCACCGCCGGTCGTGTCACTTTCTAGCGGCCAACCTGCCGAATGCACAACCAAACCTTCTTGATGTTTTTCAGGATCGATATCCCAAATTTCTTTAAAACCGATACCATAATGTTGTGGTGATTTATCGGCATCAAGATTAAATTCTTTAATAAGTTGCTTTCCTAAGTGACCACGACAGCCTTCAGCAAACACCGTGTATTTAGCGCGAAGTTCCATACCAGGCATATAAGAGTCTTTCTGGTTACCTTCGCTATCTAATCCCATGTCACCAGTAACAACACCAGCAACCTTGCCATCTTCAATGATCAGGTCTTGGGCTGGGAAGCCAGGGAAGATCTCAACGCCCATGCTTTCCGCTTGCTCTGCCAACCAACGACATACATTACCCATAGAGACAATATAATTGCCTTCATTGTGCATTGTTTTTGGTACCGCAATACCCGGTAACTTTGTACCTTTATTGGCATCGTTAAGTAAATAAATATCATCACCGGTGACCTTGGTATTTAATGGAGCACCAAGTTCTTGCCAGTTAGGGAACAATTCATTCATAGAGCGAGGTTCGAAAACCGCACCAGAAAGAATATGAGCGCCCACTTCGGAGCCTTTTTCGACGACACAAACCATTAATTCTTGGTCTTTTTCTTGTGCCATTTGCATTAATTTACATGCTGTTGATAATCCTGATGGGCCTGCGCCAACTATCACAACATCAAATTCCATAGATTCACGTTCCACGCTAATCCCCTTAAGCTTTTATTTCTGTTACCTTTTTAACAAGGCTTATCAAATTTTAATGCATTATTTATAGCACTTATGCGGTGTAAAACCTATGCATAATGGGCATTAATATTGCCATTTATCATAGAAAGGTCAATTTGCCATTGACCTTTGAACGGCCAGTTAGTAGTCTTTCCGGCAACTTTTACATACGTTTGAACAATCACTTTAAACAGTAAATTCAAACAAGCGTTTGACTATTATCTACAAATAAGTTTATAAATAAAGCTCTCAAGCGTAATTAACGATAAAAAAATATATATACAACAGGAATTCCCGTAACGGGAATCTTACAAGAGGTTGCTATGAAAGTACTTGTTCCTATCAAGCGCGTAATCGACTATAACGTCAAAGTACGTGTTAAGCCTGATAATTCAAATGTTGATCTGACCAACGTAAAAATGGCGATCAACCCATTCTGTGAAATCGCTGTTGAAGAAGCGGTTCGATTGAAAGAAGCAGGCGTTGCTACTGAAGTTGTTGCTGTCTCTATCGGCGACAAATCTTGCCAAGAGCAACTTCGTACCGCATTGGCTCTTGGTGCCGATCGTGCGATTCAAATCGACACAGATCAAAACTTAGATTCACTAAACGTTGCTAAGCTTCTACAAAAAGTTGTTGAAGAAGAGCAGCCGAAAATTGTATTGCTAGGTAAGCAATCTATCGATTCAGACAACAACCAAACCGGTCAAATGCTAGGTGCATTGACGGGTATGCCACAAGGCACATTCGCATCTGAAGTGAAAGTTGACGGCGACAAAGTGTCGGTAACTCGTGAAGTTGATGGCGGTTTGCAAACCGTTGCGTTAAACCTTCCAGCGATCGTAACAACGGACCTTCGTTTGAACGAACCTCGTTATGCGTCATTACCAAACATTATGAAAGCAAAGCGTAAACCGCTTGATGTTAAGAGTGCCGCAGACTTCGGTATTGACCTTAGCTCACGTACAAACCTTATTAAGGTAACACCACCAGCCGAGCGTCAAGCGGGCATCGTGGTTGAGACTGTTGGTGAATTAGTAGAAAAATTAAAGAATGAAGCGAAGGTGATCTAATGTCTATTCTAGTTATTGCAGAACATGATAATTCAAGCCTAAAGGCTGAAACTTTAAAAACAATTGCAGCCGCTGCTGCTATTGGTGGCGATATTGACGTACTAGTTGCTGGTAGTAACTGTCATGCGGTTGTTGAAGAAGCGGCAAAAGCCACTGGTGTAGCTAAAGTATTGGTTGCCGATGATGCTGCTTACGAATTTCAGTTAGCGGAGAATATTTCTTTACTCGTGACTGAACTTGCCGGTGATTACTCTCACATTCTAGCGTCCGCTTCGACAACGGGTAAAAACTTTATGCCTCGCGTTGCAGCCTTGTTAGATGTTGCGCAAATTTCTGACATCATTGCCGTTGAAAGTGCCGATACATTTGTTCGTCCAATCTATGCTGGTAACGCTATCGCGACGGTTCAGTCTCTAGATAGCACTAAGGTTATTACGGTACGTGCGACAGGCTTCGATGCAGTTGAAACAACAGGCTCAGCTGAGATTGTTAGCTTGTCTATGGTGACTGATGCGGGTACCTCAAGCTACGTTGGTGCTGAATTGACTGTGTCTGAGCGTCCAGATCTTGGTGCTGCAAGCGTGGTAATCTCTGGTGGTCGTGGTATGCAAAACGGCGAAAACTTCCAATTACTCGATGGTATCGCTGATAAACTTGGTGCTGCTATTGGTGCATCTCGTGCCGCTGTTGATGCGGGCTTTGTACCTAACGACATGCAAGTTGGTCAAACCGGTAAAATCGTTGCTCCAGATTTGTACATCGCTGTTGGTATTTCTGGTGCTATCCAGCATTTGGCTGGTATGAAAGATTCTAAAGTCATTGTTGCTATCAACAAAGACCCTGAAGCACCTATCTTCCAGGTTGCCGATTACGGTTTAGTTGCCGATTTATTTGACGCCCTACCTGAGCTAGAGCAAGCGTTATAATTCAACGCTCGTTATAGCACGTAAAAGGCCAGCATTTATCGCTGGCTTTTTTGTATCTCAAATTCAAGACATTTGTTAAAATGGCTTATATAGATTGAATTAGTCAGGCAAAATTATTATGTCGTCATTACAGGATCAACTGTCACAACTGGTGTACTCAACCGATAAAGGTCGCATCAAGGAAGAGAAAAGCGAAGCGGATGTTACCCCAAGCGATGGTTTTGCTTACGTCCGACGTGAAACTAAAGGTCGTAAAGGCAAAGGCGTCGTCACCATTACAGGTCTTGGATTAGAGCCAAAAGAGCTAAAAGCGCTAGCGAAAAAGCTCAAACAAACCTGTGGCACTGGTGGCACCGTGGTGGGTGAAACCATAGAAATCCAAGGTGATAAACGCGATGTAATTAAGACCGTATTAGAAAAGCACAATTATAAAGTTAAGTTTATTGGTGGCTAAACCTGCTAAGCGATGTGCGTCAGGACAGTGTTAAGACGCTGTCCATTGTGCACAAACCAACTCTTTATCTTGTTCAAAAATACACCCTGTAAAACATGCCCCCGGCATAACCTTACCAACACCTTTTGGCGTTCCTGTCATCACAATATCACCATCTTGTAATGGTAAGAATGTTTGTAGTTCGATAAGAATATCATGCGGTTTATACATCATCAAAGACACCCCACCCTGTTGTATTAGTTGCTCATTGATGGTGAGCGATAACGATAACTGCTCAAGGTTATCAAATGGTACAAAATCGCTAAACAACGCCGATCCTACGAACGCTTTAGCTCGCTCCCACGGCAGACCTTTTTGTTTCAAATTTGATTGCAACTGACGCTTAGTCAAATCCAATCCAAACGCTACCGCGGTAAACCGACCTTGTTGGTATAAAAAACACAGCTCGCCCTCGTAATGCAAAGGCTCTTGATGCTGACTTTGTAATGTTTCGGTTAAGCTCGAGTTAGGCTTAATAAACACCACCATATCGTCAGGAATGTCATTGCCTAGTTCTTTAATGTGTTCAACGTAATTGCGACCGATGCAAATAATTTTCGACGGCGCTATGGTTTGCTCGGCATACTTTATGGTGTTTATCATAAAACTGTTGTGACCTATTTATTGGCTTGTAAAACGAGTTGACTGTAGTCATCGCCGCTCAGCTTCGCTTCAACGATAACCGGTTGATTCATTGTAAACGCTTGACGTAACGTATCAGCAAAGTCTTGCTGATTATCGACGCTTAACACAGGCACAGCAAACAATCTGGCTTGTGTGGTTGGCAAATTAACGCCTTGTTCAATGCCATAATTTGGCAGCTGTTGTTTATCTTGCTTAATACGTATTAACGCCAATTCATCATCACTGAACAAAACAAAAACAATGGCTAAGTTTAAACGTTTGGCAACGGATAATTCATTGGCTGTCATTAAAAATCCACCATCCCCCAACACTGCACATACGAGTTTATCTGGGCAAGCAAGCTTTGCGGCGATAGCACTCGGTATGCCGTAGCCCATTGAAGACCAGCCATTACTCATCAGCTGCAACATAGGCTCGTTTACCGACCATAATTGACCAATAAGATGAGTATGAGCACCAACATCGCAGGTCATAATGCCATCGCTGGGCAATATTGAACGCAAGGTTTGCAAAGCACTCACCGGACCAAAATGATCATTATATTGCTCAAACTTAAGGCTCATTGCCCGCTTCAAATCCGTTATTTGTTGAGGTTGCCAATGGTACTCTGGTAATTGCTTGTTGATGCGCGCGACAAGCCTATTGAGCACAGCTGCTATGGGCTGTTGATATTGCGCAATCTCAGTATCGCTAAGGCCATCAATGGTTGTTGATACGCTATCGATGCTGATAAGTTTGGCGGCGCTAAGCCATTGAGAATAATTAAATTCAACTTCGTCATAGCCGATGGCAACGACCACATCCGCTTGTCGATAGATGTCGGCTACGCGATCGCTTAAGGCGTGAAACAGCACACCGGCGTAACTGCTATGCTGTTCGTTTATAGCCCCTTTCGCCATAGGCGTAACCACCACAGGAATCGCCAAGATTGTCGCTAATTGTTCGATTGCTTGTCTCGACTGTTGGTCGAGTGCGCGCAAACCTATCGCCAAAAGAGGCTTCTTCGCCGCCATTAAATGCCGATGTATTTCAATGGCATCTGCGCTTATGGTTGCCTCATCGTGAGGGTTGCAATCAACATCATCAAGGAGATTATTCGCTGGCGTTTTTGCTCTAGCATTTTGAGTATTTTCTGCGACGACAATTTGTTTGCTGATATTGACCGGTAAGCCTATATGAACTGGGCCGGCAATACCTTGAGTTGCGATAGCAAATGCGCGTTCTATCTGATCAGCAATATTGGCAGCACGCAATCGCCAACTGGCTTTGGTTAGCGGCCCAAACAAGGCTTGATGGTCAATGTTCATCTGCATTGTCCGGCCGATATTATCATCGGCAACTTCATCGGTAAGGGCGATAACAGCTGAACGGTCAAGGAGTGCACTGCCGACGCCGGTACTTAGATTGGTGGCGCCTGGGCCAAAGGTAGCAAAGCACACCCCAGGAGTCGCCGTCAATTTGCCCATCGTTGCCGCCATAAACGCCGCCCCTCCCTCGTGTGCCGTTAATACAAACTCAATGTTGTCAATATCATTGATGGCTTGCAAGTAGGGTAAGAAACCGCCACTAGGAACACCGAATATATAGCGTACGCCACGTTGCTGTAACGATTGGATTAACTGATAAGCAACACTGTGTTTTTCGATCATGGTATTTATTCGCTTGTTTTGATGCCGTATGCGCGAAGTTTCATCGCAATTTTATTATGAGATACCTGTAATCGCTCTGCCAATTTACGCGTGCTTGGATACAGGGGATATAAACGCGACAACAATTGGCGCTCAAAGTCTTGTTGTGCACACAGCCATGATTCTTGCTGTTCAATATTGCTAAATAGTGCGTCGTTTGCCTGTGACTTATTTTGCGAACTCTTTTTGTCTTGTAAAAAGTGCGCTGGAGCATCAATGATATCGCTATCGGTTTGTGCCGCTAAGCGAAAAATGGTGTTTTGCAATTGTCTGACGTTCCCGGGCCAATGGTAGGCAACGAGTTGCGCTTTGGTTTGTTGCGACATTGCCAATTCAGGTTGATTAACCTGCATCGCCGCATTTTTAAGAAAATGTTCAACCAACAGCTCGATGTCACCATGACGGTCTCGAATCGGTGGCAGGTCAATTTGCAACACATTGAGACGATAATATAAGTCCTCACGAAATGTTTTTTGCTCAACCATCTCATCAAGGTTGCGGTGACTCGCACTGACAATACGCACGTCCACTTGCCGGTCTTTGACACCGCCAAGTCGGCGTATTTTCAAATCTTGCAGAAATCGCAATAATTTTGCCTGCAGAGCGGTGTCCATTTCACCAATTTCATCGAGAAATACCGTACCGCCATCGGCCAATTCCAACAAGCCGGGTTTGCCACCGCTTTTGGCGCCAGTAAATGCGCCAGCGGCGTAGCCAAATAATTCAGCTTCTAGCATATGTTCTGGCATCGCTGCACAGTTTATGGCTAACATCGGCTTACTGGCGCGTTGTCCATTATCATGCAGCGCCTTGGCAAGTAGTTCTTTACCTGTACCGGTTTCGCCGCTGATCAGTACTGGCAAATCATTGCTGGCGTACTTGCGGGTTAGCTCTTTGATTTCCAGCATCACCTGAGACTGGCCGATGATGCTATCAAAACCACTGTACACCCCTTGTTGATATTGACTTAAGTGGCGACCGACATTGAGCAAGCTGCGCAATACGATAACGGCACCACTGACTTCCTGCTCTGAGCGCACTGGCGTGATATCAGCATAATACGGGTTACCAGCAAAGTTGATTTCTTGTGTGGTGGATTGGCCACTCAAATAAATACGCAGTTTTTGCTGAATAAATGATTGTAATGGTTGACCGACAAATTGTTCTATCGGCAATGCGACTTGGATTAACGCCGCTCGATTGGCATTGATAATAAAACCTTTATTATCGATATCAATGATTGGCTCAGGGATATTGGCAAACAAGGCTTGCAATTGTTGTGCTGTTTTTTCACCTGGCAACAATGTAACTGGGTCGATTTTATGAACACCCTCAATGGTTAATATTTGCTTGCTGAGTTGTGTATACGCTACGCCATTATCTTTGATGTGCACATAGGTGTGGTTATGTGCGACTTCCATAGCAATGATGTCACATTTCGCCTCGGCAATGACCGTTAATATTTGCTGAGTGATCCCCAACCTGTTGGTCGATATAACATTTAGACGCATTAGATCAATTCCTAATCACGGTTAACTGGCTCGCCGTATTACGCTGCCAACAACAAAAACAACAAACACGCGTAATAAAAACATTACACGTAATAAATTTATTACAACCACTAAAAAAGTCAAGTAAAGATGCAATAAACAGGCGATAAAACAGTCTAAGTAAGCAAGTAAAGGTAAACGATATACATCACCAAGCCGATTTAATCGACTGACAACAAATTCAGTGTAATAAAAATATTACAAAATAATAACCAACCACTTCTAAAACAAACAACACAAACGATTAAGTCATTGAAATTAATAACAATTAAATAATCGGCAAGCATCTTGCAGTAATCACGTCAATAAGCAACGCACACACATGTATTGGCTACTCAGGCCGTTTGATAACAACGACAACAAAAAACAACACAACCGGCTAGCTTGGAAATGTTCGGTCAATACCAGAAGCCCGTGCAAACAATTGCAACAAATAATGGGGATGATGATGAAGAAACAAATGAATATGGCAACCCGCGCCATTCACGCGGGTAAGCAACACTCTGATCAATACGGAAGTCTAGCAACACCTTTGTACCAAACCTCGACCTTCGTATTCGATTCAGCAGCGCAAGGCGCAGAGCGATTCGCCGGTGAATCAAAAGGGTATATATACACACGCTTAGGTAACCCAACAACCCGTGAGCTCGAACTCAAAGTCGCCGCACTTGAAGATATGGATGACGCTGCAGCTACGGCAACAGGTATGGCGGCGGTATCTGCAGCGCTGTTAGCGAATGTAAGCGCCGGTGACCATTTAATCGCCAGCAAGGCTCTGTACGGCTGCAGCTATGCCTTTATTAGCCATCAGCTTACCCGTTTTGGCGTAGAGGTCAGCCTCGTTGATATGAGTTGTGCAGAGAACATCAAACAAGCGATTCAGGACAATACCAAAGCGATATTTTTGGAAACTCCTATTAATCCCAATATGGCGGTCATCGATTTGCAAATGATTGCCGATATTGCCAAGCAACATAACCTAGTCTCTATCGTCGATAACACCTTTTTAACGCCAATGTTGCAACAACCAAAACAGTTTGGCATTGATGTCGTGATTCACAGTGCGACTAAATACCTTAACGGCCATGGTGATGTCGTTGCCGGCATAGTGTGCGGTAGCAACGAGATGATTGAACATATTAAATTGACCATTTTAAAGGACTTTGGTGGCACCATTAGCCCGCACGATGCATGGCTGATCATTCGCGGTTTAAAAACTCTTAACGTGCGTATGGAAAGACATTGTCAAAACGCACAAACGGTTGCCGAGTTTCTGCAACGCCAACCTCAAGTTCGCAGCGTTTATTACCCCGGCTTGGCTAGTCATCCAGATCATAAATACATCGGCACGCAAATGCAGGCTGCCGGTGGTGTGATAGCGTTTGAGCTAGAAGGCAGCATTATCGATGGTGAATGCTTTATTAATAGCATGCAGCTGTTTTCAATTGCGGTAAGTTTGGGCGATGCGGAGTCATTAATTCAACATCCAGCATCGATGACCCACTCTCCATACAGTGAAGAAGAGCGTCGCGATGCCGGTATTAGCGATACATTAATCCGAATATCAGTGGGGTTAGAGTCAGTTGACGACATTATTGACGATCTAAAACAAGCATTGACCAAAATTGCCCAACCAACACCACCAAATGTTGTGAACTTTTAGTCGTATTCACCATCATAAGTAGTGGTGCCTCGAATGCATTGTCTCCCCCGCGTTCAGGCACCAAACTTTTTCTACCATTCTTGTTGCTAGCTATTAACATTTACCATTAGAAGCTAATTGGCTCGCCACTTACTACTTGCATAAGGAATGGTGTTAAGCCAACGACACCAATTATCATTAATATAGTTAATATAAACAGCAACGCAGCAGCGACGATTTTTAGATTGGCATTAGGACGAGTAGACGCATAAAAGTAAAGTTGCGCAGCCGCCAGTGGTAAAAGAAAACAAGCAAAGGTCCAAATAGTAAAAAATGGATCGCCAAATGCAGGTTTGGCTCCTAAAACAGTACCTGTGATCATATAACTGAACACGCCTACGCGCAGAAACCACTGTGCATTGGAGACAAGAAATAATCGTATAGCCCATTGCCTATGAGTGGCGATGTCTCTATTTATGGCATGTTTAACGGCAAGGCAGGCAAAGCCCAAAATAAAAAAACCATTTATGCTTGTTCCTATCGCCGACAGCGTATCGGGACTCGCGCCGCGAATCCAAGATAAATAGAAGCCTGACATGGCCAAGCAAAACACGGTCGCTAGATAGATATAACCATTTATCTTGTGAAACCTTGGCGCAACCGCCCGCACTTTGGGAATCAATTGCAACGCTCCGCCAAAGGCAACAATGCCAGCGCCAATAGTATGCGCTGCAAAAATCAGATTTCCGGTACTGTCACCAGCTTTATATGGGCTACTGCCTAATGCCTCCCAGCGATTCCAGATTTCCATATTATCGTTGATCACTGAAAAGCCGTAGAAGGATAAAACATAATAAAAGAATAACCATTGGCCTGCCATTATCGCCAAAAACCAAAATATTGCGGAGTACTTTAATAGATTATTGGCTAAGGCTAATGTCGATTTTTTCGTTAGCTGGTCGCTCGAAACGCTTTTTTGTTGTTCGCTTGATAACGAAATATTTTTTGATGTTGTTTGCAAATCAAGTTTCTCTATTACATGAAAAGTGTCTGCAAAGTTTCTAAAAAAAGGCCATTAATGTCGTCCGAATGGGCACATTCGGTCTAATTAGTCCGTTAACCGTCTATTATTTCGCCTACCTTTAGATTTGTGGTGCTTTTTTAAACGCGGTCGGCGTGGTGCCTACTATTTTTTTAAAAGCCGAATTAAAGGTCGATTTTGATTTAAACCCCACTTCATAGGCTATCGTTGAAACCAACATGTCGCTATCCATTAGTAGCTTTTTCGCTTCTTCAACTCGGTAGCTATTCACGAATTGAAAAAAATTGGTATTGAGAAATTGTGACAGTGTTTCTGAAATATAATTCTCACTTACTGCAATTGACGTAGATAAGCTATTTAATGATAACTCATCGTCTCTATAGAGTTGCTTTTCAGCCATGGTAGCCGATAACTTCTCAGCGATTTGATGCATTTTTTCCGGCGGAATCACCGTTGTTCTTTGTTGGGTTTGCTGAGTAATGCCCTTTTCCGACTCTCTCAGCTCCGATTGATTAAGAGCAAGGTGCGTAAATGCGATTAAGATTAACAATTCAAATAACGGCAACAGCGTAGCGACAGCAAACCATCTAACCCCAATAAACGTTGCTGCGTAATTAGTAGCGTAAACAAGCCAAGCTAGCCCCCACAAAATCAACACAACTCGAAACCAATCCATTGAACGTTTTTCAATGGCAGAGTATTTATCCATTAACTGCTTGCGATGTTGTGCGTGCAATTTTAACGCTGCAAACAAGTATGCAAAGGTGAAGAAAATAAAAGCCACTGCAGAAAACAAGCAGGTATAGATGGCTATCTGCCATAGCTCGGGGTCACGGGTTGCAGGATCCGCCAAGGCGAGTTTTTGCTCGGCAGTCATGGCGAAAACAAACGGTAACATAGCAACAATAACCACAAGCGGCCCGAGTAGCGCGGTTAAATAACTTCGCACAGAACGTTTGCAGTCTGCTGACATTGCCGCATAGGCATAAAAATAAAGAGCCGGCCCCAATAGCATTCGAATAGGTAACTGAAAGCCTGCTAACCCAGGTGCAAATCGGTAAGCACCAGAATATATATAGAGTTCTCCTAAAATATGAATGATCAACAGTACTAACAGCCCTGACAAATACATTGTCTGTTTATGCTTAGGTTTGCTAGTGGCTTGAACAAGTGCCGATATAACGACCCCCAACATGCCTGAGTAAAGCACCGTTGGTACTACATCAATTGCCATATTAAATTCCGAATGCCTATTTTCGTGTCGATTAAGTTAACACATCAAGATGATAAACATAATTGTGAGCATAGTTGCGAGCATTGATTTGGGATTGGCTTGCAACGTTTTAATACGCAAATTATGCCATTAATAATCGTCGCGTTACAGTGACAAATATTGCTGTTCTGGTAATTGATAACGGTAACGTTGATTTTGAAAATCAAACGCCAATGCAACGGCTCTTAACTGCAAATCGCAAGCAAAGGTTGTTGCATCGCCATATAAACGATCACCAAGAATGGCCATGTTTAGCGACGCAAGGTGTTTGCGTATTTGATGTTTACGGCCGGTATCAATTTTAACCGAGACTAAGGCTTTATTATTGATTACATCGTTTTGCAAAAGCGTAATGTGACTGACTGCATGTTTGCCATCGACATCCAAGTCGACGGTCACCTTATCGTCAGATAATTGCCATGCGGTTGAAACCACCGCTTGATACGTCTTTGCCGTTAAGCGTTGTTCAAACGCTGTCGACAACTCTCTCGCCGCAGATTTACTATGAGCCATGACCATGATGCCGGTCGTTGCTTTATCAAGGCGATGAACAATAAATGCCGGGCGTTGCGGCTTAAGGTGGGTTTCGGCAAAACGATTGATGGTCGTGTGGTCGCCCCACTTAGACCCTTGGCACACCATGCCATAAGGCTTAAGCCAAACACTGAATGCAAGCTGATCATCAATCAATATGGCGTCATCAACCTCTTGGTTGAGCACTTGTGAGTTATAATAAAAGTGTATTTCATCACCAACTTGCAAGGCTTTTTTACTGCGCCTCAGACGCTGAGTATGCTTATTGCGCGTATACCAAACGCAACCTTTTTGCATTGCTTGCTTAACCCATTGCGCCGACAAGCCACTGGCATTGGCCAGTAAATTTACCGCGTTATGATCAGCGCTGCTGACTGTGACGTGCCACTGCTCAGGCGTATCCATATCATTTTATTTACAATTATTGATAGAAGTGTAAGTGTACCTTGTTGTTAGGTTTTACGCGACAACAAGCGAGCAAAGGACAGGCTTTTTAGTGCTTTAAGCCAAGGCTTAAACTTGCGCTGGCGAAACGATAGCAACACCAATAACACTAAAATATAGATAGAAGGTTCAATCAGTTCGGATTTGACTGACCAATAAAAGTGGATAGTCACCAACGCCGTTAACAGGTAGTTATAATTATGCAGCTTTTGCCAACTGCGGCCCATTTTACGACGAATTCGACTCCATGAGGTAATTGCCAATGCCGCTATCAACACAAACGCAACCATACCGACGGTGATATACGGCCGCTCAATAACTTCACCAATGAATAAGCCAAAGTCCAACTGTAATTCAAATAGAAAAAAGTTCGCCACATGAAGCAAGGCGTAAAACGCGGCATAAAGGCCTAACAGGCGCCTAACATTAAGCAGCCACGGCTGTATGAAATATCTAGCAACAGGCGAGACGGCTAAGGTAATCAATAATAAATTCAATGCGCCAATGCCGGTAAAATGAATGATCGCCTCAACCGGATCTGCGCCAAATTGATCACTAATCGCGAGATAATAATAGTACACCGCCACAGGTAAAGCGGCGATGTGAATCAGCGCTTTAAGCAACCATATTTTCGTTCTATGCATCGCCATAGTTAATCGAATACCGTATTAATAATACTTAGCCAAATCCATGCTTTGGTACATCTGCGCTACCTGTTCGCCATAGCCATTAAACATTTGAGTGTCGATTCGATTGCGACTAAACAGTCCCCCAGAGGTGATTCGGCGCTCGCTTTTTTGTGACCAGCGAGGGTGATCAACATTAGGGTTAACATTCGCATAAAAGCCATACTCTTTAGGTGCCAATTTACTCCAGGTTGTCGCGGGTTGTTGCTCGGTAAATTCTATTTCAACAATCGACTTAATGCTTTTAAACCCATACTTCCACGGTAACACCAAGCGAATCGGCGCGCCATTTTGTGGTGGTAAGGTTTTACCATAAAGCCCCACAGCCATAATAGTTAGTGGGTTCATGGCTTCATCCATGCGCAAACCTTCTTGATACGGGTATTTTATACCGCCACCTAAATAGTGATTGGCTTGTCCTGGCATTTGTTTCGGATCGTACAGGGTTTTAAATTTTACGTATTTTGCCTTGCTGGTTGGCTGTGCCAGTTTAATCAAATCGCTTAATTGGAACCCTAACCAAGGCACAACCATCGACCACGCTTCAACGCAACGTAAGCGGTAAATACGCTCTTCTATGTCAAAGCGACTGAATAAGTCGTCATAACCTAAGGTCAATTGTCTTTCTACTTCACCGCTAATTTTTAATTGCCATGGATTGACCTTAAACTTTTGGGCGAGCTCGGCAGGTTGGTGTTTTTGCGCACCAAATTCGTAAAAATTATTGTGCGTCGTCACTTTTGACTCAGGGGTGAGTTTTTCACTAATCGACGCTTTGTTGGTTTTAGAGAACGCTAATTCACGCAAACTGAATTCGTTTGATTCTTTGCCATTGGCCATGCTTAGGCCTGCATAAGGGGCTAATAGTCCGGCAGCGCCAACATAGCCTAACTTCTTCAACAACTGGCGACGTTGCTGATAAATTTTTTCATCGGTAACTTGGCTTTCTTTGCAGTTAAACTGCTGCTTCGATAATTTTGCCATAACGGTACTGTGCCCCAACTATACGTTAACTTTAAACTAGGACAGATGATACGAACATAAAATTTCCTCAGTTCATCATATTCAACAACAAATATTTGTGTAAATCATGCTATGGCTGCAGAAATACTATTAGACAATGATATGTCGAGAAGCCACGCACTCGTTGCATAAAATTGCTGACAGTTCAGTTCATTTACGCTTGCCAATCAATTTTTTTACCAAACCACAGACACAAAAAAGGCCGCAGAACCGGCCTTTTGCTGACGATATAACTAACGTTGCGCGGATTTAACTTACGCGGCTTTAGCTGCCACATCATCAAGATACTTGATGATCGCAGATGACTCGTACATCCACTGACTGCTGCCATCTTTATTATCTATACGCAGACACGGTACAGTGCGCTTGCCACCTCTTTCAATCAAGTGTTGTAAATTATCATCTTGTTTAATGTCGACCAATTTAATGTTTAAGCCCTGACGTTTCATTGTACGACGTACTTTGACACAAAATGGGCAGGCATTAAGCTGGTACAAACTAAAACTATCGGTTGTTTGATCTAATTTTTGCTGACTGTCACTGTCACGCTGCACCGACTTTGGTGAAAAAATAAAATTAAACAATAAAATCAAACGGCCCAAAATAAAACGAATTAACGCCATTTACTACTCCTCAAAAAAATATTTAAAACTTGGCTTACCACATCAAATCATCTGGGATTTGATAATCGGCATATGGATCATCTTCATCGACCATATCATCTGCTTTGTCGTGACGAAGCAGAACCACTGACTCATCAATCTGCGCCAGTTTCGCTGCCGTCTCCGCGGTCACCACAAAGCTATTACCATTCATCGCACAAATCGCCAAACGGCCATTAATTAACGCCTTTTGCGTTTGCGCATTAATGTACAACTTTTTCACCTTGCCGTGCTCGGTATAGTTGTACTCAAGTTCACCATCAATGTCTTTGATATGGTGATGTTCTAATATCTGCAACATACGATGTTGCTGCTCTTTCTCGGCAAGCTGTTGCTGCTTTTGCTGATTCAGTGCTTTGTCTTTCTCAGCTTTGTCAGATTTCGCTTTGGCAAGATCTTGCTGCACTTGCTCTTGCAACGTGGCTTCAACTTTAACACCACTGTTTTTTTGTTTTTTCTTTTTACGCCTATCGGTATTGGCTTGACGCGCTTTTTGCTTAGTCGTCAACCCAGCCTTTAGCAATTGATCTTGTAAAGAAGACATCGTTCACACCCAGTTAGTAAGTTCAATAGCATATAAATGGCGCTATCTTAACAGATTTCAAGTTTTTCGTTGACAGTTTTCCTTAAGGTTAATAGAGTAAAACCATGAATAAATTCACCAGCCGCTTCTTTTTTATCTTTTTTACCGACTGACGTTGGGGATTTTTCGTAAATAATTTTCACGAAACCTCCCCAAGCGGAGGTTTCTTTGTTTTTGCCTTTGGACAATTTAAGGTGTTGTCATGACCGACAGTTTGGATTTAAACGTAATTAGAGAACAGATCACCGATCTTGATCAGCAACTGCTTGAGCTATTTGCCGAGCGTCGAGCTTTAACCTTAAATGTGGCGAAAAGTAAGGCTCATCAGGTACGCCCAGTGCGTGACCAACAACGCGAACAAGAACTATTAGTTCGCCTCATTCAAATAGGTAAAGAAAAAGGCCTTGATGCGCACTATGTGACCAGTGTTTTCCAAACCATTATTGAAGACTCGGTATTAAACCAGCAAGCATTTTTGCAGCAACTTAAAAACCCAAATATTAAAACACCTAGAGTTAGCGTTGCTTTCCTAGGAGATAAAGGCTCGTATAGCTATTTGGCATCCTATCGTTATTTCTCTCGCCGTGCTGAAGAAATCACTGAGTATGGTTGTGACAGCTTTGCCGAAATCCTCAATCAAGTGGAGTCTGGAAACGTTGATTACGGTGTATTGCCAATTGAAAATACCAGTTCAGGGTCGATAAATGAGGTTTATGATTTACTGCAACACACCAACCTTTCCATCGTCGGCGAGCTATCACAGCCAATCGATCACTGTTTACTGACCTCGGTTAACAGTAAGCTGGAGGATATCAAGGTTATCTACGCCCATGCGCAACCTGCGGTACAATGCAGCAACTTCTTGCATAAGCAAGATGGCATCCGCATTGAGTATTGCGACTCCAGTGCGCAAGCAATGCAAAAGGTGGCACAAACCAAAGACCAAAACATTGCGGTTATTGGTTCTGAGGAAGGTGGTAAGTTATACGATCTATTGCCATTGGTAAAATCCATTGCCAATCAACAAGAAAACCATAGCCGTTTTATTTTAGTGGCAAGAAAGCCGGTTGATGTGGCAGAACAAATTCCAGCGAAAACCACGTTTATTATGGCAACGGATCAAAATCCTGGGGCGTTGGTGGACTGTTTGATTGTCCTAAAAGAATACGGCGTCAACATGACCAAACTTGAATCGAGACCGATTCAAGGGCGACCTTGGGAAGAGATGTTCTATATTGACGTTGAAGCCAATTTACAAACGGCAGCGATGCAAGAAGTGTTGAATAAGCTGACCAAGCTGACCCGTTTCATCAAAGTACTGGGTTGTTATGCCAGTGAACAAATCAAACCGACGCAAGTTCCCGTAGAGGCCTTGAAAAAATAGTCGAGAGGACTCTTGGTTAATTCGATTTGCCGTTAGCCAAGAGTGTATAACCTTGTTAGATAATAAACAGTTAAGCTAAACCAAGACTGGTGAGCTAACTGTTTTTTAAGGCCTGATTTTCGACTCGAATTGATTTGTTGCCTTTAAAGTCGTCATACAGCTGCTGGTGCGCACGGTGTGAGAATGTATCATCACGACGTGTATAGGCTGAAATCCAATCTATCAACATCGCTAAATTTTCATCTTGCGCTTGTTTTGATGGGTATTTATGAGGTTCCCATGGGCGACGTTTGGCGTTTTCAATACAGGCGTGAATAGGTAAGTTTAAGAAAATCACCTCGTCAGCGTCAGCCATCACCATGTGTAATAAATCAGCGTAACAGCCTTCAATCACCCAATCTTGATTACGCGCTAAAAATTCGTCAATCAATTGCCGAGACTGACTAAGCGGTTTGCGTTGTGGCGGCACCACAGCTTGCCAAGCGATGGTATCTAAGTCTAAGTGTGCACAAGCACAGCTATCGCGTAGCTGTTTTGCCAGCGTTGATTTGCCAGAGCCTGAATTGCCAAAAACCACGACTTTAGTCATTAACGACCCTTTTTATTTTAAATTAGCGAATTAGTAAGTTAGCGCACCAAACCGCGACAGCCCCATATTACTTGTATGATGATGCTCACTTACGACTTTTTAACGAACTTAGCGGTCACCATCATTTCGCCGGCACCATCGACCTTACAGTCGAGTTGATGATCTTTGCTGTCTTGAATACGTCTAATCAATACTTTTGTACCAATCTTAATAACGTGTGAACTGCCTTTAATTTTTAAATCTTTGACGACCGTTGCTTTGTCACCCTCATTAAGCTGTGCTCCATTGGCATCTTTAACGATGACCGCATCGTCATCAATGACCGCCTGTTCAGGGTTCCATTCGTGGCCACATTCAGGACAAATTAATTGATTTTGATCTTGGTAAACGTATTCGGATTTGCATTCAGGGCAAGGAGGAAAAGACATAATATTGGCTTCTTTTGACGGCTAAAATATAAACATTTGGCATCCATCTCAGTCTAGTTTAAAGGCTGCAATGCCGTTGTCATTATATGGAAAAATAATGACAGCTCAAATAAAAACGCCTAACACGCAGATAAAAAAGCCGCACCTATTAACAGTGCGGCTCATTCGTTATGCAACAGAGATTAACGGTTAGCTTTGCTCATCGATTTGTTTGGCGATAAACTCTGGTGATTTGGTATTACGACATAACCAGTAGTACGCGCCCGGAACAACAAACAAGGTAAAGATAGTGGCAATACTAACCCCAGCAAAAATAACCACACCGAGTACCATGCGGCTTTCCGCACCAGGGCCTATGGCAATAACCAAAGGAATGGCACTCATTACCGTGGTAAACGATGTCATCACAATAGGTCGTAATCGTTGCTGCGACGCTTGTACTATGGCGTCGCTAAACTCGATACCTTTATCACGTAATTGATTGGCAAATTCAACAATTAAGATACCGTTTTTCGCCGCCAAACCAATCAACATCACAATACCAATTTGACTGTAAATGTTAAGACTCATGCCCATGAGGTATAAGCCTAATAGACCACCAACCAAAGCAAGAGGTACGGTCAGCATGATCACAAATGGGTGCACAAAGCTTTCAAACTGTGCAGCTAGAACCAAATAGGTAATCAACAATGCCAAAGCAAAAATGAAGGTCATCGAACTGGCGCCTTCTTTTAGCTTCAATGATTGTCCAGTGTAATCAACAGAGGCTTCAACAGGTAGCTCTTCCTTAACCACATTATTTAAAAAGTCTAATGCTTCACCTAAGGTATAGCCTTCAGCTAAATTACCTTCAAGGGTAATACTGCGCAGTCGGTTATGGCGGTTCAGTTGTTTGGAGCGGGCATTTTCAGAAAAGCTGATCAAGTTAGACATTGGGATAAGCTGCTCTGTTGCTTTTGAACGCACATAAATATTATCAATGGCGCTAGGGCTACGATAATCACTTTCGTCACCTTCTAATATGACATCGTATTCCTCACCGCGATCAATGTATGTTGTAACTCGACGATTACCCAACATGGTTTCCAGGGTTTTACCGATATCGCCAACAGAAACACCTAGATCGGATGCGCGCGTGCGATCGATGTTCACCAATAGCTGTGGCGAGGTTTCTTTATAGTCACTTTCTAAGCCGATGATACCTGGGTTTTGTTGGGCACGAGTCATAATGATGTCGCGCCAGCGCGCCAACTCTTCATAACTATTACCTTGCAGAACAAAACCGATTGGACGACCACCGCCACCACGACCACCTAAACCACCACGACTCATCACAAAGGCACGTACATCGGTTACCGTCGATAGCTCACGGTTGAAATCACTGATAAACTCTTGAGTAGAGATGTCACGTTGATCCCAAGCCGGCAGACCAATAATGGCGATACCACCGGTATCACGAAAACCGGGAACACGGACAATAACGCGTTCTAATGTGCCTTCTTGATAATGACGTAATAGCTTCTGCTCAATTTGACGCATATTACTGACATTACTTTCGTAACTTGCCCCTTCAGCACCACTCATAATCAAAAAGGCGCCGCCACGATCTTCTTTTGGCGCGTATTCATTCGGTAACTTATTGAAAATAGTCACCAATAACGCAAATGCTAAGATCATAATAAAGGTCAACATAACCGGCTGCTTAATGGTCGAATGCAATAAATTGGCATAGCCCACTTCAAGCTTGGTAAAGCCTTTATCTAACAGTTGCCCAAATGACGAGCTACGTTGGCGATGTTTCAATAATTTCGAGCACATCATTGGTGTTAATGACAGTGCAGTGAGGCTGGAAAAGATAACCGCTGCAGCAATGGCAAGGGCAAACTCGGTAAATAAGCGGCCGATATCGCCAGACATAAACACCAATGGCACAAATACCGACACCAATACCAAGGTTGTTGCAATAACCGCAAACGCCACTTCACGGCCACCATTGTAGGCCGCCAGCAATGGCGCTTCACCGTTTTCAATTCGACGGTAAATATTTTCCAGCACAACAATCGCATCATCAACCACCAAACCTATGGCAAGCACCAACGCCAGTAAGGTTAACAAGTTAATGGAAAAGCCAAAGGCACTGAGCACCATCATTGAGCCAATCAAGGCAACTGGAACCGTAACCGCCGGGATCAAGGTTGCCCGAATATTACCGAGGAAGATAAAGATAACTAGCACCACCATAAACATGGCAATACCTAAGGTGTTATATACTTCGTCGATAGACTCTTTGATAAAAATAGACGAATCATAGCTTGGTACGATAGTGGTACCGGAAGGCAGATTGTCTTTGATGATATCCATTTCCTTGCGCGCCGCATCAACCACAGAAATGGTGTTCGCGGTAGATTGCTTGATAATACCAAGACCAACCATGTTTCGGCCATTGCCTTTAAACATGGTTTCATCGTCTTCGGCCATGACCTTAACCTGAGCTACATCAATAAGACGTACCAATGAATTATTATCACCACGGGCAATAACCATATTGGCAAAGTCTTGTTCGTTCTTATAGCTACGTGCAACACGGACGCTAAAATCTCGGTCGACCGATTCAATTTCACCGGCAGGTAATTCAACGTTTTCTGCTCTTAAGGTATCTTCTACGTCAGTTACGGTGATGTTACGTGCCGCCATGGCCTTACGGTTAAGTAATATTTTCATCGCATAGGTTCGGCCACCACCGACCATCACTTCGGCGACACCATTTACCGTGGCGAAACGATCGGTAATATAACGATTGGCGTAATCGGTTAATTCAAGTGTGTTAAACACATCACTTTGCAAGGTAAACCAGGCGATAACATCGCCATCATCATTGGCTTTTAGCACCTCTGGCGGATCGGCTTGATCAGGTAAGCGTCGTACTTCCGCTGAAATCTTGTCACGCACATCATTGGCAGCACCATCAATATCGCGACCTAGTTCAAATTCAATGGTAATACGCGAACGACCATCAGTTGATGTCGAGGTGATTGATTTAACCCCTTCGATACCGCTGATTTTGTCTTCCAACAATTGCGTTATCTTGGTTTCGACAATAGCTGCGGAAGCGCCAGGGTATGACGTCTGTACCGTTACCACTGGTTTGTCGGTATCTGGGTATTCACGTAATGGTAAAGTTAAGAAAGCAACGATACCAAACGTAACGATCAATAGGTTAAGTACGGTTGCAAAAACCGGACGTTTAACTGATAAATCCGATAAAATCACCCGTCGTTACTCCGTATCCAGCTGCGTTTTGATCATCGCGCCATCGCGCAATTTCAACGCACCTTCAATAACAATTTGCTCACCTTCAGCAATACCCGAGATAATTTCAACGGAACCCGGCTTACGACGACCAATAACCACGTCAATTCTTTTAGCCACACCGTCACGGGCGACAAATACAAAGTGCTTATCTTCAAAAGGAATAATGCCACTTTCAGGTATTTGCAATAACTGCTCAACATCACGCTGTAAAATGATGCTCATCAACATGCCCGGTCTTAGCTGTTTTTGTGCATTTGGAATTTCAGCGCGAATTTGTACAGTACGAGTTACCGCATCAACACGCGGTGAAATACCGGTCACTTTACCGACGAACAATTTGTCAGAGAAAGCGATATTACTGGCACTGATTGACTGACCTATTTCAATGGTATTGATAAAACGCTCTGGAATATTAAAATCGACTTTGATTGTGCTTATATCGTCAAGGGAAGTGATTTCTTCGCCTTGTGAGACCAAGGCACCCGCCGAGACTTGACGAAAACCTAGTTGCCCGTCGAAAGGCGCTTTAATGGTTAAATTTGATAGTATCGCTCGCGCACTTTTTAATTGTGCTTCTAATGCTTTAACCTTGGCTTTTTGCTCGTCACGTTGTGATACCGAACCAACGCCCTTATTTAATAGTTCGCGGTAACGCAATAATTGCGCTTCAGCAATTTCTAAGTTGGCTTGCAACTCAGCAATTTTTGCCTCTTCTTCATCTTTAGACAGTTCGACCAATATCTGGCCTTTTTTAACTTCATCACCGTCATTAAAATGCACCGACTTAATAATGTCAGTGTACTGTGCGGTTAATACCACTTCCTCGTTGGCTTTGGCGGTACCCAATGCTTCAAATTCGTCACTGAAATCGGCCATCACAACCGGTGTGGTGATGACATTAATAATACGCGCACCACGAGATGCCTTGTTTTGCTCCTGTGGCCAATTAATGTAGGCTAGTAAGGCAATCAAAACGAGCGCTAGAAATATAATAGGCCAACGCGAAATTTTATTATTTTCCATGAAAATCAGATATCCAAAGTTACAGCTAGGTTAAATTAGCGGCACTATATACGAATTTACATCCCTATACGATTTCTAAACGTTGAATTACACATTTTTCAGGTTAAATAAAACGCAAGCATGTCTATAATAAAAACATAGATATTAAATGTGTTAACTAAGCTTAGGAAAATTATGAATAAACTTGCAATTGTAGCTGCCACCTTGTTATTGATCTTTGGTGGTGTGTTGTGGTTTCTCGCCTCTGTCGACTGGAATGGTTTTATTCGCAGTCAAATTGAAATCGTCGGCAGCAAACTGACCGAAAATACCGTTACTGTTGATAAGGTCGATTTAAAACTTACCGAAGGTTTTGGCGGCATTTACGGTATCGCCTTTAATAACCCAAGTAAGTATCAACAAAAAAATGCCTTTTATCTTGGCGAAGTGTCGTTAGATATCGACCTAAAAACCATCACCAAGCAACCTATCGTATTGGAGTCGGTTAAATTAATTGACCCGCAAGTGTTTGTTGAATTTGAAAAAGATGGCAGTAACAACATCAGTGACTTGATGAAAATTATCAACAGTAAGTTTGATAAAAATGGCCAGCCTAATGAAGATGTACAAACTGATCGCCCTGCCAAGCAGGGCGAAGAAAAGCGCATTGCCATCTCTAACTTGGAATTGGCAGGTATCGCCTTAACGCTCGATTTAACCAAAGTTAACGGTAAAACCATGGACGTTGAAATTCCGGCGTCTAAGCTCGGTAATATTGGCGGTAGCGAAGGTTTGCCGGCGAGTCAAATTGGCGCAGTGGTTGCCAAAGAAGTGTTTAGTCAAATCAGCAAAGAAACGAAAAAGCAGTTCGAAAAGGCTGCAAAGCAGCAATTAAAAGACAAAGTTGAAAAAGAAACCAAGGGCTTCTTCGATAAGTTACGCGGTAAGAGCAAAGATGAAGAACCGGAAAAGCAAGGCAGTTAAGCCGTTATTCTGGCAACTTTTATGACTTCTAATAACCAACCACAAAGTGTTGGCCAACAAATTAAACAGCACATGATAGCAATAATCTCCATGATTATTGCTATCACCTCTTTGTCTTATAATACTTGGCGTAATGAAGTTACCGAACATAACCGTAATGTCAGAACCTCGTCGTTTGAAATACTTAAATCACTGGCCGAACTGCAACTCTTAGTCGATAGTACCTATTACGATAAAGCCCCACTGGATAACATTCGCGGCTGGCGCTTTGTTCTGTATATCAATGACTTATCAAAAACTGTCAATCTCGCCGTAGAAAGCGACGCGGCACAGTTGCACAATCTATGGGGTGATCATTGGCAGCATTTAGAAACCAAGTCAGACAGTAACGAACAGGTTAATAAAGCGATAGAAGAGGTGCGCTCAGAAGTTCTGAGCACACTGAATGAGTTGGATTAGCTATTTTGCTTGGGCAAAAATAGCAAGAATATCTTCACCATTGGTAGTCTTTGGTTTTTCCACAACACGGCCAATTTCCTGACCATCTTTGATAACCACAAAAGTCGGCGTAAACTTTATGTTAGCCGCTTTAGCTTCACCGTTAGCATCAGACTTTTTGGTATCCAATGCGATTAAACGAATCTTTGCCGATGAATCGACAAATGCTTTTAAAAACCTTGGTACTTCACGTTGGCTGTCATGGCACCATGAACCAAAGTAAACATCAATACTGACATTATCAGCAATCTCGGCAACAGCCGTTAATTCTGTTTCTAACGGTGTATAGTTTTGATAGTTTTCAGCAAACTCAGGCTGTTGTTCTAGCAACACCTTGGCTGAAATTGGCCCGGTTGATTCATGCTCGCCAGCAAAAGATTCATCCATATACAAGGCCGCGGCGAATACAATCCAAGCGATGATGGCAAGTGCCATAATCTGCTTTTTGTATTTGCTTAAAAAACCAATTTTATTATCTTCTTGCTCGCTCATTATTCACGCTCTTTTGCTTTATCTAACATTATCGATGACTCTTCAAGAAACGCTTGGGCATCGTCTCCAAACCAATTCGCCACTTGATTAAACTTTTCAATAAAGCCTTGTTTATCATTAGCTTTAACATCAACAAGCATATCACGAAAACGGTCAATAAAACGTTCCATCATGGCGACATTATCTGTATTGGAAAATATGATATCAGCGTAAAGCTGGGGATCTTGAGCAAACAAGCGCCCTACCATTGCAAGCTCTAAACGATAGATTGGTGAACTCATCGCCAACAACTTTTCCAAGTCAGCCTGCTCATGCATTAAATGATAACCGTAACAGGCCGTAGAGAAATGTCGCATTACCTGAACCATGGCCATGGCATTGTCATGCTCTGCGGCCTCAACCTGATAATTATTCGCACCCCAAACCTGAAACTGCTGCAATAGCCATTGGTATTTATCGGCCATACGACCATGACAAATAATAATGGTTTGCTTGATAAAACCAGTCACACCTGGACCAAACATCGGGTGCAAGCCCAATACAGGCCCTTTGTGCACAGCAAGCATGGCCGCTAAAGGTTGCTCTTTGATACTGGTTATATCCGCTAAAACACATTGCTCAGGCAAATAAGATAATTGTTTAATGATTTCGTCGGTGATGTTGATTGGCACCGCAACGATAACCAAGTCGGCATCCATCACTATCGCTTTCGCCTGCTGCCATTGGTGTTTTTCAATAATGTGCACGGGATAGCCAGTGCGGGTAAATAAATCAACAAATACCGAGCCTAATTGGCCGCCACCACCGATGACGACGACCTTATTGATGTCGGGATTTACACAGCGGTAACCTTGTTCATCTTGCGATTTATAAGAATCACGCATAATGCGACGAAACACGTCTTCAACCAATTGCGGGTTTATTGCTTTGGCGTCGGCTCTTTGTTTTAAACTGTCTAACAGCTGCTGCTCACGCTCTGGGGCAAAAATTGGCATACCCACTTGGCTTTTCAATTCGCCAACACGCTTGGTCACCTGACGACGTTTGACCAATAGTTCAAGCAATTGCTTGTCTATTTGGTCTATTTGGTCGCGACATTGCCCTAGTCGCTGTTCAAAATCCTTCATATTTGCAGATTACTCGTAGTCTATTCGCCACTAATTCGCTCAGGTAATACCGAGCGCAGTTTATGGTATGTATTGTCCATCAAGGTTGCAGTTGTTTGCCAGTCAATACATGCATCGGTTACCGATACACCATATTTTAATTGGTGCTTAGGCAGGTTAGTACTCTGATTGCCTTCATGCAAGTGACTTTCCAACATCAAGCCTATGATAGAAAGATTACCTTCACAAATTTGATTAATCACATTATCCGCCACCAAAGGTTGGCGATTATGATCTTTGCTTGAATTAGCGTGCGAGCAATCGACCACTAAAGCTTGAGGTAAATTGGCCTTTTGCAATTGCTGCTCGCATAACGAGACATTAACAGAATCGTAATTTGGTTGCTTACCGCCACGCAAAATTACGTGACCATCTGGATTACCCGAGGTTTTAATTAAGGCCACCTGACCTTCGCGGTTTATGCCCATAAAACGGTGTGATGAAGCCGCTGATTGCATAGCATTAATTGCCACATCTAACGAGCCATTGGTACCATTTTTAAAGCCGATTGGCATCGACAAACCACTGGCCATTTCACGATGCGTTTGCGATTCTGTGGTTCGCGCCCCTATGGCCGACCAACTGAATAACTCAGCCATATATTGTGGTGAAATTGGATCCAACGCTTCGGTTGCCAAAGGCAAGCCAAGTTCGGTTAAGTAAATCAGCAATTCACGAGCGGTTTCAAGACCATTGGTGACATCAAAGCTGCCATCCATATTTGGATCGTTAATAAGGCCTTTCCATCCAACAGTGGTTCTTGGCTTCTCAAAATATACACGCATAACGATATACAAACTGTCTTGATACTTGTCATGTAATTCTTTTAACTTGCGACCGTATTCTTTTGCCGCATCCACGTCGTGCACTGAACACGGACCAGAGATAACCAATAAGCGATGGTCCTGCTTGTGAATGATGTTGGCGATGTTTTGTCTTGCTTGCAAAATGAATTCACGGTTCGCGTCAGTAAGCGGTAACTTCGCCTTTAGCGCATTAGGTGTAATCAGTACTTCTTCGGAGTTAACGTGAATATCGCTTAGCTTAATCGTTTGCGTCGTCATAATAAAATGATCCCAGTTTCTTTTTAATGTGTGTTTGTTAGGTGTTGCGAGTGTGTTTTTTATCTGCCGGGCAAGGCAAGGGTTACCAGATGTTTCTAGTAATAAAGATAGGTATAGCGATAATATCGAAAAGAAGTTGTTAGTAGTGTCATGCTTCTGTCGCAAAAAGAAAAAATAATGCAGAGCCTTGTCGGTGTTAACAATGAGCATCTGCTGCCCTATGCGTTTATTTGTAACAATAAATCCCCGACCTTGGCAAGAACTAATTTTCAACAAATTGTTATCTTTTATAACAAAAGCGATAAATAGCTCGAAAAGTACGATTAATTCCCGAAAAAAGCCCAGCGATGATACGTGTTATCAGCTGGGCTGCAAATTTGGGCCAACTTAAAAATAATGGCGTACGCCTATCAAAGCTTCTGTTTGCCACTCGCTCGATAAACTGCTGTTAAACACATCTACCTCTGTTTTACTTACGTCGTAACGGGTATTGAGCCACCAGGTACGGCTGTCATTTAATGGTACATTTAATGATGTTTTTACCGATAAGCTGTGCATATCGATATCATCACCATTAAGATCCTGCCATTCTGGGACAACCGATACATAAGCACCATTTTGGCCAATGTATTTGGCGCTGATTACTCCCAAAGAGTAACCAATCAAGTCATCGTAGCCATCGGATACGCCTTTGACTTTCATGGTTCCTGTAGTAACGCCAAAACGTGGGTACACCAGCAAGCCGCCGGTATGCTCAGGGTTTATGGCAAATACACCACCAATCGATAACAAGTCGTTTTTAACCTCGGTATTGGTTTTGATGTAATCGACCGACAAGCCTATTTTCGGGATATCGTCACTTTGTCCAGAGAATACGTGAAAATACTGCAAGCGACCATGACTAAAACTTGTGCCAAATTTATTATCATCACGTTCTGCGACATTATTCTCATCGGTTAAGGTGATTTCGCCGAGTAAGGCAAACTGTCTGCCATTATCAAGGCCACCGGAAAACTGGCCTTGCAGTTGAATATCGGAGCTGCCGTTTAGCATCAGCGCACCTTGAGTATAGACATTGGTGACATCTGCCGGATCAATTTCTTTGCCTTGTTCAGCAAGAACTGGCGCAGCGAAAGCCAGTGCCAAAGGCACAATTAAAGTATTGTATTTCATAATAATTTAAGCTTAAGAAGGGCTTCATCCTTGAAGCGATTTAATAGGAGCCAGAGACAAATCTCTGGCTATAATGGGTTACTCCGCGGCGAGCTTTTTGGCAGCTGCGCGCATGTATGCTGGTGCTTTACTTTCACCAAAGCCTGAATGGTAAGGGTTGGTAGAGAACACAACGCCGACAAAGTCACGGTCTGAATCAATGTATAGGAACTGTCCCAGGTTACCGCTCTTACCAATGGCACCGTCATCAAAAATCAAGTCAAATTGGTATGACTGTGTCGAAGTCATCTCGTTAAAGATACCTACTGAACTTTTCTGTTTTGACGAGCCGACATGAGTTTTTGGATCACCACTGTTCTTCAAGGTATCAAGTACCTCAGCTGACACCACTTGCTCAGTGGCTACGGCAGGCCAACTTGGCGTGAACAGTGTGCCGTATCGCCCCATATCCTCCAGGGGGGTCGACATCAAACCAACAGGCAGTGCCATGCCATCGGGCGTAAGATTAAATAGCGCAGGTTGGCGAGCCATCATTTTGCTCCATACTCGATCTTCGAACACTTTTGTCCAACTCTTGTTCTCTAAATTCTCAACCATCTTCGTCAATATGGTGGTATTTAAAGAGGCATAACGAAAGTGCTCTCCAGCTTTTTCACCGGCCAATTTTTCCGTATCTTTGGCAACATCCATCCAGGTTTCCACTTCACCCGTTGTATGTCTTGGTGAACCAAACCCTGAAGCAAAGAATCTAACCACAGGAGAGTCAGGCTCCAAGATAGATTCAATGGTCTCTTCGTTATCAAGGCCGGTTGTATGATTCAGCAAGTCCAATACGCGGACTTCATCCCACACCGTACCTTGCAGCTCTGGTACATAGTCTGACATTGGCTTTTGCGGATCGACCTTGCCTTCTGCAACCAGTTGCGCAACCACCAAACCTACCGAGGTCTTCGCCGCAGATGTCCAAATATGACGATCGGTCGGCTTCATGCCCGGATAGCTTTCATAAACAATTTCGCCTTTGTGGATTAACATGAACCCCTGAGTACGAAATTGCGGGTCGGCCAAATAGTCATTCAGTGTCATCTCACCTTTTGCCGCGGTTTCAACTTTAATATTACCGAGTTCAGGGGTGATGTTTTTTGGCAACGGTTTGTAATCCTGATGCGGTGAAGCGATGGCCGTTGGCATAAACTCATTCATGTGCATGTTGTAATACAGCGCATGGTCGCCGCCCATTTGCCAGTGGAAATTACTGAAGTTAGCGCGTGCCGAGTCAATAAACTCAGGACTATACGAATGTTTTGCCGCTTCTACCGATAAAATCACTTGTGCGCCTTCATTTTGCAATGCCAGTTGCATTGGGTTTGACTCATTGTCTGCCAAAGCTTTAACTACAAAAACTGAGCTTGATGCCAAGGCAATAGAGGTTAATAACGTTAATCGTTTAATGTTCATAATGGTCTCCTTTAAATAAGATGAGCGCATTATAAAGAGCCTGAATTTTACCATTAGGTCATTTGACGACATTTGAATTTACGCAAATACTTTGCCTTAACACGACTTGCAAAAGGCAGCCAATAGACAATGAAATCAACCGCCGACACCACGCAATTATTGGTATCAGCCACCATTAATATTGCCCCCTTTATCGACTATTGCGAAAATCATCGATTGGATTGGCGTACCGCCGCTAACGAATGCGACCTACCTACGGATATCATGACCAGTGAAGGTTGGTTACCAAGCCAGGATTTGCTTAAGTTTCTCGCCGCAATTAACAAACACTTTGGCTACGATGTAGCAATTCAGGTGGGCCGCCTGGTAACCGTGCGTCAGTTATCGGTAGCGTTAGATGATGCGCTCAAACACTGCGATAATTTAGCCGAAGGTATTGCAGTATTGATTGATGAGATGCCAACCTTGAATAACCATGTCACTTTCTGGGTAGAGAAAGATGAACAGCACTGGTGGTTGTGTCATCGGGGCTCAGCCCGCCCGCATTTGCCAGGTTTTGAAGAGTCTGAATGGTTTCGCACATTGGCACTAATCAACTTTTGCCGGCTATTCCTTGGTCAGAGCTGGAGACCAAGCAAAGCCAAGCTGGTGTCATCAAATAAAAATGAAGACAAACTGCCGCCTCATTTTAAGCTGTCTAATATTGAATTTAGCCAAGTTTTTGGCGCCATCAATGTGCCTCTTGCTGACGATTATCAATTACTCAATTACGCTAAAAACACACCTCAATGGCATCAATCCATCGTTAAACTGATCAACACCTATGCAATTTTGCCCTGGTTTAACATCGAATGGTTTGCCGCTTTGTTAGGGATGACGTCCCGCACTCTGCAACGCAACCTAAAACAAAAACAAATCATTTTTAGTGAGGTAAGAGATTCTGCTCGGAAAAAGATGGCTGTGGAGCTGCTTAAAGATAAGCGGGTCAGTATTGAAGATGTTGCCTGGCAGTTGGGATACAACGATTTGAGTAACTTTAATCGCGCCTTTAAAAAATGGTACAGAATGACAGCGCCAACCTACCGACGCAATATAACTACACAATAAAAAAGCCAACGCATAGCGTTGGCTTTTTAGAGATAGATGTTCGAACTTTATCGAATCAATCGTTGCTCGATTAGATTTTCCACCACAGTTGGGTCGGCCAGGGTTGTGGTATCACCCAAATTAGTTAATTCATTCTCCGCAATTTTACGCAGAATACGTCTCATAATTTTACCAGAACGTGTTTTTGGTAAACCTGGTGCGTATTGAATTAAGTCAGGTTTAGAAAAACTGCCCAATTCTTGCGCCACTAGCCCTTTCAAATCAGTAATGAGCTGTTCGCTTTCTGACTCGCCCTGCATCAAGGTGACATAAGCATAAACGCCCTGCCCTTTGATATCATGCGGGTAACCAACAACAGCCGCTTCAGAAACGGCCGGATGCAATACCAAGGCACTTTCAATTTCGGCTGTGCCCAAACGATGACCCGATACATTGAGTACGTCATCGAGACGTCCCAAAATCCAGTAATAACCATCGGCATCGCGTTGCGCGCCATCACCGGTAAAATAGTAGCCATCAAACTGGCTAAAATAGGTTTGATGGAAACGATCATGATCGCCATATACGGTGCGCATCTGTCCCGGCCAGCTGCCAGACATGACTAGACCGCCGCGAGCTTCACCTTGTTGAATTTCACCTTCTTTATTGATGATGGCCGGTTTCACACCGAAGAATGGCAAGCCTGCGGCACCCGGTTTACTGCCTGCAGAGCCAGGCAAAGAGGTGATCAGTACACCACCGGTTTCAGTTTGCCACCAGGTATCAACGATTGGACAGTTCTCTTTACCAACCACTTCATAATACCAGTGCCAGGCTTCAGGGTTAATTGGCTCACCTACGGTACCTAATAACCGAATTGATGATAGGTCGTGTTTATTAACGAAATCATCACCCAAGCCCATCAAGGCACGGATTGCTGTTGGCGCGGTATAAAACACATTCACTTTGTGGCGCTCAACCATATCCCAACAGCGTGATGCATCAGGGTAAGTAGGTACACCTTCAAAGACTAATGTGGTTGCGCCGTTGGCCAAAGGTCCGTAAAACACATAACTGTGACCAGTGATCCAACCGGCATCGGCGGTACACCAGTAAATATCACCATCACGATAATCAAACACGTATTTGTGCGTCATCGCGGTATACAAGATATAGCCACCACAGGTATGCAGCACCCCTTTCGGACTGCCTGTCGAGCCAGAGGTATAGAGAATAAATAACGGGTCTTCGGCGTCCATTACCTCAGGTTCGCACTCTGCAGATACGGTTTTCACGATATCATCGTAACGAACGTCAATATCATCATTCCAGGCAACATCTGCGCCGGTACGGTTAACAACGATTACAGAATGCACATTGGCACAATCGGCGACAGCCGCATCAACATTAGCTTTCAATGGAATAATTTTGCCACCACGAACACCTTGGTCGGCGGTGATCACCACCTGACAATCGGCATCGAGGATACGAGACTTAATGGACTCGCTACTAAAACCACCAAACACAACAGAGTGCACAGCGCCGATGCGAGCACAAGCCAACATGGCATAACCGGCTTCAGGCACCATTGGCATATAGATACAAACGCGGTCGCCTTTTTTAACGCCACGAGCTTTTAATACATTGGCAAACTTACACACCTGTTGGTGCAATTCGTTGTAGCTGATGTGGCGAGTATCATCGACTTCGTCACCTTCAAATATGATCGCTGTTTGTTCACCTTTGGTTGCCAGATGACGATCAATGCAATTGTAACTGACGTTTAATTTACCGCCCTCAAACCATTTAATATTGGCACTATGAAAGTCCACTGAGCTGACTTTCTCAAACGGCGTAAACCAGTCAATATGTTGTTTCGCCTGCTCGCCCCAAAAGCCGTCGGGATCTTCAATAGATTGCTGATACATGGCTTTATAGGTGTCGGCGTCAAGATAACTGCGGCTTGCTGCCACATCTTTTACTGGATAATACTTTTGTAATGGATTCATAGTGTTGCCTGGTTTTATTAGAATAATTTTTACTTTATTTAACTAATTTAGTTACTATCAATTAGGGCCAAAAGGCAAGGTGCTTACAGTCTAAGTTATACACCTTTTCCGCTAATTCGCCTATAGAATTGACTGAATAGGATAAATAAAAACACAAAATGACAGCGCTGTCATCTATTTATTTAACATTTTTGCAAAATATCAGTATTTCGCAACTGAGTACCTATGAAGGCTGTTTGAGCAATACGCACTCCAATCGCCCCGCTCTTTTTCCATATAAATCGACGACTTATAAATGAATGACCTTAATATTAACGAAATGAAAAAACAGACGATTATCTGCTAACTGCTGTAAGTTCAAGCAATGAACATCAATAGCACCACAGTTTTTATCAAGTGCAGCTAACAAGTAACTAAGAAAATAAAAGGAAATTCGACTGAAAACGATAAGGTTATTATTATCAGCAACTTTTTTGTTTAGTGTACAAGCGGCGACAATAAAAGCGGTGCAATGCGGATCTAAATTTGTACGAGTTTCAGATGATAAATTTATGTTACTTGAACGATGTGGAGCGCCAAAAAGTTCTGAAAAAATTTCAGGCGATTCTGAAGAATTAGTCGAAAGAATGTATTACACATTACCTAATACAGCGCCGATGGTGTTTACCGTAAAGCAAGGTAAGATAGTAAAATACGGTAGAGTTTAGTTATTGTGTTTGTGGTAAACATTTATACTCAAAGGCTTTAATAAGCGAATTGCAATCTATTCAAGTTCCGAACATTCGTACCGTCATTGCCGCGCTATTTCTTTAGCCTTGTGCGCGCATATAACTGGCAAATAACTACAGAAACAAAAAAGGCTGCCCGTGGGCAGCCTTTTTTATGAGTAAGTAATAAATTACTTAGCCAACTTTTCCTTGATACGCGCTTTCTTACCAGAAAGTTCACGTAGGTAGTAAAGTTTAGCTTGACGTACATCACCGCGACGCTTAACGTCGATTTCCGCTACTAACGGGCTGTGTGTCTGGAATACACGTTCTACACCTTCACCGTTTGAAATTTTGCGAACAGTGAAAGAAGAATGCAAACCGCGGTTTTTCTTAGCGATTACAACACCTTCAAAAGCCTGAAGACGTTCTTTGTCGCCTTCCTTAACTTTTACTTTAACTACTAAAGTGTCACCAGGGCCGAACGCTGGTACGTCTTTTTTCATTTGCTCTTGTTCAAGAGCATTGATGATATTACTCATAATATTACCTTTTTTTCCTAGATTACACCGAACCGATCAAGAGTTATGTTTGGCCTTAATGGCTTTTAACATTGACTCCTGCTCCTCAGTCAGAGCTAGGTTTTCTAAAAGTTCAGGACGTCGAGTCCAAGTTCTCTGTAATGACTGCTGCATGCGCCATTGACGTATGTGTTGGTGATTACCGCTTAGCAACACTTTTGGTACAGACTTATCATCTAATACCTCTGGCCTGGTGTAATGTGGGCAATCAAGTAAGCCATCAGAAAATGAATCCTGTTCAGCTGATTGATTGTGTCCTAATACACCGGGCACAAATCGTGCTACTGCGTCGATTAAGGTCATCGCTGGCAATTCACCACCGGTTAACACAAAATCGCCGATTGACCATTCTTCGTCAACTTCTGACTCGATCAATCGTTCATCTATCCCTTCATAACGGCCAGCAATTAATACCAGCTTTTGATGTTGAGACAGTTCACGTACACCCGCCTGGTCAAGCTTTCGTCCCTGCGGTGATAGGTAAATCACATGAGCATCATCACCTGCTGCCGATTTGGCCGCATGAATCGCATCACGTAAAGGTTGAACCATCATCAGCATCCCCGGGCCACCGCCATAAGGTCGGTCATCCACAGTACGATGTCGATCATGGGTAAAGTCCCTAGGATTGATACAATTAAAATCAATCAGGCCTTTACGAATCGCCCTACCAGTCACCCCAGACTCAGTGATTGCAGTAAACATTTCTGGAAACAGGCTTATCACCTCTATCCGTAATTTACTTTCACTCATTGAGTTAGAAACCTGGGTCCCAGTCCACGTTAATCTGTTTAGACTCAAGTGAAATATCTTTAATCACTTGGTCTTCTAAGTAAGGAATCAAACGTTCCTTTTTGCCAAACGCATCAGTGCGATTAGCTTTAACAACTAATACATCATTAGAACCAGTTTCCATGATGTCTGTTACTTTGCCAAGGTTATAACCCGACTCATTAACCACATCCATACCGATCAAATCACGCCAGTAGAACTCGCCTTGCGGAAGTTCTGGCAAAACGTCACCTGTTACCGTAATTTCCGCACCAGTGCGTAACTGGGCATCATTGCGATCACTAATATCAGCAAATTTGACGATTAAACCGTTATTATGACGGCGCCATTCACTGATTTCGACGTTTAGTTGTTTGCCATTGAGATTTAACACCCAAGGGCTGTATTCAAATATTGCTTCAGGATTTTCAGTATAAGAATGAATCTTCAACCAACCTTTAATACCGTAAACGGCACCAATTTTTCCAAGGATTACGTTGTTTTCCATCTTTATCTAAATCTCTCTCAACAATGACCAGTTAATTAAGCTTGCGCGTCTTTAACTAGCTTAGCTACACGATCAGAAACGTTAGCGCCTTGACCAACCCAATGGTTGATACGATCTAGGTCTAAACGAAGCTTCTCAGCGTTGCCTTGTGCAGTTGGGTTGAAAAAGCCAACTTTCTCGATGAAACGACCATCGCGAGAGTTGCGGCTGTCAGCGACAACTACTTGATAAAATGGACGCTTCTTAGCGCCACCACGAGCTAAACGAATGGTTACCATACCGTCCTCTATATGTAAGTTATAAAACGAATTTTCCAGACACTTTCCTAACCCACAGGGTTGGAAAAGCTCGCAGATTTTACGCTTTTACAGGGAAAATGCAACCTTAATAGAAAAAATCGACTAAATTATTCCAAAAAATTCGGGCTAAACCACAATTTCTGCGCTAAAATCGCGCTCCGTTTACAGGTTTACACATAATTAAGCCTATATATTAGCAGATCCCCTTTTTAACAGGACACTACATCGATGTCAGCACCATCTAGTAATAACATGACAGGTTTGCTGTTAGCTTTGGTTACCGCAGTCATGTGGGGCTTACTGCCATTAGCCTTAATCAGCGTTTTGCAATTAATGGACTCTTATACCATTACTATGTACCGCTTTTTGTTTGCTGCAGTCTTTGTTTCTTTAGTATTGTACAACAATAAAAATATCCCAACGGCCATTTTCAAAAACAAAGGTTTGTTTAAACGTTTATTTTTTGCCGCCATATTTTTGTCGTTAAACTACATACTGTATTTGTCATCACTGTACTTTGTGCCTGCTGAAACCGCGCAGATGTTAATTCAAATGGCACCGTTTATGATGCTGATTGGTTCAGTTGTGTTTTTAAAGGAAAGTTTTACCCGCGGACAGATGGTAGGTTCGGTTGTCTTGATCAGTGGCTTATTATTGTTCTTTAACCAGCAATTCAGTCAAGCTGGGGATATTGCTAATGATGACTTTGTTACTGGCTTTATTATTATGCTTGGCGCCTCATCGACCTGGGCTATTTATGCCATATTACAAAAGAAGATGCTTAACCACTTTAGCTCAAACCAAATCATGTGGTTTATCTACCTTTTCTCTAGCCTATTCTTTTTGCCACTGTCAGCACCGGCGGATATCGGTAGTTTAAATATTGTGGCTTTATTATTGTTGCTGTTTTGCTGTGCTAATACCTTAGTGGCTTATGGCACGTTTGCCAAAGCAATGGAGTATTGGCCTGCCAGCAAAGTAAGTGCGGTATTGGCTATTACGCCATTATTGACCGTGTTGTTTGCGACTATCGCTGAATCTATATGGCCACACCTGTTCTCTGCACAAGAATTAAACAGCTTGGCGTATATCGGTGCTTGTCTGGTGGTAACCGGCTCGATGTTAACGGCATTGGGTAATAAAATCTTAACCAAAGAAAAGTTTCGATCGTTAAAACGTATGGTGCGATTGTAATAACCAAACCGTTAAAACCTTATCCACTGAAAAGGCGGTAATTACCGCCTTTTTTATCTGCCTAATTTAACTCATTAACCATGCGGTAAGACAATATTCCAATTTAAATGAATACTGTCTTTCGCCATGTCAGGGCTATTTTTTGCCGGCGACGCGACTACAAGCTTTTGCCCATCACCTAAACGTTTAAAGATAATGTCGTCTTTATTACCCGGCTCATCCGGGAAATACATTTGTGTCACTAAGCGATCGACCTTGCCTGCCACATCAAAATGAATATGAGGTGGACGCACATTATCAGGGTTCACAGGGTTTATAGGGTAAGCCCCCGGTTTAATGGTTTTAAAACGATAGCGCCCCTGTTCATCGGTGATTTGCTCGCCATAGCCCTGAAAGTTTGGATCCAGTGGCGCAGGATTTATATCGCCCTTATGATCATAGCGTCCATTGACATTGGCTTGCCAAACTTTAATCACCGCATTAGCTACGGGTTTACCTTCACTGTTAATCACTTGGCCACTTAGTTCAATCACTTGTCCTTTGGCGACACCATCTTTACCTTTAACTTGAGTCAGGTCCATATCACTATCAAGAGGACGAGCGACAGGAAAAAATGGCCCCATGGTTTGTGATGGCGTGGAATGTTCAAACGGTGATGCTTTGGCTTTAGCCAGTACCGACAAACTGGCTACCGATGCGATTAACTTTAATGTTGTGCGTTTATCGCCTGGCTTGGTTGGGTCACTCATGATGCACCTTTGCAGGGGTTACTGGTGCTTATTAATATTAGTCTAACGAGATTAATTTGCTGATCTTTATTATAAAAAAGCCGTTATGCAATATCACATAACGGCTTTTTTTGACGCTATAAATAGGCTTAATTAGCCCAATCAATATACTCAGCATGCGAGTTAAGTGCTTTTTGCGAACCTTTCAATGAAAAGTTATAACCACATAAACCAAAATTGCCGCGACGAGCTAACAAGCTAACAACTTTTGCACTGTCTAATGGCGAGAAGTTAGCATAGTAATCACCACTGTTTTCAACGGTAACGTTTATGGTTCGGATTTTATCACCTTTATTAAACTCGATGACTTCACAGCTATCGTCACCTTGGGCGGTAAGCTGAGACCAAATTTCACCATCTGTCGTGCGGTCGGCTTTCCAATGGATAATCAAACCATAGTTATCATCTAAAAACAGGTAATAATCATCAGGCATAGGTAACTCATGCAATCGCTCAACGCTGCGAGCAACCACTGTTTGTTTGGCGGCAATCGGCTCTCCCATGGCAACCGTTTGCTCTGCGGATGTCGACATAAGCGCAGGAATACCAACCGAACCAATCGCCAATAGTGCACATACGCCAACAATCGCTTTGGTCGCACCTTGATTGTTTAACATCCAACGTTGCAATAAATCAGCAAAGTCATTTTTGGCTAACTTTGCCTGTAAAGAGGTTCTCACGGCAACTTGTGGTGCCGGATTATCTTCTTGCTCTACTGATTCACCAAACAAGCTAGGCTCAACACGACGACTCATTTGCGGACGTTCATTTTGCTCGATTTGAGTTAACTCAGTTAAATCCACAGGACCTTGATATCCGGTAATGTAGATACGAGGCTGCTCTGAAGGTCGGGCAAATAAATACAAGGCCAATACAAGTGGCAGAATCAAGCTTAAAAAGCTTAGCTTGCTTTCAACAAAGCTAATAATCGCTAAGGTGAGTATCATCACCAAGGAAATAGCAATGCCATTATAAGAACGAATACCGCTATCGCGACAACGACGAATGGCAGAAGTGAAAAATATGGCGGATGCCACAACAATGAATACGATTTTAGCAACCGCTGAACCCAATAACAGCGCATTGATAAAAAAACAGCCAAACATTGACGATAACGACAAGGTTAAAAACCTGTCAGCATTGTCATGACCACGTAAACAGAATAAAGACTTGATGAACTGCACGAACGATTTCCCTTTATTATTGTTCGCTAAAACGTAAAACAATTTTCACTGCATGCTAACTTAGAGCTAGGTTATATATACAAGTGTACTAAAACGATATTAACCAAGGGGCGGGTTGAGCACAATAAAAAAGCCAGATAAATCCGGCTTTTTCGTCATTTTTTCATTATCGGCGGAACATTCCGCCCATACCACCTGCGCCACCTGGTGGCATCATGCCTTTCATTGAGCGCATCATTTTCTGCATACCGCCCTTACCAGACATTTTTTTCATCATCTTCTGCATTTGCGTAAACTGCTTAAGCAACTTGTTTACGTCTTGAATTTGCGTTCCAGAACCCGCAGCGATTCGACGCTTACGTGAACCTTTGATGATATCAGGTCGGGCTCGTTCAGCGGGTGTCATCGAATTGATGATGGCTTCCATACGAACCGTGAGTTTATCATCTAACTGGCCTTTTACCTGTTCTGACATATTGCCCATGCCCGGCAATTTATCCATTAGCCCCATCATGCCGCCCATGCTTTTCATTTGCACCAGCTGCTCACGAAAGTCTTCTAAGTCAAAACCTTTACCAGATTTGACCTTTTTCGCTAACTTTTCCGCTTTTTGTTTATCAACTTTATGCTCGACTTCTTCGATAAGTGACAAAACATCACCCATACCAAGAATACGACCAGCAACGCGGTCAGGGTGGAATGGTTCTAATGCGTCGGTTTTCTCACCAACACCTAAAAACTTAATCGGTTTACCGGTAATGTGACGAATAGATAACGCCGCACCGCCACGTGCATCACCATCAGTTTTGGTAAGAATAACACCGGTTAAAGGCAATGCATCGTCAAACGCTTTCGCCGTATTGGCAGCATCTTGACCTGTCATGGCATCAACAACGAATAAGGTTTCTACCGGCGTAATGCTGGCATGCAATTCCTTAATTTCATCCATCATTTCGCCGTCGACATGCAGGCGACCTGCGGTATCGACAATAACAACGTCGATAAATTGTTTTTTAGCGTGCGCTATCGCCGCATCGGCAATGGCTTTCGGCTTTTGACTAATGTCACTTGGGAAAAACTCTACGTCAATTTCATTGGCAAGGGTTTCCAACTGCTTGATCGCTGCTGGACGATAAACGTCAGCACTGACCACTAAAACTTTTTTCTTTTCACGCTCTTTTAAGAACTTACCGAGTTTGGCAACAGAGGTGGTTTTACCGGCACCTTGCAAGCCCGCCATCAAGATGACCGCTGGTGGTGTCGCTTTTAAATCAAGCTGTTCATTGGCTTGGCCCATAGCCGATTCAAGTTCAGTACGAACGATTTTTACGAATACTTGGCCTGGGGTTAAACTTTTACTGACTTCTTGGCCAACTGCGCGCTCTTTAACTTTGGCAACAAACTCACGAATAACCGGAAGTGCCACATCAGCTTCAAGTAACGCCATGCGCACTTCACGCAACGTTTCCTTGATGTTGTCTTCAGTAAGGCGACCACGGCCACTGATATTCTTCAACGTTTTCGATAAACGGTCAGATAAATTCTCAAACATAAATTTCTTTCTTGCTCATTGCTAAGTCTGACATTGCAGACCTGATGAAATCGGAATCTGGCAACATTATACCCCGACCGGAGTACAGTAAAAGCATAATTTGCCTAATATGACGATAAAACGCCTGTTTTTTGTAACCATATGCAAAACCCCTGGGTAATTATTGGGTCGTTGCAATAACTAGGTTACAATAGCAATCTGATACCGAAAAAGTTTTTCGTTACCGTTGCAGGTAGTACTGATATGGATACGCTGGTGATATTTTTCAACAACTTACTCGATCTAATCAACGAAGCGAGCCCTTGGCTATTGCTTGGTTTGATTATTGCCGGGTTGATGAAGTCGTTCGTGCCAACCAAGATACTCAGCAAACATCTCGGCGAAGGTCGTTTCGCCGTGGTAAAAGCGGCGTTTATTGGCGCGCCGTTACCGTTATGCTCCTGTGGCGTCATTCCCGTGGCAACACAATTGAAACGCTCTGGTGCCTCATCGCCGGCAACCTCATCATTTTTAGTGGCTACGCCAGAAACCGGCGTCGACTCGGTAAGCGTGTCTTATGCCTTGCTTGGCCCTATTATGGCGATTTATCGTCCTATTGCCGCAATAAGCTCAGCGATCATCACCGGCATGCTGGTGAGCACTGATAAATCTGCGTACGTAAGTGCTGCCCAACAACATGAGTCATGTTGCACTAAGCAAGTGCAAAAACCCAGTTGTTGTGCCAGCAAGCAACAAAGCGCCAGCGAGCAATTCTTTGCTAAGCTAACTACCGGGGTAAGGTATTCGTTTACCCAGTTAATCGACGACTTAATCAAGTGGTTGGCATTGGGTCTGTTGTTTGCGGCATTAATTCGCACCTTTGTACCGACCGAATTTTTAACCCAATATGGCAGTGGCCTGCCAGCCATGATGTTGATGATAGTGATATCCGTGCCTATGTATATTTGCGCTACGGCTTCCACCCCTATCGCCGCAGGTTTTATCTTCGCAGGCATCTCGCCTGGCACCGCTTTAGTCTTCATGATGGCAGGGCCGGCAACCAATATTTCTACCTTAGGTGTGATTAAAACAGAAATGGGTACAGGGGTATTGATACGCTACTTAGCTGGGCTGATTCTGTCGGCGGTCGCGTTTGGGTTTTTACTGGATTATTTATTAGCGGCATATCAAATAAACATCATTGACCAGATGAGCCACTCTCACCAAATGTTGCCTGGTTGGTTTGCCTATTTATGTTCGGCAATTTTAGTCTGTGCGGCGATTAAGCCATTGCGCTCGTTGATACTGAAATAGCGCTAGCGACAGCCGCTAAATTTTTGTTAGTATTGGTAAATCAAAATAAAAACCGAGCAATAAAGGAGTAAAGTATTGGACTTGGTAAACATCCTGACACTGTTGGCCGTTACCTTTTATTTAGGCGCCGCACTGTCAATATCACTGAAGCTATTTGATGCTCAGGGGCCAAATCCCAAACTTTACCTAAGCCTAGGCACCTTCGCGGTACTTTGTCATTGTGTGTTATTGTCGAATAATTTTTATTTTCAGCAACAACTCGACTTCAGTCTAATAAATGTTGTGTCCTTGGTGGCGGTGAGCATTTCTGGTGCGGTAACGGCCATCTCATTGCGCTATAAAACCAATTTAATATTACCTGTGGTTTATGGTTTTTCAGCGGTTTTACTGGCTATTTTGTTTTTTCTACCTGAAAACCGACACTTAGTTATTGATACCAGCACCATCGTTTTAGTCACCCATATCACCTTTGCTTTGCTATCCTATGGCATATTGGTTATTGCGACTTTGTATTCATTCCAGGTGAACTACATCAACTTTAAATTGAAGTCGAAAAACATAGCCGCAGTTAATCACTTACCGCCATTGATGCAAGTTGAAGGTCAATTGTTTGCCATCATGTTTACCGGCACCGTGTGTTTGGCGCTATCGCAATTGATTGGTATGATGTTTATTGACAACTTTTTTGCCACCGAAAACGTTCATAAAACGGTATTATCTGTGATTGCCTTGGTGATCTATTCGGTGATCCTTTGGGGCCACTTCCGTCTTGGCTGGCGCGGTCATCGGGTGATGATATTGTCGATTATTGCAACCACAGTGCTTACTTTGTCGTACTTTGGCAGTAGATTTGTAAAAGAAGTTCTTTTATCTTAAGAAATGCTGTATATATACAAACTGTGAATTAAGTAATAAAGGATCCCCTTTTTGGACGACATATCAACCAGTACGCTGCTCAGCATACTTGGTATTCTAATTTTCATTTCCGCTTATTTTTCTGGTTCTGAAACAGGCATGATGTCACTTAATCGTTATCGATTACGACACATGGAAAACAATGGCCATAAAGGTGCTCGTCGAGTCAGTAAATTGCTCGATCGCCCTGATCGTCTTATCGGCTTGATCCTTATCGGTAACAACCTTGTCAATGTATTTGCCTCACTGGTCGCGGGTGTTATATTTTCGCGTTTCTATGGTGATGCCGGTATCTTTTACGCCGGCTTAGTGTTAACCCTTATCATTTTGATTTTCGCTGAAGTTACGCCAAAAACATTAGCGGCATTGCATCCTGAGCGCATCGCGTTTCCGAGCTCGATTATATTAAGCGTATTATTGAAGATCTTGTTGCCGTTTGTCATTGCCGTGAACTGGATAACCAATGGCTTGTTAACCTTATTACGCATCAGTCCTGAAGATAGACAAGAACATAGCCTGAGCAGTGAGGAGCTGCGCACGGTGGTAAATGAATCAACCGCACTGCTGCCTGAAAAAGATCAGGACATGTTGGTCAGTATTCTCGATCTAGAAAAAGTCACCGTTGAAGACATCATGATACCTCGCAGTGAAATCCAAGGTATCGACATCAATGATGACTGGAAAGTCATCCAGAAACAATTAACACAAGCCAACCATACCCGCGTTATTTTGTATCGTGACAGCATTGATGATGTTGTTGGTTATGTGCATATGCGTGACGCAGTGAAAATGCTATCTAAAAGCCAGTTCACCAAAGCGACGTTGCTAAGAGCGGTGCGTGAAATGTACTTCATTCCAGAAGGTACACAACTTAATGTACAGCTTTTGAAATTCCAACACGCCAAAGAACGATTAGGTTTAGTGGTTGATGAGTATGGTGATATTCAAGGGCTGGTAACCTTAGAAGATATTCTCGAAGAGATTGTCGGTGATTTTACCACGACGATGGAACCAACGCCGAGCGAGGAAGTTCATAAGCAACCGGATGGCAGTTATTTAGTTGATGGTAGTGCTAACGTGCGCGACATTAATAAAGAGATGTCTTGGCATATGCCTATTGATGGACCAAAAACAATGAATGGCTTGATTTTGGAGTACCTAGAAGATATTCCAGAGCCGAACATAAGTATGCGTATCGCTGGGTATCCAATGGAAATTATTGATGTCACAGAGAATATGGTGAAAACCGTTCGCATCATGCCCGAACACTATCGAAAATCAAGAACTGAATAAAAAAAGCCCGCTAAGCGGGCTTTTTTGTATAGAGCGAATGTTATTGCGATGCCATCATCGACATTCAAGAGCGAGTTAATAAAACAAAGTTCGCCATAGCCAGCTGCTGTCTAGCTCTTCCTCGCAGGTTTTTAATTGACTGCCATAGATTTTGGCTCGGCTTTCGACTTTACGTGCGACTTTTGCTAACCAAGCTTTTTTAGTGTAAGTCTTGCGTTTATAACCGCCCCAACCTTCATGGTAATTTAGGTACTGATTGTATGGGTCCCATTTCGACACGCCATTGACCTTTTGCGTCTTATATATAAACCAGCCCATAAAATCGATGGCATCATCAAAATCATCACGATCTGCGCCGCTATTGTCCGTCTCACGGGTATAGTCATCCCAAGTCAGGGTTTTCGCCTGAGCAAAGCCATAAGCACTGCTCACACGCCCCCAAGGAATAAAACCAAACAGATAATCGCGCGGCGGTAAAGCGTCGCCGCGGAACGAGCTCTCTTGATACATCATACTCATTGGCACATGTATAGGCACGCCCCAGCGTTCCTGCATATCCTTAGCACCTTCATACCAAGAATGATGCTCACGGAAAATATCACAGATATTTTCCGGATTTTCAGGTGGTGGCGCCATGCATCCCGCCAAAGAGGTGGTCAAAACCAACGCTGTAATACTTGTTTTTATTTTCATAACAGAGTTTTAATGTGTGTTGTTAGAATCAGTGTGCCAGATTTTTAAAATTTTTTTAATCAGTTTTGAACTTTTTTACGTAATCATGCTCTTAACTTATGAAGTTTTTATTTCTCCTTGGATTATTTATTTTTGAGCACCTCATTTAGGTGCTCTTTTTTTGCCTGTAATTTGTTGCCTGACAATACAAAGCCAGACGTTTAAAGCCAATTTAATATTCGATTTGGCAGAGCTGATTTGGCAAAACTAATAAGGGATACGACAGATAATTGTGGTCAAATAAGCAGCGCCACTGAATTTTGGGCAAAAAAAAGCGCGTTACCACTAATACGCGCTTATAGAGTTAAAAGCAGTCCAGGGAAAAATTGCTTTCATTAAGTAGGACGCGCCAATAGTCAAAAGGTTCAAAAAAATTCTAATATTTTTTAACAAATCGATTTCTTTAGCGTAAAGCTAAGTTAATCCACTGAATTTTATACAGTAAAAATAACAATATTTTTCAACGAATCTTCAAATGCTGGGCAAAACTTGCCATGGCAGCCGCTAGGTAATCACCAAACGATAAACCGAGCAAGCAGCAAAGCATCAACTGGAAAAAATTAATGATGCGGCGCTGGCCATCATAATCAGACCAACAACAAACTCTAAAACCTTCCAAGCTTTGGCTCGAGCAAATATAGGCGCTAAAAATCGAGCGCCATAGCCAAGACTGAAAAAGAACACAAAAGATGCCAATACAGCGCCAAAGCCGAAGGTGAACTCTTCACCTGGGTATTGGCTGGATATAGAGCCGAGCAACACCAAGGTATCAAGATAAACGTGTGGGTTTAACCAAGTAAAGGCAAGACAAATACTGGCGGTTTTAAAGGCTGAGCTAATGTCACTGCCTGCTGCTTGTAACGCGTGATTTTTGGTGAATGCGGAATAAAAGCTTAAGATGCCATAAACAAACACAAAGGCCGCTCCACCGTAACGAGCCCAAACTTCTAGTTGAGGGTACTTTTCAACGATGATGCCAAAACCGCCAACGCCAAGGACAATTAAGAAGGCGTCAGACACCGCGCAAATAGCACACACTAAAAATACATGATGCTTTTTAATGCCTTGTTTAAGAACAAACGCATTTTGCGCACCGATGGCAAGAATCAAAGAAAGGCCCAGCAAAAAACCGCTAACAAAAGTCATCATAAACAGCAATACTCATCAGATTAACCGCTTATAACTATCTGGCGGCAGTATTTTTATTCAAATATGAATAACACCTACCATTACCTTAACTGAAAAAAAAAGCGCATCCAAGATGCGCTTAAAATCGTGTGTCATTCATAAGGAATTTAAATGTCTTACCTTCCTTATGAGTCTCAACTTAACTGAAAGTTCCAAAAACGCGATTATTTTATTTACTAAAGTAATCCGCTAAAAAGTCATCGAAATTGAGGGTGTCGGATTGTTCTATTTGCTGTTGTTGTTGCAACGAGGTCTGTGCCATGTCTTTAAAGCACTGCTCACTGAAAACCTGATATGGCTGTGCTTGAGTTTGCTGCATAAAGGCGCTGGCTTTAATTAAAGACCAACCAACAATACCGCGTTCGCCATTGACCAAATCATCTAAGATTTGCGCCGAAGGTGTTTTGCTTGCATCGTTTATTTTCGCTAGCTCTATCGCCAAAGCCGTTTGGTAATCATTGTTTTGATGCGCTTGATCAAACAAGTCAGCAATATGCTGCATTTCCGCAAATATTTCGTTGCCCCATTGCTCAATGGTCTTATCTGTTCCCTTATCGTTCAACAACAATCCCGGTCTACGCCCTTCAAGAATCACTTTGTCGGTATTGTCAGTGAATACCTGCATTTCTTGCGCACTGGTTTGCGGGCTATCTTGCAACAAACAATAAGTTAAAAACAAATCCAAAAATTGCATCTGCTGCTTACTGATGCCGGTACTCACAAAAGGATTAACATCCATCGCGCGAACTTCAACGTATTCAACACCACCATCTTTGAGTGCTTGTGACGGTTTCTGCCCCGACTTAGCCACTCGCTTTGGTCTGATTGGCGCGTACAGTTCGTTTTCGATTTGCAAAATATTACTGTTAAGTTGCTGGTATTGACCGTCAACCTTCACACCTATTTTGGCGAATTCGGGTGATGATAAAGAAATCGCTTTTTCTACCGACTCGACATAGCTTTGCAATGAGTTATTGCATATCTGCAATGTAGATTGCGACGAATTGGTATAACCCAAATCACTCATCCGCAACGATGTTGCGTATTCAAGATACAAACACCCTTTTGGCGCTTTCTTAAATGGAATTTGATGCTCTCTGCCCTGTAAAAATGTCGGGCATAACGCTGGTGAACTACCAAACAAGTATGGAATTAACCAGCCGTAACGTTTGTAGTTACGTATCAAGGCAAAGTAACGTTCGGAAATAAACTCTTGCAATGGTTGCTGATCATTGCTGATCGTTTGCAAGCTAGCAAAAAATTGCTGCGGAAAAGAAAAGTTAAAGTGAATGCCGGCAATTACCTGCATCATTGAACCATAACGATTTTTTAAACCTTGACGATAGACTGTTTTCATTCGACCAATATTGGATGAACCATATTGTGCCAATTGAATTTGCTCTTCATCTTCAACCACACACGGCATACTCATCGGCCAAAACCAATCACCATCAATATTTTCTAAGGTGTATTTTTGGATATCTTGTAATTGTGCCAGTGTGGTGTCAATTGATTCTGTTGCCGGCGTAATAAACTCCAACAAACTTTCAGAATAATCGGTTGTGATGTAATCATGGGTTAGTGCGGAGCCAAGTGCCGCATTATGGCCTTGGGTAGATAATTTACCATTGGCTTGAATGCGTAAGGTTTCCCGTTCAACTCCACGTTTAATTGAGGTCAGAGACTCTGGGTTTTCCTTGCTCAATGCCAAGGTAAGATCTGCAATAGTTAAAGCCAAAATTGCTCCTGCAAGCGTTGCTAACAAAAACGACCAAGGAAGACTGACAGTCAATCTGTGCCCTGAGCCTTTGTTTTGCAATTATAGTCGGTAAACTCTATATGCGACTAAGTATACAGAAATTCAATTGTTTCAAATACTTTTTTTTAACAGGCGACAGCAAGGGTGAATACGTGGCAAGATTAATGGTGATTCGGGCTATGCCTTTTTATCATTACCATTGTCTAAGCCTGCAACAATCGCATAACAATTGCACAACCCTGCCCTTAACAGCGTATCAGTTTGTAAATTAAGCGATAAAAACTCAACTATACTTTGAACTTATCTTTTAGCCCTTGTAGAGTTAGCACTATTATTTGTTAATCATGTCTTAATCTATGCAGGAATCAGCGTTATCTTTAATCCCACCTTTTGCGGCGATTGCCATTGCAATATGGCGTAAAAACGCCACGTTAGCGCTTATTTGTGGGTTGTTCCTTTGCTATCTATTGGTGGGTATGTACAACCCTTTCACAGCTGCGGTTGACAGTGGTCTGGGCATAGCAACCATATTTACCTCAACCTACAATGCACAAATTATCGCCTTTAGTTTATTAATTGGTGCGTTGGTTGAGTTAATGAACCGCTCTGGAGCGGTACAAGGCTTTATTGATAACTTGGCGCAATTATCCTTAGTTAAAACCCGTCGTCAGGCAAGTTTATTGCCTACCGTGGTTGGCACCAGTATTTTTACAGATACCAACCTGAGCATGTTTTCTGCCGGTATGGCGTCGCAAAAGCTATTCGATCAACACAAGCTAAGCCGAGCCAAGCTGGCGTTTTTGCTTGATTCAACCTGTTCACCAATCAGCGTGTTGTTTTTAATTAACGGTTGGGGCGCTTACCTGCTCGGGTTGCTTGATGGCTATAATTTATCCGATCCCGTTGGTGTATTAATTGGCACCCTAAGCTATAACTTTTATGCCATTATTGCAGTTCTGATTGCCTATTACACCGCTTATACAGGCAAGCTGTTTGGACCAATGGCACAAGCAGAAGCTAAAGCTTTAGAGCAAGTCAGTGACGATCACATCACCCCAGCCAAAGCCCGTGTGATGTGGTTACCTATGTTGACTCTATTAGGGCTGACATTGACCATCATGTACATTACAGGTAACGGTGATATCCGCCGTGGTTCAGGTGCCTTTTCAGTATTTACCTCGATTTGTACGGCAATAACATTGCTGGTGGTAATGATCTTGACCTATCGATTGATGACAGCAAAAGAAATAGCCAGAGGCTGTGTCAAAGGCATCAAAAATATGGTGCCTGCAGTAACGATCTTAGTATTATCATTCGCCTTTGGAGACGCCATTAACGCGTTAGGTACGGGCACTTATGTAAGTAACCTATTAAACCCTGACTTTCCAGTGATATTTATCGCGCCACTGATATTCCTGGCTGCGGGTATTATGGCATTCTCAACGGGCACCTCATGGGGTACCTTCGCCTTACTTATCCCTATTGCCGTGCCAATCGCCCTTGATGCAAATTTACCGGTCTCGTTCTTGGTTGCCGCGGTATTAAGTGGTGGTGTGTTTGGCGACCACGCGTCACCGATTTCTGACTCAACGGTTGTCGCCTCGATTGCCTCGGGTTGTGATCACTATGAACACGTCAAAACGCAGTTGCCATACACTATTGTTGCTGCCGTATTAACCATCATTGGCTTTTTAATTGTTGGCGCTACCTTTTAGCGTCAATGGCTGACCATTTTAGTCATATGCATATCGATATCGTATTTGAACACGCAGATTTTCTGCTGATTAATAAACCCGCTGACAGCAATTTTCACGACGAAGGCGCGTTAGGCCAAGGTGTATTCAATCAAGTCAAAAAGCAATGCAACTTAGCTGAGCTTTACCCTGTGCATCGCCTCGATAAAATGACATCCGGTTTGTTGCTGTTTGCTAAAACAAGCGACGCGGCAAGTCAGTTTGGTCAATTATTCAGTGAGCGACGTATAGATAAATATTATCTGGCGATCAGCAAAATCAAGCCAAAGAAAAAACAGGGCTTGATCCAAGGTGATATGGAAAAGAGTCGTCGTGGCAGTTTTAAGCTTTTGCGCACCTGTCACAACCCAGCGAAAACGCGATTCTTCAGTTATAGCCTTGGCGCAGGTCTGCGCTTGTTTGTATTAAAACCGCTTACTGGCAGAACCCATCAGTTACGTGTTGCACTTAACAGCTTAGGCAGCAGCATTGCCGGCGATCCTTTGTATAACAGTCAGGATCAAAGCGATAGGGGCTACTTACATGCCTGGGGCTTGCGCTTTCATTATCAAGGTGACGCGTTTGAGTTTATTTGCCCGCCAGCTCAAGGCGAGCTGTTTGCCAGCGCCAAGACAAGATTGCAAGAAATTGCTAAGCCTTGGTTATTAGACTGGCCGGGGGCCTAGCTAGCGATTACCCGCTAACTTATATCGACAATCCTTAATCACTTAATGAGGAACACATGAAGACATTAATGACCATGGCCACTGGCGCTGTTTTATTTGCCTCACTCAACACAATGGCAGAGCAAAAATATCAACACTTTGACTCACTAGATGCACCAAATACTGAAGTCGCCTTGTGTAATCTGCAACAGTTTAACGCCAAATTAGCGGCATTGACGAATAAGCAGCAGTTAACGGCAGAAGAAATGGTGAAAGTGCATGAATTGACCTACACCCTTGAAAATGCGGTTATACGCTTACAAAAAGACTTAGATAACATTGCCGTAGAGCTTGAGAAAGTGCACTTAGCGTCGGAAAGCTTAGATCAGAAAACGATTCAAGAGTCTGGTGATAAATATCTTAATGCAACAAACTTAATTATCGCACCGTCGAGCTGCGAATAGGCAAAAAAAAATCCCCGCACAGATGCGGGGACTTCATCAATCTTTCTAACTCGACAAATTACTTATATTTTTGCAATACAAGTGTTGAGTTAGTACCACCAAAACCAAAGCTGTTAGACATTGCTAAGTTGATTTCAGCGTCTTGCGTTGCGGTTACGATGTTTAAGCCTTCAGCTTTCTCATCCAATTCTTCAACGTTTACTGATGGCGCGATGAAGTTGTGCTCCATCATCAGCATGGTGTAAATCGCTTCATGAACACCTGCAGCGCCTAAGGCGTGACCAGTCATTGCTTTCGTCGCTGAGATAGCTGGAGAGTCATGACCGAATACTTCTTGAATAGCGCCAAGCTCTTTAACGTCACCAACTGGAGTCGATGTACCGTGTGTGTTCAAGTAATCAATCTTACCTTCAACACCTTCCATCGCTTGTTGCATACAACGAACAGCGCCTTCACCACTTGGGGCAACCATGTCGTAACCGTCAGAGGTCGCACCGTAGCCAACGATTTCAGCATAGATATGTGCGCCACGAGCCAAAGCATGCTCAAGTTCTTCAACGACAACCATACCGCCACCGCCAGAGATAACGAAACCGTCACGGTTTGCATCATAGGTACGTGAGGCATTTTCAGGGTTGTCATTATACTTAGTCGATAATGCACCCATGCCATCAAACATCATAGCCAATGACCAATCCACTTCTTCACCACCACCGGCGAAAACAATATCTTGCTTGCCTAATTGGATCAATTCAGCAGCGTGACCAATACAATGTGCAGATGTCGCACATGCAGAGCTGATAGAGTAGTTATTACCTAGAATCTTGAACGGTGTCGCCAAACATGCAGAACATGTTGAAGACATTGTCTTAGGCACGGCATAAGGACCAACGCGCTTTACGCCTTTGTTGCGCAAGGTGTCAGCTGAATTAACAACATTCAATGACGATGCACCACCAGAGCCAGCAATAAGACCTGTACGATAGTTAGATACTTGATCGTCCGTTAATTTTGCGTCTTTAATTGCTTCTTCCATAGCAATATATGAATAGCCTGCTGCATCACCCATAAAGCGGAAAACTTTACGATCGATATGCTCTTTTGGCTCGATGTTTGGTTTACCCCAAACTTGAGAACGCAAACCATGCTCAGCGAAGCTCTCTGAGCGAGAGATACCTGAACGACCTTCTTTAAGTGAAGCCAGTACTTCTTCGGCGTTGTTACCAATACTAGAAACAATACCTAAACCTGTAATTACGACACGTTTCATTAAAAAATAACCATGTTAATTGATTGAACTGGGGCTATGATACACCGTTTACAGTAACATCTGGTCTGTCCAGTGTACAGGTGTACGCTGTTTTTACAAAACAGCCACTGGCATATCATTTTCCAAGTCTATAAAATAGCAGCTCATTATGAACTATTTATGATAATAGAGTTTATCCTGTGTCAGATAAAGCCACTGAAATTAAAACCGCTAAGGTCAAATTCGATGAATTTGGCGCGCCCTATTCAGATCAGTTTGATGACATCTATTTTGACAACAAACATGGCTGCCTACAAAGTGAACAAGTGTTCATCGAAAACAATGGTTTACCTGATCGTTGGCATCAATTTGACGGCAAAAGCTTTGTTATTGCCGAAACCGGATTTGGCACTGGACTAAACTTTTTAATTACCGCTGCTAAGTTTACCGAATTTAAAGCCAATACCAAATCAGACCTCCAGTTAAATTTCATCACAGTGGAAAAATTCCCGCTGAGTAAAGACGATCTTTGCCAGGCACTTAAACTGTGGCCACAATTTAGCGATATCAGTAATTTATTATTGCGTGATTACCAACTTGAGCAATCTCAACTGAACATTCGCTTTGCCAATGACATCACCCTTACCATCTATTTTGCGGATGCGCTGCAAAGCTATCAGACGTTAGCGGATGAAAATGGCGCCATGGTCGATGCGTTTTTCCTCGATGGCTTTGCGCCGCGCAAAAATAGCGATATGTGGTCAGAAACCTTGTTTGCGGAATTCGCGAGACTTGCCAAACCAGACGCCACGCTTGGCACCTTTACTGTTGCCGGCTTTGTTCGTCGAGGGCTTGAAAATACAGGGTTTAAGGTCAGTAAGCGCCAACATCGCAACAGTTTAACTAACGATGCAGAGCAAACCCCAGTAAAAGCAGAATCGCTTATGGCCAATTACGTGGGTAAAGATAAGGCAAAGCCGATTAATGGCTTTAAAGTGCGCAGTAAAACCGAAGCCTCGCAACATGCGACAATAATCGGCGGCGGTTTAGCCAGTGCCTGTGTCGCCTATGCACTGGTCAGCAAAGGCATTCGTGTGACTTTATATTGTAAAGATGAGCACCTTGCTCAAGGGGCATCATCCAATGCTATTGGGGCGATTTATCCGTTATTGCATGTTCAGCGCGACAATATTAGCGATTTTTATCAGCAAGCATTTGATGCCGCCATGCCTTTTTATAAGCAACTTTTAGACAAGGGTTACCAATTTAGCCACGGTTTTGATGGTTTGTTAGAGGTCGCGTATAAAGAGCCGTTAATAAAACGACAGCAAAAATTTGCCGAGCACCAAAGCTGGCCACAAGATCTAATACGCAGCGTTTCGCCAACTCAAGCGAGCGAGCTGAGCAATATAAGCCTCGAATACGGTGGCTTATTTATGGAACGCGCCGGCTGGGTTTGCCCACCGGAGTTGGTTAATGCCATCAGTAAGGCCGCTACCGATACAGGATTGCTGACCATAAAGTACAACCGTCACCTTAAACACGTTAAGCAAGCTGGTAGTGGCCGTTGGCATATCACCACAAACAAAGAAAGCAAAACAGTGCAGAATCTTATTTTTTGTACCGGTGCGGATTCGCTAAATATCGACATCCTAAACGATTTGCCATTGACGGCAGTTCGTGGTCAGGTCAGTCAAATGCGCAGTAACGATGTTATAAAACCGCTAAAAACCGTGCTCTGTCATAAAGGTTATGTCACCCCAGAACACAATGGTAGCCATTGTATCGGTGCTACATTTGATAAACATAGCGTCGAACAAACACCGAATCGCCACGATGACATCTTTAATTTAACGACTTTAAATAGCTGTCTTGGTGAATTTCATCGCTGGCAACAAGCAGATGTGGTTGCCAGTAAAGCGAGGTTAAGGTGCTGTACACCGGATCATTTGCCTATGGCAGGACGCATGCCAATCATGGAGCGACATATCGACGCCTATGATCATTTACGTTATGACAAAAATTGGTTTTTCGATACGCCTGCGCCACTAAAATCAGGATTGTATGTATTAACAGGATTGGGCGCGCGAGGCTTATGTTCGGCGCCGTTGCTAGCCGACATCATTGCCGCAGAAATTAGCAATAGCGACTATCCGGTAGACAATGACATGCTATTTAATCTCAGTCCAAATCGATTTATCGTCAGAAATCTGATTCGAGGTGACGTTTAAACTAGGCGAATGCTGGTTGTAACGTTTGCCAAAAATTACTGACGATTTGTTGATCATTTGGGTTTAATTCTGAACGCGCAATTTGCAACTGCTCACTGACTTTTTGCGCTAAGCATTCGGTTAACGGCTGCTCATCATCGCCAAAATCGACTGCGGCGACCTCAATAAAACCGCGTAAATAACTGCTGGCAAATAATAAGTCATCATTTTCTAATTCAACGATGCTGTCAAAGTACTGGCTTAACTGTTCCAGTGTGTTTACATTTTCTAAAAGCATAATTTTTCTATTAGCGCTAAGCGCCCTTTCATTTGTTCGTTTGTTATTCAAGCCCTGGACTGGCTACTGGATATAATACTTGATCATGGAAACCGGTAATAACCGGTATATAGCCACTAAGCTCGGCATCCAATTGTTTGTCACCGGTATCCACTATCAAAGGCCGTTGCTCAAGCCCCTGAAGTTTGGCTTTGGTAGCCACCACAATAATGTTTTCTTTACCGATTGCGCGGATAACTCTAGGGCTAAGTTGTTGATTGCCTCGACCAAATATATGACCTTGCCCACCAATCACGGTAATGACCAGTTTCACACCGTGCTCAGCTTGTTCAATCGAGTGCATAATTTGCGACTCAATTACGTCGATGGCGAGCAATTCTTGCTCTTGCACTAAGTCGACCCCTAATAGCGTATTATCAAGCGCCAATTCGTCCATGACAGCGGCAACCGTCGAACCAGAGCCAATGATAAACAGCTCTTCTTCCATCAGCTCAATAACATGTGCGGCAATATCCATAAGCAACAACTCATCAGATTCTTTGCCGCCAGCTTTTACGGCTTGAATATATTGCAATTGGCTTGGGATCTGCATTTCACCATAACGGCGGGCTTTAACCACACCGCTGCGAAATGCTTGCTCGTCTATATCCATCACGTCGGCGTCAGTAAAAGAGACCAATTCATTATTGACCATTTGCTCAACCACCCGGCCCGCGGCACTTGGGGTTAAGGCATAAACACCTGAATGTATTTTACAGCCCGCAGGAATACCCAACACCGGAAAATAACCATCAACCTGATGACTGACATTACGCGCCGTGCCATCACCGCCGGCAAACAACAGCAGGTCGACCCCTTGTTGTTGCAACAATTGCACTAACTGCTCACTGTCTTGAGGTGTGGTTTGCGCGTTATCCGTGTGATAGACGACCTCGACATCAAATCCTAATTGTTTGGCACAAGACTCGCCCATGTCACCACTGGCGGTATATATTTTAATACGATCTTGATAAGGGACTAACACTTCCAGCGCTAACGACGCGCGTAAATTTGCCTTTGGCTGCGCCCCTAATGCCAGAGCTTTTTGCGGTGTATTGACACCGTCGCTGCCTTTAAGGCCAACGCTACCACCGATACCGGCAACCGGGTTGACTAAAAATCCAAGTTTAAACTGCGTCATAATGATGAAAATTCTTGTTGTCTTGAAGCTGTAATGGATTTGCAAACGCAAAGTCCTGCTCGGTTAAGGTGGCCCCAGGTCGATAATGGCCTAGTAACGCATCAATAAACATTTGTGCTCGCTTAGGAAAGCCATGCTGTAAAAAGCTCATGACTTGCTGATGCACTCGACATTGAAAACCATAACGGTCAACATCGATACCCGATAAATTATCCGCTGAAACATTGAACTGAAAACCACTGGCGACACAAAACGCCCATTCGATTGCTTGCGGTTTAATTTCAACATTTTCAAATTCAACTTGCTGTTGCGCATCACGACCATCCGGCGCATACCAGTAACCGTAATCCTCGAGCAAACGACGCTGTGCGCCGGCAATACACCAATGCGCGATTTCATGAAAAGCACTGGCATAAAAACCATGAGCGAATACTACTTGATGGTACTCGGTCTGATCAGACGCTGGTATATATATTGGCTCATCCGTGCCTTTAACTAAGCGCGTATTGTAAGTCTGAGAAAATGTATTCGAAAAAATTCGAATCAAATCTTCATAACAATGTATCGATTGCACCATCATCTTAACGTTTTGCGGAAATTGTCGATATTTTAACGAATATACGCAGTAAAATTAATCTAATATTCGGTTAATACGTTATTTTTTACTAAATAATTTAATAGCGGACTGATTTTTTGGATATAGTAGATAGATTAACGACAAAATAACAAAAGCAATGACATGAAAAAACTCGATGACATTGATCAGCAAATTTTAACTTTATTGTTTAAAGATGCAGATATCACCAACAAAGACCTTGCAGCACACATTGGTATCGCACCATCAACCTGCCTCGAACGGGTAAAGCGCATGAAAGCCTCAGGTGTTATAAAAGGCTCTTTTATTGATGTGAATTACAACACCATCGGTGGCAACATTCAGGCCATCGCAGCGATTCAGTTGCAGCCGTACTCTGAGCAAATCGTCAATAGTTTACGCGATGAGTTATTGCCATTACCCGAAATCGTTTCGATGTTTCATATGGGCGGCGCGTTTGACTTCTATATTCATATGTCGGTAAAAGACACCGAACATTTGCGTCGCTTTGTGTTTGAAGCGATTACCTCCCGAGATGAGGTCACCAACGTCGAAACCGCATTGGTATTTGAGCACAGCCGAAGTCCAGTCATTCCTAATTTTAGCGAATAAAAAAACGGGCTAATGCCCGTTTTTATTTATTATTGTCGATTGAACTAACTTAGCCGCGACGCCAAGTCGTCTTACCGGCACTGTCTTCAAGAATAACACTCATTGCTTTTAACTTGTCTCGGGCATCATCCGCTGCCGCCCAATCTTTATTGGCACGAGCGCTGTTGCGTTGTTCAATCAATTGCTCAATCAAAGCCGCATCATCGTCTTGTGCGTCACCCATAAAGAAGCTTTCAGGATCATTTTGAGCGATACCGATAATCGCGCCAAGTTTGATCAGGATATACGCAAGTTGCGCTGCTTTAACCGGCTCAGCTTGTTTAATACGATTCACTTCTTTGGCTAATTCAAAAATAACCGGCAACGCTTCTGGGGTATTAAAGTCATCGTTCATCGCTTTTTCAAAACGATTAACATAGTCATTACCGTTTAGCTCAACCGCAACAGGCTCAACACCACGTAACGAGGTGTAAATACGCTCAAGAGACGATCGCGCTTGACCAAGGTTTTCTTGAGAGTAGTTCAGCTGACTGCGGTATTGGCTTGAAATCAAGAAATAACGTACTGTCTCTGCATCGTATTTTTGTAATACATCACGCAACGTAAAAAAATTGCCTAATGACTTAGACATTTTAACTTTATCAACCTGCACCATACCGCCGTGCATCCAATAATTTACATACGGGGTATTAAAAGCACAGCAAGATTGTGCGATTTCATTTTCATGATGTGGAAACTGTAAATCACTGCCACCACCATGAATATCAAAGTGCGGACCTAAGTGTTTAGAGTTCATTGCCGAACATTCAATGTGCCAGCCTGGACGGCCTTCGCCCCATGGTGATGACCAGCTTGGTTCACCTGGCTTGGCCATTTTCCACAATACAAAATCAAGAGGGTTACGTTTAGCATCGTCAACATCCACTCGGGCGCCGGCTTGCAACATATCAAGATTTTGCATGCTTAATTGACCGTAATCTGCATACGATGACACATCAAACATCACATCACCGTTCGTGGCGACGTAAGCATGTTCATTTGTAATTAAACGCTCGACGATTTCGATAATCTCTGGCATATGAGTGGTAACAGTCGGTGCGATATCCGGTCGCTCGACATTTAGCGCATCCAAATCGGCGTACATTTCGGCGGTCATGCGATCAACTAACGACTCACAGGTCTCATTATTTTCTGCGGCACGTTTAATGATCTTGTCATCAACATCGGTAATGTTGCGCACATGCGTCACGTCATAACCAACATGGCGCAGGTAACGAGTTATCACATCAAATGCAACATAGGTGCGCGCATGACCGATATGGCACAAGTCATATATGGTAATACCACAAACATACATACCCACCTTACCAGGATTGATAGGTTTAAATTCTTCCTTTTGACGGGTTAATGTATTGTATATCTGAAGCATCGTATCTCTCGTTTGATAAAGTTAATTAAGGTGCGTGTTACACTATAAATTCGCTGGCAATTCTACCGTAACTGGATTGATTTCACTAGTTTAAGGCGCGACTTTCACATTGTATCTGTTCTAGAGGCTAGATATTGTGACAGATTCTTTATATTTCAAGGCTCTGCCCTTTACAGAGGCGCTTAAAAGGTTACAATTTAGCGGTAATGTTAAGACAAGAATCTGTGTAGGAAGAAAAATGATCACATTTAAGACCAACTTGGGTGATATTAAAATTGAATTGGATTTTGATAATGCCCCAAAAACGGCAGCAAATTTTAAGCAGTACTGCGAAGAAGGATTTTACAACGGTACGATTTTTCATCGTGTAATCAAAGGTTTCATGGCTCAAGGCGGTGGCTTTGAATCAGGCATGGGTGAAAAGACAACGCGTGCAGCTATCGATAACGAAGCCAACAATGGCCTAAGTAACGTTCGTGGCAGCCTAGCCATGGCACGTACGCAAGACCCTCACTCAGCATCAGCGCAATTTTTTATTAACTTAGTAGACAATAACTTCCTTGATTTCAAAAATGAAAGCATTCAAGGCTGGGGTTACTGTGTATTTGGTAAAGTTGTCGAAGGCATAGATGTGGTTGATAAAATGACACTTGCTGAAACCGGTCGTTACGGTTTCCACGATGACGTACCAAAAGAAGATATCGTTGTTGAGTCAGTTGAGGTAGCGTAATTGCTCACCTATTTTATTGCTGATTTGCATTTAACTCAGAAGCGTTCGGACATCACCGAATGCTTCCTGAGCTTTATCGAAGAGCAAGCTCCCATTGCCGACCGCCTGTATATACTCGGAGATTTTTTTGAGTATTGGATTGGTGATGACGATGACAACCCCTACGTGTTAAATATTGCCGCAAAGCTGAAACAACTCAGCGAAAAAGGCACCGAAATATTTTTCATCGTTGGTAATCGTGACTTTCTTATTGGCGAACGCTTTGCAGCTAATTGCGGCATGACGCTCTTGCCTGACAGCAAAGTCATCGACTTATACGGTCAGCGTGCGCTTATCATGCATGGTGACACCCTATGCACCAATGATATTGAGTATCAAAAGTTTCGTAAGAAATCTCGCTCTTGGTGGTGGCAATTTATTATTAAATCGCTGCCATTAAAGACTCGTCGAAAAATGGCGCAAAACTACCGCCAGAAGGCCGACAGTGGCGAAAAGATGCAAGCCAAAGAGATCATGGACGTCAGTCAAAGTGAAGTGGAAGCACAAATGCGCGAGCATGACATCGACTTATTGATTCATGGTCATACCCATAGACCAAATGTACATCGATTTGAACTAGACGGTAAACCAGCAACGCGCATTGTCTTAGGTGACTGGTATGAGCAAGGTGCATGGTTAAAGTATAGCGAACAAGGGTTTGAGTTGCTCAACAAACCGCTATAAACACTCGCTAATTATTAACCGAGCTGTTTAGTAGACATAAAAAAAGGAAGGTTACCCTTCCTTTTTTATTGGCTAATGCAAAGCCTTAGCTTTGCTCTTTAACCCATGTTTTAACGCGACGCTCAAGTATGTCTAATGGCATAGCACCACCACCAAGAATGGTATCGTGGAAACCGCGGATATCAAACTTATCACCTAATTGTTTTTCAGCGTAAGCTCTTAGCTCTTGAATCTTCAACATACCAATCTTATATGCTGTCGCTTGGCCAGGCCATACAATATAACGACGCACTTCAGAGACAACCGCCTCTTCAGCAACTGGCGCATGCTTTTTGAAATACTCAACCGCTTGTGACTCGGTCCAATCTTTAGAGTGTAGGCCGGTATCAACGACCAAACGCACAGCACGCCAAATTTCGGTGATTAGGCGACCAAAATCTGAATATGGGTCTTTGTAGGCACCCATTTCTTTGGCAAGTAGCTCAGCGTATAAACCCCAACCTTCAGAATAGGCGGTAAAGCCTGCTTGAGTACGAAACTGTGGTACTGAGGTCAGCTCTTGAGCAATAGAGATTTGCATATGGTGACCTGGGTTACCTTCGTGATATGCGATGGCTTCCATTTCATTTTTCGGCATTGCTCGCATGTCCGACAAATGCGCGTAATACACACCTGGGCGTGAACCATCAGGCGTACCTGAGCTGTAGTGCTGCGCCGCACCGTCTTGCTCTCTAAATGGTTCTACACGTTTAACCACCAAATCGGCTTTTGGCAAAATGCCGAAGTATTTAGGTAGTTGCTCATTAATGAAAGCTAAATACGTCTCGGTATCGGTGATGTAACCTTGACGACCTTCATCGGTATTCGGGTAGTAGAAACGGTCATCTTCTTTAATGAACTTGAAAAAGTCCTGCAATGAACCTTCAAAACCCACTTGTTTTTTAATCGCTTCCATTTCACCGGTCAAACGGGCCACTTCATCTAAACCGATTTCATGAATTTCATCGGCGGTTAAGTTGGTGGTTGTGCTTGCGGCTAAGCGGAAGTTATAAAAGTCAGCGCCGTTTGGCTGTTTGCCAACACCGGTTGGGTTTTCGGCGGTATTGCTGATGTCTTTTTCAAACCAAGCAATCAAGGCTTGATAGGCTGGACCCCAGTCTTCTTTCAATGCTTTCTCAGTACCGGCAATAAGTTCATCAGCGGTTTTCTGATCGATTGTTTCGGCTGTTAATAATGCATCAACTTTACGTTTAGCATCACCATAAAGCGCTGATGGATCACCTTCGGTAAATGGTGCACCGGTAACCAGGTTTCGCGCTTGCTCAATGACACCTTCGTAGGCAAACCTTGGTGGCCTAACGCCTTTTTCAGCATGCAATTTGGCACGCTCTAATAAAGTAGAAATAGCATTTGCCATACCACTCACACGCTTATTATATGCTTGCATATCAGCTACATCATCAACACGATGGAAGCTAATTAAAAATTGTGCCGCCAATGCTTGCATACCCTGCATCTGCGTGAATACATAGTTATTATGACGGAAAGGTATGCCTTGTTTGGCTTGCTCATATTGGTAAATCCAAATGTCATAAGATATTTTCGCTTCATCGGTCAATTTGTCGTAATCAAAGCTGGCTGTTAGCTCTTTAACCGACTGCTCACGCCATGCAAAATCGATGTCTTCGGCTTGCTCTGATACATCGTCAATTTGGTCGTATTTATCTTTACGCCCCAACATGGTCATCCATAAAGGACTGCGTTGTAATTGCTCTTCATACTTGGCCGCAAACCATTGGTTTAAACGTTCTGTTTCTGAAACTTCAGCTTCAGTTTCAACGTATGGGGTTTCTACGGCAGGTGCGCTGGCTTCAGCGGTAGTGAGAGTTTCAGCTTCTTGCTCTGAACAAGCAAATAAAGCAACGCTAAGCATTAGCGCAATTGGTGTCTTTTTCATTTAAATCCCTGTGCTTATTATTATTAACCGATCAAATAATAAGCACAGAGAAAGAAAAACGCAAAATTTGTCAATGACTTATTTTGTTTCAAAATGATGCAGGTGTGCCGCTGTGAAATTTAAAGTCGGTATCAGGGCTGCTGATAAGCTCCGCTTCAACCTGGCCAAACATGGCAACCCGCTCGCTAATATCAACGTCAGAGATTTGCTGTGCCAGTTCAAGGTAATCTTGATAGTGGCGTGCTTCAGAGCGTAATAAGCTGACGTAAAACTTGTTCAGTTCATCATCTAGAAACGGCGCCAGTTTGGCAAAACGCTCGCATGAACGTGCTTCTATATAGGCACCGCAGATCAACTTATCAATTAAGGTATCCGGCTCATGGGTTTTCACATGGCGCATCATACCTTTAGCGTAACGACCCGCGCTGATGTTTTGGTATGGAATATCGCGATTATGCATAATTTCCAACACTTGATAAAAGTGATGCAATTCTTCCTTTATAAGCAAGACCATCTTATCAACCAAATCTTGGCCATATTGCGACTGTGCTTTCGGCACTATAGCTTTAGATAACTTATTGGCCTTGGCTAAATCAGCGATGCTGCCATGCTTTTTATAAATAAATTCTTCAAATGGTTTTAACCAAGCCAATAATGCATCGCCACTGTCTTTATCGACCGCGTATTTACGAATCAGCCACATCGCAGTTTGCGCCGCTTTAAGCTCGCAGACCATGTGGTCTGTCAGCAATACTTGCAGGTTTTCTGGCTTTTTCGCTTGCTCAATCCATGGCTCTGGCGTTTCACATTGTAAAAATTCTTTTATAGGGGCTAATAATTGTTCGTACATCAGCATAATTACCGCAAAAATTTATGGCGCAAGTGTAGCATAGAGGACGATGAAAATGTGTATTACATCGATTTTCATTGGCTAATAACTAATTTTCATAAATTATGAAAAAACGGTTATAAAATGTCGAATTATGTTGACAAATAGCACGGTTCTAGTACGTTTGTACAGTGAAAATTATTTGCTAAATTCAATTGTAACATTTATGTTAACCGCTTAATCGTTAAGCGTATGCAATTCTCATTGCAAGCAGTTGAAAAGCACGGGAAATATATGGAAGCAGTTAAAGTAACACGACGCGCCAAAGGTGAAAAAACTCGCGAAAAGATTCTAAAAGCGGCTATAGAAGTTATTGCCTCGGTTGGAATTAAAGGGACTACGCACCGAGCTGTCGCTAAAAAAGCCGACGCTCAACTGTCGTTAACGACCTATTACTTCAAAGACATCAAAGAGTTAATTCGCGAAGCTATCATATTGAGTTCGACTATTTTTATTGAAAGCTCGTCAGGTATTTGGCATAAAGTTTTCGGTTACCTAGATGAATTTGATGCTACGTCGATGCGCAAAGTCACCACTCGCGAAGAGATTTGCCACAAGCTTACGGATACCGCGACACAGCATATGTATGAAAATATTATTCATCGCCCTGTCGGCCTCGCTGTTGAACAAATATTTTTCACCGAAATGATGTACCAGCCAGAATTACAAGATTTGGCAATAGCACACGTTGAAAAGTTACGTCAGCCGTTTATTAAACTTGCTTCATATTTTAATAAAGTTGACCCGGAAATTGACGCAGAATTGGCCTTGATGACCATCACCCGTATTCAGTATCAATGTTTGTCACAAGACAAAAATGACGTTGATATCGAACAAATTCGCAAGCTTGTATATCGTCAACTTGCGTGGGTATTAAAACTCAAGCGCTAAGTAACCATAATTGGGAATGAAGTTTGAACTACCAAGCGATACTTGATGGCCAAAAAGCCTACTTTAATAGCAATGTCACTCGTGACTATCAATGGCGTAAGCAACAGCTTTTACAAATTAAAAAGTTGGTTGTTGAAAACGAACAGCAGATCCTAGCGGCAATTAATGCAGATCTTAACAAGCCTGCGCAAGAAGCTTGGACCACAGAGCTGTCTTATATAACCGGTGATGTCGATCATGTCATTGGCAAATTAAAAAAATGGATGAAGCCACGCAAAGTGCGTACGCCTTTGGTCGCCCAACCTGGTAAATCTTTTGTCCAGCCCGAACCTGTCGGTTCAGTGCTTATAATGGGGGCTTGGAACTATCCGTTTCAATTAGTCTTTGCACCGCTCGTTGCGGTGATTGCCGCTGGTAATTGTGCTGTATTAAAACCATCAGAGCTCGCTCCCTCAGTATCAAACATTATTGCCCAGTTGGTACCTCAATACCTTGATAAGCAAGCATTTACGGTTGTCGAAGGTGCGATTCCTGAAACCACCGCATTACTCGAGTTACCTTGGGATCATATTATGTATACTGGCAATGGCATGGTGGCGCGCATCGTGATGAGTGCCGCAGCAAAACATTTAACACCGGTCACCTTAGAGCTCGGCGGTAAAAGTCCGGTTTATATCGACAACTCTGCTAACCTAGCCATCAGTTGTCAGCGTATTGCGTGGGGTAAATGGATGAACGCAGGGCAAACCTGTATTGCACCTGATTATATCATCACCACAAAGGACATGGTTGAACCAATAGTCGCGGAGCTGAAGCAGCAGATCACCGCGATGTTCGGTCAAGACCCGCAACAAAGTGACAGTTATGGGCGTATTGTAAATGAGCGTCATACCAGTCGCATTGCCGCCTATCTAGAACAACAAAATGTTGTTGCTGGTGGCAATGTTGATATTGAAAATAAATACATAGAGCCAACGATCGTTGTCGATGCGGCATTAGATTCGGCAATAATGAAAGAAGAAATTTTTGGTCCCGTAATGCCGATAATTACCGTCGACAATTACCTGCAAGCAAAAGACCATATCATCACTGAAGATAAACCTTTAGCGGCGTATTTGTTTACTAAGAACACGGTTCAACAGCAAGATTGGATACACACCATCAGCTCTGGTAGTCAATGTATTAACGATGTGATCATGTTTAATGCGGTACCGGAATTGCCTTTTGGTGGCACCGGGCCAAGTGGCATGGGACAATACAGTGGCAAAACAGGTTTCGATAATTTCAGTCATTTAAAGTCGGTTTTAAAACGTCCATTCTTAAAAGACTTACCGGTACGTTTTGCCCCTTATACGGATTTAAAGTTCAGTTTGCTGCGTAAAATACGATAGTTTGCTGAAAACATAAAAGGGCCTCATTAGGCCCTTTTGATATTTTGGAGTGTCTTCTTCATGGATAAAGACAAAAAAAGATTGTTGGCCAATCACGACAAGTTGGTGCATAGCGAAAACCGTAAAGTCGTCTCGCATGTGCAGCGCCAAGATGGTGATTGGTTTCTAAATAGTATTATGCTCGAAGGCATTGATACGCCATTTAAGTACAAACGTAAAAAAGCTTATCAGACTCTGCAAGGTAGCCGAGTTAACCTTACCTATTACCCTGACAGTGAAGATATTGCTGGGCTGCAATTTGAATACATGAAAGTGGTGCGTATTCGCCGCAGTTAACCCCTAACAACCACCTATTATTGCCCTTTCATTTACCTTGCAATCGTCGCCTACCAATTGCCACAATGAATACTCTCTGGACAGATAGATGTCCACAAACCTCAACATTAACAACCCATTTACATCGAATAGATCAATATTAGTGATTATTTTTCACTCAAGTCTTGACGAATAGTTCAACATATTACATAACTAGATCAAGCAACTTAAAAAATAATAACAAAAACAGATCGTAAGTTGTCTAAAAAACGTTCAAACAATAACATCTATAATGTTTTTTTGAACATGGGGATAGCGAAAGAGGAAGTGAAAGATGATACTAAATCATATCTGGGGATTGTACGCTCACCCGAAAGACGAGTGGACTGAAATAGATAATCGTCACGAAAACATGATGTATGGCCTAAGCCATATATTACTTGTGGCGCTCATTCCTGCCATTTGCGGTTATTACGCTGCAGCTCACATCGGCTGGAGCATTGGTGCAGGCGATCCGATTAAAATTACCGAACAAAGTGCCTTACTGCTGGCGATGAGTATGTATGTTGCCATCATTGGAGGGGTATTTTTACTGGCTTATCTGATCCAATGGATGGCTATCACATTTGACTCAAAACCCACCTTTACACAGTGTATCGAACTGGCAGCCTATGCAGCGACACCTGTACTGATGGTTGGTGTTGCGGCATTGTATCCAGTGCTATGGTTTGTCGCCTTGGCAGGTTGTGCGGCCATCGCTTACTCAGTCTACCTATTGTATTCAGGTATTCCGATTATGATGCATATTCCTGAAGAGAAAGGCTTTATTTACTCGAGCTCAGTGGTAACTGTTGGTTTGGTTTTATTGGTCTGTGTATTAGCAGGTACTGCGATTCTTTGGACTAACTTTGGTTTTATCCCTGAGTTTGCTCACTAGATAGAAGCACTACATTACATACAAAAAGGCCGCATATGCGGCCTTTTTTAATGTCTTAATTCGCAGTTTGCAATATCAAACGCGATTAGTATAGAGGGGCTGGAGCACTTGTTAAATTACGAGTAATTTCAGACTTTTCTTTTAAGTTAGCAACATAACTTTCTAATGCTGACTGCGCTAATTGGGACATTTGCATTTGCTTCATGCGCTCATCCAATTCTTCAACAGAACCTTCATTTACCGCTTGAACTTGAATAACAGCATAGTCACCATTTTGCAGCACAGTGCTGGCTACAGAAGCAGACTCTGAGCTTGGGTGTGCCATAGTAAATGCTTGCGAAGCGATATTTCTGTCAACATCGGCGCTATTACGAGCCAACGCTTTCACTTCAACAAACTCAGCGTTGTTAGCAGCCAACAAGCTTGCGCTATCAGAGCCAGAATTAACTGCTGCAACCAACTCATCAGCTGCAGCCTTAGCCGCTTCTGATGCTTTCTTAGCAATAAGTTGCTCAGAGATTTGCGCAGATACTTCAGCAAGTGGCTTAGTTGCAGCAGGCTTATGCTCAGCTAGACGTACAACCATAACCATTTCATCGCTAGCTACTTCAATCACATCTGAATTTAGGCTATCTAGCATAACTTCATCAGAGAATGCCGCTTCAACTAGACTGCTGTTATTAAATGGAGCTGGGTTATTAGCACGAGAAATCCAATCACTGGTTTGCACTTGTGCATTTGCAACAATAGCGACTTCGTCAAGAGAATCCGGAGATTCAAATGCGATGGTTGCCATCTCACCTTGCATTGCATAGAACTTTTCAAGAGCTTGATCGGTCACTAACTGTTCACGAATTTCGTCGGCTACTTCAGCGAATTCTTTGGTTTTCACTTCTTCGATGTCAGTAAGTTTGATGATATGGAATCCAAAATCAGACTTAACCACACCAGATACTGCGTTATCCATTGTTAACGCAAACGCTGCATCTTCAAAAGCTGGGTCCATGACACCACGGTCAAACCAATCAAGGTCACCACCATTCTCGCCTGAGAACGTATCAGCAGAATGTGCTTTGGCTAGCTCAGCGAAATCTTCACCGGCTTGAATTTTTGCTAACAAATCTTGGGCTTGCTGCTCAGCCGCTGCTTCATCATCGGCAAACTCAATTAAGATATGAGAAGCACGACGACGCTCGTCCGTTGAATATGAGGCTTTATTGTCTTCATAGTACATTTCAACGTCTGCATCGGTAATGTCGCTCTCAGCGCGTAATTTAGCGATATCTAGCGCCACATATTGCAACTTAACTTGCTCAGCAACAGCAAAATTGTTCTTATTCGCTTCGTAGTACTCACTAATTTCACTGTCTTCAACAGTAACAGTCGCTTTAAATGGTTCTGAAGCGATAGTCGCATAACGTACGTCACGGCTTTGATTGCCAAGCTTGACAGCCAATTGGTGTTGATATGGTAAGCTAAATTCTGTCGCCATTACGCCAGATTGCAATTGACGACGCGCCATATCGGTACGCAAGTAATCACGAAATGCAGACGGTTGGTAAAAATCAGCCTGATTAATAAGCATGATGTAGCGATCATTATTGAACTGACCATCTACCTGGAACTCAGGCATAGTACGAATAGCTTGCTTGATCTGCTCGTCGCCTACCTTAATTTTTAGCTCCGCTACTTGCTGATCCATCAATTCTTCATTGATCAATTGCTCAAGTACATTAGTGCGAAGCGATTGCATGTAAACGTCATTGTTTGCTAATTGGGCAAACATTTCACCGTATTGCTGCTCCATGCGAGCGCGTTGGTTACGATAGGCAGTTTCAAACTGTTGTTGAGTGATTTTTTCACCATTAACAATTGCTACCGACGTATCAACCGAGTTGTTATATGTGCCTACACCAGCAAATACAAAAGTCAGGATTACTAATCCTAGGATCGCTTTTGCAGTATAGCCTGTAGAGCCTTCTCTTATTCTTTCTAACATGTGTCTCTCGTTAAAACATCAGGACATAAATTTTCGATGCCCGATTGTAACAGACCCACGCCTTACCTTGAAGTTAATTTAAGCAAAAATAAATGAAAAATAACGGAGTGTGGATTGGCGTGGCTAAAACGAAAAAAGCTGGCAAGAGCCAGCTTTTTTAAACAAGAATCTAGTTCTTAGTTTACAGCGTCTTTAAGAGCTTTACCTGCTTTAAACGCTGGAACTTTAGCTGCTGCAATTTCAATAGTCGCACCAGTTTGTGGGTTGCGGCCTGAACGTGCTGCACGGTCACGTACTGAAAAAGTACCGAAACCAACAAGAGCAACTTGCTCACCAGCTTTTAGTTCATCAGAAACTGCGTCGATAAAAGAATCTAGTGCACGACCAGCTGCTGCTTTAGAAATATCTGCGCCTTCAGCGATTTTTTCGATTAGTTGAGACTTATTCACTATGTCTTCCCCTTTAATTGTTATTATTTGGAGCCTGTCAAAATTTGCTCGATTAGTTTTATAACAAGCATTTTTAACAACTGCAAGCCCCGAACCAGCAAAATTGAAAAAAATGTTAATAAATTTGCAAAACCCTTGCTGTTATTAGCCTGTAGAGCAGTTTTGCTAACTTTCGATATCCAGACTACCACAGTTTCAGCGTTTGAAAACCCCTTAATTGCGTTTTTTTTGATTTTTTTTCACTTTTTTGTTTAAAAAATCAACAAACACGCCTTGAAAGGTGCATTTTAACTAGCAACTGACCACTTTGATGGTGACTCAGCTAAAGCCAGTTCAAGTACTTCATCAATCCATTTTACCGGGTGAATTGACAAATCGGCCTTCACATTTTCTGGAATTTCTTTCAAATCACGCTCATTATCCTTTGGAATAATGACGGTTTTGATGCCACCACGATGCGCCGCTAACAGTTTTTCTTTCAAACCGCCGATCGCAAGTACCTCACCACGAAGGGTAATTTCACCTGTCATCGCCACATCAGCACGCACAGGATTACCTGTTAGGCTTGAAACTAACGCCGTACACATGCCAATACCAGCGCTTGGACCATCTTTTGGTGTTGCACCTTCAGGTACATGCACATGAATATCACGTTTTTCATTAAAATCGCTATTAATGCGCAATCCTTCGGTACGACTGCGAACAACCGTCATCGCCGCCTGAATGGACTCTTGCATTACTTCACCTAATGAACCAGTAAAGCTTAATTTACCTTTGCCTGGTACCGATGCAGCTTCAATGGTAAGTAACTCACCACCGACTTCGGTCCATGCTAAACCGGTTACTTGACCAATGCGATTCTCATCTTCGGCTTTACCGTAATCAAAACGCTGTACCCCAAGGAACTCTTCAAGATTTTCTTGATTAATGGTAACCGCTTTAATGTCATCGCTTAGCAAGATTTTCTTAACCGCTTTACGACATAGTTTTGAAATTTCACGTTCCAGGCTACGCACACCAGCTTCTCGGGTGTAGTAACGGATAATGCCAATAATGGCGCTATCTTCAATCTCAATTTCTTTCGCTTTAAGACCATTACGCTTAATTTGTTTGGTCATCAAATGACGTTTGGCAATATTAAGCTTTTCATCTTCGGTATAACCCGATAAGCGAATAACTTCCATACGATCCAATAATGGACCAGGGATATTCATACTGTTTGAGGTGGCGACAAACATGACATCAGATAAATCGTAATCGACTTCTAAATAATGATCGTTAAAGGCATTGTTTTGCTCTGGATCCAACACCTCAAGCAATGCAGACGCAGGGTCACCGCGCATATCAGACGACATCTTATCGATCTCATCTAATAGGAATAGAGGGTTCTTAACCTCTGCTTTCGCCATTTTTTGAATAAGCTTACCTGGCATAGAGCCAATATAGGTTCGACGGTGACCGCGGATTTCCGCTTCATCACGTACACCACCTAACGCCATACGCACATATTTACGACCAGTTGCACGAGCAATTGATTGCCCTAGTGAGGTTTTACCAACACCTGGAGGACCAACCAAACACAAAATAGGACCGCGTAACTGAGTAACACGTTGTTGTACCGCTAAATACTCAATAATGCGTTCTTTAACTTTTTCTAGGCCGTAATGATCTTGCTCAAGAACATCTTCAGCCAATTTTAAATTACGTTTTAATTTACTGCGTTTTTTCCATGGCACAGAAATCATCCAGTCGATATAACTGCGCACAACAGTCGCTTCTGCCGACATTGGCGACATCATTTTCAGCTTTTGCAACTCCGCCATGGTTTTTTCTTTGGCTTCCGCTGGCATTTGTGCTTCTTCGACTTTCTTGGTCAACTGCTCGCCTTCATCAGGCACGTTGTCCATATCACCAAGTTCTTTCTGAATCGCTTTCATTTGCTCATTCAGATAATACTCGCGCTGCGATTTTTCCATTTGTTTTTTAACGCGACCACGGATTTTCTTCTCGACCTGTAATAGATCGATTTCGCCTTCCATTAACGCCATTAAATATTCAAGACGCTCGGCCACATTGGTAATTTCTAAGACATGTTGTTTGTCTTGCAACTTCAATGGCATGTGTGCTGCCATGGTATCCGCCAATTGCTCGGCGTTATCGATGCCCGACACAGAGGTTAAAACTTCTGGTGGGATCTTTTTATTCAGTTTCACATAACCTTCAAATTGCGATACCGCTGAACGAACCAATACTTCGTGGTTTTCAACACCACTATTGTCTGCCTCTATAAAGTCGACATTGGCAATAAAAAAGTCATCGGTTTCAGTAAAGTCAGCAATTTTCGCACGCTGCATACCTTCGACCAATACCTTCACGGTACCGTCAGGCAGTTTCAGCATTTGCAAAATCGTAGCCACTGTACCAATTTCAAATAAATCAGTCTCTGCAGGGTCATCAACCCCGGCGTCTTTCTGCGCTACTAAAAATACTCTTTTATCGCTTTCCATAGCTTGGTCTAAACAGCGAATTGATTTTTCGCGACCAACAAACAGTGGGATCACCATTTGTGGATAAACAACGACATCACGCAAAGCGAGTACGGGGGTTTCAATCTGTCCTGAATGCTCTTTAGTCATGGGAAAATCTCTTGAAAGTGATGTGCTTCATTCAGAATGTTTTTATCATTATTCTGAATCGTATAACTCAGTATATGGGGATTGAAGTTTAAGATTCAACAGCTAATTGCTAAAAGCTGCTGTTGATAACGCATGGCCCCAATAATTGATTATTTAAAAAGCAAAAACCAGCATCAACAGCTGGTTTTTTGATTATATGAAAGCAATTAAGCAAACCGATTATTCGTTTGCTTGTTTTTCTTCTGGTGCTTCAAACAAGATAATTGGGTTCGATTCACCTTTAATAACAGATTCGTCGATAACCACTTTGGTCGCGTCAGTTAATGACGGTAACTCGTACATGGTTTCCAATAACACGCCTTCAACAATCGAGCGTAAGCCACGCGCGCCGGTTTTACGGATCATCGCTTTGTTGGCAATCGCTTTCAGTGCATCTTCTCTAAACTCAAGTTCAACACCTTCCATATCAAATAGCGCTGTGAACTGCTTAGTCAGCGCGTTTTTCGGCTCTTGTAAGATTTGGATTAATGCACCTGCATCGAGTTCGCTTAACGTTGCTACTACAGGTAAACGACCAATGAACTCTGGGATCAGGCCGTATTTAACCAAATCTTCAGGCTCAACTTCTTGGAAACGTTCGGTTAGCGACTTTTCAGCGTCTTTACCTTTAACCTCGGCACCAAAACCAATACCGGTACCAGTCACCACACGTTGCTCGATGACTTTGTCTAAGCCAGCGAAAGCACCACCACAAATAAACAGTATCTTTGATGTATCAACTTGCAAGAACTCTTGTTGAGGATGCTTTCGGCCACCTTGTGGTGGTACCGCAGCAATCGTGCCTTCAACCAGTTTCAATAATGCTTGTTGTACACCTTCACCAGACACATCTCGAGTGATGGATGGGTTATCTGACTTACGTGATATTTTGTCAATCTCATCGATATAAACGATACCGCGCTGAGCTTTATCAACGTCGTAATCACATTTTTGCAGAAGTTTTTGAATGATGTTTTCGACATCTTCACCTACATAGCCTGCTTCTGTTAGCGTCGTCGCGTCTGCCATTGTATAAGGCACATCAAGCATACGAGCTAAGGTTTCTGCTAGTAAGGTTTTACCTGACCCAGTAGGTCCGATAAGTAGAATATTTGATTTCCCTAGCTCAACACCATTATGGCTGTCGCCATTTTTAAGGCGCTTATAGTGGTTATAAACCGCAACACTAAGCACTTTTTTGGCGTGTTCCTGACCGATTACATAATCGTCAAGGTGAGAGCGAATCTCCTTCGGCGTCGGTAACTTTTCCGTATCAGCCTTCGGTGAAATATCTTTTATTTCTTCGCGAATAATATCATTACAAAGCTCGACACATTCATCGCACACAAACACAGATGGACCTGCGATAAGTTTACGCACTTCATGTTGGCTCTTGCCGCAAAACGAGCAATACAATAATTTTTCGTTGTCACCGCTACCTTTTATTTCATCGGTCATACGGTATATACCTCAATATTCATTCTTTCTGATTCAATTAGCAGTCAGGATTAATAATTAATTATAGCCCTAATTATCAGGCTAAATGCCGGCCACTTTAAATTAGCTGAAAATCCTCTCAACACATTGGCGCCGGCATCGGATGTTTTAGCGCTTGTTTAAAATACCATCAACCAAACCGTAGTCGATTGCATCTTGTGCACTCAAAAAGTTGTCACGGTCAGTGTCTTTAGCAACTTGCTTCAGGTCTTTACCTGTGTGCTCAGCCATCAAACGATTCAACTTGTCTTTAATAGACAGGATTTCTTTCGCATGAATTTCAAAATCCGATGCTTGCCCTTGGAAACCTCCAAGCGGCTGATGGATCATCACGCGAGCATTTGGCAAACAAAAACGCTTACCCTTTTCACCTGCAGATAATAGGAAGGCCCCCATACTGGCTGCTTGTCCCATACAAACCGTACTAACGTTTGGCTTGATAAATTGCATGGTGTCATAAATTGCCAAACCAGCGGTTACGCTGCCACCTGGCGAATTGATGTACAAATAGATATCCTTTTCAGGGTTTTCTGATTCCAGAAACAAGAGTTGGGCAACGATAAGGTTTGCCATGTGCTCTTCTACCTGACCGCACAAAAATATCACGCGCTCTTTCAACAAGCGCGAATATATATCATACGAACGTTCGCCCTTGGAAGTTTGCTCAACCACCATAGGTACTAATGCATTTTCAATTGGTGCGTTATTATTGGAATGAATCAATGAAAATATCCTTAAAAAAATAAAAATGGCTTATATGATCCCATATAAGCCATTTAAGCCATTGCCATTGGTATTGTCAATGGATAAGACGTGTAAAACCGCTAATTAATGTTGATTTGCGCAACAATTAAGCTTGTGGGTTCATTACATCTTTAAAAGCTGTTTCTTTTTCAGCTACATCAGCGTTAGCAAGAATGAACTCTACAGCTTGCTCTTCTAGAGCAACATGCTGCATTTGTTGATTCAATTCTTGGTTGTTCATGTAGTAATCAACAACTTCTTGCGGATCTTCGTATGCAGATGCAGCCGTTTCGATCAACGCTTTCACTTTGTCTTCGTCAACTTTTAATTCGTTAACTTTGATTACTTCACCTAGAAGTAGACCAACTTTTACACGACGCTCAGCTTGTTCAGTGAACATTTCAGCTGGAAGCTGTGGCATGTTGTTTGGATCAACTTGGTTGCCAAAGCGCTGCATTGCCTGTTGACGTAATACGTCAACTTCTTGGTCAACAAGTGCTTTTGGAAGGTCAAGATCGTTTGCTTCAACAAGGCCGTTAAGAACTTGCTCTTTAACCTTACCTTTAACAGCTTGGCTAAGTTCACGTTCCATGTTTTTCTTAACTTCTTCACGTAGTGCGTCAACACCGCCGTCTTCAACACCGAACAATTTCGCGAATTCATCATCGATTTCAGGAAGTACAGGACCTTCAGTCTTGTGAACTGTGATTTCGAACTCTGCGTCTTTACCTTTCAGGTTTTCAGCGTGGTAATCTTCAGGGAAAGTAACTGTGATAGTTTTCTCTTCGCCAACTTTCATACCAGTGATTTCTTTTTCGAAACCAGGGATCATGCGACCTGAACCTAGTTCAAGTTCAAAACCTTCAGCTTTACCGCCTTCGAATTCTTCACCGTCAACACGACCTAGGAAATCGATAGTAAGCTTGTCACCTTTTTTGGTTTTACGCTTATTTTCTTTCCAAGTTTTGTGTTGGTTTTGCAGAGTCTTGAACATTTCTTCAAGATCATTATCGGTTACGTCAACAACTGGCTTCTCAACTTTAATTTTGTCTAAACCAGAAATAGCTACTTCTGGGTAGATTTCAAATGTTGCTTCGAACGCTAGCTCTTTACCTTCTTCATTGCTCTTAGCAACGAACGCAGGACGACCTGCTGGGTTTAGTTTCTCAGCAACGATAGCTTCAACAAAGTGACGCTGCATTAGCTCACCAGCTACTTCTTGACGAACAGATCCGCCAAAACGCTTCTGGATTACATTAGCTGGAACTTTACCTGGACGGAAACCTGGTGCTTTATAAGTCTTAGCGAATTGACGCAGACGGTTTTTAACTTCTACATCTACTGTTTCGGCAGGAACGGTAATAGAAACCTTGCGCTCCAAACCTTGAGTAGTCTCAACTGAAACTTGCATTTTTATACCTCAATTTACGGCGTGTTTCGCCTTTAATGCATCTCTATATTCACCAGTAAACAATCTGTTTACCGTCTTATCACCACCTGAATCAGGCTGTGACCTAAAGCCATTTCCACAGCTTTAGTCTAAAAAGATGGTTCTAGGCCCAATAAATATGGGCTCAATTTAAATGTGACGCGGAATTATAGCGGTGTAGTCGGTTGCTGTAAATACCTGTTGAGCAACAATTACACGGTTAATAAAAAGCCAAGCGATTCGACATCAAAAGTCAGCAAGATACAGACGCCCTAAGCGCAGACTAAAACGCTGATAGATAACAATAATTATTGACGTGTATATGGATAACATAGCGGCATATGGCGGGTTAAAAGCAGTCCACAAAAAATCGCATTAATTTGTAATCTAATCGCTAAAATTAGCGCAATAGCCTTCGCCTTAATGGGCTATAAACACCCGACTTATGGCTAAATTGACGCGGTAATATTGTTAATAAAACGACTTTATTAGCCGAAAAGTCGCATCTTAAAAAATTGAGATACCTGTTTTGCTGGTGAATAGTTCCAAAGCTTTGGTGCCTACCAAAGAGTTGCCATTGTTATTTAAAGCAGGCGAATATACCGCTATCGACATCTCTCCAGGTACGATGGCAACGATGCCGCCGCCCACACCACTTTTGCCTGGTAAACCAACGCGAAACGCAAAGTCCCCTGATGCGTCGTAATGACCACAGGTTAACATGATCGAATTGATACGTTTTGCTTGCGCTTCGCTGATAAAGGTTTTCCCTGAGATTGGGTCAACACCATCGTTTGCCAAATACAGCATAGAACGTGACAATTGGCTGACATTCATATCCGCGGAGCATTGTTGAAAATAGGTCTGTAACACCTGATCGATATCGTTATCGATATTACCAAACCCTTTCATCAAATTGGCCAAGGCAAGATTACGAAAGCCACATTGCATTTCCGATTCGGCGACGGTGTGATTAACTGCGATGCTATGGTCATCACAGCATTCTCTGATAAAGATCATGATGTCATGCAAAGCTTTTTTCGGATCGGCAAAATGCGATATCAAGCTATCACAGACCACGATCGCGCCGGCATTAATGAATGGATTGCGGGGGATGCCATCTTCGTATTCTAATTGCACCAACGAATTGAATGGATCGCCGGATGGTTCTCGCCAAACACGTTTAAAAAGGTCATCTTGGTAATAGCGTAGCGCCAAGGTATAACTAAACACTTTAGAAATACTTTGAATTGAAAACGGCTTTTCGAATGAGCCGACACCAAAAGACTCGCCATTGGTTAAGGTAACCGCCATGGCAAATTGATTTGGATCGACTTTGGCTAACTCAGGAATATATTGAGCAACCGTGCCCTGCCCGAGTAAAGGCGTAACTTCTTGTTGTACTTCATTTAAAACCGCTAACACATCCATAATTGCAACTCACATTGACAAACCAATCACGCATTGTAACTTTAGCAAAAGTAACCACCAATCGATACGTTAGATCAAAAACAGCTAACCTAGCTAACCTAATTGCTTTGTTATTGGACTTATTTTGAGGGACTAAGGACTAAGAAGTATTTAAAAAATTTGAGAGTTTTTAATATAGAGAAAGTGGTCGGTGATGCAAGATGAATCAAATACATCCTGTATTTCCCCCTTCGGGCGAACTTCGTTCGTTAAAAACTGTTCCATACAATTTTTTTAAACTTGCTTCGCAAGTTCGAATTCAGAATTATGTTAGGAAATTTGAATACGGTGAAGTTTTAGAAATTGGAGAGAAAGTGGTCGGTGATGCAAGATTCGAACTTGCGACCCCTTGGACCCAAACCAAGTGCGCTACCAAGCTGCGCTAATCACCGACTATATAAGGATAAGTGGGGTGGCTGATGGGATTTGAACCCACGACAACCGGAATCACAATCCGGGGCTCTACCAACTGAGCTACAGCCACCACTGAATGGCACGCCCTGCAGGAGTCGAACCTGCGACCTACGGCTTAGAAGGCCGTTGCTCTATCCAGCTGAGCTAAGGGCGCACAACACCTTACAGGTTATATCAACTTATCTAAGATGAAAAGTTAATAATGCTAATGCAAAAGAAAGTGGTCGGTGATGCAAGATTCGAACTTGCGACCCCTTGGACCCAAACCAAGTGCGCTACCAAGCTGCGCTAATCACCGATTTTCTCTAGTGTTGGAAACACTGTTGTGTCTCTCAACGGATGCGCATATTACCTATGTGTTCCGAGGTCGTCAATTGTTTTTTGCGATATTTTTATCGTTCGTACAATTTTACATCATTTAATAAAAAAAGGCGCAAAAAATAGCCATAAAGTCATATTCTATTAACGATCATGGTATTAACTCAGATCAGTTATTTATGCTTTGCATATTTTTATTTAGTGATTACGAATGTAAGCACTACACGGCATGCCTAAATTATGAGAAAATAGCGCCGAATTTTATGCCAATTACTGTTAAAAGAACCTATGTCTGCGAAAATTATTGATGGTAAAGCCATCGCCCAGCAAATTCGTACCGAAGTGAAACATAAAGTAGAGCAACGTCTGAGTGAAGGCAAAAGAGCACCTGGCCTTGCTGTTGTTCTTGTCGGTCAAGATCCGGCCTCTCAAGTCTATGTCGGCAGTAAACGCCGTGCATGTGAAGAAGTAGGCTTTATCTCTAAGTCATATGACATGCCTGCTACGACCACACAAGATGAGCTTTATCAGTTAATTGATAAACTTAATAACGATGCTGAGATCGACGGTATTTTGGTGCAATTGCCACTACCAGAAGGCTTAGATGCCAACTTGATTATTGAACATATTCACCCTGACAAAGATGTTGACGGTTTCCACCCATCAAATGTCGGTAAACTGTGTCTACGTCAACCGGGTCTGCGTCCATGTACACCAAAAGGTATCATGACGTTAATTGAGTCAACCGGTGTTAAGCCTCACGGTTTAGAAGCCGTCGTTGTAGGCGCTTCAAATATTGTTGGCCGACCAATGACGTTAGAATTGCTACTGGCTGGCTGTACAACAACGACAACACACCGCTTTACCAAAGACCTAGAGCAAAAAGTTCGTAATGCGGACTTGGTAGTAGTTGCGGTTGGTAAACCAGAATTTATTCCAGGCAGTTGGATTAAAAAAGGTGCGATTGTCATCGATGTTGGTATTAACCGTCTTGAAACAGGCAAACTTGTCGGTGATGTAGAGTATCAAGTAGCAAAAGATCGCGCTGCATACGTTACCCCGGTACCAGGTGGTGTAGGACCAATGACAGTGGCCAGCTTGATTGAAAATACATTAATCGCTTGTGAGCAATTCCACAGCTAATCGCAGGCAATAGCTCGCACACAAAAACGCAGCCATGAGCTGCGTTTTTTTATGACTCGTTACCAAGGTTTCTCTCGCGGTTTCTTTCGCAGCTTCTTCGTCAGTTTTTGGGGTGGCATTATGGGTAGATGATTATTAAGTTCATATTGCCCTGCTTGTATAACGCCAAGAAGCAGGCATACTATGGCCTATTGAACATGATATTTTTAAATCATAAACACCGTGTAAATAAGGATGATTTATGGCTGGAACCAGCCTACTGGCACTGATCGATAAAATAGCTACGGCACTCGACGACGTTGCGTTAATGACTAAGGTCGCAGCAAAGAAAACCGCTGGCGTGTTAGGCGATGATTTGGCTCTAAATGCACAGCAAGTTTCCGGGGTAAAAGCCGACCGAGAATTACCCGTCGTTTGGGCTGTGGCAAAAGGCTCTTTTATAAATAAGCTGATTCTCGTGCCATCGGCATTGTTGATAAGCAGCATTGCCCCATGGCTAATTACACCGTTATTAATTGTCGGTGGTTTGTTCTTATGCTTTGAAGGCGTCGAAAAAATCGCCCACAGTATGTTTGCCAATAAAGAGCAAACCGACAGCGAGCACCAACAAGACTTAGCGGCCTTAGCGGATGAATCCGTGGATATGGTCGACTATGAAAAAGATAAGATTAAAGGCGCGATAAAAACCGACTTCATTTTGTCGGCAGAGATAATCGTTATTGCACTTGGCACAGTGCAAGATAAAGCCTTTGTTGACCAAGCCAGTGTTATTTCATTAATCGCGGTACTGATGACCATAGGCGTATATGGTTTGGTGGCGGCGATTGTTAAGCTCGATGATCTAGGCCTACACCTTATTAAAGATCAAGCGACAACCGCCATGGCAGGATTAAAACGCAGTATTGGTCGAGGCTTATTAGCATTTGCGCCAAAACTAATGAAAACCTTGGCCATTGTCGGTACTGCTGCGATGTTTTTGGTGGGCGGTGGCATCATAGTTCATGGCACGCCGATACTGCATCATGGCTTACAGTGGCTAAACTCACAGGTGTCCGGTTGGTCATTGCTTATTGACCCGCTATACAACGGAATCAGTGGCGTCATTGCAGGCGCAATCGTATTAGCGGTCGTCAGCATGGTACAAAAGCTGCGTGGTAAAACCGCTTAGACCGTTATCATGAGCTACTAATAGATTTAAAATAGATATAAAAAAAGCCGGTTTAAGTCCGGCTTTTTGTTGTTAATGATATACGTTTTGCTATGCAGCGGATGAGCTATTCAGCAATATACTCAACGATTTCTAAACCAAAGCCGCCTAATGAATGGTACTTGGTTTGTGACGTCAATAAGCGCATTTTACCAACACCTAAATTAGCCAGAATTTGCGATCCAACACCGACATTGCGTGAACCAACGTGTTTGATAATTTCATTGACTTCTTCGCCTGAATCTTGAATCGCATATTTCTTCACTTGCTCAAGCAACTGTTGCGGCGATTCATGTTTACCAAGCAATACCAATACACCACCTTCATTGCCAATTTTTTCTAACGCATTGTGAATTGGCCACGTATTTTTGCTGTCTCTGGTAGAAAACAGTAAATCACGGAAGGTGTTTTCAAGATGAACACGCACTAACGTTGGCTGATCGGCATTGATCTCACCTTTGCTTAGCGCAAAATGTGTCATGCCATCGATGGTATCGGTAAATGCAACAAGGTCAAACTCACCGTATTGAGTTGGCAGTTTGCACTCACTTACGCGACTGATGGTGGTTTCAGTCTCATTACGATATTCGATAAGGTCGGCAATGGTACCCATCTTCACATCATGTTTTTCGGCGATGACTTCTAAATCTGGTCGACGCGCCATGGTGCCGTCTTCATTAAGAATTTCAACAATAACCGCCGCAGATTCATAACCAGCCATGCGAGCTAAGTCAACACCGGCTTCGGTGTGCCCTGCACGATTTAATACGCCACCGTCTTTGGCGATTAACGGGAAGATATGCCCAGGTTGGACAATAGAGCGATGGTCCGCTTCAGGATCACAGGCAGCAAGTACTGTTGTCGCACGGTCTGCAGCGGATATACCGGTAGTGACACCGCGAGCGGCTTCAATAGATACCGTAAAGTTGGTGGTAAACTGAGCGTCGTTCTTATCAACCATTAAAGGCAACTTCAGCTTTTCACACTTTTCTCGTGACATTGGCATACAAATCAAACCACGACCATGGGTGGCCATAAAGTTAATCGCCTCTGGCGTTACTTTTTCTGCTGCCATGATGAAATCGCCTTCGTTCTCACGATCCTCATCATCCATCAAGATAACCATTTTACCCTGTTTGATATCTTCAATGATTTCTTGTGGTGTATTTAACTTCATAAATTTAACCTTTCATAAAACCGCTATTGATCAGCAATTCTTCTGTTACGCCAGAGGTTTTGCTTGCTGATTCATTTTGACAAAACAGCAAACGTTCTAAATATCGAGCAACCACGTCAACTTCAAGGTTCACCTGGCTACCAACTTGATAGCTACTAATAATAGTCTCTTCAATTGTATGCGGCACAATTGTTAAGCGAAATTGATTATCTGCAACTGAGTTTATGGTCAATGAGGTACCATCAACAGTAATAGAGCCTTTTTCTGCCGCATATTGTTTTAGGCTATGTGGCAATTCGAGCCAATATTCGGTTGCGTTGCCAACTTGCTCTATGCTTTGAATGGTGGCAACACCATCGACATGCCCACTGACAATATGGCCACCGAATCGGGTGGTCGGTAACATCGCTTTTTCAAGGTTTACCTTATCGCCAGCTTGATAATGAGCAAAGCCAGTTCGCTTTAATGTTTCCATAGAAACATCGGCACTGTAGCTTTGTTTGTCATAGTCAACAACAGTTAAACAAATGCCGTTGGTCGCGATTGAATCGCCCAGTTTGACATCACTCATATCCAATTTGCCGACATTAACTTTAATGCGAGCACCTTGTGAGTTAACGCTAATCGAAGCAATAGATCCTAAGGCTTCAATAATTCCGGTAAACATACTATTTCCTAATAAATTTCGAAACTAAGCTGTTAAATTAGTCTTTAACAATATGGCAAATAAAACGTACATCCTGGCCTATTTTACGGATGTCTTTGATATCAAGATTTATCGCCGCTGACAACGAGTTCAAACCCGGAACCTGCAATAACCCCATCGCATCATCGGATAGCAATTTTGGGGCTTGATACAGGATCAGCTCATCAACCAAATTTGCCGCAAAAAATGCGCCGGCTAAACGCCGTCCGCTTTCGAGCCAGATTTCATTTAAGCCACGCTCTGCAAGCTTTAGCATCAGATCAGGCAAATCAGCAAAGTCATTAGCTTGCTTAACTTGCATCTGTTCAACAAAATGAGGCCAGTTGTGCTCAGTTTCAAGCTCTGTACGAATTAAAATTATTGGTGCATCAATGGAGAATAACGCTAAATCAGGCGTTAAACGATGCTTTGTGTCAATGATGACTCTTACAGGTTGCCTTAAATCGCTATTATTTGAGCCATTAACGTTACTAAGCTCCTGATAACGTACATTTAATCGTGCGTTGTCGGTAATTACCGAATCAGCACCACTAATGATTGCACAACTTTGTGCGCGATAAGATTGCACATCTCGACGCGCCGCAGGTGAGGTTATCCATTGACTTTCACCGCTGGCCATTGCGGTTTTACCATCAAGGCTTGCGGCTAGTTTGCAACGTACTAAGGGTAACCCTTGGGTCATGCGCTTTATAAAGCCTGGGTTGAGTTGCTGACACGCGTGTTCAAGTACCGGGCCGATACAATCAATACCGGCTTGTTGCAGCATCTTAATGCCGCGCCCACTTACCAAGGGATTTGGATCCTGCATGCCAAACACAACCTGACGCACACCGGCGTCAATCAAACCTTGCGCGCACGGCGGCGTGCGGCCAAAGTGACTGCAAGGCTCTAAGGTGACATAAGCCGTTGCGCCAGTGGCTTTTTCGCCGGCATCTTTAATGGCGTTAACTTCGGCATGACCAAGACCCGCTTTAACATGGAATCCTTGACCAACGATTACCGAGTCGCGCACTAAGACACAGCCAACTCTTGGGTTTGGTGATGTGGTGTATCGTCCTTTGTCGGCAAGCTTTATTGCCAACTGCATGTAATATTCGTGGCTATCTATCATGATTTGATAAGTGTAGGTTATTACCCTGAATTTTTATCATCACCTAAACGAGCAATCTCTTCGCCAAACTCTCTAATGTCCTCGAAAGAACGATAGACAGAGGCAAATCGTACATAAGCGACCTTATCCAGCAACTTTAGCTCATCCATAATGATGTTACCGAGCAATTCACTGCTCACTTCGCGCTCGCCTGTTGCTCGCAATTTTGATTTGAGTTTATTAATTGACGCTTCAATTTCTTCAATGCTAACTGGGCGCTTTTCTAATGCACGTAATAAACCACTGCGCAATTTGTCTTCGTTAAAAGGTTCTCTTGAACCATCACGTTTAATGATTCTTGGCATCACCAGTTCAGCCCCTTCAAAGGTGGTAAACCTTTCACGGCATTCCAAACATTCACGACGGCGACGTACCTGATGGCCGTCACTGACCAAGCGTGAATCAATTACCTTAGTTTCTGTAGCGGAACAGAACGGACAATGCATAGTTTTCCAGAATAAAATAGAGTTATAACGACACTTTAACAAAATAAAAAATGGTCGCAAAGTGCGACCATTTTTTTATCACGATTTACGACAATTTATGCGTAAACAGGGAAACGAGAACAAAGCTCGATCACTTTCTCGCGAACCGCGTCAATTGTTTGCTCATTATTGATGTCATCAAGAATGTCACAAATCCAACCGGTCAGCTCTGCTGTTTCTGCTTCAGCAAAACCACGACGAGTGATCGCTGGTGTACCTAGACGCAAACCAGAGGTTACGAATGGTGAACGCGGGTCATTTGGAACCGAGTTCTTATTCACAGTGATAAACGCACGACCTAGTGCCGCATCAGCGTCTTTACCAGTAATGTCTTTGTCAATTAGATCTAACAACAATAAGTGGTTTTCAGTACCGTTTGATACCACCTTGTAACCACGTTCTTGTAAAACGCGAACCATAGTTTTGGCGTTATCTAATACTTTTTGCTGATATTGTTTAAATTCAGGCTCAAGTGCTTCTTTAAAAGCAACAGCTTTGGCAGCGATGATGTGCATCAAAGGACCACCTTGACCACCAGGGAATACCGCTGAGTTAAGCTTTTTGTAAATAGCTTCATCACCACATGCAGAAAGAATAAGGCCACCACGAGGACCGGCAAGGGTCTTATGGGTCGTTGTAGTAACAACGTGTGCATGTGGAAGTGGGTTCGGGTATAGACCCGCAGCAATAAGACCAGCAACGTGAGCCATATCAACCATAAGGTAAGCGCCAACTTTGTCAGCGATCTCACGGAAACGAGCCCAATCAACGATACCAGAGAATGCAGAGAAACCTGCAACGATCATTTCTGGCTTGTGTTCTACCGCTAAACGCTCAACTTCTGCGTAGTCAATGTCGCCAGTTTCTGGGTGCAAACCGTATTGGATTGGTTCGTATAGTTTACCAGAGAAGTTAACACCACTACCGTGCGTCAAGTGACCACCATGCGCAAGGCTCATACCTAACACTTTGGCTCCTGGGGTACACAATGCCATGAATACGGCTGAGTTTGCTTGAGAACCAGCGTGTGGTTGTACATTGGCATAATCGGCATCGAATAATTCACAGGCACGTTTGATGGCTAACTCTTCTGCGATATCAACAAACTCACAACCACCGTAGTAACGCTTGCCCGGGTAACCTTCGGCGTATTTGTTAGTTAATTGTGAACCTTGTGCTTCAAGAACGCGCGGACTGGTGTAGTTTTCAGACGCGATCAACTCAATGTGATGCTCTTGACGCTCTACTTCATTAGTCATTGCTTGGTACAATTCTGCATCGAAATCAGCAATGTTCATATCACGAGTTAGCATGGAATTTCCTCTGATAAGTTGGATAGAAAAAAAATTGGCTTTATTTTGCCCGAATGAGCCGTTGTTGTACACGGTCTTTTTAGACTTATTTAGCTAAAAAATGCGCTTTTTGTGATGAAAGCGGCAAGTTCTACAAAAAATACCTTTTTTAACAAACAAAACAAACAATAAAGGCCCTTTCGGGCCTTTATAAACAGTTTGCTTTGCGTAACGGCTAGCTAGTGATTTTCAGACACCATATTGATGGTATGTTCACTTTAGGACAAATTTTTAGATAATTTATGTTGTTCGTTCGCTTTTTACTCATTATCGGGAGTAATAATCTAAATATTCAGTTGACCATCTATTAAACGCTCAAATTCAACTTGGCTAAACAGTCCCAATGACTCAGCAGCAGTGGCTAGCGACTCATTTTTTTCAACTGCCTGCTGAACAATTTTAGTCGCCACGTCATAGCCGAGTTTAGGCGCCAACAATGTAATAATCGACAAATTGCTACGCATATTATTGTCGGTTTGCATATGGTTAAGCTGTAAACCTTGTATAGTATTTTTTGAAAAAGAATTTATCGCATCAGCCAGCAATGCGATACTTTCCAAGACGTTGTGGATTATTACTGGACGGTAGGTATTGAGTTGCAGCTGCCCATTCGAGGCAGCAAGAGATACTGTCAGGTCATTGCCAAAAACCTGTAAACACACCATGCTTAATGCTTCGCATTGTGTCGGGTTTACCTTGCCCGGCATAATAGAGCTTCCAGGCTCGTTGGCGGGCAAATGCCATTCATTCAAGCCGCAGCGTGGGCCACTTCCCAGTAGCCGAAAATCATTGGCAAGTTTAAACAAGGCCGTAGCAAGTTGTTTAAGCGAGCAGCTAAACCGCATCAATGCATCTTCACCCGAAACTGCCGCATAGAGATTTTCATGTTGAACAAATGGCAACTGGTACTGCTCTGCCAACAGCGCAATTACCTGCTGACCGAATGAATTTGGTGCGTTAGCACCTGAACCTACCGCCGTGCCTCCAAGAGCCAACTGATGAACCGAAATCAAACTCTCTTCTATCGCCTTTTTAGCCGCTGTTATCTGTTGCTCGTGAGCTGACAAAAGTGCACCTGCTTTGATTGGTAACGCATCCATTAAGTGAGTGCGAGCAACTGTCAAAAACTCATCAAATTCTGATTGCCTCTGAGATAACGCTCGTTCCATCCGCTCGATTGAAGGCAGCAATACATGCAATGTCTGCTGAGCGACAACGATATGCATGGCGGTGGGAAAGACATCATTAGACGACTGTGACATGTTGATGTGGTCGTTGGGATGTAAACGGGTATTATCTTTCGCAGGATCTCCTTGTCCCCCCTGAAGTAAATACGTATTTGCCAGCGATGTGATAACCTCGTTGACGTTCATATTAGTTTGAGTCCCTGATCCTGTTTGCCAAACTTTTAATGGAAATTGATCGGCATGCTTACTATCAAGCAATTCATTACAGGCGAAAATAATCGCTTTAAGCTGTTCATCATTTATCAGGTGTAATTCGTGATTAACTTGCGCACTAGCACGCTTTATAGAAACCAGAGCATCAATAAAACACTGCTCAAAAGTGTGTTTTCCGATCGCAAAATAGTTTAACGAAAGCTCGGTTTGTTTGCCCCAAAGCATAGGTTTATTTTCAGCTGGGTCGGATACGCTTTTCTGGTTTCCTAATGTATTTCCTTGGGTGTGTTTTTTCGATGATTTTGTCATAGTAGAGCCCATTTATCCTTTTCGCTTGAACAGATGATCGTACTCTTCCAACTTAAAACGTTCAGTCACAGGAATTTTTATTCATGCGTTTATCTTTCGCGAGAGGGCTATAGGGCTGCTCACTATCATCTGACTTAGTCACATACAATAATAGCATTAAACCTAAAAATGCAGATAAAACTGACGCACAAAGGATACCGAATTTCACCACATTAATATGCGCTGAGCTAAAAGCCAGATTGGCAATAAATAAAGCCATAGTGAAACCAATACCTGCCAACAATCCGCCTGCTAGAATCATTAGCCAACTAAGATTAGAAGGCAACACAGCGAATCGCAGTTGAACCGAAGTCCAACTGAACAAGAAGACACCTAACGGTTTGCCTATCACGAAACCAAGAAATACCGCCATCGCGAGCGGAGAAGTTACCTCTATTCCCGTGAATGCTATGCCCGCATTAGCAAGGGCAAATAAGGGCATCACAACAAAACCCACCCAAGGGTGAAGCATCATCTCCAAACGTTCTACCGGTGAAAGGACTTCACGTGCAGCCGCTTCAGCCGTTTTCAATGCCTTACGATCAGGCGTATCACCACTCCAATGATTACCAGGAGGATAAGCCACTACGCAATCCATAATAGTGTGTAGGCGGTCATCTGTTACCCATTTTGTTGTTGGGGTCATTAGCCCCAGAATGACGCCAGTGACTGTTGGGTGGATACCCGATGCATCAACCGCCAACCAGATCAGAATCCCCACTATAAAGAACAAGGCCATACTGCGGATGCCGATAAATGCCATGACTTTAACAACGATGAACCCGAGTAACACGAATCCAATAGCTAGCCAATTTATGTCACTACCATAACCCACGGCAACGACGATAATAGCGCCGATGTCATCAACTACGGCTAGTGATAACATGAATATTCTCAAGCTCTTAGGAATTCGCTTGCCCAACAATGCTAAACAGCCAATCACAAACGCTGTGTCCGTCGCCATAACGGTTCCCCAGCCATGTTGACCTAGCTCACCATGCTGAAAAAAGAGATAAATTAGAGCGGGCACTAGCATTCCGCCCACAGCGGCGGAAATAGACAACATAGCAAGACGCCTATTGCGCAATTCTCCGAGCACTAGCTCTCTCTTGAGCTCTAGCGCAATTAAAAAGAAAAACAGTGTCATTAGCGCATCATTTATCCAACCATGTATCGAACGCTCAAAGGCAAAAGTACCTATATTTATTCCAATCGACACATGCCACAAGTCATTAAACGATTCACTTAACGGGGAGTTTGCCAACGATAATGCCAGCAAGGTGGATAACAGCAAAACAACACCTGCAGCCGCTTCAATTTTAACAAATCGTGTGAGGGGTTGGACGATCCAATCAATATGCTCTTTGGGTAATTGCGTTGGATGACCCCGTTTATCACTCATCGATTCATGATTCATATTTTCCACTTTGAGATAATGGTGTTCTTTCCTCGCCACTCAATGCAAAATTGACATCGGAAATAGCTTGATCAACCCTTACATAATTGATGGCGTCTTCAAGTTTTCCATATTGATATTGCTTATAGTGGTAATTGTTTATCTGCTCACAGGTAATGCCATATTTTTTCATCTTAGATATCTCATCATTTTTCATCATCACAGAACCCGTTTGCTTGAACCCCATTAAAAAGCTTGAATAAACCATTAGTCGTCGACAAAACAAAAGTTGTGTGCATTAAACTCATTTACCAATGCAGCTATTTCTTTATTATTACTCGCGTGAGTAGGTAGCTCTGTTTAGCAAATGCTTAAGGGAAGCTACTTGACAGAAAATGTATGTATTCATAAAAACTGGCTTGCAACATAGGGCAAAACCCCTCCTGCAAGAAAGTAATCTAGTTCCAAGGCGCTATTAATGCATAACACTACAGGTATAGTTACAGCACCATTAATATCATCATTTTTCGCTGAATATATAATAAGTTGTAACGTCTGATTAGGTATTAATTGGTGTTTGCTTCCATCGCCTTCGACTACAACATCTACTTTTTCATCACCTGTCAACTGTAAACTTGCTAACGACGTTTTATTAGGTAACTGCAATGGCATGATACCCATGCCAACGAGATTACTTCGATGAATACGTTCAAATGATTCTGCAATTACCGCTTTAACACCAAGTAGTTGGCAACCTTTAGCTGCCCAATCTCGACTTGATCCGGTTCCATATTCTTTACCCGCAAAAATCACCAAGGGAATGTTAGTTTTTGCGTAATACTCACTTGCTTCAAAAATTGAGATATGTGCTTTGTTTTGCAATTGTTTGTTATCAAAAATCCTCGTTATTCCCCCTTGTTCCGGTGCAATAATCTTATTCTGTAGTCTGTTATTAGCAAACGTGCCTCGCACCATCACCTCATGATTACCGCGCCGAGCGCCATAACTATTAAATTGCTCTGGTGTAACATCTTTAGTGATCAGATATTTGCCAGCGGGGCTATACGGGCTAATTTGTCCCGCTGGGGAGATATGGTCTGTCGTAATGGAGTCGCCAAAAATTGCTAAAATGTTAGCTGATTTGATTTTGATTGGACCATGGACTTGATTGCAACTATTAAGCCCTTCATGGTCTGTTTGCGCTAATAACTCGAGAAAAGGAGGTTGAATAATATAAGTCGAATGACTATCCCATGAATAACAATCGGTATTTTTTACAGGTAGTTCTTCCCATGAAGAGTCGCCGATTAGCATTTCTTGATATGATAATGCGTAACTCTCTTTGGTTATCGAGAGCATTGCCTTATTGACTAAATCATCACTTGGCCAAATATCTCGTAAAAACGTCGGTTGACCATTCTTGTCGGTACCCAGAGGCTCATTGTCAAAATTGATACGAGTATGGCCTCTTAAAGCAAATGCAATAACAAGCGGAGGGGACATCAGCCAGTTTAATCGAACTGAGGGGTGAATACGGCCTTCAAAATTACGGTTTCCAGATAAAACAGCACCTACATTTAGATTACCTTCGCTAATTTGCTGTTCTATATCAGGGTCTAGTGGCCCAGAGTTACCGATACAAGTTGTACAACCAAAGCCAATACAATTAAAACCTAATTTATCCAAATATTGTTGTAAACCAGTGCTATCAAGATAACGAGCAACAACTTGAGAACCCGGCGCTAACGATGTTTTTACATTAGGGTTAATCTTCAGCCCTCGTTCAACGGCTGCTTTTGCCAATAACCCTGCCTGCAACATTACTTTCGGGTTGGAGGTATTAGTACAGGAAGTAATCGCCGCGATGACAATATCTCCGCAGCTTAATGGCCTTGGTCTATAAGGTAAACTCTCTCTAGCAGGACAATGCCAATCAAGTTCGCTTACTTCTCTAGTCACTCGTTTAATGGTATTGAGTGGAAAACAATCTTGTGGTCGCTTTGGCCCTGCAACCGAAGGCTCTATTGTGTTAAGGTCTATGACAATATTTTCAGGGTATGTTGCATTAGCCTTAGAATCTTCATTCCATAATTTTTGTGCTAATGCATATGTGTGAACACGTTCAACTAAAGCCGATGAACGATTAGTAAGCTTTAAGTACTCAATAACTTCATTATCAATGTGAAATAGACCACAGGTCGCTCCATATTCAGGAGCCATATTGGCAACCGTTGCTCTGTCGGCGATACTTAATTTGGAAACACCGGAACCATAAAACTCAACGAATTTGCCAACGACACCATAGTTTCTCAATATTTGAGTGATAGTTAAGACTAAATCAGTTGCCGTGGTACCGACTTGCATTTTTCCTAGCAATTTAACGCCTACTATTTGAGGAGTATTTATACTCAATGGTTGGCCTAACATTGCGGCTTCGGCCTCAATACCTCCGACTCCCCAACCAAGCACCCCCAAGCCATTTATCATCGTCGTATGACTATCAGTACCGACCAATGTGTCTGGAATTAATACATTAACTTCATCTCTAACTACTTGTGCTAAATATTCGAGATTGACCTGATGGCAAATGCCACGCCCTGGTGGGATAATAGTTAAATTACTGAATGAGGCTTGTGCCCATTTTAAGAATTGGTAACGCTCATGATTTCTTTCCATCTCACGTTGTTGATTATGCGTTAATGCATTGGGGCTTCCAGCCAGATCTACAATAAGTGAATGATCTATTACTAAATCAACGGGGCATACGGGATTTATAATAGTAGCGTCACCGTCTTTATCTGCGATTGCATCTCGCATTGCTGCCAGATCAACTAATGCAGGCACGCCTGTATAGTCTTGCATTAATACACGACTGGGGAAAAATGGAAATTCAAAGTCAGCTGGAGATGTTGACGCAACTATATTTTTGATTGTTTTGACAACATTTTGATAATTAAAAGTGTCATTAGCTGTGCAGTTTCTAAGGAAGTTTTCCAAAAATATCTTGGTAATAAATGGTAGATCATCCAAATTGAACTGAAAATCTTCAGCAAGCTTGTTTAGTGACCAGTAGTAATTAATCTTACCTTTATTGTGTTTGTTATTGTCAATTAAACGCGTTAAGTACCTTTCTTGCCATGCGGCTTTATTTATTGGAATCACTGGATTGCTCCTTAGGAACATCTTGATCTAACGCTGCAACATTCAATGCATCTTGAAAGTTATTAAAGCGTAATTGTTTGTAGCAATAAACCTTCTTGTACTCGCAAAAAATACCGTACTTTTCCATAAATACTCGTTGGTCATTAAGTGAAGTCATCATCAGCTCTCCAAAACACGTTAAAAGTAAAAAGTCATCTTAAGCAAGTAAATCGCTTAGCTATTTAGCTTGTATTGTTTTGCCTGTTCTATTAATACCGTTGATAAATTTAAATAGGTCACTGTCTGTTGACATAACCAGCGTTGTATTGTCTGAAATTATTTCAGGATAGGCGCGCATGGTGCGGGTAAACTGATAAAGACGAATTGCTTCAGGGCTCTGGCTGTAAGACATAGCATAAATATCAGCGGCCTGCGCATCAGCTAAACCTCTTATGGTTTCAACTTCTTTATACGCCTCAGATTGTATTTTATTGAGATCTCTCTTTCGATTACCCCGTATTCTTGCCGCTTCACCATTACCTTCGGATAAAAATCGCTCTGCAATTTGTCTGCGTTCACTGATCATACGGTCGTAAATTTTAGGACGTACACTTTCGTTGTAATTAATGCGCTTAAAACGAATATCCAGCAATTCAATGCCAAACACTTTGACTTTCTCTGCTGCGGCAGTAAATATCTCTTGTTCAACCCATTTTCGACCTTTTTTAATAGGCACTAAATTACCCATTTTTAACTCTATTTCAGCCTTGGTCAGCATTGTATCGCGAAGTGGTTGGCGATCATTAGTGGTACGTATAATTTCTATTAATTCATGTTTTGCCACCGCATTACGCGTTTCGCTCCCTAATATGTCATCAAGCCGCGATTGCGCACTACGCTCGTCTCGCAGCCTTAAAAAGTACTGGAGAGGATCGGTAATTCGCCAGCGAGCAAAAAGATCGACTGAAATATATAACTTATCTTTAGTTGGCATATCGGAGGGGGCTCCATCCCATTCTAATATACGCTTATCAATGGCGTTTACAGATTGAATGAAAGGCATTTTTGCGTTTAAGCCAGCCGTCATTACTGGTTCGCCAATTGGTTTACCAAACTGGGTAATGATCACTTGTTCCACTTCATCTACGGTATAAAGCGATTGCTGTACTGTAATAGCTAAACACGCTAGTACGATCAGGAAAATAGTAGTCTTTTTGGAGATCATCGCTTTTCTCCTATTTTTAACATTTTATTTGATTGTTCAAGGTTAAGCAGTGGCAATATACTGCTTGTTGATTTATCTATAATGATTTTAGAGTGCACTTGAGGTAGCACTTGCTGCATGGTTTCAATATAAATACGACGAAGCGTCACTTCTGGCGCTTTAACATATTGAGCAAGCAAGGCATTAAATCGAGCAACATCACCTTCAGCTTCATTAATGCGTTTTAATCGATAACCATCCGCTTCACGAATTCGTTGATCTTTTTCACCTAACGCTAAAGGAATAACTTTGTTGTAGTCTCTCCTTGCCTCGTTGATCAGCTTTTCCTTCTCTTGCTGCGCTTGATTCACTTCATTAAAAGATTCTTGTACCGGTTTAGGAGGGTTAATATTCTTTAACTGTACTTGATCAATGCTAATGCCCATAGTGTATTTAGTTGAAAGAGCTTGCATCTTTATCAGTGCTTGTGATTCTATTTCTTGGCGACCAATAGTAATAACTTCATCAACGGTTCGATCACCAACCACTTCACGCATGACCGATTCAGAAACATACCTAAGTGTTTCACTAGGCTCCCTGACTTCAAATAAAAATTTCACGGGATCCAAAATACGATACTGCACCACCCACTCAACTAAGGCCGCATTGAGATCGCCGGTGACCATTTGAGTTTCGCGTTGAATATCTTTATTTTTACTATTTTGGTATGGGTCTTGTGCACCTGACGTTGTAAAACCAAACTCTTGCTTTAACTGACGTTTTACTGGAACAATTGTTGCTGATTCAATACCAAAAGGGAATTTAAAATGCAGGCCAGGTGGTACCTCCCTTGCGTATTTTCCAAATCGTTTAACGACTGCGATAGAATCACTTGGAATGGTGTAAACCGATGTCCAAACAGTAAAACCTAAAAACACAATGAGTATCGTTAAGAAGAAATTTAACAGACTTCCGCCGGGTAAAAAGCGTTGAAATTTAGACATTCCATCACTTAATAACTTGTCTAAGTCTGGTGGAGGTGGCGATTTATCGCCCCATGAGCCTCGAGAAGGAGGTTCGGCATTAGCAGGCATAATAACGCCCTCTGAATAAATGACCATGATTGATCACTTAACCTTATATATGGGGTCAAAAAACAGACAATCAAGAGGGGAAGGTTCCTAATTATTTTATTATTGGGTACCTATAAGTATTCATTAAGCTATTTTGTCATACACAGTATCTGCCTAACTTAGTTCGGACGTTTATCCTTACAAACTAATTTACATGTGAAAGTTAACAAGACAATTGGCCGCCTAAGCCAAATTCGACTGGAAAGTTAACGAGAACAGTTGGAGGAATAATCCCTTTTCAGACATTATGTCCGATCAAAAGGGGTAATGACATTACAGCCATTACCCTCTAATTTATCCCAAAGTGAGCAAACGAACACAGCTTTGCTCAATAAAAACTAAAACATCATATTTTCAATCACTTATGACATTTTTACCTAAATAAACCATAGGTTAACTCGATTCGCTTACCATATTCACCGTGTATTTTGGTATTTCAACAACCAAATCTTCATCGGCAATAATGGCCTGACAACCCAAGCGAGATTCAGGCTCTAAGCCCCATGCTTTATCAAGCATATCGTCTTCAAGCTCATCGCTTTCTTGCAATGAATCAAAACCTTCACGGATGATCATATGACAGGTTGTACATGCACACACTTTTTCACAAGCGTGTTCTACTGGGATGTCGTTTTTTAACGCGACATTTAATACCGTCTCACCGGTATCAGCTTCGACTGCTAAACCGTCTGGACATAATTCCTCATGAGGAAGAAAGATAATTTGTGGCATGATTAAACCTCATCTACCGAATGGCCAGCCAACGCCTCGCGAATGGACGAGTCCATGCGACGTTCAGCAAATATGGCCGTAACTTTATCAACCGACTCAATTGCTGCTTCAATAGCGGCAATATCATCACCTTGACTGATTTTAATTAATTCGTTTAATGCTCCGTTGATGGCATTTAGCTCACCTTCGGACAGTAATCGACTTGCATCTGCGGCTACCGCTGCAGTCACGCTCTCGTGTACTCGGGCAGCTTCGACTTGCTGTTCTTTCAACATTCGTGCGTCCATATCCCCTTTGGCGTGAGCCATAGAGTCTTTTAACATTTGCACGATGTCATCTTCTTGCAAACCAAACGAAGGTTTCACTTCGATTGACGCTTCAACACCGGTCGATTTCTCCATGGCGCTAACACTTAGCAAACCATCCGCGTCGACTTTAAAGGTGACACGAATATGTGCGGCACCAGCGGTCATTGCCGGAATATCACGCAATTCAAATCGCGCTAATGAACGACAGTCTTCAACCAACTCACGTTCACCTTGAACAACATGAATCGCCATCGCCGTTTGACCATCTTTGAAGGTGGTAAACTCTTGTGCTCTAGCAACCGGAATGGTGGTATTGCGAGGAATAACCTTCTCAACCAATCCACCCATGGTTTCTAAGCCTAAACTTAACGGCGTCACATCAAGCAATAACATTTCGCTTTCAGGCTTGTTACCAACTAAGATATCCGCTTGTATCGCCGCACCTACCGCAACCACTTTGTCTGGGTCAATTGAGGTTAATGGTTGGCGTTGGAAAAACTTGCCGACTTCTTCACGCACCAAAGGCACTCGTGTTGAGCCACCAACCATAATGACTTCAAGCACTTGCTTATTGCTAACGCCGGCATCTTTTAATGAACGACGACAAGCACGCAAGGTTTTGCTGACCAAAGGTTTCACTAGCTCATCAAACTGACCACGAGTTACCTCAAATTGACACGACTCGCCGTTTTCTAGGGTAAGCAGGCATTCGGTCACAGGTGCTGCAGACAAACGCTCTTTTACCGACGTTGCTTGCATCAATACCTGACGTTCCATTTCATGTGAAAGTGGACGGGTTAAACCAGCTTGGCTGACAATAAAGTCAGATAAAGCATGGTCAAAATCATCGCCGCCTAGCGCAGAATCACCGCCGGTGGCCATCACTTCAAAGACACCTTTATTTAGGCGCAAAATAGAAATATCAAATGTACCTCCACCTAGGTCATAAACGGCAATAACGCCTTCTTGACCACTATCAAGACCGTAAGCGACGGCAGCGGCCGTCGGTTCATTAAGCAGTCGCAGTATATTTAAACCAGCTAGGGTTGCTGCATCTTTGGTACTTTGTCGTTGCGCATCATCAAAGTAAGCAGGTACGGTAATAACCACACCTTGTAATTCACCGCCTAACGACATCTCGGCACGTTCAGCCAAGGTCTTTAATATGTCAGCCGATACCTGCACAGGGTTTTTGATCCCTTGGCGGGTTTCAATTGAAGGGTGAGATGCATCGCCACAAAAGTTATATGGCAATGATGGATACTTTTGCTGAATATCTTGCAACGAACGACCAATCAAGCGTTTCGCCGAAACAATGGTATTTTGTGGGTCACTAATGGCTTGTGCTTTGGCTTTATCACCAACCAAAACGTCTTTGCTTTGATAGCTCACAATCGATGGTAAGATATCGTTTCCTTGGGAATCAACCAAGGTCTTCGGTAGACCACTCATAACACTGGCGACCAGTGAATTCGTCGTACCTAAATCGATACCTGCTGCCAGTTTGTGTTGATGCGGAACACTGCTTAGTCCCGGTTCAGCGATTTGTAATAATGCCATAGCTAATATTCGTACTCTTTGCCGTTCTAATCGAACAGCTTGTCTTCAATTCGTTCAAGCTCTATCTGTAATTTTTGATAAAACTTTAGCTTTCTCAGGGTTTCAGCCGCTGCTTTGTTATCGCTTTCGCTGTTGCTTACAATGCTCGCTTTAAGCTGCTGCCATAAACTTTGTGATTGGATATCGAGCGTTTCTTGTGCGGCAAACAACGCCGAATCAGGATCACTGGCATGTTCGACCTCACCAAGCATTTCCCTTAGCTCCATTTGCTGCATCAAAAATTCAACATCAGCAAAGCTTTGTTGTTCCGACGGCAGTTCGACACCACGTTGGGTCAGCAAATATTCACCGCGAGCAATAGGTTGCTTTAAGGTTTGGAAAGCATCATTGATTTCTGCAGACTTTTGCACCGCAATCATTTGTTCTTGAGCAGAAGAATGTGCAAAACGGTCCGGGTGGACCGTTTTTTGTAGTGCTTGATAAGTTGCAGATAGCTCTGCCAGATCGAGCTCAAAGTTGGCCTCAAGACCAAACAATTGAAAATAATCCAAAGTGTTATTCTCTTTTACAGAATAAAATCAACTGAAAGTTGCGATTTCATTACACGCTGAAGCTTTCACCACATCCACATTCGCCTTTGGCGTTTGGATTGGTAAATTTAAAACCTTCGTTCAAACCTTCTTTGACGAAGTCTAATTCAGTACCATCAAGATGGACTAATGACTTACCATCAATGATGATTTTAACGCTATCTATATTAAACACAGCGTCATCAGGATTAACTTCATCAACAAACTCCAACACATAGGCCAGACCTGAACAGCCTGTCGTTTTTACACCAAGACGCAGGCCTACACCTTTGCCTCGGTTTAGCAAAAACGTTTTTACGCGCTCAGACGCCGCTGGCGTCATAGAAATTGCCATAGCTTAGTCTTCTTTCTTCGCTTTGTAATCGTCGATTGCTGCTTTGATTGCATCTTCGGCTAAAATCGAACAATGAATTTTAACTGGTGGTAACGCTAATTCTTCAGCGATTGCGGTGTTTTTGATTTCCGCAGCTTCGTCAATAGACTTACCTTTAACCCACTCAGTAACCAATGAGCTAGAAGCAATAGCAGAACCACAACCGTAGGTTTTGAATTTTGCGTCTTCAATGATACCTTGCTCATCAATTTTTAATTGCAACTTCATTACGTCACCACATGCTGGTGCGCCTACCATACCGGTTGCAACGCTAGGGTCGTTTTTATCAAATGAACCTACGTTACGTGGATTCTCGTAATGATCGATAACTTTTTCACTATAAGCCATAATTTACCTCTGAATTCTTTTCACTAATTACCTAGTGACCAACCCACTCTACTTTGTCTAAATCAACACCGTCTTGGAACATTTCCCATAGTGGTGACATGTCACGTAAGTGATTAATTGCATTTTTAATAAGTTCTATTGCGTAATCCACTTCTTCTACCTTGGTGAACCGACCAAAGCTGAAACGGATTGAACTGTGCGCTAACTCGTCGTTAAGACCAAGAGCACGCAGCACATAAGATGGTTCTAAACTTGCTGACGTACAGGCTGAACCTGACGATACTGCCAAGTCTTTCAATGCCATAATTAATGATTCGCCTTCAACAAAGTTAAAGCTCACATTCAGGTTACCTGGGTAACGTTGACTGAAATCACCGTTAACGAATACTTGGTCCATTTCTTTGATACCAGCCCATAAACGATCACGCATAGCCGTTACATGCTCAAGATCTTGTTGCATATCTTCTTTGGCAACTCGACATGCTTCACCAAAACCAACGATTTGGTGAGTCGGCAATGTACCACTGCGCATACCACGCTCGTGACCACCACCGTGTGTTTGTGCTTCTAAACGGATGCGAGGCTTACGACGAACAAACAATGCACCGATACCTTTTGGACCGTACATTTTATGTGCCGAAATCGACAGTAAATCAACTTTCAATGCTTGCATATCTACCGGAATTTTACCGACTGATTGTGCCGCATCTACATGGAATACGATTTTACGAGAACGACATAGCTCGCCAATTGCTGCAACATCTTGAATGACACCGATTTCATTGTTCACGTGCATGATAGAAACAAGCACGGTGTCATCACGCATTGCCGCTTCTAACTTAGCTAAATCGATTAGACCATCAGCTTCTGGGTCTAGGTAAGTTACTTCAAAACCTTGACGCTCAAGTTCACGACAGGTATCAAGTACGGCTTTATGCTCAGTTTTACAGGTAATAACGTGCTTACCTTTTTTGCTGTAAAAATTAGCAGCGCCTTTAATCGCTAGGTTATCTGATTCTGTTGCACCAGAGGTGAATACAATTTCACGAGGATCGGCATTGATTAAATCAGCAATTTGATTTCGAGCGATATCAACTGCTTCTTCTGCTTGCCAACCAAACTTGTGCGAGCGAGACGCTGGGTTGCCAAAAATGCCATCATTGGTCATGTATTGCACCATCTTATCAGCAACACGTTTGTCTACTGGCGTTGTTGCTGAATAATCTAGGTAAATAGGTAACTTCATCAAAAATTCTCTCTTACGTAAACGGGTGTATTACCACTCGTTAATAATGCTTTTCGTTGATATCACGGTTCCGACGGGTTTTTGCTGGTGATTACTAATGTATTCAGCATCCTGACGTTCCGAAACTTGCTGTACATCGCCTTGATTTACTAGCTCACTTAAAGTGATACCGCTTAGAAAATCAGCAATGCGTTCACTTAAATCGTTCCACAAATTGTGGGTTAAACATTTATGGCCGCCTTGACAGTTGCCTTGGCCTTGACATCGAGTCGCATCGACACTCTCATCAACGGCACTTATCACATCGGCAACAGCAATCTTTGCTGAACAGCGACCTAGGCGGTAACCGCCACCAGGACCTCGCACACTGCTAACCAAGCCATGTTTACGTAGCTTTGAAAACAGCTGCTCTAAATAAGACAGCGAGATACCTTGCCTTTCAGATATATCCGCCAAAGGCACAGGACCACTTTCAGCATGGATAGCAACATCCAGCATAGCAGTAACGGCATAGCGACCTTTAGAAGTCAGTTTCATGTTCTCAACCTGAAGTAAAATGCTCTAACCATAGCAATTTTGCTATTACATTATTGTTACAGTTAAAGGGAGTATTTAGCGCAAAAAATGTGGCAAAATGTAGCCTGTATGTATTAATCACAGCGCATTTTACTTATCCATACAAAATAGTCAACTAAATACCCACATAAAATAGTCAAACTAATACCTGACCATTTTACTAAGGAATTACTGTTACGGCAAGTTTAAATTTTAGGATCAAACTTTTCTTGTTCGGATTGACGACGTTTGGCGGCACTTTTTTCAGCTTCGGCAAACTCGGTGACATGTAATTCAGGCAGTTCGTCTTCGCAAACATTACCACCTAATTTATTTAATTCGCAGGTCATTTCCTGCAATTTTGCGTCCATCAGATTGACGTGATCAAGCACTCGACCAATGGCTTTGGCAACCGGATCTGGATTATCTTCTGATACAGCGTAAGCATCAAAACCATATTTACTGGCTAATTCATTACGCTTGTCTTGCTCGGCATCATGACCATTGCTAACCACACGCCCGGGAATACCAACCACGGTCGCGCCGCTTGGCACATCTTTAACAACCACAGCGTTAGAACCAATTCTGGCATTCGCACCAACACTTAACGGCCCTAATACTTTTGCGCCGGCACCAATAACCACATTATTACCTAAGGTAGGATGACGTTTACCGGCATCCCAACTGGTACCACCTAATGTGACGCCATGGTAAATCGTACAATCATCGCCAATCTCAGCGGTTTCACCAATAACGATACCCATGCCATGATCAATAAAAAAGCGACGACCAATGGTTGCACCAGGGTGAATTTCCACACCGGTAACCCAACGTATTAAGGTTGAAACTATGCGCGCCAGTAATTTCAGATTTTTTTGCCATAACCAAGACGATAGACAATGCCCCCAAATGGCATGAAGCCCCGGATAGTTGGTAAGCACTTCAAACGTGGTTCGAGCCGCTGGGTCGCGGTCAAATACGCTTTTTATATCTTCTCTAATTCTGGCAAACATAGTTGTCCTAATTTAGTTGCTGCTTATTTTACCGACTTATCGATTGACGCTAAAATGCCGCGAAGCATTTTTAGCTCTTTGCCATCAGGTCGGGCACGGTTAAACAAACGACGTACTTTCGTCATGATCATGCCTGGATGCTTCGGCTGAATAAAGCCAGTTTTTTCCATCGCTGATTCAAAATGCTGATAAAAACGTTCCGTTTCATCGACCAAAGGATACTGCTCTTCGCTGTCTTGCTCTGGCTTAGGTTGATGCTGAGCGTCAACACTTTGCAAATAGTTCACGCGTACTTCATAACTTAACGTTTGTACTGCCATCGCTAGATTCAATGAGCTGTATTCAGGGTTTGCCGGAATACATACATGATAATGACAAAGTTGTAATTCATCATTGGTTAAGCCACTGCTTTCCCGACCAAACACCAAAGCGACAGGGTACGTCTGCCCTTCTTCGACCATTTTGGCACCGCACTCTCTTGGCTCAAGCATAGGCCAAGGTAAGGTGCGCGAGCGAGCACTGGTGCCAACAACCAAACCACAATCGGTGATTGCTTCTTCTAATGTGCTTACCACTTTAGCATTGGCTAATACATCTGTCGCACCCGCCGCCAAAGCTTGCGCTTGGCCGTTCGGCATTTCCATAGGATCAACCAAATACAGGTTTTTCAGGCCCATGGTTTTCATCGCCCGAGCAGCGCTGCCCATATTGCGGCAATCAGAGGTGTTTACCAGTACAATTCGAACGTTATCTAACATAATTTGTTTCTTGATTTGGAAAATTGCCGCGATTTTAACACAGCACAAGATTTCCTGTCGTTAAAATTAGCATATTTCGTTAACAAAAAAGATCAAAATTATTTGCTCCGATTAGAGCATTTATTTATGACACCTTGCTTTTGTTTATAAAAAGTAAAAGCCTTGTTAGCAAAGGGGTTAAGTTGAAAATACCTATGATTGAACTATAACTATTAGCCAACTTCCAACAGTTTTGATCCTCTATCGCTTTTTTAATTCGCATTTGTTATACTGCGCGCCGTTTTGCAGACCAGCGAATGAGACTGGTCAAAATTGTTCTTTCTAAAATAAGGTAGTCACACATGCATCCAATGCTGAATATCGCTGTGCGCGCTGCGCGTAGTGCCGGTAACGTTATTGCTCGCACTTTTGAGCAAACGGACAAGATAGAAATAGAAGCCAAAGGTAGCAACGATTTTGTTACTAATGTTGATACACAAGCTGAGCAGATCATCATCGATACTATTTTAAAGTCGTATCCTGATCATTCTATCATTTCTGAAGAACGCGGTATTATTGCGGGTAAAGATGCTGACTACCAATGGGTCATCGATCCTCTTGATGGTACCACCAACTTTGTTAAAGGCATTCCTCACTTTGCCGTATCTATTGCCCTTAAAGTTAAAGGCAAACTAGACCAAGCCGTTATTTACGATCCAATCCGTGGTGAATTATTCACCGCCAGCCGTGGTAAAGGCGCACAACTGAATAATGTGCGTATTCGCGTAAACAATATGAAAGAACTAAACGGTACCGTATTGGCTACCGGCTTCCCTTTCAAACAAAAAGCCAGCATTGATGCCTACCTTGGTATGTTCAAAGACTTATTCGCGAAAACCGCTGACATGCGTCGAGCAGGTTCTGCGGCGCTTGATTTAGCTTATGTTGCGGCAGGTCGTATTGATGGTTACTTTGAACTTGGCCTAAAACCTTGGGATACCGCTGCTGGTGAACTATTGGTTATTGAAGCGGGTGGTTTGGTTTGCGACTTTACCGGTGGCAACAACCACGCTAAAAGTGGTAATACCGTTGCAGCAAACGCTCGCGTATTAAAGAATATCCTAACCGATATTCGTCCTCACCTTACGCCGGCGATGAAAAAGCTGTAATCACAAAATAGATTCAATAAAAAAGGCTGCAGATGCAGCCTTTTTTTATTTGTAGTTAATTAAAATTAGATTGTTTTGCCTTGGCACCAAATACTCAACTTTATCGCCATTATAAAAAGCGTTTTCTTCGAGCATTATCATCACGTCTTTTTGCCACTCCTTAACAAAGGTTGTGACATTCAATTCAATTGAATACGCCGCATCAGGATATAACTTACGGTCGCCATCGCCCGCGACACCATGCTGAGAATCCCACTTACCTATAGTGGTACCTGCGCCATGGCCATGATAGCCAATTGGATGGGTATAGATCATAGGGCGCAAGCCAGCAAGCAAAGCCTGTTCTCGAGCACGGGATAAAATTTCATTACCACTGCGACCGGGTTTAAATTGCTTTAATAACAGGTCTTGTAATTTATTGCCTTCTCCCAGCGCCTGCTTTAAGTATCGCGGCGCGGTTTTTTCTTGCGCTTTTAATACATAGGCATGTTGCTGAATATCGCTATTGAGGCGTAAATAATGAATGCCAAAATCTACATGCAACAAATCACCTGGCATAATGATTTCGTCAGGGTTTTGGCTTACCCCCATTTTTTTGTATTTGCGCTGCAAACGAATCGCAGGTTGAAACCAGGTATCGAGCCCTAAACCATTTACGCGCTCACGAAACCACCACACCAAATCACCAATAGTGGTTTTACGTGGACGTATGACTTTGGTCGAAAAGCCCTCATGAATAATGGCCTTGGTTAAGCCAACCAAATTGCGATGCATTTCGACCTCTTCATCAATACGGGTATCTAGCCAGCTCACCGCCAACTCTTCAGCCGACACTAAACGTTGCGATAAATTCGCGGGTAAATGACGCTGCAATAATTGTTTATCACTTGCAGCTAACCCATCGGCAAGACCATATGTATCTGACACATTAATACCAATGCGATTTGGTTGATAGCGGTCTATCAGTTTTACCAGCGCTTGCATTTGATTGGGTTCGGCGGTTTTATCCCATGCTTTTTTAAACACCCCTGATACATCATAGGTAGATATCGCTTCTGCACGCACTCCCTGCTCTTTACCTAGGTCGGTAAACACTAAAATGGTTCTGCGACGGGCACCAAACCAATCGCCAGGTAGCATGGTTTCTATAACAGGATCTTCGTTATATTCACGAGAGATTAATACCCACATATCAATATTTGAACGGCGCATTAATTGTGGCAACAAGGTTTCAACGCGTTTTTGTAAGATTTGATCAACCACCTCAGCGCGTTGCTGTAATGGCAAGATGTTGAATTTCTTAACTAAGTCATCACTTTGCTGGGCTATGGAGATAAAACTAAGTGTCAGCAAAGCAACGACACTTAATAACTTTTTAACATATAAAAGCACAATACGATTCTTTATGGTTATTAATATCAAGGTATAGTTACCCCAAGATTAACAACTTCAACACATATTGCAATGACCGGCACCGCATAGCCTGTCTTAAGATGACTAATGGATTCACTAACTAAAATTCAGGCTAAATCACAATTTGTTGCTGGCGAAGTTGCACTGATAGGTGCAGGCCCAGGCGACGCCGAATTATTGACCATAAAAGCGATGCGCTTTTTGCAGCAAGCTGACGTCATTATTTATGATCGTTTGGTTAGTCGTGAGATTGTCAATTTAACCCCAGCTAATTGCCAGCGTTTGTATGTTGGTAAAGCCGTACACAAACAATGTGTCAGCCAGCAAGAGATCAATAACACCTTACAGGAAAAAGCCAAGCAAGGTCTAAAAGTCGTGCGTTTAAAAGGCGGTGACAGCTTTATCTTTGGCCGCGGCTCTGAAGAAATCGATTACTTACTTGAACACAATGTCAGTTGTCACATTATCCCTGGTATCACCGCTGCCAGTGGCGCGACGACTTACGCAGGTATTCCATTAACCCACCGTGACGTTGCTTACAGCTGCAGTTTTATCACAGGCCATTTTAAACACGATGGTGAGCTTGATTTGCCTTGGCACGAATACGTCAACAGTAAGCAAACCTTGGTGTTTTACATGGGCATTGGTAACGCCGGCATTATCGAATCTAAATTGCTAGAGCACGGGAAAAGCCCTGATACACCAGTGGCGATTGTTTATCGAGGTACACAAAACAGTCAACAAGTTTGGCGCACCACGCTTGCAAAAATAAACCAGTGCATTGATGACAACAACATCAAAGCACCAAGCCTTATCGTGATGGGTGCTGTTGTAGACGTTTTACAACAGCATCAACTATCAAGCAAACAACCAGCATACTTTTTAGGTAAAGAGGCTGAACACGCCAAGAACAGAACTTCCAAAATCGCATCAATGAAAAATTATGCGTAACTTTTTGCCAGGGTATTAACCCTGGCTTTTTTTATACATGGATGTATTTATACCCGGAAGGCAGGATAGCCTGAGAGGGTATTTATCATGGATGTATTTATACCCGGAAGGCAGGATAGCCTGAGAGGGTATTTATCATGGATGTATTTATGCCCAGAAGCAGAACTCACCAAAGTACAAAATAGCACCGTCAGAAGGTACAACCTTCAGCCATGAAGCCACTTGCATTAGCACTTCCTGCGCATCATTTAATATAGAAAACCTCTAAGTACGTACTCTCATATAGTTGTTAAAAAGGAAAATGAATAGATAACACAATAAATACTGAAGCGAGTAGCAAGATTTTAATCATTAACGGCATGATAAATCGTAACCAAGCGATGTAAGGTACTCTGCCTAATGCTAGTCCGCCCATGAGAAGAGCACTGGTTGGTACAAACATATTCGTAAAACCATCGCCAAACTGAAATGCCAGCACCGCCGTTTGCTGTGGGACACCTGTTAATGTAGCGAGAGGCGACATGATAGGCATGGTCACAAACGCCTGACCAGAGCCCGAAGGAATAAAGAAATTACATAGCGATTGTACAAGTAACATGCCAATACCTGATATTTCAGCCGGAACACCCTGTAGTAATTGCGCAACACTATTTACAATACTATCGAGAATTTGCCCATCGGCTAAAACAACGGATATGGTGCGGGCGAAACCAACAATTAAAGCTGCACCAATCATAAGGCTTGCACCTTTGAGGAAAGCTTCACTGGTGTTTGTAGCACCTAAACGACCTATCATTGCTGCCGCTAAACCAATACCTAAGAATATGGTATTTAACTCGGTGATATACCAACCATATTTAGCGGAGCCCCAAATAAAGAGCCCTATTCCAGCCATAAAAACAATGAGTATCATTGTTCTTGTAAGATTCATTTTGGTGTCATCGGGAGGTGTAAAACCGTCGTCATAATTAACGTCGGTAAGTAGGCTTTTACTGGGATCGTTTTTAACTCGCATGGCATAACGATAGGTATGATGAAACCCCAGAGCCAAGAAAGCCAACATCATTAAAGCACGAATTTCCCAACCTGATGTTAATGGTATACCGGCAATGTTTTGAGCAATTAATACATTAAAAGGGTTTATACCAGCACAGCCCCAGCCTATACCATAAGGGATCCAAACCATCGCCATTGCGACCATCGCATCCATTCTCATCACCAAAGCCATAGATACAAGAATAGGTATTAATGGTACATATTCCTCCCCCATACCTATAGTAAATGAACCGAGGCCAAACATGGCAAAACAGCCCAATATTAATATACTTGGATTGTGTCCCATCTTGTGCACAGCCGACATTAATGCTGCATCGATGGCGCCGGTTTTACGTACGACTTCAATCACGCCACCGACAATAAAAATCAAAAATATAATATCGTGTGCTTCAGCCATTCCCTTAGTAATCGCATCGAGAAAATGCCATAAAGGTAAGCTTACATGCTCATCTGCTGGCAGCATATCATAGGTACCAGCAACGACAATTTCATGGCTAGGATTCTTTGTAAAAGGTTCACGCTCAAAGCTGCCTTGGGGAATAACAAAGGTGAGTAACTGCGCAAAAATAATAAAGGAAAAAATTAGAACCAAAGAGTCTATTTTAATGCCTGTAGCTTTCATAGTTATTCCAATGACTGTGCGTAATTTATAATTATTAAATACACTATACCCGCCACAATCATTGTGTAACAAGCTTTACTTGAACTGCTATCATGAAGCTATTTGTATTAGCAATAGCACATCCTGTGCGTCACCCGTCTTGTTTTTGCGTGGGTCCCCATCGGGTTTGAAGTAATAATGAAGGGAAGTTTTGTGCCATTTTGAGTCATCCACACAATTAGAAAAATAGCACCAAAGAAGCACGCACATTATCAAAACAGTAAACCGTCATCCCACCATGTTTTTGGGTGGGATGACGTACAAGGAAGTACAAATGCCGATGGATTCAGGATGATTGTTTTCCTTAGGTGACGGCGCTTTTTTTCTAAACCTTGATCGGGCAGCAATTCGCTCACACCAGACATTAACCTTTTCAACAAGTTATCGTCAATACCGAGTTGAACACAGGCAATTGATGACAGACAAACCTATTTACATTTAATCTTTGAATATCGATGCTGCGATCAAGTACAGTAAAGGTAATACAATATTAGGTATTAGATGCTCACTATGGACAACAACAAAAATACAATTTATCTCGTCACCACAGTTAGTTTCTTCTATATCTGGTCGACCTTGTTATGGCAATATTTTAATGGTGGCGTCGAAGCTCATTACTTATTACAAAACAAAGACTTACCAAGGATATCAAATGCTTGGGGTGGTATCGTCTTACCGTTAATCACCTATGTGTTAATGAATTTAATTTATAAGCAGACACCCGTATCAAAATACGTGTGGTGGCAAGCCGCTGCGGCGTTTACCTATGGAGTGATTTTATCGATTACCTTTAGTATGGGCTTAACCGCCATATCTTCGATGTTGGCGCCGCTCATTTTTGCTATCGCTATCTTTGTGCCTATCTATAAACCGCAGTTTATACTGGGTTTTATCCTTAGCATGTCGTTCACCTTTGGTACGATATTACCTGCCATATTTGCTACGGTGTTTGCGCTATCTGGCTGGGTTATTTATAAACTTGTGCGATTCGTTTGGTCTAAACTGACGGCAACTAAACAGGCTTAGCCTGTTATTGCATTGTAGGTAACTTGATATGAAAACCGTCGGTTTATTAGGTGGCATGAGCTGGGAAAGTACGCAAACCTATTATCAGCTCATTAACCAGGGGATTAAACACCAGCTTGGCGGCTTACATTCGGGCAAAATCATTTTATACAGCGTCGACTTTGCTGAGATTGAAGCACTGCAGCACAACGATGGCTGGCTGCAAGCTGCCGAGCGTCTTAGCGATGCCGCGATGGGTGTGCAAGCTGCCGGTGCCGACTTTTTAATGATTTGTACTAACACCATGCATAAAGTGTTTGATCAGGTGCAAGAGAACATCGATATCCCGATGTTGCATATCGCCGATGCTACCGGTGAACAACTTCAAGCCATGGGCATAACAAAAGTCGGCTTACTTGGCACCGCCTTTACCATGGAGCAAGATTTTTATAAGTCGCGGCTTACCAATAAGTTCGCCATTGATGTGGTGATCCCCAATAAAAACCAACGGGATTTGGTACACAATGTCATTTACCAAGAACTATGCCAGGGCATTATCAACCATGATTCCAAACAGCAACACTTGCGCATTATCGAAGACTTAGCGAAACACGGTGCACAAGCAGTGATTCTCGGCTGTACGGAAATAGGTTTACTGATACAGCAAGACGATTGCAACATCCCTCTGATAGATACCACAGACGTGCATGCTAATGCGGCAATAACAGCAATGCTGACACCATAATCGAATATATTTACGTCTGCCTAGATAATTTTTAGCTATTGACAATTAACTGCTTTCAAACGAATATAAATGAGAATTATCACTAATACAATAACACACGGATGTCGTTCAAAAAGCTTATTTCAATTTGCCTTTGCTGCACTGTCAGCCTATTAAGTGGCTGCGTATCTTCGTCTTATGTCGCCAGTTTTGGTGCCAAATCATTACATGGTTCAGTGCTAAACGATGAGCCGCAACAAAGCATTGAAATTGCCATCAAAGATTCCGACCGAAAAGTTTCTGGATTTCTGTTTGCACACGGTCATTTTTTTCCATACAGCAATCTCATTCATGAGCAAGACGGTGAGCGAGTCGGCACACTTGAATTTGGATACGACGATATCGTCTGGTTATCAGACAGCAAAGGCTATTTGTTAACGGAGCTAAATAGTAAGCCTATTCGCTTCGAAGTGATTAAAAGCGGTGCTCGACTGCAATTTATTCATGATTATCGCGCTTGGCATGGATACCCGGCACAAAGCTTAATGTTATTTACCATACCCGCGGATATCATTTTTAGTGTTGCTGTTGTGCCAGCGATGATTATTGCCACTCCATTTATCGATGAAGAGTCATCACCCCCCCCACAAAGTTAATTAAAGGATAAACAGATGCTAGATGTTAAACACAGTCGCTATGCTGTGCTTTTAGCTGTGTTATTAATGACAGGATGCTATGAGAGAAAAGATGTTGAAGATATTAAAGAAGATGACAGCGTACATCTAGATTGGCAAATTAGTCGTGTCTACGACAGTTCAACTAATAAAGAACAAGAACAAGAACAAGAACAAGAACAAGAGCTGGATGAAATATCCTTTTATTTTAAAGTTGAAATAAAAGTAGGCAGCTTATATGTAGATGCCAACCACAATGATGGCTTGCTGTTGCATTTAGATGACCAACAAATCGATCTTGGTAAATACAACTTCAGCGAACTTTATGATGATTATGTTTATTATGAAGTTGCCATCGACGATGCTGATGATTTTGAACATGTCGAGATTACGTTAAAAACACCAGAGAAAACATTTCGCAGTAAACTTAAGTTACCTGAACGGTTTACTGTTGAAAACTCAGCAACGGCGGAAAGCTACGACCCTATATTGGATGATATTCATTTAACTTGGGATTCTGAGTTACCCTTTGCAACCGTTAAAGGAAAATTACATTACCAATATGACCAAGGTGTTGTTGGTTGTGAGCGAGAGGAATTCAGTGACGCAATCGAAAGCGGCAATGCCTACAGCATTATGATGGAAGATTTACACACAGGTTGCGACATAAAGGACTTATATACGGAAAGTATCCGTACCAGTATTAGTCTCGGTGGTGGTGACACGTTAACACCACAAATTAATGACTTTGAATACTATATTATTGATTTTAAACAAGGTTATAACTGGACTCGTAATATCCCAATGGATTAACCTTATTGCATTGTAAAAAAACGGCCTGCTGGCCGTTTTTTTATATGCGATGATTTATTAGCCGCCTACGCTCACGGTGGTAAATTGAAATATCACTTGCGAATTAAGGTTTTCATTAATTTTCATTAATGTTTTGCGCTGTGCATTAACCAAATCGGCAGAACATAGGTTACCTGGCGTTGTATCATTAACAAAACGCTTAACGGTTAACACATTACCTTCTTGTTCATAGCTTGCCTTAAACTCTATGTGGTTCTCATTGATGGCGAAGTTGTCTGGTTTTGCTAAAATTTTCAAGTTTTGTGGTAACTCATACACTAACTCTTCCTCAGAAAAACCATTCATACAGGCGATAACGTCTGTCACCAGCTCTTCTTGTGAATAATCTAAGTAATTAAACAACGCTCCAGAGGTTAGCACGAACGGGTACACATGAAAGCCACCGGCACCTGAACTTTGGATAAATTCTGGGCGTTCAAATTCAAAAGAGTAATTGAAATCGCTCTTCAGCGGCTTCGGATCATCTTTTGTAAGAGTCGCTTTACCAAGTTGGTTACGAGAACTAAAGGTACGTTCTAACCACTCTTTTTCTTGCTGCTCGGTGATCATCCGAAAGCTCGCGCGCAAATCTATAGCGGCTCGACCTTGGGCGGAAATTTGCAAATCGCCGGTTACCGAGCCATTGGCATTAATTGTCATTTTTGAGGTGAGCGATTGTTTGTTTTCACCAACTTTTGTCGCTGGCGTTTTCGCGACTTTATAACGCTCATCAATCATGATCACCGGTTTATCAGCAATGTTAAACGCTAAGCTTTCAAATGGCATGTGTGGGTTAGTTGAATCGATGAACATGTCCCACTCGGGTAAATAAGTAATTACGTGATTCACCGCAGATACCAGCGCCACATCAGGCAATACATATTGATTACCTGAGTTGATTAAAGCTTGGCTGCTATCGATGCCTTTGGCTTTGTAAAATGCCTCTAATAAAGTGGCATGATCTTTACAATCCCCCATACGATTATCAAGGATAAAATTGACATGGTGTGGCACCACAGCGCCAACACCAATACAGTTTCCGGCATAAGAAATATGAGTAGCTACCCACTCATACAGAGCTTTCGCCATTTGCTTTTTATCAACTAAATCTGCGGTAATATCATCCGCCAGCTTTTGTACTCGGTCGTTCACTTCAGCTTGCGGTAACGCTCTTTTGGCATAGGCATCAGCAACCTCTTGGTAAGAGGCAAAGGTTGAAACAATAAAGCCTTTCGATGTATTGGCGTTCCATGTTGAATAGTCGTTGCGTTTGCCTTTAATCGGCTTAGGGTTGCTGTAGCTGACACGAATAACTTTGCTATCCCCATCTTTAGTCACTGACTTTTCAACACCGTTAAACTGTTGATAGATGACGACATCATCCGGCATGCGAATGGTGATATTGAGTTCATCGTATGCGGTATGATCCCAAACACTCTCGGCAATGGCAAAATGCCCCGCAAACATAGGCTCTGTTTCAACTATTTTCGATTTCACGTAAATCGAATCATTGGCGTCTAACTCAGGAAAGACGACGGTTAGCGAGGTGCGATCAGAATATATTGCCTGACTGTCATTGTGACCGCGATTGATGCTTTCCTGATAATTGCCTTCAGGAACCATAACTTCACTGCCATCAGCATTGATGGTCTTGGCTTCAATGACCTTTAATTTTTCAATACTGGTACTGTAGTTAAAGCTATAATTTTTCAATTCTTTAGCGACATTATCATTTAATGCCAACACTTCAAGTTCAGTCGTACGCTCAACAGTAAAGTCTTCATTTACCGTATACTCGACATTGAGCTTTTTAATTTTCGACTGTAATTCAAGGTATTCAACAGACTCTGCAGCAAGACCAAAGCTAGCGCTCAAGGTAAGCGCACAACATACCTGGGATTTTTTCACATTTGCATCCTTTCTTATTGTTATTATTACTAAATCAGCATATAACGCGGGTGCTTATTTGAAAAGCCGAAAAGGTAAAATCAACAAGTTTTTTGTACTAAACAGCATTCGAATTTATTCATCGTCGCACCATACATCACGACAGCCCTCATATAGAAGACATAAAAAAACCAGCGCAAGCGCTGGTTTTTGGCATTCAATTAGGCTAATGCCCATAACTGTTCGTTATAGTGGAAAGCCTTCTTGGTCTTCGCCTTCTTTCTCGATAACTTCAGGGATCAGATCTTCTTTAGAAATACCTAAACCTAACGCTACGGTTGAAGCAACATAAATTGATGAGTAGGTACCAATGATGATACCGAACAATAACGCTGTCGCAAAACCGTGAATCAAGGCGCCGCCTTTAAAGAACAAGGCCAACAATACCAAGAACGTGGTCAATGATGTGATCATCGTACGTGATAGAGTCTGGGTCAGTGAAATATTAATCACTTCCTCAGGAGTGCCTTTACGAAGTTTACGGAAGTTTTCACGAATACGGTCTGATACAACAATGGTATCATTCAATGAATAACCTATTACCGCCAACACCGCCGCCAGTACGGTCAAATCAAACTCTAAGCCCAATATTGAAAACAAGCCTAAGGTTAGAATCACGTCATGTGCCAAGGCCGTTACCGAGCCCAAAGCAAAACGCCATTCAAATCGAAACGCAACATAGATAAGAATACAGATAAGTGCCGTTAGCATCGCTAAACCACCTTGCTCTGTTAACTCTTCACCTACTGACGAACCGACAAATTCGATACGACGCATTACCAATTCTTGGCCTGTGCCTTCGTTTAACATATCCATGATTTGATTGCCTAGCATTTCTGCTTTGACATCATCACGATAACCTAAACGAATAAGTACATCATTTGAACTACCAAATAGTTGCACTACCGCATCGTCATAACCGCCAGCTTCTAACACGCTGCGAACTTGTTTCAAGTCAGCAGATTGTTCAAAACCAACTTCAATTAATGTGCCACCAGTAAAGTCGAGTCCCCAGTTAAGCTTGTTAACAGACAGAGACACAAGTGATGCCACAACCAGCAGTAGACTGATCACTGACGTCACCTTACGGTAGGACATAAAGGCCACGGTTTCTTTAAGTTTTAATAATTGCATAACTTACTCCAGGCCTATATCGACAATTTATTCAAACGTTTACCACCCCACACGGCATTGACGACAGCGCGTGTACCAACGATAGACGTAAACATTGAGGTGATAATACCGATAGATAGGGTTACCGCGAATCCTTTAATAGGACCGGTACCCACGGCGAATAAAATAATGGACGCAATCAAGGTGGTGATATTGGCATCAAGAATTGTTGAGAATGCCGAATCATAACCACGATGAATCGCTTGTTGTACCGATTGCCCTTCGCGCAGCTCTTCTCGAATCCGCTCAAAAATCAGTACATTAGCATCAACCGCCATACCAACGGTCAAAACAATACCCGCCATACCCGGTAAGGTTAGCGTTGCGCCAGGAATAAGTGACATGACACCAACGATAAGAATCAAGTTTGCCGCCAATGCCGTATTGGCAACCAAACCAAATTTTCTGTAGTAAATGACCATAAACGCCAAGACCAGTACAAAGCCCCACATGATGGCTTGCATACCTAGTTCAACGTTTTCAGCACCTAGAGATGGACCAACAGTACGTTCTTCAACAATAGCGATCGGTGCAATCAAGGCTCCTGCACGAAGCAATAATGCTAGGTTATGTGCTGCAGCCGGAGACTCCTGACCAGTGATACGGAAACTCTTGCCAAGACGAGCTCGAATTGTCGCAACACTGATCACTTCCAATTCTTTTTCAAATTTGATGCTGCCATCTGGGTTTTTACCCACGGCTTTACTTTCAATAAATACCGTTGCCATAGGCTTGCCGATATTATCTTTCGTCGCATTTGAAAATAAGCTACCGCCTTTGTTATCCAAGTCGATGTTTACTTGTGGGCGGCTGGTTTCTTGGTCTAGTGATGATTTGGCGTTAACAATGTGCTCCCCACGCAACATAATGCGCTTTTTAAGCAATTGTGGACGACCATCTTGATCGTTAACTATAAACGAGCCTGGCGGTACACGACCATTGACCGCTGACATAACGTCGCGCTCCTGATCAACCATATGGAATTGCAGGGTTGCTGTTGCACCCAAAATTTCTTTGGCGCGTGCAGTATCTTGAATACCCGGTAATTCAACAACAATGTGCTTAGCACCTTGACGTTGTACCAAAGGTTCCGCAACACCCAATTCGTTTACACGATTACGGATGATGGTGATGTTTTGCTGTAGTGCATACTCACGAGTTTCTTTTAATTTAGCATCGCTCATGGTCACTTTTAATGACATACGATCTTCATTATCAGAAAACAAGTAGTCAGCATAAGTGCGCTTTATTAGCGTTTCAGCACGTTCGATATCTTCAACATTGCGAAATACAATTTCAACACCGTTACCAGATTCTTTGACACTACGGTAGCGAATTTTTTCAGCACGTAATTGAGTGCGGAAATCACCAACCATATTTTCCTGAGCACGGCTCATCGCCGTCGCCATGTCAACTTCCATCAAGAAGTGCACCCCACCGGATAAGTCCAGACCTAGTTTCATTGGCGCGCCGCCAAGGCTTGCCAACCAATCAGGTGTCGCAGGTGTCAGGTTTAATGCCACTGAGTATTCACGGCCAAGATGATCGGCAAGTGATTCATTAGCAACTTGTTGTTCGGTGTAATCGCTAAAGCGCACCAATACTTGACCATTTTTCAGTGCCGCACTTGAATAGGCTATGCCCTGTGAGTTTAGATGCTCAGTTACCGCATCCAATGTCGCCGCATCGGCTTGCACACCTTTGGTACCAGAAACCTGTACCGCTGGGTCTTCACCGTAATAGTTGGGCAACGCATACAGAGCTGCGATGGCGACGATAAACACCACCATCAAGTTTTTCCATAATGGATATTTGTTTAACACAACAAGTCCTTATAGAGACTTCATAGTCCCTTTTGGTAGTACAGCTGAAATTGCCGCTTTTTGTACTGTAAGTTCAATGCCATCAGCAACACTAACAATAACGAAATCTTTTTCTGCAGAAACTTTGCTGATTTTACCAACAACACCGCCTTGGGTTAGGACTTCATCGCCTTTTGATAGAGCTTCCATTAGATTTTTGTGCTCTTTCACACGCTTAGCTTGTGGGCGGTAGATCATAAAGTAAAAAACCACACCGAAGATCAAAAGCATAATAAGCATTTCAAAACCACCACCTTGTTGTGGGGCGTCTGCTGCGTGTGCCTTACTGATTAAAAAGTCCATAAATTCCTCTTACTACTTATATTAAAATTTAAAATGATGCCTTTAAAAGACTATTGTTGTTCTTTTTCGGCTTTTAAAGGTGGCACTTCCATATCTCGAAGAGCATAAAAGTTTGCCACAAATTCGTCTAATTTACCCTGCTCAATGGCTTCACGCAAACCCTGCATTACACGTTGATAAAAACGCAGGTTGTGCATGGTGTTTAATTGCGAACCAAGTATTTCATTACACTTGTCTAAATGATGCAAATAAGCTCGGGAATAATTGTTACAGGTATAGCAATCACATTCTGGATCCAATGGCCCTGTATCTGTTTTATGTCTAGCATTGCGTATTTTAACCACACCGGTGGTTACAAACAAATGACCATTTCGGGCATTTCGGGTCGGCATAACGCAATCAAACATATCAATACCGCGGCGCACACCTTCAACCAAGTCTTCAGGCTTACCAACTCCCATTAGATATCGGGGCTTATTTTCAGGAATCAAGTCAGGTGTGTGATCCAATATGCGAATCATCTCATCTTTTGGTTCACCGACCGATAAACCACCAATTGCGTAGCCGTCAAAATCAATGTCTTGTAGACCCGCAGCGGAGATTTCTCGAAGATCTTCATACATACCGCCTTGTACGATACCGAACAACGCATTCGAGTTACCTTGATGCGCTTTTTTCGAACGTTTAGCCCAGCGCAATGATAATTCCATTGACTCTTTGGCTTCCTGATGTGTCGCTGGATATGGCGTACACTCATCAAATATCATCACAATATCAGAGCCAAGGCTGCGTTGAACTTCCATTGAACGTTCAGGGGTAAGCATGATTTTTTCGCCATTTACCGGCGAACGAAACTCTACACCTTTTTCGGTGATTTTGCGCATTTCGCCCAAACTGAATACCTGAAAACCACCAGAGTCGGTCAAAATCGGCTTATGCCAATTCATAAAATCATGTAAGTCACCATGTTGTTCAATGATTTCAGTACCAGGACGCAACATTAAATGAAAGGTATTACCGAGTAGGATATGCGCACCTGTCGCTTCCACTTCATCGGTGGTCATGCCTTTCACGGTGCCATAGGTGCCAACTGGCATGAATGCCGGCGTTTCAACCACACCGCGATCGAAAACAAGACGGCCGCGACGCGCTTTACCGTCTTTTGTCATTAATTCGTATTTCATATCTATCCTTTGTTGCAGCGAAACAGGCCGCAAACAGTATTTAAAGGTTAACCACAAAGAATCTGTCTAAGTATTAACCATAATGCTAATAATGCCTTTGATGGCAGCATCAGCGTACGTTATTTGCTTACCTGACGGGTCAGGAACATAGCGTCACCATAAGAAAAGAAGCGATATTTTTGTTCAATCGCAATCTTATAGCCCGACATAATATTGTCATAGCCGCTAAACGCACTCACCAGCATCAATAATGTTGATTCTGATAAGTGAAAATTAGTAACCAAGGCATCAATCAATTCAAATTGATAGCCTGGGGTAATGAAGATGTCGGTATCTCCATAAAAGGCAGTCAAAGGTTGGTCATTATCTTTGGCATGTTTTGCCGCACTTTCTAATGAACGAACTGAGGTAGTACCTACGGCAATAACCCGATTACCGGCAGCTTTAGTCGCCTTTATTTGCTCGACAACCTCATCACTCACCTCAACGTATTCAGAATGCATGATGTGCTCATCAATATTATCAACGCGCACAGGCTGAAACGTGCCCGCACCAACATGCAGAGTAATAAACGCTAAGTTAACGCCTTTCTCTGTTAACTGTTCTAATAATTGCTTTTCAAAATGCAGACCTGCCGTTGGCGCGGCAACCGCACCAGGCTTTTCATTATAAACGGTCTGATAGCGCTCTTTATCTGAGTCTTCATCAGGGCGGTCGATATAAGGTGGTAGCGGCATGTGACCGATATCTTCGAGCACCTCAAGCACACTTTGCTCAGTGTTGAACTGCAATTCAAATAAAGCATCATGGCGGGCTAGCATGGTTGCCTTAACTTTTCCTTCCAAGAGCAATTCGGCACCTGGCTTGGGCGTCTTGGATGCACGCACATGCGCCAACACTCGATTGTCTTCTAAAATACGTTCAACCAGAATTTCGACTTTGCCGCCGGTAGACTTGGTAGCAAAAATGCGAGCAGGAATAACGCGGGTGTTATTAAACACCAGTAAATCACCAGGATTAATCTTGTCGATTATTTGATTGAAGTTTAAATGCTCAATAACGCCACTATTACCATCGACACTCATCAGGCGACTCGCAGAGCGCTCAGCCTGAGGGTAACGAGCAATTAACTCGCCTGGTAATTCAAATGAAAAATCGGAAACTCGCATGACCGTGCTGTTAACCTTGTCCAAAGCCTAAAAAAAACGGCTAATTTTAAAACCGTGGCGGGCAATAGGCAAGGAAATTCACTAAGTTCAACACTTGGTTACAGATAAAACGACAGGAAATAAGGCAAGAGACGACACATTCATTGAAATTCAGGCATCAAAAAAGGCAGCTACTACTGCCTTAGGCAATTCATCAGTGTATTGTTGCTAAAGGGCAAAAATAGCTTAAGCGATTTCCGTTTCAGATTGCTTTTGTCTATCGCAATCCATTTTTTGTTCAGGTGTTGCTGCGTCTTCTGATTCGCCAAACACACTATCTGCATGGGCATAACTTTGAACGTAATTTAAATCAACCTGAACTTTTTTATTTTCTTTTTTTGCTGGTTTGGCAAAAAACTTGGTCACGGCTTTGATTATCTTCACACTTAAACTCCTTTTAAGTTGATTGCTGTCATCGAAAAACGGCTTCCTTCAAGCAATGCATATTATTGACTCATGTCGCAAGCAATCATCTTAGTAATACATTGACTAAAATTCAATCACTAAGCGCTATAAATGTAAATAATTTGTTATTAGCAATGCTGTAAACTGTTGATTCGTTCCACTATAGCGCAATAAAAATCGAGGTTTTCGCTAATTTTTTGTTAATATTGTTGATAATTTATCCATTTAAATATTTTTTTAAAAATTCCTCTTTACAGGCGATCAAGCATAGGTATAATGCTCAGCCATTGCAGGGGTGTAGTTCCAATTGGTAGAACGGCGGTCTCCAAAACCGACGGTTGGGAGTTCGAGTCTCTCCACCCCTGCCATCTTTCTTCTTTTTCTTCGTAAATCTCCAATTTGAAATCTGTTTTTATTAAATAAGCTCGTAGCATTTGCTTGTATATTTCAGCCTTATGCGCACCGCTTTCAGTTAGACGTTGCTAATATCTGCGGCTAGTGTTTGAGTCGGTTAACACAATCTGTCATCATAGGCTTACTTCGTCAGGCCATACCGCTAGTTAACGCTTGCACGCTAAAACAGCATACAAAAGCAAAAAAATGACATTAACCGCAAAACAATTTTCGCATTTATCGCATATGGGTATTGCCGTTTGGCAGCGTCGTCAAGGTGCGTTTGCTGAGCCATCACAGGCAGAAACGGTGGCTCAACAGCCAGCACAGCTGTTAGAGCAGGCACCTAAACAACAAGCAGAAACCCCAAATGATGCGCTAACAACGGTTGAGTCAAAGCACGATGCCGCGACACAAACGGCAAAAACGGCGCACATTGCACAGGCAGCACAACAACCTCAGCAGCCAGAAAAAGCAGAACCGGCGATAAACCTGCAGATGCTATTGGCTAATCGATTATTGACCGATGTACTTCACGTATTGCAAGTCCAAACCCAAGACATTACTCTTCAACAAGACGGTCTACAATTGCAAAAGCTCACTTGGAAATTTGCCGAAAATGCAGATGTGAGCTATCAGCAGAACACCCTAATAACATGCGATATCAACAACTTAGAGTCATCTGCGACATTAAAGCGAAAGCTGTGGCAAGCTTTATGTCAGCACATTTCTGGCCATAACTAAGATGACTTCACACAGCCATTGCATTAGCGACTTTACTAAAGATGATATCGAGCCTGTCTACGCCATAGAGTTGGCCAGCAACCAACATCCTTGGAGCAAAAAAATTCTTGCCAGCTGTATTGGCGGGCGCTATCAGTCGCGACAAATACGTCACAATGAGCAGCTTTGCGGGTTTTATGTTGCCGACGTGGTTATCGATGAAATGACCTTAATGGAAATCTGTATCCACCCAGATGCACAAGGTCAAGGCTTAGGTCAGAGATTGCTTGATGATTTACTCCATATTGCCAAGCACAAACAGATCAAAACCATTCACTTAGAAGTACGCGCCAGTAACTTAGCAGCTCATATGTTGTATATTAAAAATGGTTTTATTGAGACCCACCGTCGCACCGGCTATTACCCATGTGCAACAGGTTACGAAGATGCCATTGTTATGCAGCGACGCCTATAACTACCCCACTGATCGATATTTCCAGCCAAAAAGCTGAAAAAAATACAAATTTTATCCGCAAAGATACTGCTCTTAATGGTTGTTTTCTGTATAATGTTGCGCCTTTGCACAAGTGCAAAATTTAACCGTCGACGCCAGCTACAGTTTGTTGCGTCACGGCCAACATATTAATCTAGATTTTTGGTAAGCGTAACGTATGTCAATCCAACAGCAGGAAGTAAACAAGCGTCGAACATTTGCGATAATCTCGCATCCCGATGCTGGTAAGACAACCATCACAGAAAAAGTACTGTTATTCGGTCAAGCGATTCAATCCGCAGGTACCGTAAAGGGTAAAAAATCAGGGCAACATGCCAAGTCTGACTGGATGGAAATGGAAAAAGACCGTGGTATTTCAATTACCACCTCGGTAATGCAATTTCCTTATGCCGATTGTTTGGTCAACCTACTTGATACTCCGGGTCACGAAGATTTCTCAGAAGATACTTATCGTACGCTTACCGCCGTTGACTCTTGTTTGATGGTTATCGACACCGCCAAAGGTGTTGAGGATCGAACCATTAAGTTGATGGAAGTTACCCGCTTGCGCGACACGCCTATTATTACCTTTATGAACAAAATGGACCGCGATGTGCGAGATCCTATCGAGGTAATGGATGAAGTCGAGGACGTCCTAAAAATAAAATGTGCGCCAATTACCTGGCCAATCGGTATGGGTAAAGAGTTTAAAGGCGTGTACAACCTGCTAACGGACGAAACCATTTTATACCAAACAGGCCAAGGCCATACGATTCAAGAACGCATCATCATTAAAGGTTTGGATAACCCAGAACTTGATCAACGCATAGGCCATTTCGCCGAAGATTTCCGTGAAGAAATGGAGCTAGTGCAAGGTGCTTGCCACGAGTTTGATCTTGACGAATTTTTAGCCGGTGAGCTTACACCTGTCTATTTCGGTACCGCATTAGGTAACTTTGGTGTCGACCATATGCTAGATGGTTTGACCGAGTGGGCTCCTGCGCCACAATCGCGCCAAACCAATACTCGCACCGTTGAAGCCGCTGAAGAAAAGTTCTCAGGTTTTGTGTTTAAAATACAAGCCAACATGGATCCAAAACATCGTGACCGCATTGCCTTTATGCGTATTTGCTCTGGTAGCTACAGCAAAGGCATGAAAATGCGCCAAGTTCGTATTGGTAAAGATGTCAAAATAGCCGACGCCGTAACCTTTATGGCTGGTGACCGCTCCAACGTAGAACAAGCGTTTGCCGGTGACATCATTGGGTTGCACAATCACGGCTCGATTCAAATTGGTGACACCTTTACCGATGGTGAAGAAATGAAGTTCAGCGGTATTCCAAACTTCGCACCGGAAATGTTCCGCCGTATCCGACTTAGAGATCCGTTAAAGGCCAAGCAATTACAAAAAGGCTTAATTCAGTTATCTGAAGAAGGTGCTGTGCAAGTGTTCAGACCTTTGGCTAACAACGACATGATTGTAGGTGCCGTTGGTGTGCTACAGTTTGAGGTGGTTGTACACCGCCTAAAAACCGAATATAACGTTGATGCGATTTATGAACCGATTTCGGTTGCTACTGCACGTTGGGTTTATTGTGATGATGACAAGATCATGGCGACTTTTGAGAAGAAAGCATATGATAACCTAGCCTTAGATGGTGGCAACAACTTAACCTATATCGCGCCTACTATGGTTAACCTGAACTTGACTCAGGAACGTTACCCGGAAGTACAATTCCAGAAAACCCGTGAACATTAATGCCATCGCAATATTTGCATTGAGAGATTATTAAAGACAATGAACATTCGTCATTTACTAACTGAAAAAGTACACGCAGCAATGATTGCTGCCGGTTTGCCTGAAGAGACTAACCCAGCGGTGAGCATGTCATCTCGCCCACAGTTTGGTGACTACCAGGCCAATGGTGTCATGGGTGCCGCGAAAAAGTTAAAAACCAACCCAAGAGAGCTTGCACAAAAGGTTGTTGAAAACCTCAATCTTGAAGGCATTGCCGACAATATTGAACTAGCAGGTCCAGGTTTTATCAATATTCACTTAGACAAAGATTGGTTAAGTGCACAACTTGGCAGCGTTAGCAGCGACGCAAAATTAAACGTTAGCCAAGCCGAAACACCAAAAACAGTTGTGGTTGATTACTCAGCGCCTAATTTAGCCAAAGAAATGCACGTTGGTCATTTACGCTCCACCATTATTGGTGATGCCGTGGTTCGCGCATTAGAGTTTCGTGGCGAAAAAGTTATTCGCCAAAACCATATGGGTGACTGGGGTACTCAGTTTGGTATGTTGTTGGCACACTTAAGCGATAAGCTTGCCAGCAATGAAGTAGCAGAAACCGCACTTGCTGACTTAGAAAACTTTTACCGTGAAGCAAAAGTGCGTTTTGATGACGAAGAAGGTTTTGCCGATCGCGCCCGTGATTATGTGGTGAAACTACAAGGTGGTGACGCTGACTGTTTGGCCTTATGGCAACAGTTTATCGATATCTCTATTCATCATTCAGAAGAAATTTACGACAAACTAAACGTCACCTTAAGCCGTGATGACATCATGGGTGAAAGTGCTTATAACCCAGATTTATCGGCAGTTATTGACGATTTAATAGCGAAACATATCGCTGTTGAAGACCAAGGTGCGAAAGTTGTATTTATTGAAGAGATGGCAAATAAAGCCGGTGATCCTTCGGTATTTATCGTGCAAAAATCTGGTGGCGGTTACTTATACGCAACCACAGATTTAAGCGCTTGTCGCCATCGTGCTGGCACGCTTGGTGCTGATCGCATCATCATTTTTACTGATGCTCGCCAAGCCCTGCATTTTAAGCAAGTAGAAATCACAGCCCGTAAAGCCGGTTATTTACCAGAGGCGACTGCCTATGATCATTGTCCGTTTGGCATGATGATGGGTGATGATGGTAAGCCATTTAAAACACGTACTGGTGGCACTGTTAAATTAGCGGAACTATTAGAAGAAGCCGTAACTCGTGCCGAGCAATTGATGGCCGATAAAATTGCCGATTTTTCTGAGCAAGAACGCAAAGAAGTTGCCCGTAAAGTTGGCATCGGTGCGGTTAAATACGCTGATTTGTCAAAAAACCGTACCTCAGATTACATCTTTAACTGGAAAACCATGTTGAGCTTTGAAGGCGCTACCGCACCTTACTTACAATATGCGTTTACCCGTGTGCAAAGTATTTTCAAAAAAGCCGGTATAGATGCAACATCTATTACGAGTGATCTTATCATTGCGGCACCGCAAGAAAAAGCGCTAGCGGTTAAGTTACTGCAATTTGAAGAAGTACTTGATCTAGTTATTGCCGAGTGTACTCCTAACTTATTGTGTAGCTACTTATATGAATTAGCCAGCTTGTACATGAGCTTCTACGAAGCCTGCCCTATCTTAAAAGAGGGTATTGACGAGTCAGTTAAATTATCTCGCCTACATTTATGTCATGTTATTGCTCGTACATTAGAGCAAGGCTTAGACTTACTTGGCATTGAAGTGATGGATCGCATGTAATCTAAAGCCACATCAAATCATTAAAGGGTAAGCTTAGCTTGCCCTTTTTTTCGGACGCTATTTCTTTAGCCTTTTGAGTGGTTAAGCAAGCAAAAAATTTTGTGCTAGCTTTATAGATAGTTATTTTGATTAACCGAACTAATCTATAAGAGGCCGATTTATGCTAGGTGAAAGCCACTCCTTGAAGAATGAATTCCCAGAATATTTAGATACTTTAAAGTCACTGATCAAAAGCGATGCAAAATTTGCAGCTGATGCACAAAAATACGACCAACTCGATAAAGAAATTCGTGAGCTTGAACTTAATGCGGCACCTATTGATGACGAAAACATGCACCAAATGAAGCATGATCGTGCGGTGTTAAAAGACTATTTATACGCCAAACTCAAAGGCGCTTAACGCTCACTTAGAAAATTTACTTATTGTTAAGCAAAATAAAATCGCTTTTATTAGGCATGTCTTTGCTGGTATCAACTTGGCGATCTGCGCGATTGGCCGACTTGGTCAAATAGACAACCCAATACTCAACATGGGGTGAACTCCATTCTTTTATAAAGGCTACGCCTATTTCATTTTGCTCTAGATAGAACTCATGCTCGCCCAACAGGTGGGTACGATGGTCTTTGGATGATTTAAATGCCTGCCAAACATCTTTCGCCGATGCATAGCCGCCGGCAATCGCCTCGACCTGATTGGAGTTAAAGTCATCGCCATAATAGTCAGGTAAAGGATAGCCTCCATCGCGTAACCTGGCATTTGGACTGCCGTCAAGGTTATGAGTCACTAAGCCGAATTCAAGCATGAGTTTAGCTTTTTGTTCAGCAAGTTCAGACAACTGTGCATTACAGTGAATGGCTGCTCGGCGTTGTTGGTTATCTTCAATAATATATTTAGCAAGTTGCTTTGCCACAGCGCTGTTACCACAAGCACTAAAATCTGCGGGATTATTTTGGGCGAATGCCAGCGTTGTCAGACTTAGTATGACAACCAAAGTCGTGGTAATGAAGAGCAGTTTCAATGAATATCCCCCTTATAAAATGACCAAAATGGTCGCTACTTGTAATGTTTTTAATCGAGCTATAACAAACGGCAGATACAGAAAACCCCTTAGTTTTTAGCCTCTAGTAGCTAGCTCCTAGACAAAAATCACCAACATCAGAAACAATTTGTCACCAACAAAGTGAACACCAATATTTTATAACCCCATGATTTTATACCAATAAATACAAAACAATGTAATATAGAAAACGACATTTTACCGCTTTACTGTCGAGAATGGTCAGTCTTTGCTACATTGAAACAATAGCCTTTATCTTGTCGGAGTTTGCCATACACTATGTTTACCGATAGCCATTGCCACCTAGATTTTAGAGAATTCGATGATATTCGCGATGACCTTATGTTTCAGTGCCAACAATTGGGCATTAAACGCTTTATCGTCCCTGGCATCACCCGTAAACGCTGGTCGCGCGTTTTAGGTTTGGCGCAACGCTATCAAGGCATTACCCCATGTTTAGGCTTACATCCTTGGTGGATAGAAAAAGCCACAGAGCAAGATCTATGGTTATTGCAAGAACTGGCGGTTGAACATAACATCGCCGCGATTGGTGAGATAGGTATTGATGGTGCTGTTGAGCATCTGGAAAAGCAACAAGAGTATTTTGCAGCGCAACTGGCTATCGCCAAACAACTCAATTTACCGGTAATCGTTCATCATAGAAAAAGTCATCACTTGATAATCCCTCATTTGCAAAGCACTGGATTAGAAAAAGCTGGTATTGTCCATGCATTCTCAGGAAACTACCAGCAAGCCAAAGCCTATATTGATTTAGGCTTTAAACTGGGTATTGGCGGCACCATTACCTACGACCGCGCGGCGAAAACTCGTGATGCCGTAAGTAAAATACCACTTCAACACATTGTATTGGAAACTGATGCGCCAGCGATGCCATTACAAGGTTTTCAAGGGCTCGATAATTCACCTAAGTATCTACCCAAGGTTTTTGACCAACTGCTCAGTTTAAGAAGTGAATCAGCTGAGGTGATCGCCGAGCAAATCGAGGCGAATGTTAATCAATTTCTTGGGGATTAATACCAAGTTGCTGTTTCGCTAAAGCGACAATATTGTCATCTACCGGCGGCGGACTGATATCAACGCCTGCTGATAAGGTATCGACTAAGTACTTAAGCACACGGATGCGTGCGCTCCATTTATGATTACCACTGATCGCTTGCCATTGGCTGTGATTGGTGGAAGTTTGGCGAAACATATCATTTATCGCCTGATGATATTCAGGCCACTTTTCCCGATTACGAATATCTTCTTCGGTTAATTTCCAACGTTTATACGGGTTTTGTAAACGTTCTTCAAAGCGCTTTAGCTGCTCACCTTCACTTATGTGCATGAAAATCTTAATAATGCGAGCACCGTCATCGCTTAGTTGGCGTTCAAATTCATTGATTTCCTGATACGCTCGTTGCCATTGCTTTTTACTGGCAAAGCCTTCGACTCGCTCGACTAACACGCGACCATAATAAGAGCGGTCAAAAATGCCAATACGCCCTGCAGGTGGCAGTCGTTTTTGGAAACGAAACAGGTAATGTTTGCTCTGCTCTTCCTGATTTGGTGCTGCAATTGGGTATACGCGAAAGCCCCGCGGATCGAGCTTCTCAGTAACGCGTCGAATCGCGCCACCTTTACCGGCCGCGTCCCAACCTTCAAACACCAATATGGCTCGATGGCCTTGATGAAAATAGGCTTGTTGGACGATCAACAATTGCTTTTGCAGTTTGGCTAAGGTTTTTTGATACTGTTTTTTCCCGTCTTCAAAGCTGTTGTTTAAATCAACATCTTCTAAGCAGGGTGGGTTGTCTATTAAATGAATTGGTGATGGTTTATGCATACTATTCTCTTATTCGAATACATACATAAACCATAGTAGACAATTAACAACTAAGGGGAGTTTCTCTGGCGAGATTTTATCGGCAATCGTAAGCCGTGACGTGAAAATCGACTTAAGCCGCGAGTTAATAAGAAACCGGCCACAACCGCTGTAATCAACATGATGCGAAACAATTCAAATTGCGAATAAATCTGACCTTGCATCTGTTCAGTGACCTTTTGCTTAACCAAATTCATGCGCAAATAGCCATACAATTTTTGCTCACGAATTTCTTCAATAAATGGTACATAGTCAGCGGCTTGAGACTCACTGCCAAGTGATAAACCGTACAATTGTTGGATACTGGTTTGATTGTCAGAACTGGCAATCGCCTCACCTTTATTGTCATACAGAACCGCTTGCTCGACAAAATCCGCGTCGGCTAGAGAACTGACGAAGGCTTGTATTTGTTGTTTGTTTTTATCCGCCAATAACACCTTACTGGTATTGACTGCTTGCAGTAGATGTTGCTTGGCAACCGCATCAAAATGCTTGTCTAACAAATCTTCACTGTCATCGACGCCCATAACCGATAGGTTAAGGATCATCAAAAGCAGGATAACGGCTACGCCAATTTGCATTAATTTGACGTAGATCGGCGTGACTTGTGGGTAAATTATTTCGTTTGGATCGTCCATTACAGCTTAACTATTAAAAAGTTATAATTATTTCGATAAAGCTCTATACACTATAGAGGGTTATTTGCGATTATAGAATCAATTTTTTAGTATTACTGTAAATATAACATGTCTGAATTTGCCGCTCTTTCCCGAATCGAGTTTAGTCAATCACAACTCATCGACCAGGTTTTTAACCAGTTTAGCCAAGCTGTTAATCTGCCGTTTGACTTTGATGTTACCCAAGATGAAATCGTCTTTAGTGACGTTGCCATTAACAGTGACGTTGAGCTGGTATTATTTGCAGATACCAGCATGGAAGATTTTGTCGAACTGATTAATCTGTTGCAAATCGATCAGCTTAGCTTGGTCGCTTGTAATGACCGCGGCGGAAGAGCCAGCTACCGTTTTAAGGTCGATGCCATCGCGCTCGATAAAAAAGCATTGCTTAATGATTTTGCTCTCGATGCAGGGCTAGAGTTAGCGCTAATCGAGCATGCACCAAGTATTGATGAGCCAGGTCTTTTGGTTATGGATATGGATTCAACCACCATTCAGATTGAATGTATTGATGAAATTGCCAAACTGGCAGGCGTAGGTGAAGAAGTCAGTGCAGTCACCGAACGAGCAATGCAAGGTGAACTAGATTTTGCTGAGAGTTTGCGTGCCAGAGTTTCAACCTTAGCTGGCGCTAGCGAAGACATTCTCGCTCAAGTTGGCGAAAACCTGCCATTAATGCCGGGGCTTGAGATCTTAATTGCTGAATTGCATCGTCGCAATTGGAAAGTCGCGGTTGCTTCAGGCGGCTTTACTTACTTCACCGAAATTCTCAAGCATCAATTGAACCTAGATGCGACACAAGCCAATGTTCTGGAAATTGAAAACGGCTTACTAACCGGTAAAGTCGTTGGTGATATAACCGACGCGCAGGTTAAAGCGGATACCTTGGTTAAGCTCGCTGAGCATTACCAATTACCGATTGCGCAAACGGTTGCCATGGGTGATGGCGCTAATGACTTACTGATGATGAATGCCGCCAATCTTGGTGTCGCTTTTGAAGCCAAGCCTATCGTATTGCAACAAGCAAGCGCAGCGATTAACACCTCAGGTCTCGACACACTTTTACATTACTTAAAGTAACTTCTTTTGCCAGTTATGCGCTCGAGCTTGCCAATGGGTAAGCTCGACAGTACACTGTATATTTATACATAACAACGAAACACAATACTCATTATGGCTAAAACAAAAACAGCATATGTATGTAATGATTGCGGCGCTGATTTTCCTCGTTGGATGGGGCAATGCACAGAGTGCAAAGCTTGGAATACAATAAGTGAAATCCGCTTAGCGAAAGCGCCGGGGCGCAATGGTAACTTAACGGGCAACTTGAGTGGTTATGCCGGTCAAACCGAGGCAAAAGTTCAAGTATTAAACGCTATAGACCTTACCGATTTACCACGTTTTAGTTCGGGTTTCGTTGAATTTGATCGTGTATTGGGTGGCGGTATTGTGCCAGGTAGCGCCATTTTGATTGGTGGTGAACCTGGAGCCGGTAAATCGACTTTATTATTGCAAACCATGTGCGAATTAGCCGATAGCATGGGTGCCTTGTATGTCACCGGTGAAGAATCACTACAACAAGTTGCTATGCGTGCCAATCGTTTAGGTTTGAAGACCGATAAATTGAAAATGCTATCGGAAACCTCGGTAGAAAACATTTGTAATATTGCCGAAAAAGAAAAACCTAAACTAATGGTTATCGACTCGATTCAAGTCATGCATATGAGCGATATCCAATCGGCGCCCGGCAGTGTCTCGCAAGTTCGAGAATCGGCAGCCTACCTAACACGATTTGCCAAACAACATCATGTTGCCATGTTAATTGTTGGTCATGTCACCAAAGATGGCTCGCTCGCTGGACCAAAGGTTTTAGAGCATTGTATTGACTGTTCTATCATGCTCGAAGGCAGCACTGATTCGCGCTATCGTACTTTACGAGGTCATAAAAATCGCTTTGGCGCGGTTAATGAGTTAGGCGTGTTTGCGATGACCGGTGAAGGATTAAAAGAAGTCAAAAATCCATCGGCGATATTTCTCTCGCGCCAAGATGAACAAGCCCCCGGTTCGGTGGTTATGGTGTTATGGGAAGGTACTCGCCCCTTGATGGTGGAAATCCAGGCACTGGTTGATTATTCTGCACTTGCAAATCCACGCCGAGTTGTAGTAGGCGCAGAACAAAATCGTTTGTCGATGTTATTGGCGGTACTAAATCGTCACGGCGGCCTGCAAATGAATGATCAGGATGTATTCGTCAATGTCGTCGGTGGTGTTAAAGTCAGCGAAACCAGTATCGATTTAGCCCTTATTTTGGCGTTAGTTTCAAGCTTTCGCGATCGCGCTCTTCCACGGGATTTGATGGTATTTGGTGAAATAGGCTTATCTGGTGAAATACGCCCAGTCCCATCTGGGCAAGAGCGTATCAATGAAGCTGCAAAACATGGCTTTACCAAAGCTATCGTGCCGCAAGCGAATATGCCTAAAGACGCCATTGAAGGCATGGAAATTATTGGCGTGACTAAATTAGTTGAGGCACTCGAAGCGATATAACGGTGTCAATGATTGGCGCAAATTCTCAATGGTTTAATTATGGTTACAATTTTTATCGGCAAAACCGTTACCAAATTGTAATCAAGTTTCGACAGTATGTATTTGGCAAGGTAGAATATCGGCAATTTATTTTGACGAGAATTTTACCTTGGCACAGATTCATACCTATGTGCGTCGCCTGCTTAGCACGGTGGCTATTGCTGCTTTTGCAAGTTCAGCGGTTGCACAAGACATGTATGCCACTGAAGAAGTGGACACAGATCAAAAGCAAGCGCTCAATAACCCTATCAGTATCGAACGCATCTATTCGGCGCCTTCTTTACAGGGCCCTGGTACCAAACAGCTAAAGTACAGTCCTGATGGTAGTAAAGTCACTTACCTAAAAAGCAAGGACAGTGATAGCAATCGTTATGACTTGTGGCAATACGATATCGCCAGTAACAAGCACTCTTTGTTGGTAGACTCTGATTCGATTCACAGCGGTAAAGAAGAGCTCAGCGACGAAGAAAAAGCCCGTCGAGAACGCATGCGCGTCTTCGGCTCAGGTATTATGGAATATGTATTGTCAGCTGATGGTACGCAAATTTTGTTCCCGATCAACGGTGATTTGTACCTATACACCCTTGCTAGCGGAAAATCTAGTCGTTTGACCTTAGACCAAGCCTACGAAACCGACATTAAATTCTCGCCGAGTGGTCGTTACGTCTCTTTTATCAAAGATCAAGATATCCATATTATCGATCTGCAGGAAAACCGCGAAAGTAAGCTAACCGAAGACGGTGACGGCACCATTAAAAATGGCATGGCCGAATTTGTTGCGCAAGAAGAAATGGATCGCATGACGGGCTATTGGTGGTCACCAGATGATAAGCATATCGCGTTTCTAAAAGTCGATGAGTCAGAAGTAAAAACCGAACTTCGTAATGAAATATACGCAGAGCAAATCAAGCTTTATGAGCAACGCTACCCTGCGACGGGTACCAACAACGTTAAAATATCCCTGCACAGCGTTAAAGTAAGCAATGGTAAAATCAGTAACTATAACTTAGGCTCAGAACAAGACATTTATATTGCTCGCGTAAACTGGACACCTGATTCAAAGAGTATTGTCTATCAATGGCAAGACCGTTCACAGCAAACCTTAAAACTGGTATTGCAAAGTTTAAAGAGTAAGCGTGGGCGCACGATTGTTGAAGAATCATCGAAGCATTGGATCAACCTGAATAATGATTTGAGATTCCTCAAAAAAAGCAGACAATTTATTTGGGCCTCAGAAAAAGACGGATTTAAACATCTCTATTTATATAACTACAGTGGCGAGCAAATAGCGCGATTAACGCAAGGTAATTGGGTTGTCGACGAAGTTGTTGCGGTAGACGAAGATCAAGGTTTTGTTTACTTCACTGGTCGTGAAGATACACCACTGGAAAAACACTTATATAAAGTGACGCTTGATGGTAAGTCGCCAGAGCATGCCATTCGCATCAGTAAGCGCAATGGATTTCATAAAATCACCTTTGCCAGTGATAAGAGCAGCTACATTGATAACTTCAGCAATATTGATACGCCGCCGCAAGTGAGTTTGCATTCGCTTAATGGCAATGTAAAAACCTATTTGCAAGAAAACAAACTGGACAGCAGCCACCCTGCTTTCCCGTACATTGACGATATGGTGAAACCTAAGTTTGGCTCAATCAAAGCCAATGATGGTGAAACTTCCTTATATTACAAACTGTATCAACCAAGCAATATGCAACCGGGCAAGAAATATCCGGTCATTGTTAAAGTTTATGGTGGTCCACACGCACAACGTGTCACCAATAAATGGGAAGGTATGGACTTTACCCAATACCTTGTGCAACAAGGTTATGTGGTATTTCAGCTCGACAACCGCGGATCAAATTACCGTGGCAGCGCATTTGAATTTGCGATCCACAAGCACCTCGGCAAAGTAGAGCTTGAAGACCAAATTAGTGGTGTTAAGTTTTTGCATACCCAGCCGTTCGTCGACAAAGAACGCATTGGTATTTATGGCCACAGTTACGGTGGTTACATGGCCATTATGGCAATGTTTAAGGCCGGTGATTACTTTAAAGCTGGCGTAAGTGGCGCCCCGGTAACCGATTGGTTGCTGTATGACACCCATTATACTGAGCGTTATTTATCTCACCCGAACAGCAATGCACAAGGCTATGAAGACAGCTCTGTATTCCCTTATGTGAAGGATTTTGATGACAACAATGATGCTCTATTTTTGTATCATGGTATGGCTGACGACAATGTGTTGTTTACCAACACCACAAAGTTAATCAAAGCAATGCAAGATGAGAACAAGCAATTTGAATTGATGACCTACCCTGGCAGCAAGCACAGCATGCGTGGCAAGGCAGTTAAAACACATTTAAATTATTCAATCGTTGATTTCTTTAATCGCCGATTAAAACAATAATCCATAGTTATTGTTAATAAAAAAGCTCCGCAATTAGTGACCTAACTGCGGAGCTTTTTATTTTTTTGCTTAGCGTGGTTATTTATCCAAATCGCTAATTAACGTCTTGAGCCAACGCTCTTCGGTGATAAAATTCCAACCCCAGTCTTTGTATTCCTCACCAATACCATAGGCAAGAATGTCTTCACTGCTTGCGCCTTCTTTTAAAGCCGCTTCAACTTTGTTAACTGAAAATTCAATCATATCAATAAAGCGCTGAAGCTCTTTTTTATCGCTTAGAGCACCATGACCCGGAATGATCGCCACATCATCTGGAAACGACTTGGCAATGGCTTTGATATTAGCCAAATAGCCTTTCACGCTACCGCCACCTTTTAAGTCAACATATGGAAAACGACCTTGAAAGAATAAGTCTCCCATATGCAATACATTGGCATTTTTAAAATAAACCACCGAGTCGCCATCGGTGTGACCGCTAGGTAAGTGCTTTAATTGAATGGTTTCGCCACCTAAGTAGATGCTTACACCGCTATCATAAGTAACGACAGGCAAATCAGCTTCAGTTTGTTTTTCGTTTGCGGCGACACGCTTACGAACATTTTCATGGGCAAAAATAGGTGCTGATTTGCCAAAGTGGGCGTTAGCACCGGTATGATCACCATGATAATGCGTGTTAACCACGTACTTAACAGGCTGATCTTTAATTGACTTCATCGCTGCTTCAATTTTTGCTGCCAGCGGTGCGAACTGGTCATCAACTAAGACCAACCCCGCATCTGTTGCCAACACACCAATATTACCGCCTGAACCTTCAAGCATATACACATTGCCAGCAACCTTGGTTGTTTTTATTTCTACGTTTGAAAAATCTCGAGCAGCTTGCGTTACAAAACTACAAAGTGATAAACAAAATGCAATTAACGTTAATCTTTTCATAAACTTATTCCCACTAAAAATGACACATTAAATATGACTGTTTGTGCAGAAAAGATCAAAGATATCGTTATTATTTTAAATCGAATGACAATTGCGGTTCATTTACCTGCACCACCTGTTGCGATTTGAAGCCCATATGTAAGCCAATTAGACGCACTTTTTTGCCCTCGCCTCGCTCTAAAGCTTTGCTCAATTGCGTTGCTAACATGCCCTGTTGGAATTCATCGCAGCTGTTTTCAACGGTGGTTTGGCTAAAGTCATCAAATTTCACTTTAACCCCTTGAGTTTTAATTTGCCGATCTTCGACTTTGCTTAAGCGTTCTTTAAATTTTGGTAGCAGCTTTTCCACCACGTGCATGCATTGCTCAAAACTTTCGATGTCTTCCATTAAGGTGGTTTCTATAGCTAACGACTTGCGTTCACGTTCAGTCTCAACCTGACGATCATCAATACCATGTGCGCGACGATACAAGCTGGTGCCAAATTTACCAAACTGGCGCACCAAGGTTTTGATATCGCTAGCGCGCACATCAGCGCAGGTATTAAAGCCCTTTCGGTTGAGTTTTTGCAGGGTCTTGGGGCCAACGCCAGGAATTTTTTTGAGGGGCAAATGTTCAACGAATAACTCTACTTGATTGGGGGCGATAACACACTGTCCATCAGGTTTGTTTTCATCAGACGCTATTTTGGCTAAAAATTTATTGGGTGCGACACCAGCGGATGCGGTTAACTGCAACTCATTGAATATATCTTGCCGAATTTTTTGAGCTATTCGTGTCGCACTGCCATTGCATAAAATGCTATCACTGACATCAAGAAACGCTTCATCGAGTGACAGTGGCTCTATAATTTGTGTATAACGACTGAATATCTCTCGAATTTTTTGTGATGCTTGTTGGTATTGCGCCATTCTTGATGGCACCAAGGTTAAATGCGGACAAAGCTGCAATGCTTTTTTCACCGACATCGCCGAGCGCACACCGTATTCCCGCGCAGGATAATTACAAGTAGAGACGACACTGCGTTCACTGCGGCCGGCAATTGCGATAGGAATATTGCGCAAGCTGGGATCATCACGCATTTCAACCGCTGCAAAAAAGCAGTCCATATCTATGTGAATTATCTTGCGCATAAGATGTTAACTCGGCACCATAAACTGTATATATAAACAGTACAATAATACTCACAGATAAATGACATGGCAAGTAACTTTAGTAATGATAAATCTGTGACTATTATTTATCTATCACTTACAATAACGACAAAATCTATTGTTTGACTTAATTTTTTAATAAAAACAATTACTAACTGCGTTATTAAAGGCTGGTTATGTACCATTATCTAAAACTGTTAACAAAACGACGTCGCAAAGTATTCTTTAATGAATTCACTGTCGACTATGACGTTAACGGCATAAAAGACAAACATTTAAGCGCATTTCGCCGCTTTTACAGTCTCGAAGGACATCAAACCTTGCCTGTAAGTTATGCCTTTATCGCTGGCTTTAAGCCGATGATGAAGGCACTCGGTCACAAACATTTTGCCTTCTCACCGATAGGGCTCATTCACCTAACCGCAGACTTTCGTCAATCCAAGCCCATAGATTATCGAAGCCCATTTAAAGTGGACATCAAAGTAAAGCAAAACCGTCGACATCCTTTGGGCAAGTTAATACAGGTAGAATCTAAGTTTTATCAAGACGAGCAGCTATGCGTGATCAATACCAATAGCATGCTGAAAAAGCTCAAAACCATGGATAACAAAGCGGCCAGTAAAAACATGCAAAGTTTTAACGAGCCAACAAGTATGCATATAAACGCTGACTTAGCGCGTAGTTACGCAAAGATAAGTTACGACTATAATCCGATCCACATAAGTAAACATTTGGCGAAGCTATTTGGTCTTCCTGGGACCATTATGCACGGTATGTATTTTGCGCATTTATTGCTTATTAACCATGATATTGATAACAGTCGAGTTAAATTTGAATTTAAGAAACCATGCTTATTACCTACCGATATTGGCTTTGCCAAAGTTGATGAGCAATATCAGGTATTCTCTGGCTGTGATGATTTGCACTTAAACCTAAAGCTGTTTAGCAGCAGCTAGGCGTCGTCCAACTTAGGTTTATAAAAAGTAAGGTTTTCATTGACCAACAATTGATTAATCGCAGCAATGTTTTTGATGTAAATCTTACCTCGCACCAATTCAATATACTGTTGTTTTTCAAAATCCTTTAAAACCGCATTAACCCGCTGCCGAGTAACATCAGATAGGTTTGCTAATTGTTGTTGTGTAATCTCAAGCATGATCATAGTGCCAGCCGGTGTCGTTTGTTTGCTGGCTAAATCCAATAAGGTGTACGCGACTTTTATCGCTACTGAGAACTTTTGATTAAGTAAGCCTTTTTGCAGTAATGGTAAAGTACGCATCTTCAGCAATGAGAACATGAATTTATAAAATTCCGGTTGTTGCTCACTCAGTCGTATAAGGTGTTGCTCCGATAGTTTTAACATCTGGCAATCTTGCAATACTTCGGCGGCAATAGACTCTTGCAAACGATAATCAAAAAATTGTCCGTAATATAGGAAGTCGTTTTTGCCTAACAACTTATAAGTAAAGTGATCAAAATCAGAGGTACGAATGGATAAAATTAGACTGCCGGTAAAAAGGTAGTTTAGGCCGTCTTTGGTGTCTTCTGTGGAGAGAAAATAATAGCCCGCCTTTAATGACTGAATACTGCCCGCCGACAAGAATGCACGCTTGAATTGTTCGGATAACTGACAAGGCCAGTCTATTTTTCGTTCTAATTCGACAATTTTTAACTTAGTTAATGGCAATGGTTACCTCCCCTCAAAAGTTAATGTGATACTATCACACTCGTATTAACAGAAGATCACAAGCCATTACAGCTAACATCATATTAACATTTACTAGTGTCCTGTAGAGGACAAAACTCGCCTTCATATTCTTCAATAATAGCTCCATCAAAACACGGCGCAAATTAAACACTTTGTTCCGTCTAAGTTTTTAAGCTTAATTTAGGAGCTAATCATGACATTGAAGAACCTTACTAAAGTTGCAGCATTTGTTTCTGCGGCATGTTTATCAACCGCAGCAATCGTGCCTACAGCAATCGCAGCTGGCGGCAGTGCTCCTGCTGTAGACCAAAACTTTAAAGTTGAAGCAAGTACCACCTTATTTAAAAACGTTAACGTGTTTAATGGTACTGACAATAAGCTTTACAAAGGTCTTAACGTGTTAGTTGAAGGTACCACCATTAGTAAAATCAGTGATGACGATATCCCCATTAACGGCGATGCTCGTATCATCGATGGTCAAGGTAAAACCTTAATGCCAGGCCTTATTGATGGTCATGCGCACATCATGATCAACAACAACTTTGCTAACGTTGAAAGTGATATGGACTTAACCGATATGTCTTATCGTGCTTCGATTGTCGCTGAACGTTTTCTTATGGATGGCTTCACCACAGTGCGTGACATGGGTGGCCCAGCATTTGGACTGATGCGTAACATCAATTCTGGTCATATTATCGGTCCTAAGATTTTTCCATCAGGCACTTTTATTTCACAAACCTCTGGCCATGGTGATTTTCGTGACCGCGGTGATGCCGGCTTCTCACCAACCAGTGCACACGATGCATCAAACTTTGAACACTTTGGTATTGGCGCTGTTGCCGATGGTGAAGCGGAAGTATTAAAAGCAACGCGCACCAACTTACGTAACGGTGCGACACAAATTAAAATCATGGCCGGTGGTGGTGGTTCATCCAAATATGACCCAATCGATACAGTACAGTTTTCTAAAGAAGAAACCTGT